>DWWS01000031.1 GCA_019119595.1 Candidatus Eisenbergiella merdavium | reverse complement strand
AGAGGCAGGTAGTAGTTCATCATGGAGAACATACCCTTCTTCATCTCTCCGCCGTACCAGGTGTTCAGGATAACCTGCTCGCGGCTGGTGATGTTGAATACGACCGCCGTCTCGGAATTCAGTCCCAGCTCCTTGTAGTTCTCAACCTTCGCCTTGGAAGCGTTGTAAACAACGAAGTCAGGCTCGAAGTCCGCAAGCTCCTCCTCGGAAGGCTGGATGAACATGTTCTTAACAAAGTGAGCCTGCCAGGCCACTTCCATGATGAAACGGATCGCCATGCGGGTGTCCTTGTTGGCGCCGCAGAACGCATCCACAACGTACAGCTTCTTATCGGAGAGCTCCTTCAGGGCGATATCCTTTACCACCTTCCAGGTCTCTTCGGATGCGGGATGGTTGTCGTTCTTGTACTCATCGGAGGTCCACCATACGGTGTCTTTGGAATTCTCATCCATTACGATGAATTTGTCTTTGGGGGAACGTCCCGTGTAGATACCGGTCATAACGTTCACTGCGCCCAGCTCGCTGACCTGGCCCTTTTCAAATCCCTCAAGTTCCGGCTTGGTTTCTTCTTCAAACAAAAGCTCATAAGAAGGATTATGAACGATCTCAACGGTTCCCGTGATGCCATACTTGGTTAAATCAATCGCTGCCATCTTACCTCTTTACCTCTTTTCTTTATTTTTTCAGGAAAATCGGAAGGTCCGCTCCTGTTTCCCTATCCATAATTATACATAATAACTCAATTAAATCAATAAAATTTGCCTTAAATTTTTATCAGAAAGCCAGGCGGCACACCATCATTCGGGCATCCGGTACACCCTTACGCCGAATTTTTCCACCGTCACCGCTCCATTCTCCGTCTGTCCTCCGGTCAGCTCCCGCATGGGCCGCTTCAGCGTGATCTGCACAGGCTCATGCTGATAATTGAGCACGAAAAGGAAGGCTTCCCCCTTCGCATCTTCCGTTCCGGCCGGGACGCTTTTCCTGCGCATCGCGCTACGCACCGCGATCTCACAGCCCTCCGGCGCTTCGATCAGCTCTTTGTAGGGCTGCGCCGCTCCGAGCTTCCGGAGGAAGGTTTTCGCCGTATCCAGGGCAAACGCGCCGCCGAAGTAATAGGCCTCGCCTTTACCGAAGCGGTTTTGGATGAGCGCGGGTTCTCCCGCATAACAGCTGTTTTCATAGGAAGCGAGCACCCGGGCGTTTTCTCCCGCAGGGGAGAGGATGTCGTTGAACACGGCGGCTTCGATCCGTTCTCCGTCCCAATCCGCGTAAACCGTCTCCTCATCCGGCGCGACAAAGCTGTATTCCGGGATATCCGTTCCGGTAAGCTCCGCCGCCAGGCCGGGCAGGCAGTCCATGACGCATCTGCCGTTTAAGTCCTTGTAGCCGGTGCGGCAGCCCATGACCAGTCTTCCGCCCTCCCGCACATATTCCTCCAGAAGGGCCATGCGCTCCTTCGTCAGGATCACCGCATGGGGATAGAACAAAAGCTCATACCTTCTCAGATCGGAAAGGGTCGTCTTCTCCGTCAGATAGACGAAATCAACCGGCGTGTGCATCAGCTGGGCCGCGGCAAACAGATTTTTCTGGCTCTCTCTTTCCACCCGCTCATGCCACCGGTCAAGCTGGGCGTCCCAGATATTGTCGTAATCCTTCAGGATCCCCACCCTGGCCTCATAGACGGAGCCTGCCACCTCCTGCAGGCCCTCCAGCTTTCTGTGGATGTCCCGAAGCTCCCGGAGCCTCCGGTTCTCCCTGCCGGAATAATCCAGAATGCCGTGCCAGTAGATTTCCGTCCCCACCGTGCAGGTACGCCAGCGGAAATAGCTCACGAAATCCGCCCCATGCGCGATGGACTGAAGCGTCCACAGGGTCATCTGGCCTGGACGGGGTGTGGGCGCTTCCATCCGGGTATTCCAGCCGTTGGCCCCGGACTGCTGCTCCATGATGCCGAAAACCGGGGAGACCGCCCTCGTTTCCGTCAGATTGCGGCTCCATTTGCGGTCTTTCAGAGGATCGTCCTTCCTGTAATCATCCAGACAATAGGCAAAGTTGGGATAGGAATCGTATGTCATGAAGTCCAGGCTTTCCTCCGCAAGCCTGTGGTTGTCCAGGTTCCCGAACAGGCCGTTGGTGGTGATAAAGTCGTCCGGCTTTTTGTATTTGCGTATGATTCTGGCCTGCAGCCCGGCAAAACGGCAGGCACTGTCGGAAATGAAGCGCAGATAATCCAACACCCGGTGAGGATTGGTGGAATTGCTGATGGTGGTCTGCGGCACATACACCTCGCTCCAGGCCGTATAGGTCTGGTTCCAGAACACCGTGCCCCAGGCCTCGTTGAGCGCCTCGACGGTGCCGTATTTTTTCTTCAAAAATTCCCGGAAGGCGGCGGTATCGCTCTCCGAATAAAATTCCGAGGTCTCGCAGTTTAACTCGTTGTCGATCTGCCAGCCGATCACACAGGGACGCGGGCCGTAATGGGCGGCGGATCTCTCCGTGATGTTCGCCGCAAACCGCTGATAAACGGGAGAATTGTAATTATAATGCCTCCTCGCCCCATGCCGGTAAAGCGTCCCGTCCATCTGCGCGTTCAGCACCTCCGGATATTCCTCCGTAAGCCAGGCGGGCGGCGTCGCCGTCGGCGTGCAGAAAATGACCTTCATCGGCGTTTTTTCCACCACATCCAGGAAGGAATCAAAAAACTCGTATGTATATTCCCCCTCCCTCGGCTCGATCTTGTTCCAGGCAAATTCCGCGATGCGGATCACACGGATACCTGCCTCAAGCATCCGGTTCAGGTCCTCCTCCCACAGGCTTCTGTCCCAGTGCTCAGGGTAGTAGCAGGTGCCAAGTGTCAGACTGCTTCCGTTGATAATCTCTCTCATATCTCCTCCTTTTTTGACTCTGTTCGCCCTACTCCCCATATTTTCTTCTCAGCTTTTTAGACAAACCTTTTTGGGTTTTCCCGTCTTTCTTCTTCCCCGAAGGGTTGTGTTCCCTCTTTTCGGCAAGGAATACATAGTATCCATCTGCCTGCAAAATCTTTACCCCGCCAAAAACCGCCGCAAGTTTATTTTTATACCAATCCCTTCGTTTGGTCACCATGACCATCAGCCCCCCCCAGGCAAGTCTTCGGTAGCCATCCTCAATAAAATGCTTTGCCACAGAGAAATCCGTATGATAAGGCGGATTTGACAAAATTTTAGTGAAATCTCTTTCCGCAATTCCTGTCAGGCCGTCACTCTTACGAATCTCAACACCTCCGACTCCGTTTCTCACCGCGTTTCTTTTCGCATATTGTATGGCATCGTCGGAAATATCACACATAATCACTTTTTCTTCTCCGATCAGCCTGGCCGCCAGAATTCCTACCGGACCATATCCGCACCCCAGGTCCAACACTCTGTCTTCCCGGACAAATTCGACCGCGGAAAGCATGGCAAGGGTGCCCGGGTCCACGGAATTTGGTGAAAAAAGTCCCGGAGCCGTTTCAAAGCATAATGGAATATTTTTAATTTCCGTCTTAATCATCATAATCCGCTCTCTGATAAAACAGGAACCGGCACAGCCTCCGCCATGCCGGTTCCTGTTCTGAAATTAAATTCATAATCTGAGCCTAAAACCCGCTTCTCAGGCCTTTCCGATGGAACCGAACATTTCCATCTTCTCCTTAACGGTATCCTTGATGGCCTGTGCGCCGGGAGCAAGAAGCTTACGAGGGTCATAGCCCTTGCCCTGCTGATCCTTGCCTGCCTCGATATACTCTCTGGTAGCAGCGGCAAATGCGAGCTGGCACTCGGTGTTCACGTTGATCTTGGAAACGCCGAGGGAGATTGCCTTCTTGATCATGTCGGCCGGGATTCCGGTGCCGCCGTGCAGAACCAGCGGAAGATCTCCGGTGAGCTGCTGGATGGCATCCAGAGTCTCGAAGGAAAGGCCCTGCCAGTTTGCAGGATATTTTCCGTGGATGTTGCCGATGCCTGCTGCCAGGAAATCAACGCCAAGATCAGCCACCATCTTGCACTCCTTGGGATCCGCGCACTCGCCCATTCCGATCACGCCGTCCTCTTCGCCGCCGATGGAACCAACCTCAGCTTCGATGGAAAGTCCCTTCTCATGAGCCGCAGCAACCAGCTCCTTGGTCTTTTCCACGTTCTCCTCGATGGGATAGTGAGAGCCGTCGAACATGATGGAAGAAAATCCGGCCTCGATGCACTTATAGCAGGCATCGTATCCGCCGTGATCCAGATGCAGGGCTACCGGAACGGTGATGTTCAGCTCCTCGAGCATTCCGTTTACCATTCCAACGATGGTCTTATAACCGCCCATATACTTTCCTGCGCCCTCGGAAACGCCGAGGATAACGGGAGAGCTCAGCTCCTGAGCCGTCTGAAGAATGGATTTCGTCCACTCCAGATTGTTGATGTTGAACTGGCCCACCGCATAGTGGCCGGCTTTCGCCTTGTCGAGCATTTCTTTTGCTGATACTAACATGTTTCCTCCTGTTCCGCCGCAAAAGCGGCTTTCCATTCGGCAGCGTCGGCCTCCCGGAGCCGTCCGGACGGACAAGCCGAAGACGTGGCTGCCTTGCTTGAATTTGTAAAATAAAGCCTTTTACCGATGCTATTATACCCCATCTTCCCGCAAAAGAAAATAAGGAAAGTTAAAGTTTTCACGAATTCGTCCTGCCAGGAACCCGAAACTGCATCAGGCGCTTCTGGTTCTGAACATCCACCGTGCGGTGCTTTCCTCCGAATTCCCCGTCCAGCGCCCACGGCACCTCCTCCTCCGATTCAAAACGCAGCGACGCGCTTTTGAAGCAGTACATCTGATCCGTATCGATGTTCCGGTTTACCAGGTCAGCAAGGATCTGATTCAGCTCCATGGGATTGTTGGGCTTCTTGATCAGCGTCACCTCAAACAGGCCGTCGTCCAGCTCCACATATTTTCCCGTGATCCGTTTAAACCCTCCCACCGAGACGGAATTGGTCACCATCCCGAAGATAAAGTCCCCTTCCACCTCCATCTCCTCCGCCGTCACCTTCACCCGGTAGGAACGGACGGCGGGAAGCCGCCGCATTCCCTCCAGAAGATAGGCCATGTGGCCAAGCACGTTTTTATATTCCTGCTTCGTCTCATAGGACACGTCCGTAAAAAGCCCGAAGGCCGCTATGTAGACGAAGGTATCCTCGTTGAAGGAACCGATATCGCAGGAGAAAAGCTCTCCCTCTACCACGGTTTTCGCCGCCTGAAGCATATTCTTCGGAAGTCCCAGGCTGTTGGCGAAATCGTTCGTGCTGCCCGCCGGTATATATCCAACCGGAACTATTTTTGTGCTCCTCAGGATTCCCGTCACAACCTCATCCAGCGTGCCGTCTCCGCCGCTCGCAACCACGCAGTCGTATCTTTTCGCCTTCTCCTGCGCAGCCCGGACCGCATCACCCGCATACTGTGTGGGATAAACCGTAACCTCGTTCCCGCCCTTCACCAGGATATCGATCACATCGCTCAGGTGATTTCTGATCTGTCCCTTACCGGCCTTCGGATTGTAAATAAAAAGCATTTTCTTCTTTGCCATGAATGAACGCCTCCCTTCCGAACTTCAAAACGCAGCGGGCTTTCTTAATGATAAAAAGGAGCATGAATCATGCTCCTTCCTCTTTATCTGAACGCCTGTGCAATATATGTAATACAGATTACATATATCATATTGCCTGAATTATTCTTTTCCGCTGCACAGATATTTTGCGATATCCTCTACTGCCGTTTCCTCATCCGGGCCATCCGCGATCACCGTCACCATCTCTCCGGTGTCCAGACCCAGACTCATCATACCCATAATGCTCTTGGCATTGACGCGGCGTCCTTCGGATTCCAGATATACGGTGCTGTCATGCTGGCTTGCCACCTGCACGAGCATCGCAACCGGTCTCGCCTCCAGTCCGCTGCTCAGCTGAATTTTGACTGCCTTCATTTTCATAATTTCTCCTCCTTTACTGCTCTTTCGGCCCTTCTCTGAGCCTGTCTGCAAGCTCGCTCAGCTTACGAAGCCTGTGATTCACTCCTGATTTTCCCACCGGAGGATTCAGATATTCCCCCAGCTCCCGAAGAGGAGCATCAGGATTTTCAAGCCGCACCTCAGCCATCTCGCGCAGATTCTCCGGGAGATTGGCCAGTCCGTACTTCTGCTTCAGAAACAGAATGTCGTCCACCTGGCGGGTGGATGCGCTGACTGTCTTGCTGATATTTGCTGTTTCACAGTTTACTCTTCTGTTTACGGAATTGCGCATTTCCTTCACAATTCTGTAATTTTCAAATGTCATCAGGGATACGTGGGCCTCCACGATATTCAGGAAATCCGAAATCCCCGCACCATCCTTCATATATACGATCTGATACTTCTTACGCTGTACGATTCTTGCTTCCACCTGAAAAAGAAGCAGAATAGAGCAGATCTGTTCCGCCTGCGCGGCATTTGTACAGACGATCTCCAGATGATAGCTCTTTTCCGGATCGCTCATGGAGCCCGCCGCAAGAAACGCTCCTCTCAGGAATGCCCTCTGGCAGCACGCGTTTTTAATGATCAGAGAACTCACCGGGTCCCGTAGATCCGTAAGTCTGCCGTCTTTATCCATGAACTTTGCAGCCTGGAGAACCTGTGCGGCCTCCTCTGGCTTTTCCAGAAGAATACTGCAGGAAGCCGGTCTTCCTGCGGTTTTTTTTGAAAATGTCTCATTTACGCTAGTATTTATATTAAATGTTTTCCTTAACAATGTAAAGCATTTTCTGACAACCGCCTCATTTTCGGCCTGAACGAACAACTTCACTGTATTTTTATCTGTTTTTTCAGCATTTTGCACAAATACATTCTTTCCATTCGGCCAGGCTGAGCCGGCAGGGATATCCTGCGCAGTCTCCTGATCCAGGCCTTCATAATGGCCGCAGAAATGCAGGATCGCGGCCAGCTCCGCAATCTGGCAATGCCGTGCCGCCGGCACATGCTTCAGCAGCTCTTCCTTTACCGTTCCTGAAAAAGACATTCCATCCTCATTCCTGTCAGCGCACATCTCTGTGGCTGATCGTCAGTCCGTAGCTTCCCTTTCCCTTAAGCCTCTCATACAGCTCGTTGGCAAGGGTGACGCTGCGGTGCTTTCCTCCCGTACAGCCGATTCCGACCACAAGCTGATATTTTCCTTCCTTAATATAATTCGGGATCAGAAAAAGAAGCATGTCCGTCAGTTTGTCCAGAAACTGCCCCGCCTCCGGGAAGCTCATCACGTAGTCCTGCACACCCTTATCGTTTCCGGTCATATACTTCAGCTCGTCGATATAGAAGGGATTTGGGAGAAACCTCACGTCAAAAACCAGGTCTGCATCCGCCGGGATCCCGTGCTTGAAGCCGAAGGACACGATGCTGACCATAAGGTTATTATATTCCCCGTTCTGAACAAAAATCCTGTCTATTTCTTCCTTCAGCTCACGGGTCAGAAGCTTTGAGGTATCAATGATATAGTCGGCGCGCTTTTTCATGTCCGCAAGAATCTGTCTCTCCCTACGGATCCCGTCCTCGATCCTGTTATTCTGTGGCGTACAGAGCGGATGCATGCGGCGTGTTTCCTTATATCGCTTCACCAGTGTGTTGTCTCCCGCATCCATGAAAAGAATTTCAAAAATAAAGCCGTTCTGCCGCATTCTGTCAAGGATCTTCAGCGCTTCTCCAAAGGTCTGCTCCGCGCGTACATCCAGGCCCAGGGCGGCCTTGGATATCTCGTTGTTCGGCATCGTGAGCAGCTCCATAAATTTCTCGATCAGCGGCACGGGCAGGTTGTCCACGCAGAAAAAGCCGGCGTCCTCCAGAAACTTCATCGCCGTGCTTTTTCCGCCCCCGCTCATTCCAGTTACTACTACGAATCTCACCCGTCATTCCTCCAATGGTACATCCGGTATTTAAAAATCCCCGAGAAAAATGATCTCCGGCTCCAGCCTCACGCCGAATTTTTCCTTCACTGTCTCGGAAACCTCCTCGATCAGCTCCGCAATGTCCGCCGCGGTCGCCGTTCCGTCGTTGATGATGAAGCCGCAGTGCTTATCCGACACCCTTGCGCCCCCGATCCGCATGCCCCGAAGGCCGGCATCCATGATCAGCTTTCCGGCAAAATACCCCTCCGGCCGCTTAAAAGTGCTGCCGGCGCTGGCATATTCCAGCGGCTGCTTCTGCCGCCGCTTCATCCCAAGCTCGTTCATTTTGGCCAGGATCTCCTCACGGACACCCTCCTGAAGCTTCATCGTCACCTCCAGGACCGCGTAGGGTCTGTCTCTCAGCACGCTTTTCCGATAGCCGAACTCCATGGTATCATTGTCCAGCTCCATGAGGCTTCCGTCCTTCGCCATCACCAGAACCGATTCCACCAGCTCTCCCAGCTCTCCGCCGTAGGCTCCCGCGTTCATCCGGACGCCGCCTCCCATGCTTCCGGGAATGCCGGACGCGAATTCCAGACCGGAAAAACCGTTCTCCATGGCCGTTTTTGCCGCCTTTGCCAGAGAAACGGCTGCCCCGCAGGTCAGCCGGTCTCCTTCCATTTTTACATTTGCAAATTCCTGGCCCAGCCGGATCACCACGCCTCTGTAGCCCTTATCTCCCACCAGGAGATTGCTCCCGTTTCCCAGCAGGAAATACGGCCATCCTGTCAGGTTCAGATAGCGGATCACTTTTTGCAGCTGTTCTCTGTCGTCCACCGTCACGAACACCTCCGCCGGACCTCCCACACGGAAGGTCGTATGCTCGGACATCGGTTCCTGCTGACTGATATTCTGCTCTGGCACCACACTTGCCAGAAATTCCAATAAAGCTTTGCTCACTGCCGGCTCCCATTCCTCATAATTTTACTTCTGTCTTTATCCTATGCCGTTTCCGGCTTCTTTAATCCAGAACCAGCTTCGCCGCTCCGTAGATTCCGGCGTCATTTCCCAGCGTCGCCAGAGAAAACAGCGCCCCGCGGGCTCCGGTAAACGCAGCCTGCATATAATTTTTCTGAATATAATCCAGAAGGATCGGACCTGCCTTGGAAACGCCTCCTCCGATTACAAAAATCTCCGGATTCACCACTGCCGCGATTCCGGCAAGGGCTTTTCCGAGAATCTGTCCGAAACGCTCCGCCACCTCGATCGCCAGCTCATCCCCGTCCTTCACCGCATCGAACACGGTTTTGGCGGAAATATTGGCGCACTCTCTCAGCACGCTGGACTTATCATCCTCTGCCAGACGGCGCTTCGCAAGACGCACGATTCCCGTAGCGGAGGTATACTGCTCCAGACAGCCGCAGTTGCCGCAGTTGCAGGGCTCCGTTTCCGAATCCATCACATGGATATGGCCGATCTCGCCGCCCGATCCGGTGGCTCCGGAAAGGATCTTTCCGTCCACGATGATACCGCCGCCCACGCCGGTTCCCAGCGTTACCACAACAACGTTGGAATAGCCCTGACCGCCGCCCTTCCACATTTCTCCGAGCGCTGCCACATTGGCGTCATTTCCGGCCTCCACGGGCAGATTCAGCAGGCTCTGGAGCTCGTTCTTCAGGCTGAAGGTTCCCCAGCCCAGGTTTACCGCAACGTACACCGTGCCCTTCGCGTCGATGGGGCCCGGCGCGTCGATTCCCACGCCGACGATGTCCTCTCTCGAGACCTCCCGCTCCTTCATTTTGTCCAGAATGCTTGCCGCCACGTCGGGCAGGATATGCTTTCCGTTATCCTCCGTTCTCGTCGGGATCTCCCACTTTTCCAGAAGGTTTCCTTCTTCATCAAAGAATCCGAGCTTGACCGTGGTTCCTCCCACGTCCACACCAAAACAATATCTCACTTTTTTCTCCTCCCTATTCGTCGTCCTCTTCTCTTCTGCGGGCCAGGGAGTTCTGTACGCGCGTGTACAGCTCCTGCGCCGCGTTGTAGCCCATCTTCTTCTGCCGGTGGTTTACCGCCGCCGATTCGCAGATCACCGCCAGGTTCCGGCCCGGACGGATCGGGATGCTGTGGCAGACCACCTTGTTTCCGAGGTATTCGGTATATTCCTCCTCCAGCCCCAGCCTGTCGTACTCCTTGTCCTTGTTCCAGTCCTCCAGGCGGATGACCAGATCGATGTTCTGGGTATCCCTGACGCTGGAAATACCGTACAGGGTCTTGACATCAATGATCCCGATGCCCCGCAGCTCGATAAAATGCTTTGTGATATCCGGCGCGGTTCCGATCAGCGTGTCGTCGCTGACCTTGCGGATCTCAACCACATCGTCGGAAACCAGACGATGGCCTCTCCGGATCAGCTCCAGCGCAGCTTCAGATTTTCCGATCCCGCTTTCACCGGTGATCAGAACGCCTTCGCCGTAAACGTCCACCAGCACGCCGTGCACGGAAATGCAGGGCGCAAGCTTCACGTTCAGCCAGCGGATGATCTCCGCCTTGAAGGCGGAAGTGGCCTTCTTCGTCATCAGGATCGGCACCTTTTTCTCGATGGCGATCTGCCGAAACAGCGGATCCGGCTTCAGCTCCCTGCAGTAAACGATGCAGGGCATGGTATAGGAGAAAAACTGATTGTAAATTTCCAGCTTTCTCTCCTCCGGCATGGCTTCCATATAGGAATATTCCACAAATCCGATGATCTGCACCCGCGTGGGTTCATGATGCTCAAAATAACCGGCGAGCTGAAGCGCCGGTCTGTTGACGTCAGGCTGTGTGATCTTGATCCCCTTCACCTCAACCTCAGGCGTCAGGTTTTCCAGCTTCATTTTCGCTATGACCTCGGTCAGATTTACATGCGGCATGACTACCTCCACTTTCTTTTTTCTGTCTGTTGCAATGTGCACTCCGGACGGACATGCGCCCTCCGCGGGCGGCCTTCCGGACAGGAGCCGTTTATCTGTGCTTATTTTAACACAGAACCATGAAAAAAAGAATAGATTTCTTCCGCAACGTGTTCGGGAATCTCCGGCACCTGGGCCAGTCTTTCCGCGTCGGCCTGGCGGATCTCCTCGATGGATTTGAAGTCCCGCATCAGGGCCTTTCTCCTTGCCGGGCCCACTCCGGGGATTCCGTCCAGCACGGAACGCACCTGCTCCTTGCTCCGCAGAGAACGGTGGTATTCGATGGCGAAGCGGTGCGCCTCGTCCTGAATCCTGGTGATGAGCTTGAAGCCCTCGCTCCTGGTATCGATCTCGATCTCCCGGTTCTGATAATACAGCCCTCTCGTCCTGTGGTTGTCGTCCTTGACCATGCCGCAGACCGGAATGGACAGCCCAAGCTCCTCAAGCACCTGAAGAGCCACGTTGACCTGGCCCTTACCTCCGTCCATCAGGAGGAGATCAGGGAAGCGGGTGAAGCTGCCGAATTCCTTTTCCATCTGCTTTTCCTCAAGCTCCTTCGATTCCTCCATTCCGTGCTTAAAGCGCCTGGTCAGCACCTCCTTCATGCAGGCGTAGTCGTCAGGCCCTGCTACCGTTTTGATCTTGAATTTCCGGTAATCGCTGCGTTTCGGTTTCCCTTTTTCATAAACCACCATGGAACCCACGTTTTCAAAGCCGCTGATGTTGGAAATATCGAAGGCCTCCATCCGATTAACCTCCGGAAGGGACAGCAGGGCGCAGATTTCTTTGACCGCGCCGATGGTGCGGCCCTCCTCCCGCTTGATCCGCTCCCGGTCCTTGCTCAAAACCAGTGCCGCGTTGGTCGCCGCAAGCTCCACCAGCTTTTCTTTGGTTCCCTTTTTGGGCACGCGAATATACACCCGGCTTCCTTTTCTGGCGGAAAGCCACTGCTCCAGCACCGGAATGTCCTCGATCTCATGCTGCAGCATCAGCTCTCTGGGAATGAAGGGCGTGCCCGCATAAAACTGCTTGACAAAATCCAGCAGGACCTGCGCCTGCGTGCAGTCCTGCGTCCGGGTCATGATGAAGTGCTCCCTGCCGATCAGCTTACCTCCTCTGACAAAAAAGACCTGAACCACCGCGTCATTTTCATCCCTCGCCAGGGCGATGACATCCTTATCCTCCCCGTCGCTGTCCGTGATCTTCTGCTTCTGAGCCACCTGCTTCACGCTGTTGTACAGATCCCGGTAGCGGATGGCCTCCTCAAATTCCAGATTCTCCGACGCCTCCTCCATTTTCTGCTTCAGGTTGTTCAGGATCGGCGCGTAGTTTCCGTTCAGGAAGTCCAGCGCCTGCTCCACCTGCGCGCGGTACTCCTCCTTCGTCACATATTCCTGGCAGGGAGCCATGCACTGCCCGATGTGATAATTCAGGCAGGGACGCTCCAGCCCGATATCCCTTGGAAGCACCCGGCTGCAGGTGCGCAGCCGGTACAGCTTGTTGATCAGATCGATGGTTTCCTTCACCGCGAACGCGGAGGTAAACGGCCCGAAGTAGCGGGATTTATCCTTTTTCATCTGCCTGGAAAACAGCACCCTTGGAAAATCCTCCCCCATCGTTACCTTAATATAAGGATAGGTTTTGTCGTCCTTCAGCATGGTGTTGTATTTTGGATTATGTTCCTTGATCAGGTTATTTTCCAGCACCAGCGCCTCCAGCTCCGAATCGGTCACAATATACTCGAAGCGGGCGATCTTCGTCACCATCTTTTCAATTTTCGGGCTTTTGTTCGTGCTTTCCCGAAAATAGGAACGCACCCGGTTCCTCAGGCTGATCGCCTTTCCCACATAGATGATGGCGTCGTCCTTGTCATGCATGATATAAACCCCCGGCTTTGCCGGGAGCTTTTTCAGCTCTTCCTCAAAATGAAACATGTTTTCCTCCATGCTGAGGCGTAGTAAAACGCAGTTTTACTGCGCCGAAAAACGCGCCCGTCGCTCCATAAAACCAGGGAAAGCCGTCTCCATATCCTCTGAAGACGGCTTCCCACCGTAATGCCAGGCCTCCTTAGCGGCTGTGGCCGTTTAAGCTGTTTTTATTTTCCCTGTTCCGACGGAGGAAGCTCTCTGTTTGAAAATCTTCCTACCGTCCCCTGAGGACGGTTCGGCCCTTGAGGACGGTTCGGCCCCTGGGGATGGCTCTGTCCCTGACCATTCTGCTGTCCGTCATCGTCCGTCCAGAAATCTTGGTTCTGTTCCGGAATGCCGCTCCCGCTGTTGTTCCACCAGCCATCCCCCTGTATTCCGGCAGAAGGATTCTGATTCTCCGGATTCGGTGCCCCATAGCCCGGACCGGGATTCCAGCTTCCCGGATTCGGCATACCATAGCCTGGATCAGGATTCCAGCTCTCCGGATTCGGCGCGCCATAGCCTGAATCAGGATTCCAGCTCCCCGGATTCGGTCTGCCATAGCCTGCACCCGGCCCCGGTGCGCCGGCGTTCTGGCCGCTATAGGGATCAGCTCCCACATGGGGATTCTGCGCCCCAACAGGATTCTGTGCCCCAGCGGGGTTCTGTGCTCCAACAGGGTTCTGTACCACGGCGGAGCTCTGTGCTCCAACAGGATTCTGACCACGGCCGTCCTCCGGCTTTTCTTCCGGCTCAGGGATGCCCTTCTCCCTGCGGTAGATCTTCATGAATTCCTTGCCGGTGATGGTTTCCTTTTCGATCAGATGAGCGGCGATCTTATCCAGAACGGCGCGGTTCTCACGCAGCAGCGTCAGGGCCTCGTCGTAGCATTCCTTCAGAATGCGCATCACCTCGGAATCCACCTCCGCAGCGGTCACATCCGAGCAGTTCATCACCGCCCGGCCCTCCAGGTACTGGCTCTCTATCGTCTGCAGGCCGATCAGGCCGAATTTTTTGCTCATTCCGTACTGGGTCACCATCGCCCTTGCGATGCCGGTAGCCTTTTCGATATCGTTGGAGGCTCCGGTGGTCACGGTGTCGAAGACGATCTCCTCCGCGGCGCGGCCTGCCAGCAGGCCCACCAGCATGGCGTGAAGCTCCGCCTCCGTATTCAGGAATTTTTCCTCCTCCGGCACCTGCATCACATAGCCCAGCGCGCCCATGGTCCTGGGAACGATGGTGATCTTCTGCACAGGCTCGGAATTCTTCTGCAGGGCGGATACCAGCGCGTGGCCGACTTCATGATAGGAAACGATGCGGCGCTCCTCTTTGCTCATGATGCGGTCCTTTTTCTCCTTGCCCACCAAGACCTGCTCCACCGCCTCGAACAGATCCTTCTGGCAGACGTAATCCCTGCCCTGCTTGACCGCGTTGATGGCGGCCTCGTTGATCATATTGGCAAGGTCGGAGCCCACGGCTCCGCTGGTGGCCAGCGCGATGGCGTCCAGATCCACGGTTTCGTCCATCAGGACATCCTTGGAATGCACCTTCAGGATCTCCACGCGGCCTCTTAAGTCCGGTTTATCCACAATGATCTGCCGGTCAAAGCGTCCGGGACGCAGCAGCGCCTTATCCAGGATCTCCGGGCGGTTCGTTGCGCCCAGGATCAGGATTCCGCGGGAGCTGTCAAAGCCGTCCATTTCGCTCAGAAGCTGGTTCAGCGTCTGCTCGCGCTCCTCGTTTCCTCCGCCGTATTTGGAGTCACGGCTTCGGCCGATGGCGTCGATCTCGTCTATAAAAATGATGCACGGCGCGTTCTTGGTGGCTTCCTTAAACAGGTCGCGCACACGGGATGCGCCCACGCCCACATAAAGCTCGATGAAGTCGGAGCCGGTCAGGGAGAAAAAGGGCACATGGGCCTCTCCTGCCACCGCCTTCGCCAAAAGCGTCTTACCGGTTCCGGGAGGACCGACGAGCAGCGCGCCCTTGGGAAGCTTCGCGCCGATCTTGGAATATCTGCCCGGATTGTGCAGGAAATCCACAACCTCCTGCAGGGATTCCTTTGCCTCGTCCTCGCCCGCAACGTCCTTGAAGGTAACGCCCGTTTCCTTCTGCACGTAAACCTTGGCGTTGCTCTTTCCCACGCCCATGGGGCCTCCGCCCCCGGACATCTTCTTCATCAGGAAATTGAAAAGAATGATGATGGCCACAAAGGGCAGCACATAGGTCAGAAGGATCGAAAGAAGAAGGCCGGAGTTATCCGGGACCTCTCCGTAGATCTCAACGCCATTGTCCTTCAGGTACTGGGTCCGCGAATCGTCCTCCACCAGCCCTGTATAATAGGTAATCTCCGGCTGCTGCATGAACGGGTTATTCCCATTCTCCGTTTTGGGGATGATGGTGATCTGGGAATCTCCGATCTCCACGCTTTCCACACGCCCCTCCGCGACCATCTCCAGGAATTCGTTATAGGAGATCTCCTGGCTGGAAACGCCGCTTAACATCCGCATGAAAAAGCTCATGCAGACCAGGGTTACCAGGGCAGCGATCAGGATCATCATCAGATTCTGTCTTCCGGGCGGCCGTCCTCCGGGGCCTCCCTGGCCCTGCCGGTCTCCGCCCTGGCCGTTATTGTTGTTATAACCGCCCCCTCCGTTATAGCTGTTCAGATTATTGTTGTCCATTCGTAAAAACCTTTCCGCGGTAACGACCCCCGAAGGGATCGGCTTCCTTTCCATTCATTCGCGCATTCGGCTCCGGAGAGGCCATATTTCCCGAAAAACGGGCAGTTACTCCTCCTGTCCGAAGCTTAACACTTACCTATTATATGTTTTCAACGTTTATAAATCAATATTTATTCTGTGAAAATATCGTGTGTTCTATAAAAGATTTATTAAATTCCCTTTGTATCCGGAGCGATTTTTTTCAGAAAGCAGTAGATTTTCTCCTGTTTTTCGTTGTATAATAATAAAATTGAATTTTCGGGACAGGCGGCTTCCGCAGGGCGGCTTTTACCCCTAATGACACCCTTTCATTTGCAACAGGCCGTATCTTTTCAGGATACGGCAGATTGGAGAACACTATGGCAGTAAAGTATGTATTCGTAACAGGCGGTGTGGTATCCGGTCTCGGCAAGGGGATCACCGCGGCCTCCCTCGGACGTCTTTTAAAGGCCCGCGGCTATAAGGTGACCATGCAGAAGTTCGATCCCTACATCAACATCGATCCCGGAACCATGAATCCCATCCAACACGGCGAGGTGTTCGTCACGGAGGACGGAACCGAGACCGATCTGGACCTTGGGCATTATGAACGCTTTATCGACGAAAATCTGGATCGCAATTCCAACGTCACCACCGGAAAGGTATACTGGTCCGTGCTCCAGAAGGAGCGCCGGGGGGATTACGGCGGGGGCACCGTCCAGGTCATCCCCCATATCACCAATGAAATTAAAAGCCGGTTCTACCGTAATTTTACCGACGACGACACCAGGATCGCCATCATCGAAGTGGGCGGCACCGTGGGCGACATTGAAAGCCAGCCCTTCCTGGAATCCATCCGGCAGTTTCAGCAGGAGATCGGGCATGAAAACGCCATCCTGATCCACGTCACCCTGATCCCTTATCTGCGTGCCTCTCAGGAGCTGAAGACCAAGCCCACCCAGGCGAGCGTCAAGGGCCTCCAGGGAATGGGAATCCAGCCCGATATCATCGTCTGCCGCAGCGAAGTCCCTCTCACCCAGAGCATCCGGGACAAGATCGCCCTGTTCTGCAACGTTCCCAGCAGCCGGGTCCTGCAGAATCTGGATGTGGAATATCTGTATGAAGCGCCCCTTGCCATGGAAAAGGAACACCTGGCCGACGTGGTCTGCGACTGCCTTTCCCTGGAAAACAGAGAGCCGGATCTGACAGACTGGATATCCATGGTGGAAGCGCTGCGTTCCCCCAAGGACGACGTTACGGTGGCACTGGTTGGAAAATACATTCAGCTCCACGACGCTTACATCAGCGTGGTGGAGGCGCTGAAGCACGGCGGCATTTCCAATCATGTGAATGTGCATATCAAATGGGTGGATTCCGAGCAGGTGACGCCGGAGAATTCGGAGGAGCTTTTCGCTGATGTGAACGGCATCCTGGTTCCCGGCGGCTTCGGCGACAGGGGGATCGACGGCAAGATCCACGCCATTACCTGGGCAAGGACCCACGGCATCCCCTATCTGGGCCTGTGCCTGGGCATGCAGCTTGCCATTGTGGAGTTTGCCCGGGGCGTGCTCGGTTTTGCCGACGCGCACAGCGTGGAGCTTGACCCCTCCACCACCCATCCCATCATCGACCTGATGCCCGACCAGAACGGAGTGGAGGACATCGGCGGCACCCTGCGGCTTGGCTCTTACCCCTGCGTGCTTGCGGAGGATTCCCTGGCCTTCCGTCTTTACGGAGAGACCACCATCCATGAACGCCACAGACACCGCTATGAGGTGAACAATGATTTCCGAAGCGCCCTGACCGCCGCAGGCATGAAGCTTTCCGGCCTGTCTCCGGACGGCCGAATCGTGGAGATGTGCGAGCTACCGGAGCACCCGTTCTTCATCGCCACCCAGGCGCATCCGGAGCTGAAATCCAGACCCAACAGGCCGCATCCGCTTTTCTCCGGCTTTGTCGCAGCAGCACTGAAAGAAAAAGAACAGAAGGGACAGTCCAACAGATGAAATACGGATTTGACAACAACAAATATCTGAAAATGCAGTCCGAGCATATCCGGCAGCGCATCGCCATGTTCGGCGACAAGCTTTACCTGGAATTCGGAGGCAAGCTTTTTGACGACTACCACGCATCCCGCGTGCTTCCCGGCTTTGAGCCGGACAGCAAGTTCAAAATGCTGCAGCAGCTGAAGGATCAGGCGGAGATCGTGCTGGTCATCAGCGCCTCCGCCATCGAAAGCAACAAGGTACGCCAGGATTCCGGCCTGACCTACGGCGCGGAGGTCATCCGCCTCATCCAGACCTTCCGGGATATGGGCTTTCTGTCCGATTCCGTGGTCATCACCCAGTACGCGGGGCAGACTGCGGCGGATCAGTTCCGGACCAGGCTGAACAACCTGGGCATCCGCTCCTACCTCCACTATATGATCGAGGGCTATCCGGACAACATCGATCTGATCGTCAGCGACGAGGGCTATGGAAGAAACGAATATGTGGAAACCAGCCGCCCTCTGGTGGTCGTCACCGCCCCCGGCCCCGGAAGCGGCAAAATGGCCACCTGCCTTTCCCAGCTCTATCACGAGCACAAGAGGGGCGTGCAGGCCGGCTATGCCAAATTTGAGACCTTCCCCATCTGGAACCTGCCGCTGAAGCATCCGGTCAACATCGCCTACGAGGCGGCCACCGCCGATCTGAACGATGTGAACATGATCGACCCCTTCCACCTGGAGGCCTATCATACCACCACGGTGAATTATAACAGGGATGTAGAGATCTTCCCGGTGCTTCACGCCATTTTTGAGGAGATCATGGGCGAATGCCCCTACAAATCTCCCACTGATATGGGCGTGAACATGGCCGGAAACTGCATTGTTGACGACGAAGCCTGCAGAGAGGCCGCCAACCAGGAGATCATTCGCCGCTACTACTCCTGCCTCTGCGAGCTCAAACGGGGCAACAGCTCCAAAGAAATCCTGTACAAGCTCCAGCTTCTCATGAAGCAGGGCGGGCTTACCATCAAGGACCGTCCCGTGGTGACGGCCGCCATGCAGAGGGAGGAGGAGACCGGCCATCCCGCGGTGGCCATCGAGCTTCCGAACGGACAGCTCGTCACCGGAAAGACCACCGACCTGCTCGGTGCGGCTTCCGCCTGCCTGTTAAACTCCCTGAAGGTGATCGAAGGCATCGACCACGAGGTTCATCTGGTCTCCCCCACGGCCATCGAACCGATCCAGACTTTGAAGACCGCCTATCTGGGAAGCATCAATCCCAGACTGCATACCGACGAGATCCTGATCGCGCTTTCCATCAGCGCGGCGACGGACAAGCGTGCCGCCCTTGCGTTGAGCGCGCTGAGACAGCTCCGCGGCTGCGAGGTGCACTCCTCCGTCATGCTCTCCGCCGTGGATGAGGGCGTCTTTAAAAAGCTGGGGATGCACCTGACCTGCGAGCCAAAGACTGAGGCGAAGGATGAACGGAAATAATTTCACAGCAGAAATGCTCTCATAAAAAACGACAGCCCGGCCGGTGCCTGATGCGCACTGTCCGGACTGCCGTTTTTTTCTTAGAGTCTGGTCTTATAATTCCCCACCACGGAAACCCCTTCGTCGATGACGACGAACGCATGGGGATCATGCTTGTACACGATGTTTTTCAGCTGGCTCAGCTCATACTTGGAGGCCAGGATATACAGCACGTGCACCGGCTCGTCGGTGTAGGCGCCCACCGCCTCCCATTTCGTTACGCCCCTGTCGAGCTGGGCAAAGATCTCTTTTTCCAGCTCATCGTCCTTTTTCTTGGTAATGACGCGCACCTCCACGTTGATGGTCTGGGCGTGCACCTTGTCGATGGCGAACGCGCTGACAAAGGCGTAGATCAGGGAATAGATCACGGTCGGGACGTTGAACAGGAACAGGCAGATCCCATACAGGAGCACATTCACCGTCATATTCACCCGGCCCACCCGGAAATCCCTGCGCCACTTAATGAGCATCATCCCGACGATATCCGTTCCGCCAAGAGAGCCGCCGCATTTGAGAGCGATTCCCATGCCGAGGCCGCAGATAATGCCGCCGATCACACAGCAGGCCAGCGTATCGTCCGGCAGGATGGGCTGTGCCGGAATGGGAATCACCGAAAGCAGCACGGTCACGATGGTGACGCAGAGCACCGTTTTGGCAAAAAACCTGCGGCCGATCCGCTTCATGGATAAAAGCAGGATGGGCGCGTTGATCAGGTAATAGATCACGCCCGCCACATCAAAATTCTGAACGGGCAGATGCATGTATTCCACCAGCACGGTACGGATCACCTGCGCAAAGCCCATGATGCCGCCGCTGTAAAGGGATACCGGAACGATGAACAGATTGATCCCGAGCGCATAGACCACCGCTCCCCCCATCGCTCCCAGGAAACGGTTGATCTGATACCATTTCCAGTATTTTTCAATCTCCTGAATCTTCTGTGACGCATGCTCCATTATCCACACCCTCCGCATTTTTTACCGGAACGGGAAGCAGTCTTTCCGCCTCGCCGCTTCCGGAATATTCTGTCATGCTGTTGGATTTATTATAACCTGTCTTTAAAGTAATTGCACTCGTTTTTATACAATCCCGCGGATTTAATCGAAAACCGTTTTCCAGTCCGGATCCGAAGCCGCGTCGAAGCACATTTTTACCTGCTCCAGGGTGTTCTTGTCCCCGTTCAGCGCGGGGAGCTCATCCGGAGAAAAGAAAGCGCTCTCCGTGGTTTCCAGGTTTTCCTGAAAGCTTCCTCCCTGAACGTCGCACTGAAAAAAGATCTTGCAGATCGGATTGGCATACTGAGGGAAATTATGCTTATTCCGATCCTGTATGGCGATCACCTTCACGGGAACCACATCCAGTCCCGCCTCCTCCCTGGCCTCCTTCACCGTATTGGAGGCCGGAGACTGGTTATAATCGCACCAGCCGCCGGGAAGCGACCAGCCTCCCTGCTCCTTTACCAGCAGGATCTTTCCGTCCTGAAAGACCGCCGCTCTGGTGTCCAGCTTGGGCGTCTGATACCCATACTCGCCACAGAACACATCCTTTATCTTTTCCAGCGGAAGCTCCGTTTTCATCGCCATGATCTGTGCCGAAATCTCCCGTACCCGTTCAAATCTTTCCTTATCAAATGCGTCCCTGGTGTAAGCCAGGCCGTTCTGCGCGATCGACTGAAGCTCCATTGCCAGCCTGATCAGCTCGTCCAGTTCGTTCCTATTGTTCATGGACAGATCCGCCTTTCTGTTTCTTTTTTCTGTTTCTCTGTTTCTCTGCTTTTCTGTATTCATTCCCCACGGGAGAAGGCGCTCCTTTCGGAACGCCTTCATTATAGCATGTTACCTTCCATACGGCACAGAGGGTTCTTCTTTTTTTATCCTTCCAGAAACCAGGTATTCATCTGCGTAACGCTCCGGTTCGCCCAGGCAAAATAAGGAATCAGCTTCAGGCTGACGCTTTTCCGGCCTGCTCCCGGCTTCACATACAGATCATCCTCCTGTTTTCTCACCGTGCCAGCAAGCTCCAGCACCGGAAGCACGGTTCCCTCAAACGGCTTCATCCGGATCGTTCCCGACTGCTCCGGATCCAGACGCACATCTCTAAGCAGCAGGTCCTCGTTGTCGATTCCCTCCGCACAGAATACCAGAGGCCCTCTGGTGACCGCGATCCTTCCGCAGGTATCAGTCACCCTGGGATTGGATTCCCAGAAGCGGATCTTCATGTCCAGCTCAAGCTCCAGATAATCTCCGCTTTTCCATTCTCTGTGCACCGGCAGGTAGCCCTTCTGCGGGACCGTCTCCACCTTTTCTCCGTTCACGGTCAGCTTCCACCCCTCCGACCAGGCGGGAATGCGCACTGCAATGGTACAGGCGCAGTCCGTCTCTGTGGTAATACGGATTCTTCCGTCGAAGGGATATGCTGTCTCCTGCTTCAGTCTTACTTTTCCCGCGTCTGTCTCAAGCTCCCCTTCCGCATCCATGTAGCAATGCGCATATATGGTGTTTCCGGAGACGGAATACATATAATCCGCAATGGAGCCTACAAAGCGGAGCAGATTTGGCGGGCAGCAGGAGCAGCCGAACACCTTGACCCGGCTTAAAATAGGCAGATGCTCCCGAAGGCCCTCGGCCCTTGATTCATTGAAGGCGTTTCTTGCCGGGTCTGCCGCAATGGGATTCTCATAAAAGAAGCTGTCACCCGACAGGGATACGCCGGAAAGAACCGTATTATAGATGGCCCGTTCCGCGCAGTCCGCGTATCTTCCGTCCGCCTCCAGCAGCCACATCCTGCGGCAGAACATGGCAAGCGCGATGGAAGCGCAGGTCTCGTTATAAGCGGTATATTCGGGCAGGTCATAATCGAAGGTAAAGGATTCTCCCCGATGGGTGGAGCCGACGCCTCCGGTGATGTACATTCTCTTTCGCGTGATGTTTTCAAACAAGGTCCGACAGACCTGCTCCATCTCCTCTTCTCCGCTGATCCTGGCCTGATCCGCCATGGCGCAATAAAGGTAGAGCGCTCTTACGCTGTGCCCCTCCGCCGTTTTCTGCCGCCTCACCGGAAGATGGGACTGCATGTGCTCCTGATCGGCGAAATCATAAGTTTCATCTCTGCTGCTTGTCCCTCTGGTATCCACAAAGTATTCCGCAAGCCTGCAATAGCTTTCTTTCCCGGTATATTCGTAAAGCCGGTACAGCGCCAGCTCAATCTCCTCATGTCCCGGCGTATCAAAGGCTGCGGAATGCTCCTGCCTGAATACGCGGTCGATCAGCGCCACATATTTTTCCATCATCGCAAGCAGCTTTTTCCTGCCTGTGGCCTGCGCATAGGCGATGGCCGCTTCTATCAGATGACCCGCGCAGTACAGCTCATGATCCGTGCGTCGGCGGAATCTTTCCTCCGGCTCTACTGTGGTGAAATAGCTGTTCAGATAGCCATCCTCCCACTGCTGCCTTTCCATGCGGCTGATCAGCTCATCCACCCTTGCTTCCAGCTCATCGTCCCTCTGCTTCAGCAGGAAATACGCCGCTCCCTCGATCCATTTTGCCACATCGGAATCCCAGAAAATATGCGGCTTGTCCGGCATCCCCTCCTTCCAGGAGCAGTTAAGCGCCTCAAACCGTCCGGTCTCCTCAAACCGGTCATACACCGCGTTCAGTGTTACGGCCCTGAACAGCCGCTGCTTCTCCTGCCAGAAGCCTCCTGTGATGTCCAGATCCCGGCAGGAGATCTGTCTGTTTTTCTTCCTTTCCATTTTTACCTCCAAATTTACCTTCATACCGCCTCCAGGCAGCGCCTTTTTTGTGTTCTTTAAGCTTTCAGCCCCGTCATGGAAATCCCCTCGATCAGATATTTCTGTCCCACCAGATAGAGAAGGATACAGGGAGCGACAACAATCGTGGAGCCCGCCATCATCAGGTTCCATTTGGTGGAATAGTCCCCCTTCAGCTGCAGCAGCCCCAGTGCCAGCGTATAATGCTCCTTGCTGTTCAGATAAATGATCGGCCCGAAGAAATCGTTCCAGTTATTCAGGAAGGTGAACAGTCCGACCACGATCATGGCGGATCTGGACAACGGCAAAATGATTTTAAAGAAAATCTGCATGGCATTCGCGCCGTCGATCCTTGCCGCCTCATCAAGCTCCGAGGGAATCCCAAGGAAAAACTGCCTCAGGAGGAAGATGTTAAAGGCTCCTCCGCCCAGAAACGAGGGCAGGATCAGGGGCCAGAAGGTGTCCACCATGCGAAAATTCCTCCAGATCAAAAACTGTGGGATCAGCGTGACGGAAGAGGGAAGCATCATGGTGGTAAGCACCATGGCAAAGCAGAAGCCCCTTCCCTTCCACTTTACCCGCGAAAAGGCATAAGCCGCCATCGAGGAGGTCAGGAGCGTTCCCGCCAGACATCCTGCTACAATGATGATTGTATTGATGGCATAGGTTCCGAAATTTGCAGCCTTTACCGCATCCGCATAATTTTCCCAGATCATCTCCTTTGGCCAGAAAATGAACGGATCCATGATATAGATTTCCGTGTTTTTCATAAAAGAGGAGCGCACCATCCAGTAAAGCGGTATCACGCACACCAGTGCAAGGAGTCCTACGATCAGATAAAAAAGCGACCTTCTCACATAATATCCTGCATTTTTTCTTCTGACCATCAGCTGTTCCCTCCTTCATAATACACCCATTTATTGGATGTTTTAAAGACAAAAACCGTCAGTACAAGCACCACCAGGAAAAGGATCCAGGCCATTGCGGACGCCGTTCCCATCTCCATATATCGGAAGGCCTCTCTCCACAGGTTGTAGACGTAAAACAGGGACGCATTGTTGGGCCCGCCTTCCGTGATGATGTATGCCTGCCCGAATACCTGAAGCGCGCCAATGATCCCCATGACCAGATTAAAGAACATGGTGGGCGAGATCAGAGGCAGCGTGATATGCCGAAATTTGTGCCAGGCGTTCCCTCCGTCGATCTCCAGCGCCTCATAATATACTCTTGGAATGTCCTGAAGTCCTGCGAGGAAAATGACCTGCGTGGAGCCGGTGGACCAGATACCCATAAAAACAATGGATGGGAGCACACTGTCCTTTCCCCAGAAAAACTGACTTTCCGGAAGATGCAGGAAATCCAGTATCATATTAAACAGTCCAAAATCCGGATTCATCAAAAGGATCCAGACAAAGCTGGACGCCACCGCCGGCAGGATGCAGGGAAGGTAAAAGAGCGAGCGGAAGAAGGCTCTTCCCACCATGTCCCGGTTCAGCAGGATCGCAATGGCGAAGGCAAACGCCAGATTTGCAGGAACCGCCATGATAGCGTACAGAAGCGTACACCGGACCGATATCCAGAAGGTCGTCTGTTCTCCCGTAAACAGGGCGATATAATTGTCCAGACCGATCCATTCCGGCGTTCCTACTATCCCATAGTCGCAAAAGCTGTAATAGGCGCTCAGCAGCATGGGAATCAGATTCAGGATCAGAAAACCCAGGACTGCGGGAAGCGCGAAACCCCAGCCCACCAGATTGCTGACGGTTTCCATTTTCCATACTCTTTTTTCCTTCTTCACATTCCATCTCTCCTTCCGAATACCGCAGAATGGAGCTGACCGCCAGTTCTGCGGCAGCTCCATCTTCTTTGCGGGCCATTCACAGGCCAGGCTTATTCTCCAAACCAGCCCTGCACCTGCGCATTGGCTGTATCCTTCACTGAATCAATACATTCCTGAGCCGTTTTTTCTCCTGCCCACAGATCGTCCAGAGCCGGATCAAGAATATCGTTGATCTTTGCAAAATTCCTTACCGTCGCGGCACAGGAAGGCTGTGCGGTTCCATCCAGCTGCGGCTTTACGATCGCTTCATAATAATTCTCCGGGTGTGCGTCCGTGATAAAGGTCTGCACATAGTCATCCGTAAATTCAGAGCTGGTTACAGGCAGCCACAGTCCGGACTCATACAGAGGCTGGCAGGCGCCTTCGGAAAGAAGATACTTCATGAATTCCCATGCGGCATCCTTTTTATCCGTGTTCATGATGCTGAGTCCGCCATAGGTCATGACCGTTGCGGGTGTATCTCCCATTTTGGGCATTGCAGCCACAGCATATTCCACACCGTCCGCCATCAGCGTGGCGTTCGTCCACTGTCCGTCGAAGGCCATCGCCACTCTGCCGGTCGCTATGGATTCGGATAAGCCGGGCATGGTCTCGCTCACGGTAGGAGTGGGCGCCACATGATATTTATAGATCAGATCCGCAAGATTCTGCAGCGCGGTGACACCTGCCTCCTCCGCATATCCGATTCCGGTTCCGTCCTCTGTCAGATAGTTTCCGCCGAGAGACAGGATGAACGGCATATAGCCTGCCCACCATTTGCTGATGCTGATTCCGTACACTTCGATGTTTTCCGGATCAAAATCGGGGCTGAGGGCATTATTTCCGTTTGCGTCGATCGTGAGCTGCTGGCACACATTTACGAATGTATCCCAGTCCCAGGCCTCCTCATAGCTTGCCGGAGGCGCCTGAACGCCGTACTTCTCAAACAGAGCCGGATTATAGAACATACAGATATTCTCCGAGCCAATACCATAGCCTGCCATATAATCCTCTGTCATCATGAATTTAAACTGATCCATCAGATTATCCGCATCGAAGTCCGCATCGTTTTCAATAAAATCCAGCAGGTTCAGAACAATTCCCTGCTCCGCATACTGATACATCAGTGTATCCGCGTTAAGACAACAGATTTCCGGAATATCGTTTCCGGCAATCATAGACGTGATCTTTGTGTCATATTCATCCGGGATATTCATGACTGTTACATGAATCTCATCCTGAGAATTGTTGAAATTTTCCGCAATCTCTTCATATACGGCCAGGGTGTCGCCGCCGTCCCACTCGGTGAAACGAATTTCAATGCGCTCCCCGTCGTCCGCAGCCTGATCCTGCTCCTGTACGGCGTCCGCCTGTCCCTGGCTCCCGTTGCCGTCCGTCTCAGCTCCTCCTGAAGCCGTCCCCGTATCCGAGCCGCATGCCGCCGCAGAGAACGCCATCGCTCCTGCAAGCAGAATACTTAATACCTTTTTCTTTCCCATAAGCTATTTCCCCTTTCTGCACAGCCTTTATTTTTCTCCTCTGTGCATACTCATTGTACCATTGCACATTTTTGCTCATCCATTGTACATTTCCAAGAAAACAGGAGAATTCCAAGATATTTTTCAAAGCTCACAGGGAAGATACAAATGCAGAAGGGTTCCCTTTCCCGGTGCGGAGTCCACACATATCCGGCATCGTTCTCCATAGCTTAACACCAGACGTCTGAAAACGTTCGACAGACCGATGCCATCGTCACTGCCTTCCGGATATTCCTCCTGTGCGATCAGACGGCGTGCTGTTTCCTGATCCATCCCCCTTCCGTTGTCCTGTACCTGAAAGTGAATGCTTTCCCCCTCCCTGCAGGCAGCGATCCGGAGCAGCCCTCCCGACCTGACGCCTTTAAAGCCATGACGGATCGCATTTTCCACCAGAGGCTGCAGAAAGAATTTGGGCACCATGCATTCCATCAGCTCCTCATCAATATCCATTTCCGTCCGAAAAACATTTTCATACCTTCTCGTCATGATATACAGATAGTTGGAGAGCCACTCCATCTCTTCCTCCAGCCGTATCTTATCCTCACTGTTTTTCAAAGAATACTGAAGCATCTCGGAAAGGCTCACGATCAGATCGGAGGTTTCCGTATCCCCGTTTCTGATAGCAAGCATATTTATGGTATTCAGAGTATTGTACAGAAAATGGGGATTGATCTGGATGGACAGCATTTTGAGCCTGGTTTCCTTCTCCTGCAGACGGATTTCATAATTTTCATGGATCAGGCTTGAGATTTCTTTCTCCATGTGGTTAAAGCTTTCCGTCAGCATGCGAAATTCCCTTTCCATAGGAACCGGGGTATCCGCGCGGAAATCCCCTGTTGCCGCCCGGCGGGATGCTTCCATCAGATTCCGCACCGGCCTTGTGATCGTTTTGGAAAAAAGGATGGCCGCGGCGACGGACAGAAGCATGAATATCCCAAGAAGGAGCAACTGAGACTGTCTTGTTTTCTGAATGGTATCCTTTAAAAGGGTGTCCATGGGAACAAGGCAGTAGGAAAACCAGGCAGGACTCTCCAGCGTATGAAAGCAGATCAGATATTCCCTGCCGTCCAAAGCACAGTTTTCATATCCCTCCCTTCCCGCGTATTTCCGGATGACCTCCGGCAGGTAAGAGCCGATGGTAAAGCTGTCGTTATCTGAGGAAACCACCCTTCCGTTTTCATCTGCGATTCCGTACAGACTTCCTTCATACTCCACGCTGTTCTCATACAGACCGCGAAGATCCTCTTCCAAAAGATAAACGAACAGGATAGGACAGGCTCCCATGCTGGACAGTCTTTTATATTCGGACTGGTTATTATACTGAAAATCCATCTTTCGGAGCATCGTGATGGGATACTGATACTCATAGAATTCCTTCTGCAGCAGATAGGAGGAGGCAATCGCCTCCCCAAAATCATATCCGGCAGTCCAGCATACCTTTCCGTTCTTTTCCTCCGCCATCTGTATCAGTCCGGAGCCGGAAAGCCCGTCCAGGGAAGCCGACATTGTCCCGCTTTCCCCATAAAGCCAGTCCTGTGTATAGAGATAGGTCTCAAACACATAATTCTGCGTCGTAAATTCCCTGGCAAGCTTCAGCGTGATCTCCCGATCGCATTTCATAAAATCAGAAACCGTCCCGTCCACAATGTCCGCAAATGCATTATAATAGCTTTCGTCATTCAGCATCAGCTGCGACGTATCTTCCACCTGCTCCAGAATCGTCGAAATGGTATTGTCATTTGCCGCGACAACGGAATAGACGGCTTCCGAAGCATTCCGGATGATCTGATCCTCATAAATATATTGTACCGCCTGCTGAATGACAGCAGACGGAACAAGCGTGAACATGATCAGAAGGAATGCGATCCTCTGTCGGAAGCCGATGGAAAGCAGCCTTCTGCTGATTTTCTTTAGCATGACCTGTGCGCCTTTCTGTACTGCTCCGGAGACATTCCAAACTCCCTGCGGAATATCCGGTTAAAATAACTGCTGTCCTTAAATCCGCATTTCTGCGCGATCGAAAGAACCTTCCAGTCCGTCCCTGTCAGCATACGCCCGGCCTCCTCCATGCGTACTGACAGAATGAAATTGCTGTAGCTCAATCCCACTTTTTCCTTGATCCGGGCCGACAGATAAGTGGGATGGAAATGTACCAGATCCGCCAGCGACTGCAGAGACAGATCCTCCTGCATGTGTTCTCTGATATAAGAGATACACTGCTCCACCGCATCAAAATCCTCCGTTCTGTTCATCAGATGAAGGGATATTTTCTTCGTTATTTCCTCTGAAATATTAAAAAGCTGTCTGAATGAATCGCATTTTCCGTATAACTCATACGCTTCGTTCAGAAGAAGATCGTATTCCTGCTGGCTGATCATCCCCTCCGCATCCTTCAGAATGGATACGATCATGGATGAAATCCGGTGCTTGATCTTCGCAGGCAGCACATATTCCTGCGCGTACAGCGCTCCCTCCAGTTTTTTCAGGCATTCTCTTCTCCCCCTTTCGTCTGCGGTACGGACAGCAGTTTTGAGCTCCTTTTCCCATGAGGAAATGGACATCATGGGCCGATCCAGCATGGACTGCATATCGTCCCAGAGAAATATCGCCCCTTCCTGCGGCATATAAAAAAAGAAAGCAAGAACCTCCTCTGCCTGCCGGAATGCGTCCGCGGCCTCCTGAAGCAGACAGGCCTTCTGCGCAGAGACTCCGGCCCAGAATACAATTCCCTTCTCCTTCATCCTGTCCAGAAGCCGCTGCAGAATACCCGCCGTCTGCTCCATCTCACCTGTCTGCAGCAGAATCATCCTGCGTTCCGTCTCATCAGGCCCGCGCTCCTGTTCCAGAAAACAGGCCTCCGGGAATTCTCCATAAAGTTCTTCCAGCAGCTTCTCCTGACGCCCTGCCAGAATCCGACTCCCATATCCCGTTCTGCTTCCTTCTGACGCCAACTTCCAGCGGACTACACATACGGTCCCGCTTCCATCCAATCTCTCCTTTAGCCCTTCTTCCAGCTCCTGTCCTTTTCTCCGCTCAAGGAACAGCTCCTTCAGCTGTTTTTTTCTCTCCTCATTTTCCATGAAGCTCTTCATCCGCCCCTGCCTGCGCTGCTCGTCCAGCTCCTCCTCCAGCTCTCTGTTGATCCGCTCCAGAAGCTTTCCGGCCGTCTGGACGCGAAAGGGCTTGAGCAGGTAATCCTTCACACCGTAGCGGATGGCGTTCCTCGCATATTCAAATTCCTGGTACGCGCTGATAAATACCATTTTGATTCCAGGATATTTTTCGGATACTTTCCGGATCAGGCCCACCCCATCCATCCCCGGCATGCAGATATCTGTGAGGATAAGCTCTATTCTCCCCTGATATTCCAGACAGGCGTTCCAGGCTTCCTCCCCATCACGGCAGGCGATCACCTCCGCCTCCGGAACAATCCCTTTCATGATCCCGACCAGTCCTTCCCTCTGAATCGGTTCGTCATCCACAATCAGTATTCTTCGAAAAAGCATATTTACCTCCAAACCGAAACATTTGTCAAACAAGATACGCACGTCGGAATATCCTTTTCAGGCAGAAAATTGTATCAACAGATATGTCATATTATAGGCGATATGATTACTCTTTTCAAACATAATCAGCGTTTCAATTTCCCTGTTATATCCGTTCTATGGATTATGATTATACACAGAAGGGATCTTTTCTACGAATAAACAGTTTATCCGTGAGCGGTTTTCCAGCCTTCGCTGTGAAAAAATGTATCGGGGAAAAATGACCCTGGATCTTGGCCACCCTGCTTCAGCAGAAGGCGGCCGACAAAGAGGGCCTTTGCAGGAAATTTTCTGCAAAGACCCCATTATAGCATATCACCTTCCATACGGCACAGAGGATTCTTCTTTTTCCATTCTCCAGGAATCTTTTTTATGTTCCCCCTTTATTTCAATGTTTGGATATAGGCATCATAGTCTTTTTTCAGCTGGGTCATCTGGGCAGCCCAGTCATCCAGATAGTCCTGAGCGGATAATTCTCCGAGCATGACCTGCTGAAAGCCCTGGACCAGAACGTTATTATGCAGGTCATAGTAGCCTGTGATATTGATCGGCAGCGTAGCGAGCGTGCAGTTTCCGGAAAGGATTGCATCAGCCGCTTCCTTCATGTGGGTCACCTCCGTCACCCAGTCGTCCTGAAGCGCCAGCTCGTTGCAGGGAATCTGGCCGATCTGCTCACTGAAATAGCTGCATGCGTAATGGCTGTTCAGATAGGAGATCCACTTAAATGCAGCTTCCGGATTTTTGGAATCCTTAAATACCGCGTTGCAGGTAGCCCCGTTGGATACGATGACCTGTGTTCCTGCCTTGGAGGCCACAGTTGTAAGGGCGGTAAAGTTTCCGTCACCAAGATTCTTTTTATGCTCGCCGTATGAGCCTAAATTGTGAAAGATCATAGCGGCTGTTCCCGAATCAAAAGCCGCGACCATCTCAGCATATCCGTTGGTCACATCGCTCTCCGGAGTGGCTTTCATATAAAGGGCGGCAAATTTCTCCAAAAGCTCCACATGAGCAGGATCGTTCACGGTGGAATTTCCCTCCTCATCGAACATATCGAGAATACCGGAGTGCATGTACATCATCTGCTCAAACTGCTGGGAGCTTCCCGCTCCTCCACGGATGGAGAATCCGTACTGCCCTTTGGAGGTATCCGTGAGCAGGACTGCGTCGTCGCAAACCTCCAGCCAATCTTTCGGCATGTCAAGTCCGGCCTCTTCCATCATACTGTTATTGACCCAGATGGTAGGGAGAGTTACCGTGTTGGCAAGGGCATAGGTTTTTCCATCCGGAGCCATATCCCTGATGGACTCCTGGTACATATCCAGCAGATATTCCGCTTCCTCCCATCCTGCCAGATAGTCGTCCAGTGCCACCAGAGCGTCCTGCACGATGAAATCACTCATCCAGTACTGAGAAACGCCGCCGCAGTCCGGAGCCGTATTGGACTGGATGGCCACATCATACTTGGCTTTTGCTTCAGAAGCAGGAATGGGGACAAGATTAACCTTGATATCAGGATTTTCTTTTTCAAATTCCTCAATGAGGTGATTAAACATCTGCGTTCGGGTCTCGCTGGCGTTCTGATCCCAGAAAGTGATCTCCACCACTTCTCCAGGATCGCTCCCTGCGTCCTCAGAAGCTGCTTCTGTGGAAACGTCAGCCTGACCTGCCTGAACGGAAGAACCGCTGTCCGTGGAAGTCCCGTTATCCGTACTGCCGCAGGCTGCCAGAGACGTCATTGTCATGACCATGGCGATGAAGATAGCTGCTTTTTTCTTTAACATGTTTTCTCCTCCTTAAGCGTTAAGTATGTTATCATTGTTTCTTTTTATCCCTTTACGGCGCCTGCCCCAAGACCGGTCACAAGATATTTCTGCAGATAAGCGAAAAGAGCTACCGGGACGGCCATCGCGATGATAGCGCCTGCCGCAAGAGCGCCGTATTCAATGTTGTATTCTCCCTGCATCATTTTCAGCCCTATAGGAATCGTATAATTGGCGGAATCATTCAAAAACATCATGCTGAAAAGAAATTCATTCCATACGCCGATAAAGGCAAAGGCTGCCGTTGTGACGATCCCGGGCACCAGCATGGGAATGACGATCTTTATGACCGCCTGCAGACGGCTGCATCCGTCGATCTGTGCGGCTTCCTCCAGCGAATAGGGGATTCCGCTGATGAACCCTCTCATGAGAATGGAGTTAAAGGGAAACTGGAATGTGATACAGACCAGGATCACAGAGGTCAGACTTCCGATCAGCCCCATCTTGTTAAATACGTTAAAAAGAGGGATGAGGAGTACCGCGTGCGGGATGAACTGAATGCACAGCAACAATCCCATAAAAAGATTTTTTCCTTTGAACCTGTATCGGTTCAGGGCATATCCAATCATGATGGCTATAATGACGATACAGGTAACTGCGATCAGACTCACCTTCATGGAATTGAAAAAATACTGATCAAAGCTGCAGTTGATCCAGGCACGGACATAGTTTTCAAAGGTTACCGGATCCGGAATATACCGGATGGGTTTTTTCAATATATCCCCTTCCGCCTTCAGCGATGTCACCACGGTCCACAGGATAGGAACGAGCACAAAAATATTGATGACGATAAGCGGCAGCCAGATCAGAAAGATCTTATCCTTTCGTTTTAATCTCATATCTCATTCCTCCTCTCCTCCAAATTTGGACAACTTCAGATAGATAAAGGCAAAGACCGCCAGCAGCAGGAAGCTGATCACGGAAATGGCGGAGCCATAGCCATAGTTGCTCGTCCTGGTCGCCTGGTTGGCGATGAGGATGCTAAGCGTGGTGGTCTTCCCCACCGGCCCTCCTCCTGTAAGACTGTATATCAGATCCACACTGTTGAACTCCCAAACGGAGCGAAGGAGCGTGGTAAGAATGATAGTATCCTTAAGCTGCGGGAGCGTGATCCGGATAAAGGACTGGATCCGACTTGCTCCGTCCACATTTGCCGCTTCATAGAGATCACCGGAGATATTCTGCATGGCTGCCAAAAGGCTGATGGCGAAAAATGGAATCCCCCTCCAAAGCTCAGCGGTCACGACAGATCCGAATACCAGCCCTGGGTTGGACACCCAGGCCTTTGGCGTATCGATCAGCCCTATCTTCATCAGGATATCGTTCAAGAGTCCAACGTTCTCATTAAATATCAGGCTCCACAGAACAGCGGTCAGAACACCCGACATCGCCCAGGGGATAAAGGTGATGGCCCTGAAAAGTCCGCGCCCTTTGAACCTCTGGTTCAGGATAAGGGCAATGATCATACCGAATACCAGCTGAAGCAGAACCTCTGATAATACCCATTTCACCGAAACTCCCAGAGCTTTCCAGAATTCACTGCCGGTGAGAATGTCCTTAAAGTTATCCAGTCCGGCAAAGCCATTGATCCAGGGCTTGGTAGGATTATAGCTCCGCAGGCTTAAATAGAATACGTTCCCGATGGGATAGACCATGAATACCAGTATCAGAAGGATAGCCGGCAGAAGCAGAAGATAGGGAGCCAGCATTTTTTTCACGGTATTTCCCTGCCTGCCTGGCAAAGGATGGCCGGCTCCGGTCGGAACAGTTCGTTTGTATGCTTTCATAGGTTACTCCTCTCTCCCGCCGTCCTGACTGCGGCAGGGATTTATCGTATTTGCATTTAATCACATTTTTATTTCCCGGTAAATAAATAATATTTTATTAAATTTATACAATATTTAGATGTTTATCCAAAATATTATGTGATTATTGACAGGAAAAATGAAAATTTCTATACTACGAAACAGAAGGAGTGATGAGCTTGGATATAAAAAAGAGACTGCGTGGGTATTCCCTGAAAACACTTACTTTATTATTTTTGATCCCATGTATGCTGCTCGTGCTACTGTCCTATCTGATCTTTTATGATCTGGGCGCTGAGCAGCTGTCAAAACAGACTCACAAAAATGCAGGCAACATAGTCAACCAGCTCAGCCAGACGTTAGGGCAGTCTCTGGAAGCCGCTTATGCCTCCGCATCCGCACAGCTTTCCGCATGGAATTTCTTTTCCATGCGGCAGAATATAGAGACGGATCAGATGCCGATCACTCCTTCCGGGTATTACAGCCTTCATACCAATCTTACGGATTTTGTCAAAAACTCCGGAGATCTTTGCAGTATGGCCCTCTATCTGAATGATTCTTCTATCTTTGTATACTATAATGAACATCAGATGGTGGTCTCCTCCATCAATTTTGACTATGCTGAACTGAACAAGACCGTCAGCAACCGTGAGCTCACCTGGGTGATACCAAAGGAAATACATCCCTATGAAACAGGCTATGAAGGCCATACCAGCCTGGGCCTCATGACCCTGCTGGGAACGGATACGTCAAAAAGACAGGGTTTCATACTCTTTGAGATCGACGATGCATTGTTAAGACAGTCCGTAGAAAACGCTCTGATCACACCCAACAGCATGTTTTTTGTGGTGCAGGATGGCAGTCTCCTGTTCCATTCCGATAAGATGGAAAGCCAGGAAAGAAATGAAATTGAAAAAAAGCTGGAAAATTGTACCGACGAAACGGAATTTCAGTCAAACCGTTTCTACTGTTTTTATAAGCCCCTTACCCTGGAAGAGCCGGGATGTGAGCTGGGCATTCTGGCCGCAGTCCCCGTGGAGGAAATGCTTTTAGATCAGAAGATACTCACCAGCGCCCTTCTGGGGATCATCCTGGTATTTCTCCTTCTCTGCGCCGGAGTGTATGGAAGCCTGTCTCTGGTAATCTCAAAACCTCTGACCCGGCTGGAGGAAAAGCTGACACAAGTTTCCGAAAATCATCTGGATGTGGTCTTTGATGTGGAGGGAAGTCGAGAGATAGACCGTATCAACCGGGCGGTAACGGGACTGATGGAAAGGATACGGACCCTGATTTCCAATCTGGATCAGGAAATGGACAGCCGACGGATCGCGGAGCTGAACATCCTCCATGAACAGATCAATCCCCATTTTCTGTATAATACGCTGGATACCATTTATCAGCTTTGTTCTATCGGAGAGATACGCGAAGCCCAGGCCATGACCAGCCAGCTCGCCACTTTTTACAGGATCGGAGTCAGTAAGGGCGGGAACGATATCAGCCTTGAGGAAGAATTCACTCATACGAGGATGTATCTTTCCATTCTTCAGACCAGGTTTGATGATTTTGACTATGTGCTCGTGCTTCCAGAGGAGCTGAAAAACTATCGTACGCTGAAAACCGTTTTACAGCCCCTGGCGGAGAATGCCATCTATCACGGGATCCGGCCCATGCGGGAGGGTGGACTGATCTGTATCGAAGCGAAAAGGGAGAAAGCAGATATTCTGATCCGCGTGTCTGATAATGGGGCAGGGATTCCGGAAAACCGTCTGACGGAGCTGAGAGAGGCGCTGGAGCAGCGTCCGGTGCGCCAAGCTCCTGGAAAAGTTTATGGTCTTCTGAACGTGCACGCAAGGATCCGGATGACATATAAGGGGGATTATGGACTGACCATTGAAAGCAGGCCGGAAAGAGGCACCGTGGTCTGCCTGCGGATACCGGCCAGAGAGCAGAAGATAACTGCCGATCAAACAGGGAGGAGAGCAATTGAAAATATTGTTTGTAGATGACGACACGATCGCAAGAAAGAGCATGGCGGTCAGGATACCCTGGGAAAAATACGGCTGGGAGCTGATATATTGTGCCAAAGACGGAATGGAAGCACTGGATTATATAAAGGAGCACCGACCCGATGTGATATTATCGGATATCAAAATGCCGGTGATGGACGGGATACAGCTTGCCGTGATCGCCAAGGACTATTACCCGGAGATAAAGTTCATTTTTTTATCCGGCTATAAGGATTTTGAATACGCCAAGCAGGCATTAAAACTGAACGCCATCGACTATCTTACCAAGCCTGTCATGCCGGACGCACTGATCGCCGTGATGGAAAAGACGCAGAAGTTGGTGCTGGAAGAGCAGAAGATCAACCGGGTGGTCAAGGAGGGCTATCCCTCCCTGCAGAGGCACTATATCTCACAGCTTATGTACCATAGCTTTACAGAGGCGGATGATAACGTGTTCAAGGCCTTTGATATCAACCTCACCTGTGGCTTTGGCGTGGTGGGGTTCGTGGATTTTAAACGTCTGGACGAGCTGGAGTGGGATCGGGTCAAAGAGATCCTGAAGGATATCTGTGACAGGCTCACTCAGGCTCACAGCGGAAGCTTCTTCCTTCCCATGGAAGCCACGCAGCTCTTTTTCATCTATACTGCGAGCAATACACCAGATAAGGCGGGATTTAAAGGCAGGCTCTCAGCTCTGGAGCAGGAGATAAACACTCTGCTGGAAAAAGATCTTGGGGTAAGGGGCAGCTTTTATACCGGCAGCAGCTTTCAGGAATTGAACCAGCTTTATCTTTCCTATCAGACCGCTGTCAAAGCCAGGAACAGCCAGACCTCGGACATCCTGCTCCGCATTCGGCACTATATAGAAGAAAACTATCAGGATTCCGGGCTGACACTGATACAGATAGCGGCAAGATTTAATATCAATCACTGTTACCTCACCAGCCTGTATAAAGAAAAATTCGGGATAAACCTCTATGATTATCTGATACAGGTGCGGATGGAAAAAGCCGGTCAGCTTCTTTTGAGTACCTCACTGAAAAGCTATCAGATCGCGGAACAGGTAGGCTATAACAACAGCCAGTATTTCAGTCTGAGCTTTAAAAAGTACTTCAACTGTACAGTAACGGAATACAAGAACAGATACAGCGGAAAGGATTGAGAAATGGGAAATTTACGATTTGGTATCCAGCCGTTCTGGTTTTGGAACGGAGAGATGGACAAAGATGAGATGAGCAGGCAGATCGAGCAGATGTACCGCCAGGGGATCAAAGGCTTTATGATCCATCCCAGACAGGGAATGGAGATCCCCTATCTGTCGGAAGAATTTTTCTCCCGTGTCCGCCATGCAGTGACGGAAGCGAAAAAACGGGATATGGAGGTATGGATCTACGATGAATTTCCCTATCCCAGCGGAATCGGCGGCGGAAAGGTGGTCCTGGATCATCCTGAGTATCTGTGCAGATCCCTCCGATATGTCACCGCGCAGGCAAAAGGGAAAGAGACGGTAAAGCTGCATGCTCCCTGGGGAAAGGTTCTCTCCGCCCGGGCTTATGCCGTGGAAGGTGGGAAGATAAACTGGGATCGTTTTCTCGATCTTGCCCCCTATATAGGAACGGGATATGTGCAGGATGTATTCCAGCTGAGCGGTCTGACCGCCTATAACCGGAAACGATATTTTCAGGGAGAGCTCTCCCAGTATCTGTATTTTCCGGTCCCTGAAGGAGAATGGAAGATCTGCATATTTGTGGAAACGGTGCTGACGCACTTCAAATATTTTGACACCTTTGTAGATCCCCTGAATCCCGACGCTGTCCGATATTTTATAGAAACCACCCATGAGGCCTATAAAAAGCATGTCGGCAGTGAATTCGGGAAAACGATCAAGGGATTCTTCACAGACGAAGTGACCGCATTTCCTCCGGAGCAGCCCTGGTCGCCCCTGCTTCCCGATCTGGTAAAAAAAAGGCACGGCATCGACCTGTTAGAATATCTGCCCGCACTGTTTGAGGATATGGGAACGATGACCAGCCGGATCCGCTATGCTTACCGCGATACGGCTGCCGAACAGTTTATGGAAAGCTACGACAGACAGCTTCTCTCCTGGTGTCACGAAAACCATCTGCTCTACATAGGGGAAAAACCCATTTTGAGGAGCAAGGAGCTGGAATTCGTGGATATACCCGGAATCGATGCCGGACATCAGAAGGTCGGGAGCAGGCCATCCATCGCGGACAGCAAGTACCGCTTCAATGGAAAGATTGTTTCCTCCGCAGCCCATTTTTATCACAAGGAGGGCGCCCTGTGTGAAGCGTTTCACAGCATTGGCTGGGGAATGACTGTTCAGGACATGAAATGGACCTTTGACTGGCTTGCAGTGTCCGGGATCAACTGGTTCGTGACCCATGGCGCTTATTACACCACGGACGGACTGAAAAAGCATGATGCTCCTCCTTCCTCCTTTTTTCAGATGCCCTGGTGGAAAAATGTCCACAGTCTTTCCGACCACGCGGATAAGCTGGATCGGATGCTGCAGGGCAAAAGGACGGTGAAGCTCCTGCTTCTTGATCCGGTGACCAGCACCTGGACTGCTGATGAAGAAACGGCGCGACGGCTTAAAGAGGACTTTTCCACAGTACAGAACCGGCTTCTTGAAGCAGGTCTGGACTATTACATCATAGATCCCCAGCTCTTTGCGGCCATGGAAGTGGTCAAAAAAGAAGGAAAAACCTTTCTGCAACTTTCCGGCGACCGATACCAGGCAGTAATCCTTCCCTTCATGTCCAACCTGGAAAGCGAAGCGGCAAAAAAGCTGAGAGAGTACATACAGCGGGGAGGGAGGACCGCCTTCTTCGGGCTCATTCCCTGGGAACAGATCGAACCGGATGAAAGGACGGGAGATCTGAGCGATATCCTTGGGATATCCGGAAGTCAGGTCTATGAAAGCTACCGGAACGGGAAGGAGGCTCCTGCGATGGAAAAAGAGTCTCTTTTATTTACCCGGGATCCGGGAAGCCTGATCGCCTGGTCCGAAGCAGAGATATCCATGCCTTTTGAGATCTCCTCACCACTCAGGGAGGATGGCAGTCTGGTATGGTTCTGCACGGAAAATGCTGAAAAGAAGAGGGAACTGTTTCTGCTGAACCTTTCCGGTCAAACGGGAAACGCCGCCGTAACCCTGAAGGGAGCCGGAACGCTTTCCCTTACCCTGTCACCCTATGAATCCCGTTTTCTGAACGAGGAGGATTTTTCAGGAAAAGATACGGAATATGCCAGCGCGGATGATACTCCGGCCCCCATGGAAATTTATCTGGATATTCCCATGAAGCAGAAAATCCTTGGCAAAAACGCCCTGCGTATCGGGCGATGGCAGGTAGAAGCCGAGGACGGCCAGAAAGGAGAGGCGGAAAGCATTCCGGTCATCGACCAGCTGGAGCAGGCGGGGATACGGATTCCGGTCAGGCAGAAGCCTTATTTCGGCTGTCCGAAGGAACTGGATTTCGGATTGGTGAGGGTAACCTGCCGGAACGAATTTTTCTGCGATCTTTCTGAACAGGAGAGAAAGGACATTTATCTGGTCATGGAGCCGGGAACCATGCTCGGCAAGTGGTCCCTGTGGTTAAACGACCATGAGATCAAAGAGGTAGACCTCGAAAGCAGGGAATTCTATCTGAACACAAATAAGGCAGTCCGAATCTCGAACGCGCTGATACCGGGAAAAAATCAAATCACCCTGGTATTTGAGACAGACAAGACCTTTGGCGGGATCCGAAACCCTCTGTATATCTTCGGAGATTTCTCTGTGGAGAAAAAAGACGGCCTGTGGAGCCTGGAGCCATGGCGGGAGACCGGCTGGATCAAGGATCGGGTCCGTTCCGGGATTCCCTTCTATGCAGGGACCATTATTTATGAGACAATACTTGAAAAAGAGAGCAAAGAGCTCCGGATCGTGGATCCCTGTATGCAGGACAGCCTTACTCTCAGGCTGAACGGAAGAACGCTCGGGATGAAAGCCTTCAGCCCTTACCGTTTCGACGTGCCGGCCGGCTTATGTATACTGGGAAAGGAAGCCCGGCTGGAGCTTATCGTTGATACGACCCTTTCCGGTCTGTTTGAAGGAGAAATTTTTAATATGGAAAAGCATAAGTATGAGGAGGTATGAGCAATGAGCACGAGGCCGAATGTAGTGGTATTTTTTACGGATCAGCAGAGATGGGATACGACGGGGATACATGGAAATCCCTGCGGTCTTACTCCCAATTTCGATCAGGCGGCAATGGAAGGCACCTTCCCTGAATATGCCTTCACTCCCCAGCCCGTGTGCGGACCGGCCAGAGGGGTTCTGCAGACAGGCATGTACGCCACATCTATTGGGACATATAAAAATGCCATTCCCTTAAATCCCGATCTGCGAACGATGGCACATTACTTTAATGAGGCAGGCTATGAGACCGGATATATCGGGAAGTGGCACCTTGGCTCCACCCGCCATGCGGTACCGGAAAGGGAAAGAGGGGGATATCAGTACTGGCTGGGAGCCAATGCCCTGGAGGCCACCTCTCAGGCATATAATACCCTGGTCTATGATAACGCGGACCGTCCGGTGAAGCTTCCCGGATACCGGGTGGATGCCCTGACCGACGCCGCCATCCGTTATATTGACCAGAATAAAGAAAAGCCCTTCTTCCTGTTCCTCTCTTTTCTGGAGCCCCACTTTCAGAATTCCAATGACAGCTACCCGGCCCCGACCGTGGAGACCAGGAAGAGATATGATTACATGCCGCCCGATCTTGCCAGCCTTGGCGGCAATTCGTGGCAAAGTATAAATGGCTACTATGGAATGGTAAAACGTCTTGATGAAGCCTTCGGACGGGTGCGAGATGCGCTGAAGAGCCTACAGCTTTCAGAGAATACCATCCTGCTCTTCACCACCGATCATGGATGTCATTTCAAAACAAGGAACAGCGAATATAAGCGCTCCTGCCACGAAAGCTCCATCCGTATCCCGATGGCCTTCACCGGAGGTCCTTTTACCGGAGGGGGAAGGATCCGATCGCTGGTAAGCCTGGTCGACGTTGCGCCAACGCTTCTGGACGCCTGCGGGATTCCTGTTCCGGAGGATATGCAGGGCCATTCTCTCATGCCCCTGATCGACCGGAGCTGTAAAGACTGGCCGGAGGAAATATTCGTTCAAATCAGCGAAAGTCAGGTAGGACGGGCGGTACGGACCAGCCGCTGGAAATATGCCGTGGAGGCTCCCGACAAAGACCCTATGACGGATCCCGGTTCCGATACCTATACAGAGACAGCTCTCTATGATCTGGAACACGATCCCTACGAACTGACGAACCTGATCGGTTATGAATCCCACCGTCAGGTAGCCGACATCATGGCAGAAAGACTTAAGAAAGCCATGATCCGGGCAGGTGAATCTGAACCCGTTATCCTCAAAGCGCCTCCTGTTCCATCCGGACAGCGCAGAGTGTTTCCCGGAGAGGAGCTGCTGTAAAGCAGCTCCTCTGATGCCGGACACCTCTCCTTAAGGAACACTTATTTTCACCCGTTCAGCTTATCCAGAACCTCCTGAACCTGCTGGGGTGTCACGCTTCCGGAGGCAAAGCTGAAGACGCCGCGCAGGGGCATATACTTCATCATGGCCGCCTGCATCTCGGCCGTGATGGCCTCCGCCGCCGCGTCCGTGGTATCCTCGTTCTCCTTTTTCTCCAGGAAATCAATGTGCATGAGCGGAGCGATGAGCTCCATCGCCTCCGGGTCGTCCATCAGATCGCCGAAGGTCGTATCCATGGTATAGTGTCTGGGAAGCTTCGTGGTGGATTCCACATATACCTCCTGCTCGATGGCGATGTCCCGGGAGGAGCCGCCGACCTGGATCAGGTATCTTCCGCTCTCCACATGCCAGTCATGGATATCCGTGTTCCAGTAGGCGAAGGCTCTCTTGTCCAGCGTGAAGCTGACCATCTTCGTCTCGCCGGGAGCAAGCTCGATCTTGTCAAAGCCTCTCAGCTCCCGTACCGGTCGGATCACGGCGCTGTCAGGCGCGGATACATAAAGCTGCACCGTCTCTTTTCCGGCGCGGCTGCCCGTGTTGGTCACATCCACGCGGATGGTGACGGTTTCGCTGTCCAGAATGCGCTCTGCGCTGAGCTTCGGCTCCGAATAAGCGAAGGTGGTATAGGACAGGCCGTAGCCGAAGGGGAAGCGGACCGCCATTTTCTTCTTATCATAGTAGCGGTAGCCGACGAACACGCCCTCCCGGTATTCCACCCGGTCGCCCTCTCCGGAATAATACAGGTAGGACGGATTGTCCTCCATCTGATAAGGAATGGTTTCCGGAAGTTTTCCACTGGGATTCACTTTTCCGAAAAGGATATCCACAACCGCCGCTCCAACGGCCTGACCGCCCAGATATGCCTCCAGGATGCCCTTTACCCGATCCGCCCAGGGCATTTCCACGGGTGAGCCGTTGTGAAGCACCACGATGGTGTTGGGCTGGACGGCGGCTACGCGCTCGATCAGCTCGTTCTGGCATTTCGGCATGCGCATGTGGGTCCGGTCAAAGCCCTCTGACTCAAAGGAATCGGGAAGTCCGGCAAAGATCACGGCAGCCTCCGCTTTCTCTGCCGCCTCCACGGCTTCCTTCAGAAGCGCCTCGTCGGTCTGATCCGCATCGTCCCGGAAGCCCTCCGCAAAGATGATATTTCCCCAGTCCTTCACGCAGTCCCAAGCGCCCGTCACCTTATGGCTGTTGATGTGGGAGCTTCCGCCGCCCTGATAGCGGGGCTTTGCCGCATATTTCCCGATAAAGGCGATCTTTGCCTTTTCCTGCAGAGGAAGGACGCTGTCCTCGTTTTTCAGAAGGACGCAGGTTTCCTCCGCCACCTTTTTTGCAAGCTCATGATCCTTGTCCCGGTCAAAAACGGCCGTCTTGTCCCTGTTTTCTTCAAACCGGTACACGATGTTCAGAATGCGCTCCACCGACTGATCCAGCACCTCTTCCTTCAGGCGGCCTTCCTTCACCGCTTCCACGATGAGCCGGTCGTTCACGCCGCCGGAGGAGGGCATTTCCAGATCCAGCCCGGCTTCCAGATCGGGCACCCGGTCGTTTACCGCGCCCCAGTCGCTTACCACGAAGCCGTCAAAGCCCCACTCGCCGCGCAGGACGTCGGTCAGGGACCATCTGTTTTCAGCGCCGTATACGCCGTTAATCTTATTATAGGAGCACATCACGGTCCAGGGCTTCTGCTTTTTCACCGCGCCCTCAAAGGCCGCAAGATAGATCTCCCGCATGGTCCGCTCGTCGATCTCGGAGGAGGAGGACATTCTGCGGTGCTCCTGATTGTTCGCAAAAAAATGCTTGATGCTGGTTCCCACGTTTTTGCTCTGGACGCCGGCGATCAGCGCTCCCGCCATTTCGGAAGCCACGTAAGGATCCTCGGAATAATATTCAAAATTGCGTCCGCACAGCGGGGAACGCTTGATGTTCACCGCAGGCCCGAGGATCACGCCGACGCCCTCTGCCTGGCATTCCTCGCCCAGCGCTTCTCCCATCCTGGTGATCAGCTCCCGGTTAAAGCTGGCCGCCGTGCCGCAGCCCGCGGGGAAGCAGACCGCCTTAATGCTGTCGTTTACGCCGAGATTATCCGCCTCCTGATCCTGCTTTCTCAGCCCGTGCGGTCCGTCGGAAACCATCATCGCCGGAATCCCCAGGCGCTCCACCGCCTCCGTGTGCCAGAAATCCGCGCCCGAGCACATCGCCGCCTTTTCCTCCAGCGTCATTTTCGCTACAAGCTCTTTTAACCCTTCCCGTGTCATACCTTTCTCTCCTTTTTCATTTCGCGTTTTAGTTGAAGCATATGGATGCCGCCTTCTGCAGCATCTGTTACTGAACATAAGGACGGCGCTATGCGGCATCCGTTGTGGAATATAAGGATGGTGTTTTACGGCATCCGTTGTTTCTATCATAGCATAAGGTTCAGAGGCAGGCTAATCTCAATCCTGACTTTATATGGGTCGATATTGACTTTTTTCTTCCATTTGAGATAATAGAGATAAGACGGTCAGGGCTGCCTGAACCGTTTGAGTAGGGGGTATCCGGAGAGTATTTTAACCCGATTTTATTTTGCAGGAAAGGAAAAGAGAATGAAGGAGTATCCGTTATTTGCAGGTGCCGAACCCAATCCGCAGCCGAACGGGAACGGACTTTTTTCATCAGGTGCGGGGAAGGCAGGGAAAGCCGCCCGGGAATCCATCCATGAAAATGTGATCGTAGAACCGGATCTGCAGGTGCGGTGCTTTTCCTATGAGGATGCCGGCATCCGCGTACCGGCTCACTGGCACCACAGCCTGGAGATCCTGCTGATCGCTACGGGGAGCATGGAGGCGAATATCAATGATATGCGGCTTCTGCTGCATGAGGGCGATTTTGTCCTCATCAATTCCGGCGACATTCACTCCACCGGCTGCTCCGAGCATTCCCGCATCTGCGTTCTTCAGATTCCCTACCCGCTTCTGAAGTCCAATATTCCGGAATATAACCGCATCCGTTTCTGCACCGGCCCCTGCGGGGATGAAAAAACGGATGCGGCCTTCCGCCTTCTTCTGCAAAAGCTTCAGGACTGCGGGGGACAGAATATGAATCTTCGGAAGCAGTCGGAGCAGCGGCCCGGTCTGTCTCTTCATTTTAAAAGCCTTTTGTATGAGCTTCTGTACCTGTGCGTTTCCCGCTATCAGCTTCCGGAGACCGACCGGGGCGGCCGTTTCAGCGATACGGAACGGGCCCGCCTGATCGCAGTGACGGACTATGTAAACGAACATTACACCGAGCCAATTGCTCTGCAGGATACCGCGGCGGTCGTCGCTTTGAATCCGGAATACTTCTGCCGTTTTTTCAAAAAGAGCATGGGAATCACCTTCCTGGAATTTGTCAATCAGGTCCGTTTTTCCCATGTCTGTCAGGATATTCTCCACACTGACTTAAGCATCACGGAGATCCTGGCCCGACACGGCTTTACCAACTACAAGCTGTTCCGCCGCATGTTTCATGAAACCTACGGCTGCACTCCTTCCGCCAAACGCAAAGAGGCCTCCGGCAGATAAACCGGAGGCTTCTTCGTATTTCCTTCAGGTGTGCGCCAAAGCGCATGTCTCTATGAATCCTGTCCGTTCCCCACTCTTCCGAAAAAGGTCAGCAGGTACAGACCGCAGATTCCGACTAAAACGTAGACAATTCTGGAAATCAGGCTCATCTGGCCGAAAATCAGGGCGACGAGATCAAAACGGAAAAGTCCGATCAGTCCCCAGTTGACCGCCCCGATTATGGCGATCACAAGCGCTGTATAATCAAGTGCTTTGCTACCCATATGACAGCCACCTCCTTTTCTCTACGTGACTATCATGCCCGGGTTTTGGGGATATTATGCGGATGGATTGGAGAAATTGAATTTTGATTTCAATGATCTTATGTCTTTTGGAATGTTCATCCTTGCATTGCTGGCTCTGATCATTCAGATCAGCCAGTAATCTTTTCGTTTTCCCTAACCGGGTAACAGAAAAGCCACCCTTGTATACTTGCCCAGGTATCAGGTGGCTATTCTGTCATCAAACTGGTCAACCCCCTTGTGGGACGGTTGTTCCTTTTAACAATTTTATTTTAGCATATACGGGACTGCTCTGCAATTAGTTTTCAGTCATCCCTTCCACCTCAGCCTGTGCAGCTCCCCCTCCAGCAGCATCCCGTCAAAATGGTTCTGACGCAATGCTTCATAGAGCACCACCGCCACGGAGTTGCTCAGGTTCAGCGACCGGATTTCGTCCAGCATGGGGATGCGGATGCAAGTTTCTTCATGCTCCACCAAAATCTCCTCCGGGATTCCGGCGCTTTCCTTTCCGAACATTAGGTAATCGTCCGGCCCAAAGGCCGCCTCCGTATAGACGCGCTTTGCCTTTGTGGTGGCAAGCCAGAGCTTTCTGCCGGGATGCAGGCAAAACTCCTGCTCCAGAAAATCCTCATAGTTGACGTAGCGACGCACATCCAGCTTATGCCAGTAGTCCATGCCCGCCCGTTTGATCTGCTTTTCATTCAGCTGAAAGCCCAGCGGCTCGATCAGATGCAGAACGGAGCCGGTAGCTACGCAGGTTCTTCCGATATTTCCGGTGTTCGCCGGAATCTCCGGCTGATGCAGTACAATGTTCATGTTGATCCTCATTCTGAAGCGTGCGATCGGGCATACCATCCCCAGCTATTTATGCCGGAACGTCACGCTTTGCTCCCTTCTTCCCTCAAGCGTCTGACAAAATCAGCAAGGCGTCCAATGGCTGTTTTCAGGTTTTCCAGGGAATAGGCGTAGGAAATGCGGATATAGCCCTCCCCGCATGCCCCGAACGCGGTTCCCGGCACCACGGCCACCTTTTCCTCCTGCAGAAAACGGAGGGCGAATTCGTCGCTGGTCAGGCCGAATTCCCGGATGCAGGGGAACACGTAAAAAGCGCCGTAGGGCTCGAAGCAGGGCAGGCCCATTTCCCGAAAGGCATACATCAGGTAGCGGCGTCTCCGGTTATAGGCCTCCCGCATTTCCTGAACGTCCCTGTCCCCGTTTCTTAAGGCCTCCACCGCCGCATACTGGCTGGTGGTGGGCGCGCACATGATGGCAAACTGGTGGATCTTCAGCATCTGATCCAGGATCAGGCGCGGGCCGCAGGCATAGCCAAGCCGCCAGCCGGTCATGGCGTAGGACTTGGAAAATCCGTTGATCAGGATCGTCCGTTCCTTCATGCCAGGAAGCTGGGCGATGGATACATGATCTCTGTCGTAGGTCAGCTCGCTGTAGATCTCATCAGAGATCACAAAAAGATCCTTTTCCCGGATCACCTCCGCGATCTCCTCCAGATCCTTTCGCTCCATGATGGCTCCCGTGGGATTGTTCGGGAAGGGAAGGACGAGCACCTTGGTCTTGTCCGTTACGGCATCTCGAAGCTCCTGCGCCGTCAGGCGAAATTCATTTTCCGCTTTCAGGTTGATGATGACCGGAACCGCATCCGCAAGCACGGCGCAGGGCTCATAGGAAACGTAGCTGGGCTGAGGGATCAGCACCTCGTCTCCCGGATCGATCATGGCGCGCAGAGCGATGTCGATGGCCTCGGAGCCTCCCACGGTGACCAGAACCTCATGGGCGAAGTCGTATTCCAGCCCAAAGCGCCTTTTCAGGTAGCTGCAGATTTCCACCTTCAACTCCTTCAGGCCCGCGTTGGAGGTGTAGAAGGTTCTCCCCTTTTCCAGGGAATAGATTCCTTCGTCCCGGATGTGCCAGGGCGTATCAAAATCAGGCTCCCCCACGCCGAGGGAGATGGCGTCGTCCATTTCGCTTACGATGTCAAAAAATTTCCGGATTCCCGAGGGCTGAATGGTTACGATCTTTTCAGACAGCGGATTTCTCATGGCATGATCTTCTCCCTTGTATCTTCATATTTTCTGGCAAGGATCGTGCCATGATCCTTATATTTTTTCAGGATAAAATGCGTGGCCGTGCTCAGCACGCCGTCCAGCGCAGAAAGCTTCTCCGAAACAAAGGAGGAGATCTCCTTCAGGTTTCTTCCCTCCAGCGTCACCAGCAGGTCAAAGCCGCCGGAGATCAGATACACCGCGTTCACCTCCGGATATTTGTAGATCCGTTCCGCGATGTTGTCGAAGCCCTGCCCTCTCTGGGGCGTTACCCGCACCTCGATCAGCGCGGAGATCTTGTCCAGGCTGGTTTTGTCCCAGTCGATCAGCGTATGATAGCCGCAGATGATCCCCTCCGCTTCCATCGCCGCCAGCTCGTTCACCACATCGATTTCTTCCACGCCAAGGATTACCCCCAGCTCCTTCAGATCGATCCGGCTGTTTTTCTCAATGATTCCAAGAAGCTGCTCTCTGAACTCCCGCATATCTTTTTCTCCTTTAAAACAATTTATGAATCTGATCCGTCCTGACCGGGCCGAGGAAGCGTTTTTCCTCCCCGTTCCGGACGATCCTGTCGTTTCCGGGGACGGCTTTTCCCACCACGGCGGCCGGAATCCCCGCCCTTTCCAGGCTGTCGGCCAGAGCGTATCCGTCGTCCGCCGCGATCAGCAGGCTTCCCCCGGAGGATAGCTCGTAGGGGTTCAGATCCAGATAGTTACAGATCTCCACTGTTTCCTGACGGATGGGTATTTTTTTCAGGTCGATCTCCAGCCCGACTCCGGCGCTTTCGCCCATTTCCCAGAGCGCGCTGAAAATCCCGCCGGTGGAAAGATCGGTCATGGCGCAGACGCCGCAGGGCATGACAGCGGCATCTTCTGATGCGGCGGCTGCCTCCAACGCGGCGGCCGCCTCCGGGAGCACGGACAGGTACCGGTCGAAGTCTCTTGCCGTTTCCACCAGGTAGGCCGGAAAATGCGAAAGAAGCTCCCGCTCCTTTTCCTTCGCGGCGACCGCCGTCCCTTCCAGTCCCACCCACTTCGTCACCACCAGCTCCGCGCCCGGGTGAAGGCCGGATGTGCGCACTGACTGCCCTGCCGGAGCGCTGCCCGCTGCTGCGGCGGAAAGCGTGATCCGGTTCACCGCCGGAGTGACCTCCGTGTGTCCCCCTGCGATCTGAAGATTCAGCCCGGCGCAGGTCTGCTCCGCCTGGAGCATGAGCGCCTTCAGCTCCTCCTCCTCAGCCGAAGGGGGCAGGAGCACCGTGAGCCACACGGCCGCCGGCCTTCCGCCGCACGCCGCGATATTGTTTGCGGCGGCATGGACTGCGTACAGGGCCGCGTCATGGCCGGTTTTCACCGCGCAGGAGGAGATCAGCAGCTCCTCTCCGGGCGGAAATGCCAGAACAGCGCAGTCTTCTCCCAGGCCTGCCCCTTGCAGTATCTCTTTCCTTTTTGTTTTCAGTTGTCTCAATACAGAGCGTTTCAGCACGCTCTCCTGTATTTTCCCAACCTCCATACCTTACCTCCATGTCGGAGCCTGCTCCCAAGCGCGCAGCGTTCTCCCTCCGGCAGATAATCCCCGGGCCCTGAAGACCCGGGGATTTTTCTCTTTCCATTTTGCTTTATTTCAAGAGGCCGGCAGCGCTTACTGCCCTGCCTGTTGCTGCTGCTGGGCAAGCTGCTCGTTGTACTGCTGGATCAGGATCGCCTGCTCCTCCGGCGTCTTTCCTTCCAGGATCGCCGCAAGGGCGGGATCGACGCCCGTGGAAGGCTGAGCGGGCGTTATGGACTGGCCGTTTTTCAGCGCGTTCGCAACGCTCTTCACATGGTCGATGCTTCCTGTGGCGATGGCCGCCTGCAGCTCGTTGTAGGCGTTGGGATTATCCGTCGCCGTTCCGACCGTGGCCGTGCGCGGGGTCATCTTGTAGCTGCTGCTGTTGATCTGCTCCCTGCTGACCTCTTCTCCGTCCACCGTCACCACCTTCCACAGCCTTGCCTTGTAGCCCGTATGCGCCGACTGCACATCCACAAAACCGATGGGCTGGGAAGCGCTCTGGTTGATCACCTCCGCGCCCGGAGAGATCGTTTCCAGCACCTCGCTCTCATAGCTCACCTTCCGGTTGGAATCTCTGGTTTCCACGCCGTAGATGGTAAAGGTGATATTTTTATTGCTGGTATAGCCTTCAATATAGATCGGATATTCCGTATTGTTGGTGAAAACAAAATCCTTTCCGGAGGATTCCGCGATCGCCGCGTCCATGGACGGCTTCACATAATTGACGATCATGGAATGATTGTGCCGTTCGTCCACCTGAAGCTCCGAAAGCAGAACCGCGTTGTACAGGGTTGTGGATACCTGGCAGATACCGCCGCCGATACTGTCCACCACCTGCCCGTTCAGATAGGAGCCCGCCATATAGTAGCCGTTTTCCTCTGAAAACGGCGCTACCGCTTCATAGGTGGAGAAGCTTTCCCCGGGATATACCGTCGTGCCGTTGATCAGCTTGCAGCCGTTAGATACGTTGGCGCTTCTGTCCGAGCCGGAGGAGGAATAGCTGGTGGTAAAGGTTCCGAGCACATCCTTTACCAGAGACAGATTCTCCGTATTTCCCTGGGGCTGCTCCTGCGTCACCACCAGATCGACGGAAGCGTCCCCGCCCTTCCACTGGGTCGTCAAATATTCGTAAACCGCCGTTTCGGAAGCGCTGTTGTCAATAACGACGCCCGTCTGGCCCTCTTCAATGACAAATTCACCGTTTACCCGGTTCAGATGAGCATCTATGGCCTCCACATTGTATTTGGCACAGTCGTTCTCGATCAGGGAAGCAATGGCCTCCTGGTCAAAGGAAAACTGGATATCGTAGACCTTATTTTCATACGCCAGATCCTTGACTGCCTTATAGCGGGCCACCACGTTTCCGGCCTTTCCCAGATTCACCGCCTCACTCACCAGATTCTGGTTGCTCCAGCTCATGCCAAGCTCCGCGGCGGTCGTTGTCACCGTATTCCCGTCCACCACGTTCAGCGTGATCACGCTGCCGCCCAGGGAATCCACGTAGGCCTGAACCGCCTCCTGTGCCTGAGCCTGGGTCATACCCGCAAGCGAGATCTCCCCGGCATACACGCCTTCCATGATCGTATCATCCGGCCTCGCCTGAGCCTGTACGGAAATGCCGGAAGCAACAGGCGCAAGCCCTGCGAAAAGCAGAAGCGCCAGAAAACAAATCCATTTTTTCATATACTCCTCCATGCCGGAGCGTCTGCTCCGACCGTCATTTCCTACAGTACGTACAGAAGCGTCGGTATGACCATTGCCAGAACCAGAATGATGATGATGACTGACGAGATGATCCGTTTTGATTTTTTACTGTAAATATTAAACATCGCACCCTCCATTTCAGATACGTCAAGGCTGTTTTTATGTTCGCTTAAAAGCCTATTATATAGGAAAGCCTTCGTTTTTGCAAGAGCGCTGGAGTGTTCGTCACGCCGAAAAAAAGCGGCTGTTCCGGCGTTTTTTCAGGATTTTTCCACAGTACGGGGCGTCCTGCCGTACCTGGCGATGAGCTGATCCGCCAGACGGCTCGCCTCATTTCTTGTGAGCGTTTCCACGTCCACATCAAGCGGAATCCGGTACAGGGCGGCAAGGCGAAGAAGCCGCTCCTTCTGGGAACGGCTGGCAGGGCTTTCTTTTTTCACATGAAAAATGAGAGGAACCGGGTCGAAGGGCCCCTCCGCGTAAAATTTTTCACAAAGCAGCTCATACAGCGCCGCCGTGGCCTCCGCGTCCCCCAGCGCCCGATGGGCCCGGTGGGGAATGGAGAAATGTCTGCAGAGCGCCTCCAGGCTGCGGCTGGGAAGCTGAGACAGATATTTACGGGAGAGCTTCAGGGTATCGATGCCCTTCGCTTCCAGGGAAAGCCCCTCGTTCACCGCCGCCTTTTTCAGAAAGGAAAAATCGAACAGCAGGCTGTGGCCCACCAGCACGTCTTCTCCGAGAAAGCACAGGAAATCCGGAAGGATGTCTCCCGCTTTCGGCGCCGCATCCACCTCCCGCTGGGTGATGCCCGTGATCTGACAGGCGCTCTCGGAAAGCTGCCTTCCCGGATTCACAAGGGTCTGAAAACGGGCCGCGATCTCCCCGTCCCGCATCCGCACCGCGCCGATCTCTATGATCTTCTCCGTCTTTGGATTTAAGCCTGTGGTTTCCAGATCCACACAGACATAATCCCGCACCGGGCTTTTCATTGCTTCTTTCCTTCCTCTTTTTTCTTCTTTTCATACCAGGGGCAGACCTCCGTCAGGAAGCATTCCCCGCATTTGGGGTTCGGCGCCTTGCAGAGCTGCCTGCCGAGGGTGATGATCTGCATGTTGTACAGGATCCAGTGATCCTTGGGCAGCACACGCATCAGATCCTGCTCCACCTTTGTCGGGTCGTCCTCCTTCGTGAAGCCCAGGCGGTTGGAGATCCGCTTCACATGGGTATCCACCACGATGCTGGGATCGTTGTAGATATTTCCCCGGATCACGTTCGCCGTTTTGCGCCCAACGCCCGCGAGGGAGGTCAGCTCCTCCAGAGAACGGGGCACTTCCCCGCCGAAACGGTTCACAAGCTCCTGACAGCAGGATATGATATTTTTCGCCTTATTATGGTAAAAGCCCGTGGCATGAATGTCCTGCTCCAGCTCCTTTAAGTCCGCGTTCGCAAACGCCTCCACATCCGGGTATTTCCGGAAAAGCTCCCTGGTCACGATGTTCACCCTCGCGTCCGTGCACTGGGCGCTCAAAATGGTGGCGATCAGAAGCTGCCAGGCATTTTCATGCTCCAGATAGCAGATATATTCCGTTCCGTAGTGCTCATCCAGAAGACGGAGCACTTTTTCCACTCGTTCCTTTTGTTTCATCCTTTTTTGACTCCTCTTTGTATGTATGGTTTCCGGTCACAGAGGAAGGATTTCCGTCCGCGCCCGGCGGCTCAGCGGGTCTCTGCCGCGGTAGTCAAACAGCACGTAGTATATTTTCCCATCCGGCAGGCGCATTCTCTCCTCCCAGACCGGGAAGCGGAAGCACTCCACATGGGTCAGGCGGGCCATCTGTCTGGAATCATAGCCCTCCCGCACATAATCCGCAAGAAAACGGGGATTCTTCATCTCTTCCCGGTAAAAACGGCTGATCCTCTCCTTCGCCTGCTCCTCCTGTCTGCAGGCCGGGGCGAAATCCGGGCGGCTCTTCGCGTTCTCCCGCAGATACAGGTCAAAGGTCAGAAGCTCTTGATAAAGCTCCAGCCGTTCGGGATCCGCGCCGGCGGCAAAATCCAGAAGCGCCTGATAACGGTACAGGCGGGAAGGGCTCTGGCGGAACAGCCCGCGCCTTTCATAAAACGCCGAAAGCTCCCGGTACATCGCAAAGGGAGAAGAAAAGCATTCCTCCAGAACCGGAAGCGTATGGGTGAACTGGCCGCTGTTGTAGTACAGCTCCACCATTTCCTCCACCCGCTTGAGCACCAGAACGTCCTCATAGGAAAGCCAGCGGGTAAAAAGCACCTCGTAGGGAGGAAAATCCAGGTATTCCAGCCCGTATTCCTCCGCCTTTTCGTGCATATACGAGCCCTTCAGCACCTTCAGGAAGCCAAGCTGAAGCTGATCCGGCCTGCAGGAATACACGTCGTTGAAGGAACGCTGGAAGCTTTCCAGCCCCTCCAGCGGAAGCCCGGCGATCAGATCCAGGTGAATGTGGATGTTCCGTCCGCCCCGCAGCCTTCCCACAATCTCCTTAAGCCGTTCCCAGTCCGCCGAACGGCGGATTTCCCGCAGGGTGTCGGGATTGGTGGACTGGACGCCGATCTCAAGCTGCACCAGCCCGGGCCGCAGGCTCCCAAGGAGCGCGATCTCCTCCTCCGTCAGAATGTCCGCCGCGATCTCAAAATGAAAATTGGTGACACCGTTGTCATGCTCCTTCAGATAGCTCCAGATCGCCATGGCATGGGAATGGCTGCAGTTAAAGGTACGATCCACGAATTTTACCTGGGGAACCCTTTTGTCCAGGAAAAACTGAAGCTCCTTTTTTACCAGCTCCACGTCGCGGAACCGTACTGTCTTATCCACCGAAGAAAGGCAGTAGCTGCACCGGAAGGGACAGCCCCGGCTGGACTCATAGTAAATGATGCGGTCCTGAAAATCCCCGATCTCCTTCTGCTCTTTGTAAAAAAACGGAAGGCGGTCAAGCGGAAGAAGCGGCCGCTCCAGCGTTCTTGTCACCTCTCCGCCCGGATGGGTGCGGTACGCCACGCCCCGGATTCCTTCCGGGGAGGGCCAGCAGATATTTTTTTCAGGAGGTACGGCTCCTTCGGAATCTGCGGCGGCCGCAGAATCTGTGCCTGCTTCGGGATCCTCTCCTGTTTCGGGATCCGCTCCCGCCGGGCCTCTTCCTCCAGGGCCTCCGGCCGAAGCATGCGAACTTGCCGCGTACAGCTCCAAAAGCTCCCGGAAGGTCTCCTCCCCTTCCCCGATCATCACGCCTGCCGCATGGGGAAGCGAGGAAAGCGTTTCCTCCGGATCGTAGGTAACCTCCGGCCCTCCCAGCCATATCGGAATATGAGGAAGGAGCCTGGAAAGCTCCCTCGCCAGGGCAAAGATCATCTCCCGGTTCCAGATATAGCACGAAAAGCCGACCGCATCGGGCTTTTTCCCGTAAAGGTCGGCAAGAATCTCCCAAAAGGGCTGATTGATGGTATATTCCGCAAGCACCGCCTCCGCCACGGCTTCAGGCTGCCCGTTTTCACGGGAAGAAGGCCCAAAGCCGCTGCGCTGCGCATAGGCGCGCAGGCTGTAAACGGCGGGGTTGGAATGTATGTATTTGGCATTGACGGCGACGAGAAGGAAACGCATGAAAGCCAAAGCCCCCTTTTCCGACACTCTATTTTTTGATGAACCTCATAAAATATCCCCAGTCCTCCCTGCTCAGATAATGGGTACCGGCTCTCAGATGATAGCCAATCTCACCCTCTCCGAAGCAGTCTCCGGGAACTGGCATTCTGTCCGGATGAACGAAGCCCTCCAGTCCCATCCTGCAGTAGTATTCCCCGGCAGCGACGCAGGAAAGGTATTCATTCTCCGGATCGGCCCAGCAGTCCGAAGCGGCGCTCGCCACATAGACGCGCCTGGGAGCCATCGCAGCAAGCAGAAAATGCTGATCAAAGGGCATAGACTCCTCTTTTTCCGCATACGCTCCATAGGCCTCGCAGAACCAGTACGGGAATTTTTCATAAATGTCTCCCACCGTTTCTCCCCTCGTGCCTCTGGCAAGCGCCGCTCCGCTGCAGCCGGAGTCATTGGAAAAGGCACAGAAAAACCGCTCGTCCGCCGCGCCCGCAAGAAGTGCGGCTTTCCCCAGGCGGGAATGGCCCACAACGCCGATGCGCCGCCTGTCCAAAAACGGCACCGTCACGGCATAATCCATAATGCGGCTTGCCGCCCAGGCCCAAATGCCAAGCTTGCCGCACTGTTTCTCCGCTCTTTTCCCCTCCGGATAGAACAGCCCGGCCAAACCGTTGGTAAAATCTCCGTCATCAGAAGTCACATCCTGATAGCAAAAGTGAAGAACCGCGCAGCCTCCGTCCAGGATCTCCTCAGCCGGGAAACCGCAGTTTGGGATAATCTCGCTGAAGTCAAGATGGATAAAGCAGGGCACCGGAGCCTTTTCGCCCGCCGGATACAGGAAGCTCACAGGAAAGGCAAAGATTCCGTTTGCGGTCGCCAAGCGCAGGCGCAGCTTTTTCAGGACGGCCTTTCCTGCGCAGAAATTCTCATCCACGGCCTCCTCCTCAGCCGCGACAAAGACCGGCGGCTCCGGCAGGAAGCCGTATTCCTTCGAAAAAAGCAGACTGAGAATTTGATTTCTGGTAAGCCTTCCCGGGTCGGGAAGGGATTGTAATAATTTCCGGTTCATTTTTACCTCCATGCCGAAGCATTCCAGCGTCGCTGCCGCTCTTCATTTCTCCCTCATTCAGCACATTGGCTGGTCATAGAAATTTTCCCATGTTCCTGCCATGATCACGACCAGCTTCAACAGCCGACCTGAACCTGTCTCTTCTTAAATTGTAAAAGCAGTTCCTCGCCGGATAAGCCCTGCGCGATCAGATCCGCCAGAATCTGTTCCGCAAACTCTCCTCCCGTCGCAGTATTTGCCGGGCGAAGAACAAGCTCATCTCCTCAGACCACACATTCTGCCTCATCAGAAAATCCTAGAAGCGTAAAAAAATTTTCTTTGTTTCCATGCCCATTATATGTTCTCATTTTTCTTCTGTCAAACACGGGTCCCGTGGCGCATCCTTTTGTTCCTCATCACGAATTCCCTGATCCACGCAGACCCATCCGCCTCATCCCCCGCCTTCCGCATATCTTTTCAGCCCTGCGCTCACCGCCGCGCGTACTCCCAGCAGGAAAAGCCCCAGGGAAGCAGCGGAGGCAAGCACACCTTCATAGCCCATCCGTCCGAGCAGCACCCGGGCCGGGATATTGGCGATGGGAATGGCCGGAACCGCGAACAGAAAACAGACATAAAAAATACACCTTCCAAACAGTTCCTGCGGCTTTTCCGAAATATTCATCAGCATATAATAAATATTGTTCAGACCATCCACCCGCACGAAAGAAAAGGCAAACGCATACAGGCATACCATGAAGGCCGAAAGGATTACAAGCCCCATCAGGCACAGCAGCATGTGATCCAGTCCTCCGGTGCTTTAATCCTCCTGCGCTTCGCCCTCCGTAATTTCAGCCTTTAAGTATATTGGCTTACTGTTTAAAAGCCGCTATAATGATAGCATACCTGCCGCACAGGAACTACGACGGTGTTGCCGCTCCTTTTTTCATTCTCCGCTTTCGGCCTGCCAAAAGGCCCCCATACAGAAAGGTGATGATCCCATGTCCATATCAGCTACAAACAAGCTTGAAAAGGTAAAAACAGCCCTTCTCTCCATGCAGCGTCACTCCTGGGAACAGGGGGTGGCCGCCCATGCATTTCTCGATCTCGGAGAAACCGGGACGGTGATCGCTCTTGCCCGAAGCGCCGTGCTTCGTCAGAAGGAAGACGGAAGGTCGGCGGTCATGGGCTCCTCCAATGCGGTGACCGATCCCTGCGCGCCGGGCGAAGCGATCGCGGAGGCCTGGCGGCTGACGAAGGATCCCCTATTTAAAGCTTCTCTGGACCGGCTCCTTGACTGGGCCCTTCACAAGGCGCCCCGGACTTCCTGCGGCGTGGTATGTCACGTCCTGCAGGAAAAACAGGTTTGGGCGGATTCCTGCTACATGCTCCCGCCCTTTCTGGCGGCGGCCGGGCACATGCGGGAGGCCGTGGAACAGATGGAGGGCTATCACAGACTCCTGTGCGATTCCCAAACAGGGCTGTTCCGCCATATTTGGAACGAGGATAAGGGCTGCTTCGACCGCGCCGATTACTGGGGAGGCGGAAACGGCTGGGCCGCCGCTGCCATGGCAAGGCTTCTTCACCGGATTCCCAAAGAAGAAAAGGAGCTGCGCCGCCGTCTTCTGTCCATGGAGCTTCCGCTTCTTGATGCGCTCCGAGGCGTGGTGCGGCCGGACGGCCTTTCCCATGACATCCTGGACCGCCCGGATTCCTTTGTGGAGGTCAACTTCTCCCAAATGTATGCCTATGCTCTTTTCACCGGAATAGCGGACGGCTGGCTTGCCGCAAAATACCTGCCGTTTGCGCAGAAGCTGCGTTCAGCCGCAAACGAGCACGTGGATGCATACGGCTTTGTCCGTCAGGTCTGCGGCGCTCCGGACTTCTGCAGACCCGGGATCTCTCCGGAGGGGCAGGCCTTTTACCTGCTGATGGAGGCGGCGGCTGCACGCTGCGGCCTTTAGGCCGTCCACTTTTCTGCTTCCATCCGCAGAAAACCCCGGAGACAGCGCTCCGGGGTTTTTATCCGCTATATACTTCTTTTTTCTGTTTTCTTATCCCAGCGTCCCGATAAACCGATCGAAGGCCGCCTGACCCTCCTCGTTCCTCTTGTACACGCCCGCGTCCTCCAGAACCTCCATGAACACCTGGCCGATCTCCTTCTGGACGATCTCATGGATGTTGTCCGCGTTCACATTCTCATAGCGGGGAAGGAATTCCTCCACCCAGTCCGCATGCTTGGAAAGCACCTCGTCGCTGCGGATGTCCGCGCCGGAAAGGATCGCCTTTTCCAGATCGGCCATTTCTCCGTCCAGACGGGAAGGAAGCACCGCCAGGCCCATGACCTCGATCAGGCCGATGTTCTCCTTCTTGATGTGATGAAGCTTGGCATGCGGATGGTACACGCCAAGAGGGTGCTCCTCGGTGGTAATGTTGTTGCGCAGCACCAGATCCAGCTCATAGTTGTCGCCGCGCTTTCTGGCGATGGGCGTGATGGTGTTGTGCGGTTCTCCATCCGTTTCCGCATAGACAAAGGCCGCCTCATCCGTATAGCCGCGCCATTTTTCCAGGATCACGTCCGCGAGGGCGATGATCCGGTCGCTGTCGGGGCCGTTTAAGCGGATGACCGACATGGGCCAGTTTACCACGCCCGCCTTCACATCCTCGAAGCCCTTCACCGTAAATTCCCGATCCACGTCCGCCTTTGCCATGGGAAATTCATAATGTCCGCCCTGGAAGTGGTCGTGGCTTAAAATGGAGCCGCCCACGATGGGAAGATCCGCGTTGGAGCCCAGCATGTAATGAGGGAACAGCTTCACGAAGTCGAACAGCTTCACAAATGTGTCGTGCTCGATCTTCATGGGAATATGTTTGGAATTGAACACGATGCAGTGCTCATTGTAATATACATAAGGAGAATACTGGAAGCCCCAGTCGCTGTTGTTGATGGTGATGGGGATGATCCGGTGATTCTGTCTGGCAGGATGGTTTACCCGGCCCGCATAGCCCTCGTTCTCCACACAGAGCTGGCACTTGGGGTACGCGCTCTGCTTCGCGTTTCTCGCCGCTGCGATGGCCTTGGGGTCCTTCTCCGGCTTGGACAGATTGATGGTGATGTCCAGGTCGCCGTATTTGGTATGCGCCACCCACTTCTGGTCGCGGCATACGCGGTAGCGGCGGATGTAATCCGTATCCTGGCTGAATTTATAAAAATAGTCGGTAGCCTCCTGCGGTGAATTGGCATAATGCGCGCGGAAGGTGCGGATGATCTCGCTGGGGCGGGCCACCAGCGTGCTCATGATCTTCGTATCGAACAGATCCCGGTATACCACGCTGTCATTTTCCAGAAGGCCGTTTTCCTCCGCATAGTCCAGCATATCCTTCAGGACGCTCTCAAGCTTCGCGACCAGCTCCGGCTCCTCGCTCTGATCCGCCGTGATTGGCGTATCCGCATCCTCCAGCTCATCCAGGCCGAACAGCTCCAGCAGGCGGTTCGCGGTATAAATCGTATCCTCCTGTTCGATCAGCCCGGTGGCAAGTCCATATCTCACTAATTCTCTGATACTGTTCTGAATCATTTTTCCCTCCCTGTTAAATCACGGCCGGGCCGTCTCCGATCTCCACCACATAGAAGTCAGCCGCGTAGCCGATCTTCTTCAGATACTCCACACCCACCTTTTCGATGAAAGCATCTATGGCCTCCGTCTTTACGATGCTCACGGTGCAGCCGCCGAAGCCCGCTCCGGTCATGCGGGAGCCGATCACGCCCTCCACCTTCCAGGCTTCCTCCACCAGGGTATCCAGCTCGATGCCGGTCACCTCGTAGTCGTCGCGCAGGGATACATGGGAAGCGTTCATGAGCTGTCCGAACTGCGCGATGTCGTTGGCCTTCAGAGCGGCGACCGCCTTGACGGTGCGCTGGTTCTCATAAACGGCGTGCTTTGCGCGCTTCTGGCGGATCTCATCCTTGATGGCGTCCTTATACTGCTCAAACTGCTCCTCGTTCAGATCGCCGAGGGTGTTGATGCCGATCACCTGCTGCAGCTCGGCCAGGGCCGTCTCACATTCGCTTCTTCTCTCATTATATTTGGAATCGCCCAGGCCGCGCTTCTTGTTGCTGCAGGCGATGACGATCTTTGCGCCTTCCAGATGAATGGGCGCGTATTCGTAGCTCAGATCCGCCGTATCCAGGAAGATGGCGTGATCCTTCTTGCCCATTGCGATGGCGAACTGATCCATGATGCCGCAGTTGACGCCGTTGAAATTGTTCTCGGAATACTGGCCGATCAGGGCAAGATCCTGATTGGTCACGTCAAAGCCGAACAGATCCCGCAGGATGAAACCGGTCAGCACCTCCAGGGATGCGGAGGAGGAAAGGCCGGAGCCGTTGGGAATGTTTCCGCACAGAAGGATATCCATGCCGCAGGGGATCTTCATATCCCTCTTTTCAAAGGCCCACATCACTCCCTTGGGATAGTTGGTCCAGTCGGCCTTCTTTTCCGGCGTCAGGTTGTCCAGGCTGCTTTCGATCACGCCCAGATGCTCAAAATTCATGGAGAAGAAGCGCAGCTTTCTGTCCTCTCTCTTTCTTGCGGCGCCGTAGGTCCCGATGGTCAGCGCGCAGGGGAATACGTGGCCGCCGTTATAGTCCGTATGTTCTCCGATCAGGTTTACCCGTCCGGGCGCAAAATAGCTCTTCACCCCGTCGGTATCTCCGAACACCTCTGCGAATTTCTGCAGTACCTTTTCTTTCATTTCCATAATCCCTTCTCCTTTTCAGAATCCTTTCCGGTTCCAATGCCGTATGACGGATGCGCTCCGATCTCTGCAACCGTTTTCAACTACAATTATCATATAACAAAAAAATGATGACGGCAAGCGGATATTTGTTGCATGTACCTGTCAAAATGTTTTCCCCGCTGACGTTCGCGCATCCCCCTTGAAGCAGCGGCCTATCCCGCCGCGATCCGCCCTGGTCTCCCCGTCGGCAGAAAACGAAACGGCGGTCGGAAGGAAGGGATTGCATAAAGAAAGGGCGATCCCTTTTGCAGGCCGTTTTACCGGCCTGCCCGCAGTTTGGGAACACCCTTTGCTTCCAGTTATTTTGTTGATAGTCCGCCCTTATTCCACATCCTGAAGAGCCGCGTAGTCCTCTTCTCCCGTGCGGACCTTGACGACCTTCGTCACGTTGTAAACGAAGATCTTGCCGTCTCCGATATGACCGGTATAAAGAGCCTTTTTCGCCGCCTCGATCACGGCGTCCACCGGGATCTTGCTGACGACAACCTCCACCTTGATCTTGGGAAGGAGGTTTGCGTCCATTTCCACGCCCCTGTACTTCTCACTGGAGCCCTTCTGAATGCCGCAGCCCATAACCTGCGTCATGGTGATGCCGGTTACGCCGAGCTTATTCAGGCTGTTTTTAAGAGCATCGAACCGGGAAAGCCTGCATATGATGCTGACCTTGTGCATGCCGGTGTCATAAACGCCGTCCACTATTGTGGATTTCACCACCTTAACAGCCGCGTCCACCTGTTTTTCGGACGCCTTTGCAATATCGTCCTCGCCCAGATCCGTGTTCTCGTTTACCTCCATATCTGCATTCGCCATGTCGGAGATCGCGAAGCCCGCATAGGCGGAAACCAGGCCGTGCTCATGGATGTCAAGTCCGTCGATCTCAACCTCAGCCGGGACACGCAGCCCCACAGTCTTGTCGATCAGCTTGAAGATCAGGAACATGATCACCAGAACATACGCAGAAACCGTGACCACCCCCAGCGCCTGAATGCCGAGCTGCCGGAAGCCTCCTCCATAGAAAAGTCCCACGCCTACGCCGTCTCCGCCGTTGCTGAACAGGCCTACCGCGATGGTGCCCCAGATTCCGTTGACCATGTGCACCGATACCGCGCCAACCGGATCGTCAATCTTTGCGATATTGTCAAAGAACTCCACAGAAAATACTACCAGAATGCCCGCAACCAGTCCGATGAAAAACGCTCCAACCGGGGTAACGCAGTCACAGCCTGCGGTGATGGCGACCAGTCCGGCCAGCGCCGCATTGAAGGTCATGGAAACATCCGGCTTGCCATAGCGGAACCAGGTGAGCAGCATGGCCGCGCAGGTTGCGACCGCGGCAGCCAGGTTGGTATTGAACATGACCAGTCCGGCCAGCTCCATGTCAGCGTCCGTGCTCATGGCGACGGTGGAGCCGCCGTTGAAGCCGAACCAGCAGAACCAGAGAATGAACACGCCCAGGGCGCAGGCAGTCATGTTATGTCCGGGAATCGCTCTCGCCTTTCCGTCCTTATCATATTTTCCGATACGGGGCCCAAGAAGCGCCGCGCCAAGACAGGCGATCAGGCCGCCTACCATATGCACACAGGTGGAGCCTGCAAAATCATGAAAATTCAGGGAAGCCAGCCAGCCGCCGCCCCAGATCCAGTGCCCGGAAACGGGATAGACCACCAGGCTGATCGCCGCGCTGTACAAACAGTACGCCTTAAAATTCGTCCGCTCCGCCATGGACCCCGACACGATGGTCGCCGCGGTCGCGCAGAACACGGTCTGAAAGATCGCGTAAACCCAGGTGGGCAGCGTTCCGAAATCGTATGAACCTCTGATCAGGGGATCGAAGCCGCCGATCAGCGGCCCTGCTCCCGCGAACATGATGCCGAAGCCGACCAGCCAGTAGCAGGGCGTTCCGATACAGAAATCCATCATGTTCTTCATCAGGATATTTCCCGTATTTTTCGCTCTTGTCAGTCCCGCCTCACAGAGCGCGAAGCCGGCCTGCATAAAAAATACCAGTATCGCTCCAACCAGTACCCATGTAACATCCGTAGCTGAATACATAATATTTTCCTCCTCTTCTCCAAACTCGGGCTTTGGGAGAAGCCTTTTTCAGGGCCTCCACCCGTCCGGACGTCCGCATATCCCTGCTGCCGGCTGCAGCGATACCGTACCGTCCGCCCATCGTTTTTCCAAAAAAACGAGGGCGCTGTGGATATCACACAGCGCCCTCGCTCTTTCTGACTCAGAGTCTAACTCTTTCAGGAACGAAAGTCAATCCATTCTTTCCCATTTATAAAAATTTTGTAAAAAAAGGATAAATTTTTACCCGCATTTCAAAAAAATTCGGCATGTTTACGCCATTTTTTCAGGAATACCGCGTTCTTACTCCTCCGCCTTTGCCGCGTGGCTGATGAAATCCTCCACCTGGCGCAGGTATTCCCTGTTCCGCCGCGTCTCTCCCTTCTGCAGCTCCTTCCGGTAGGCCGAGGGGGACGTTCCCTTCATCTGTTTGAACGCTTTGGTGAATACCAGCGGATCGTTGTAGCCGCAGGAAAGCGCGATGCTCTCCACCGGAAGCCGGGTCGCTGCAAGAAGCTCCGCCGCCCTGGTGAGCCGGAAGGCCGTGAGAAACTGCTGGGGCGACATTCCCATGGAATGCTGAAAAAGCGTATAAAGATAGCTTCTGTTGATGCAGACATAATCTGCGATATCCGTCACCTTCACGGGATTGCAGTAATTGCGGCGGATGAATTCCACCGCCCGCTGCACGTACCGGTTGGCCTTATCCTCCTCCGGCCGTTCCTGAGAGCCGGCGCTTTCCGCGATCACGGAAAGGAAGATCTGAAGCTGCCCGTTGCGGCGCAGCTCGTTGGTCAGCCCGCAGGTGTTGTGCTCCATCATATCCCGGACACTGCCGTAAAGCTCATCTGAACGGTCGGACTGAAAAACGGGCCCGCTCACCGACAGGCCCGTATAGGAAACGAAGTCCTCCGCGCCGCTTCCCGAAAAGCCCACCCACACATAGGTCCAGGGATCCGTTTCGTCCGCCTGGTAAAAGGCGAGCTGTCCGGGAACGATCAGAAAGCCGCTTCCGGCCTCCAGCAGATACTCCCTTCCTCCCATGCGGAAAATGCCCTTCCCGCTCAGGATGTAGTGGATCATATAATGCGGCTTCAGCGCCGGGCCGAAGCTGTGCAGCGGCTCCGTTTTGGAGCAGCCGCAGCAGTTCACCACCAGCGCGCCGGTCTGTTCGTTTTCAAATTCCAGTTTGTATGCTTTTTCCATGAATATTGTCCGATCACTGGAAGATCCTGTCGTCAAGCTCCTGCTGCACACGCGCCAGATCCGCGCGGATGGAAAGCTTCTGCGGGCAGAGCGTCTCGCATTTGCCGCACTTCACGCAGTTTTTCGCCTTCTCCTCATCCTTCAGATCCGTCTCCCAGGCCCTCTGCACATGGCCGTAGGTACGGTACATATGATAGTTGTTCCATACCTTGAAATTGCCCGGAATGTTCACGCCCGCCGGACAGGGCATGCAGTAACGGCAGCCCGTGCAGCCGTTCTGCACGCGGGAACGCAGCTCCTTCACGATATCGTCAAGCTCCGCGCTTTCCGCTTCGCTCAAAGGCTGAAACTCCGCAAAGGTCTTCAGATTGTCCTCCACCTGCTGCATGGTGGACATTCCGCTTAAGATCACCTTCACGTTGGAATGGCTTCCCACCCAGCGCAGGGCCCAGGACGCGATGCTGGCTTCCGGATCCATTCTGCGGAAGCGCCCGTTGATATCCTCGGAAAAACCGGCCAGATTGCCGCCCTTCACGGGCTCCATGATCACCAGCGGCACCCCAAGGCTCTGCGCCAGGGCATAGCCCTGATCCCCCGCCTGCTCGTTTCTGTCCAGATAGTTATACTGGATCTGGCAGAAATCCCAGTCCCGGTAACGCAGGATCTCCTCAAACACCTCATAATCATCGTGGAAGGAGAAGCCGTAATACCGGATCTTTCCCTCCTCCTTCAGCCTGGCGCAGTAGTCCACCACCCCAAGCTCCTTCATCTGCTCCCATTTTTCCTTATTCACGGCATGCAGCAGATAGAAGTCGATGTGATCCGTCTGCAGCCTTTCCAGCTGGTCGTTAAAAATGCGCTCCGCATCCTCCACGCTGTTCACCGCCCAAAGAGGCAACTTGGTGGCGAGGAAGAACGAGTTTCTATCATATTTTTTCAGGATCCTTCCCACCACAGGCTCGCTCTGCCCGTTATGATAGGGATATGCGGTGTCTATGTAATTCACGCCCGCCCCGATCGCCCGGTCCAGCATCCGCTCCGCCTCTGCTTCGTCTATTTTCCCATCCGCCAGCGTGGGAAAACGCATGCAGCCAAAGCCCAGAAGCGACGTTTCAATCCCCAGCTTTTCCAATTTTCTCTTTTCCATGGTGCCCTCCTTCTTATTGATCTTCAATTATTATAAGATATTTTTTTTGTTTTTTCCATGCCTTTTGTATGGATATCAAAAAGGTTTCGTGCTATGATGAAACGGTTCGGACAGGCCTTCCGGACGGCCCGGCCAAAGGAAGGCCTTTTCTGGAATTTTCTTCGCTTTGGAGGAATATCATGGAGCTTCAGGCAAACTTCATTTTTTTTGTGGAAATCATCGGAACCGTCGCCTTCGCCTCCTCCGGGGCCATGGTCGCGGTCAGAAAAAGGCTGGATCTGTTCGGCATCATCGTCCTTGGCGTCATCACGGCCGTGGGCGGCGGAATGCTGCGCGACCTGATGATCGGCAACATCCCGCCCAACATGTTCCGGAATCCCATTTACGTGTTCGCCGCCTTCCTGACGGTGGTGATCCTTTTCATCCTGTTCCGCCTGCGGCCCTCCCTTCTTGGCGGCAAATATATGGAAGAATATGAAAAGATCATGAACATCCTGGACGCGGTCGGCCTCGGGGCGTTCACTGTGACGGGCATCGACACCGGGGTGGAAGCCGGATATGGGGAATATCACTTCCTCATCATCTTTCTCGGCGTCATCACCGGCATCGGCGGCGGTATCCTGCGGGACATCATGGCGGGAGAGACGCCCTACGTCCTGAAAAAGCACATTTATGCCTGCGCCTCCATCGCGGGTGCCTGCCTGTATACCCTGTCTCTGGAATACACCCGCTCCGACCTCGCCATGGTCGCGGCCGCCCTTCTGGTGGTGGCCATCCGGATGCTCGCCAGCCATTACCGGTGGGATCTGCCGGGGATTAAGACGGAGTGAGGGAATTCCTTTCTTGACCTTTTTCTTTTATCAGGCTATAATGAATTCAAATCACGATTTAGTAAATTTAGATTTGAGTTAAGGGGGAGGTCTTTTCATGTTCATCGGCAGAAAAGCGGAGCTGCAGTTTCTGAAGCAAAAATATGAGGCGGACGGCGGCCAGCTGATCGTTTTATATGGAAGGCGGCGTGTGGGCAAAACGGAAACCCTGAGGCATTTCTGTCAGGATAAACCGCATATCTTCTTTTCCTGCCGGGAATGCAGTGATAAGCTCCAGCTAAAGTCATTTTCTGAAAAAATGCTGCAGGAGGATATTCCTGCGAAGCGGTATTTGTCCACATTTCCGGACTGGGACAGCGCGTTTTCGTCCATCACCGGGCTTCCCTGGGGAGATAAAAAAAGGCTTCTTGTCATCGACGAATTTCCCTATATGTGCAGAGAAAATCCCTCCATTCCTTCCATTCTCCAAAATCTCTGGGACGAGCTTCTGAAGGATGCCAACGTCATGATCATCCTCTGCGGCAGCGCCATGAGCTTTATGGAGAGGGAACTGCTGGCAGAAAAAAATCCTCTTTACGGCAGGGCGACCGGCATTTATAAAATGACCGAAATGGGCTTTTATGACGCCGTCAGATTTTTTCCGGACTACTCTCCGGCGGATCAGGTTCTGGCCTATTCCATTCTTGGCGGGATTCCCCATTACCTGCGTCAGTTTGATCCTGCTCTGTCATTATCCCAGAATATTAAATGCAATATTTTGACAAAAGGCTGCCCGCTGTACAGCGAAGCCGAATTTCTTCTGCATCAGGAGCTTCGGGAAACAGCGGTTTACAATTCCCTGATCGAAGCCATTGCTTTGGGAAGCACCCGCCTGAATGAGATCAGTCAGAAGGCGCTCGTGGAGAATACCTCCAAAACAAGCGTCTATCTGAGGAACCTGATCGAGCTCGGCATTGTACGGCGTGAGTTTTCCATCGACGTTTCGCTGAAGGAAACCGCAAACAGCAGCCGGGGGATTTACAGGCTGACGGACCATTTTTTTCGGTTCTGGTATGCGTTCCCATTTACCAGCTATTCCGAACTGGAGGCCGGAGATGTGGACGGGGTGTATCAATATGCCGTCGCGCCCTTTCTGCATGAATTTGCCGCCTTTCCGTTTGAGGAAATCTGTCGCCAGTATGTGCAGGAGCTTCAAAAGGCAGATGCGCTTCCCTTCCGCTATGCACGGGCCGGCAGGTGGTTTGGAAGAACCACCGTAAGGGACACCGACAGCCCGGACGGGTTGCGCATCGGCGAAACCGAAATTGATCTTGTCGCGTTTTCCCGTCAGAAAAAGGAATATCTGATCGGAGAATGTAAATTCAAAAGCAGTCCATTCCGCTATTCCGACTATCTGAACACGCTGGCAAAACTGACGCCCCAGAAGGAACACGCAGAATTCTATTATGCGCTTTTTTCCGAATCAGGATTTGACGACAGCCTGCGCGAGGAAGCAGAGAAAAACGATCGCCTGCTTCTGTTCCCTTTGGATGCCATCGTAAACTGCAGGCTGGAAAAGCCCTCCCCACGTTTTCAGGCATAATACCTGGCCTGGGCGTTCCACAGCCTCGCATACAGCCCTCCCGCCGCCAGCAGCCTTTCGTGGCTTCCCCGCTCCGCGATCCTTCCGCCGTCAAAAACCACGATATCATCGCAGAAGCGGCAGCTGCTCATGCGGTGGGAAATGTAGATGCTGGTCTTTCCCTCGGTCATTTCGTCAAAGCGGGCGTAGACCTCCGCCTCCGCGATCGGATCCAGGGCTGCGGTGGGTTCGTCCAGGATCACCAGGGCAGCGTCCTTGTACAGGGCGCGGGCAATGGCAAGCTTCTGGGCCTCGCCGCCGGAAATCTCTACGCCGTCTCCCGTATTTTTATAAAGAAGGGTATCCGGGCCGTCCGGCATGGCCTGCACCAGCTCCAGTGCGCCCGCCTGCCGGAGCGTCCGCCAAAGCCGCCCGTCGTCCCTTTCATAGCCTGCTGCCACGTTCTCCCACACCGGAAAGGAGAACAGCCGGAAATCCTGAAAAACCACGCCGAACAGCTCCCGGTATTCCTCCGGCCTGTATTTGCGGATATCCACCCCGTTTAAGGTGATGCGCCCCTCCGTCGGCTCATACAGGCCGCACAGCAGCTTGATGAAGGTGGTCTTTCCCGCGCCGTTTCTTCCCACAACGGCCATTTTCCGCTTCATGTCCAGGCGGCAGCTCACGTTTTTCAGCACATAGCCTTCGCTTCCCGGATAGCGGAAGCTGACGTTTTCAAAGGCGAGCTCGTATTCTCCGTCCGTCCGCTTTTCCACCGGGATGGTGCCGTGGGGATGCTTCTCCTTCACATCCAGGAAATCAAGAAACTGCTGCATATAGGCGGCGTTCCTCCGGATGGCCGCGTTGTACTCGATCAGTGAGGCGCAGGCGCTCCCGAACTGGTTCAGCGCTCCCACATAGCGGGTGAAGGCGCCGATGGTAATGGCTCCGGAAACGGTCTTTATGACCACCAGCAGATAGGAAAGGACGGTGAAAAGGCCGCTGACGGTCAGGTTTTCCGCCGCTTCTCCCCTTTTTACATCAATCATACGCCCGTAAAAATCCATCATCCCGGCAAGCTCCCGCTCCCCGTTTTTCAGCAGCATGTCCTGCATCCCGAAGATCCGGATGACCTTGCCCGCCCGGTAATTGAAGAAAATATTCTGGTTCAGATAGGTGAGCTTTTCCTCCGTCCCGGCATGCTCCCGGAAAAACCGTTCCTGCTTCCCGGCATACTTCGCCGCCGTCTTCGCGGCAAGAAGGGCCATTCCCGCAAGGGCCGCGCCGAACAGGGCGAAGGATATGCCCGGCGCGGAAAGCAGAGCCGCCGCGCTCTGAAGCCCGTCCCCATGCCCGGTAAAAGATGCCAAAGCCGCCGTCCCGGGGCGCATCAGCACAAGCTGCACGGACAGCCCTACAGAAACCGCGATGTTCAATACGGCCCGGAGCAGCTCTCCGTAATTATTAACCACGATCCCCACGCTTCCGTACATATCGCAGGTGCGCTCCGCCGTCATCAGCTTCTTCATGGCCTCCGGATCCTCCATGGTCTCATAGTCCAGAGACAGCGCCTTTTCGGCGATCCACAGATATACCGTCTGCCAGAGCCGGTTCTGTACGGTGCGCACCTTTTTGTACAGCACCTCTCCGATGCTCCCAAGCGCCAGAGCGGAGGCCGCAAGCAGCAGCGTGTACAGCCCGGCCTTCCGGAAATCGGAGGCCAGAAGACTGTCGATCAGCGCCGATGTGAGAAACAGCCCCGTATAGATCTCCGCCAGATTTACGCAGATCATCAGAAGATTCATGGGAAGGACGGTGGAATCCGTCTCATGTGCCATCCGCAAAAGCCGGAAGCCTGTCCGGTGAGCCGCCGCCTGCCTGGCAGCCTGTCGGGCTGCCGCCCGGCGCACAGTCTCAAAAATGCCCCGCGCCGGTTTTCTTTTCTTTTTTTCCGAAAGATTTCTTCTCTTATCCAATGTTGGCCGCCTCCCCTTTTTCTCTGTAATACTGTGCCTGTACGGAAAACATCCCCGCGTACGCGCCGTTTCGGGCCATCAGCTCCTCATGGGTTCCCTCTTCCGCGATACGTCCGTTCTCCAGATACACGATCCGGTCGCAGAAGCGGGTGGAGCTCAAGCGGTGGGAAATGAAGATGCCCGTCCGCCCCTGCAGCAGCCCGTCATATTTTTCATACATCTCGCTCTCCGCGATCGGATCAAGGGCCGCGGTTGGCTCGTCCAGGATCACCACCGGCGCGCCCTTATAGAGCGAACGGGCCAGCATCAGCTTCTGCAGCTCTCCTCCCGACAGGCTCACGCCGTTTTTATCCAGATCCCGGTTCATGGACGTATGCACGCCGCGTGCAAGCCCCTCCGCCTTCTCCCAAAGCCCGGCGCGCGTCAGGCTGTCGCGCAGCCGCTCCATGTCCGTGTCTTTCTCCCGGACGCAGGACACATTTTCCATAAGAGAAAAGGAAAAGGCGAACACATCCTGAAACACCACGGAAAATTCCCGGAAGCAGGCCTCCTCGCTCAGCCCGGAAAGCTCCTGTCCGTCCAGCAGGATGCGTCCCGCGTCCGGCCGGTACAGGCCGCACAGAAGCTTCACCAGCGTGGTCTTGCCCGCGCCGTTCGCCCCCACCAGCGCCAGCCGTTCGCCGGGCCGGATGGTCAGGCTCAGATCATGGATGGTATCCGTATCGCTTCCCGGATAGCGGAAGCAGACCCCTTCCAGCCTAAGCTCATGGGCCTGCCCGGCCCGCTCCGGCTTTCCGGCTCCCCATTTTCCCCGCTTTCCCTCCGCCACAGCATCCTCAAAGGCCCGGAATTTTCCGATGGTCGTGTCCTGATGAAAAAACTCCTGCATGGCGTTAAAAAGAGCGGTCAGCCAGGTATCGAAGCCGGAGACCAGACCCACATAGATCAGAAATGCCGCCACCGTCATCTGCCCCCGCGCCATCTGCAGAATGAGAAAGCCGTAGATCAGCATATTTTTCACGAAGGAAAGGCTCTTTCCAAACAGCCCCGCCGCCAGATAGGCCGCCTTTTCCTTTCCCCGTATCCCGGTGAAGCGGTCGATGGCCGCCTCAAAGGCACCCAGCAGCCAGCGGTCCATCCGGTAGAGGCGGACGTCCTTGCCGTTCGCCGTGTCCACCGTGACCCTGCGCAGATAATTCAGCTTCGCCCGGGTCGCGTCGTTTTCCCGTTCCAGGCTGACCTCCCGTTTTCTCGCCTGCAGGGAAGCGGCCGCCGTCAGGACGGCGAAGGCAAGGATCAGCATGAGAAAGGGCAGGCTCCAGGCCCCGATCACAAGGGAATAGAGCAGAAAGCCTCCCAGATTGGTGGCAAGCCGGATCAGCTCCTTCAGATACGCTTCAAAGCCGTCCCCATCCCCCCAGAACACAGCCTCCTGCGCACCGGACATTTTTTTCTGCCCCTCGTCGCTCTCCAGGAAGGTCAGCTCCGCTTCCAGACAGCTTCGATACAGCGGAACGCCCCTCTTTACCCGGAAAGAGAAAGCCGTGCTTTCCCCGCGCAGAGCCAGGTATCCGGCAGTCAGCCGGAAGATCTGCTGCAGCGCAACGTAGCCTCCCACAGTGAGAAGGATCCGTCCCGCGCTTCCCCCGCCGGAAAGGGCCGCCACGATCACTCCGGCCAGCGCCGCGGACAGAAAGGGATACAGAATCCCGGAAACCACCTGCCCGGTGCAGATTGCGATTCCCTCCCAACCCATTTCCCGGAGGAACAGCCGCGTCACATAACGCAGGGTATCCGGGATGGAATAAGCCCTTTCTTTTTTATCCTTCCGTTTGTCCTTTCGTTTCCCGTCCGTTTTTTCTTTCATTCCCGCCGATCCTTTCCCTTCTTTTTTCTGCAGATTTTCTTTCAGGATCCGTCCGGCGAACCCTTACTGCTCAGAACTCTTACTGCTTAGGACCCTTCCTGCTTAGAACCCTTACCGCTTAAAGATAAAACAGGAATCCCCTTTTGTGGAGATTCCCGCATGAAACGACTGATTTTTTTCACGAATTGCACATCTCCCCCCTTCAGACCAGCGGCAGCGTCACCTCCGCCGCGAAGATGCCGGGCTCGTTGGCCAGGTTGAGAAAGCCCTCGTACTTTTCCACCGCCGCACTGACCCGCTTCATGCCGAAGCCGTGGCTGCCCCGCTTTTCGGTGATGTAATTGCGCTCGTTAAAGCTCAGCTCCTCCTTTGCAGAATTCTGAACGGACATATAAAGCTGACGGCCGTTTACCGCCAGATAAACCCGCAGGAAACGCTCCCTTTCCGGAATCTGCTCACAGGCCTCAAGCGCGTTGTCCAGAAGATTTCCCAGGATCACGCACAGATCCACGTCCTCCACCGGCAGGCTTTCGGGCAGCTTCGCCTTGCAGTTGACGGCGATCCGCTTCTGCTGCGCCAGGGAAAGCTTGCTGTTTAAAATGGCGTCCGTCATCAGATTCCCCGACCGGATCCAGGAATCCACCCGGTCCAGATCCTGCTCCAGCTCGTCCAGATACCGCTCCAGCTCCTCCCTCTCCCCCAGGGCGAGCTGCGCCTTGATCACCTGCAGATGATTGTGATAGTCGTGCCTCCATCCGCGCATGTTGGTATAGATGGTACGGATCTCCTCATACTGATGGGTCAGGACATCCTGCTGGAATTTTTCGGTGCTGCGCTCAAAGCCCCTCTGCCAGGAAAAAAGCGTCCCCTCCAGCGCGAAAAACAGAAGCACCTCCGTAAGAACCAGTCCCCATAAAAGAAGCTGCCGCTCCGGCCCCGCAGTCTCCCCCACGCCGCCCGGAAGGTACAAAAGACCGGAAAGCAGCGCGTACACCCCGCCCACCGCCGCAGCGTTTCCCGCCCGCAGATGGCCCCGCTTTTGCGCCAGTAAAAGAAACAGGGCAAAGCAGACGATCCCGTTGGCGGCAAAAGCAGCTCCGGCAGCCGCCGTCAGACAGGCGATCAGCAGAGCCGGAAAGGCCGCCCGCCTCCACTGGTACCGAAACGGCTCCTCATCAAAAAAGAGGACAAACAGAACGGCAAGAAGCCCCTCCATAAGCCAGACTGCCCAGAGCGGAAGCCAGAGGTCCGCGGCCAGCACAAGCAGGGCGATCAGCATGGTCACGATCCGCCTTCCCGCCCCCTTCTGCACGGTTCCCAGCCGTTCCACACAGTATCCGTATAAAAAAAGCCAGATCAGGCTCAAAAGCATCCTTTCCGTCATGCTATCCATCATCCTTCTTCCTCATCCTGTGCCCTTCCCACGCGGTACCAGGCCAGGTATGCCCGGTTCAGCCCTTCCCATTTTCCTCTGGCAATGGGAAGCCTGACGCCGCCCTCCATGGTCACCTCTTTTCGGGTGATCCGCTCCACATGGGCGAGCCCCACCACACAGGTCCGGTGGATCTGATAAAAGGCCGCGCTCTGCTGTGCCAGCTGCCGCTCCACCCAGGCGATCCCCTTCAGGCAGCGAACCGCCTCTCCCCGTCCGACACAGTGCACCAGCGTGTCGTGGGACGCGCTTTCCAGAAAACAGATATCCCGAAGCCTGACCCGCTCCGTGGCTCCCGCCGTTTCCAGAAGGATGAACGGCTCCTCCCGTCCGATCCGGGCCACCGCCCGATCCAGACAGAAAAACAGCCTCTCTCTTTTCACCGGCTTGATCAGGTAGGAAACCGCGTCCACATCATACCCCTCCACCGCGCGCTCCGCGATCCCGGTCACGAACAGAAGCTGCAGCCCGTCCCCCTCCTCCCGAAGCCTGCGCGCCAGCTCCACCCCGTCCATGCCGGGCATCTCAATATCCAGAAGAAGCACGTCCACGCTCTGCCGCCTCTCTTTCCTCTCCTCCAGCAGAAAAAGGAACTGCTCCGCATTCCGGCACAGCTCCAGAGTGATCTCCTGTCCGTTTTCCTTCGCCCATTCCGACACAAGCGCCTCCAGCAGGGCGAGCTGGGAAGGCTCGTCGTCGCAGATTGATATGTGCAGCATGATCTGCCTCCACTGTTTGTTTTGTATCATTATACGCTCCGGCCTTCTTTGTTTTCAAGGTATTTTGCAGCAGGTATTTTAAGGAATCCAAACACGCATTACTGTTCAGGCCCGTGCTGGTCACACCGCCGCTCAGCCAGGTCTTTGCGTGAGCTGAGCAGGCCGCGTGAAACAGACCGCAACGTTTCACCTGCGCGGCATGGACTTGGCGCGGAAAAAATAGTAAAATCAGTCCATGAGCTTCCGGCTTTCACGAAGCTGGCCTTTCGGATACGTTTGCAGACAGGCTTTGCATGGAGGAAAAAGCAGATGGCGAAATTAATCGTTCTCAGAGGGAATTCCGGCAGCGGAAAAACCACCGTGGCAAAAGAGCTGCAGAAAATATTTGGAAGCAATACCATGCTGATTTCACAGGATGTCATCCGCCGGGATATGCTGAAGGTGAAGGACAGTCCGCATAACGAAGCCATCCCGCTTTTGATGGAGCTGCTGAAATACGGACACAGTCACAGCGAAATCACCATTCTGGAGGGCATCCTGTATGCCGACTGGTACAGCCCTCTGTTTGAGCTGGCCCGCCGACTGTACGGGGAACAGATCTATGCCTGGTATTTTGACCTGCCGTTTGAAGAAACTCTGCGCAGACACCGGACGAAACCGAACTGCAATGAATTTGGTGCGGAGGCGATGAAACGCTGGTGGCGGGAAAAAGACTTTTCGGATGTTTTGGACGAGAAGGTCATTACGGCGGAAGCCGGACCCGAGGACATTGTTTCAGAAATATCGGGAATAATCGGCCGGCCATATATCGGAGGGACAAATCCATGATTTTAGAAACCAGACGCCTTTTTTTGCGGGAAATGAACCGAAATGATTTTCAGGATCTTTCGGAAATCCTGCAGGATCCCGAAGTTATGTATGCCTATGGGCATGATTTTTCTGATCAGGACGTACAGATATGGCTCGACCGACAGACGGAAAGATACCGACATCCGGGCTTTGGATTATGGGCCGTTATATTGAAATCGACGCATGAAATGATCGGGCAGGCCGGCCTTACCATGCAGCCCTGCAGAGACCGGCAGATTCTCGAAATCGGTTATCTCCTGAAAAAACGCTTCTGGCACCATGGATATGCGACAGAGGCCGCAGAAGGCTGCAAAAGATATGCTTTCGATGTTCTGCGGCAGGATAAGGTTCATTCCATTATAAAAACCGATAATCAGGCATCCATCCGGGTGGCGGAAAGGATTGGAATGCACCGGGAGGATACCTTCACCGCAAGATATTATTGCAAAGATATGCTTCATTTTCTTTATTCCTGTGAACGGCAGGCCAGATAGCCGTACCTGCACGGATCCGCGCACGGCGCCATCCTCCGTTTACACTCGCCGGATGCGCGTCCGCGGCGGCAGCGCCAATGCTATCTTTTCAGCAGCCGTATCGCCCTGTCATATTCCTCCAGGGACGCGCCGATCCCCTCGCAGGCGGTCTTCAGATCCACATGAAAGCTTTTCATCGCGGCCTCCGCGCTTTTCACCAGGCGTATCGCATCTCCCGTAAGACTGCCTTCCTTTCTCCCGGCTTTTCTTCCTTCTTTTCTGCCCTTTCGCAGAGCCTGTTCTTCAATGGCTTCGCTCAGATTACACATTTCCTTCAGCTCCTTTCTGATCGATGTTTCCAGCTCCATTCCATAGACGCCGGAAAGGATCCGCTCCTTTTCAGCCATGTCCATGGACGGCGACAGCAGTACGTTCAAAAAATGATGGATGCCGCCCTCTTCTCCCAGCCCTTTCTTTGTATTCAGGCAGATGAGGATCACCGACAGCTTGTCGTAATTTTTCTCCTGCTCCGGCATATTTCCGATTCGGTCGTGCTTTGCCAGCTTATATTCCACCATCGCGTTTCCGATATAGTTGGGCGCGTTCATGCAGATCCAGATCGTGTATACCTTCTTCAGCTTTTGGTAATCGGAGTGGTCAAACTGTCTGCCGTACTGCTCGCAGAGCATTTTCGCCCCATAAAAGATCCCACGGGTGACAAGCCGGTATTTCTGGTAAAATTTCTTCTGGGCCTCCAGATTTACAAGGACGATGGGGCCCCGCCCGGCAGATTCCGGAGTATGCGGCTTTGGCGTATGTGGCTTTGACGTTTGAAGCTCTGGAGCAGATGACTTTGAAGTACACGACTCCGGGACAGGCGATCCCGGCCTTTGCTGTTCCGGCACCTGAACCTGAAACCGCAGGTCATAGATCGTGATGCCTGTTCCCGGCCACCGGCTTTCCTCCGTTTTTCCGACAAGAGGCGCATCCGGCAGGTCTGCGTCCCGCTCCTGCGTCTTTCGTTCCTCTGTCTCCCGCGCCTGTGCCGGAGACGGCGCCGTATCCGGTTCGATCCAGGCCGCGGCTTCTTCCGCCGTCCGGCCTGCATACTCCGTCATGGAACGGATCAAAATCTGAGAGATCACCGGCCGGAAGCTGAGGAGCCGTTTCACATGTTCATCGTACTGCGCCTTCGCCCCGGCGGTCTCCAGGGCTTCATAAAGCATGGTTTTCTGTTTCATTTTCACCTCCATGCCGGAGCGTTCTTTCGTTCCGGCCGTGCATACAGGATGGGAATGAAAACAGAACAGGGTCTGTCTTTCGTGTTCCTGCCTGTATTTGATATGAGTGGGTACCTGGCAGAAACTGCCGAAAGAATGTGCTGACGCACAGCTAGAGACAGGGCAGAGGCGATTTCAGAATGCCGCCTCTTTCTTCATGGTTTGATTATAGAACCGCATACACCTTCTGTCAACCTGAAACCAGAATCCTTGAAACCAAAAGAACAGCTGCGACCGAAAACCGCGCCCATAGACATCCACCAGACACTGTGATACACTTACCTCACGATCAGAAATCAGGCAAAAAGAAGCGCACTGAAACGTCCTGTCTCAATCGCGGCAGGGCGAAGCTTTTCTGTGTTCCGGAAGGGAGGCTGTCATGCATACATCACAAAACCACCGCGCCGCGGCAGACGTGGAGGCGGTCGTCACCAGCTTTAACCAGAGTTCCATGATCGAGGAGGCCGTGCAGTCCCTGATCAGCCAGACAACGCCGCCGGAAAGGATCATTCTCGTGGACGACGGTTCAACGGATGCGGCCTCTGTCCGGATCCTGAACCGTCTGGAGGCCGATTCCGGCAGCCCTGTTCCCATAACCCTTCTCCGCCGGCCAAACGGCGGCGTTTCATCGGCAAGGAACGCCGGGATCCGCAGCGCACGCACGCCCCTGGTGCTGGTTCTGGACGGGGACGACAGGCTTGAGCCGTCCTATATCGAGGAGGTCGGCGCTCTGCTGAGGAACAGTCCATCCATGGCCGCCGCGTCCTCCTGGATGCGAACCTTCGGGGTGCTCGAGGCAACGGTCTGTCCCGGCGGAGGCGATATCCGCGCATTTTTATCCCGGAACTGCTGTCCGGCCACCCATATCCTCCGGCGGGCTGCCTGGGAAAGCTGCGGGGGCTATGACGAAAGCATGCGCTCCGGCTTCGAGGACTGGGAATTTTTCCTGAGCATGCTGGAGACCGCTCCAGACGCGCACATCGGGATCGTTCCCCGCCCGCTGATCCAGTACCGCACCGCGCCCGCTTCCTCCAATGTGAAAAGCATGGAAAAACGGCTGACGCTCATGCGCTTCATCATGGAAAAGCATCTTTCCTCCTACCGGGAGCATGTTGTAGATGCGCTGCTCGGCGTGGAAGCCGTTTCCATGGAACGGCTTTTCGGCTGGGAAAGCGAAATGCTCCGGTGTGCGGAAGTCGGACAGGAGCCCGGCGGCGTATCCCGCGCCTTTTTGCAACAGCCCTCCTATGGAGACGGAGGAATGGCAGCCGCCGTCCGCATCGCGTCCAGCGGACAGCGCACTGACCCTTTCTGATCAGGAAAACAGTATTCCGAACAGCGGCGAAAGCACGATCATCACGGCTGAAAAGCAGAGCGAGGATACGGAGATCAGCGTGGCCCTCTGCTCGGCAGGCACCATTTCATTCAGCCGCACATCGGAGCGGACCTGCAGAAAATTGTCCGAAAGAGCCGCCAGAAAGCCGCCGACAACCATGACCGCCGGAACGGGCAGGAGCGACGCCGCCACACAGCCGGTCACTACCGCAGCGGAAACCGCGAACACTTTTGTATAGCTCCAGCTTTTGCAGCACAGGATCAGCCTGGCTCCCGCCGCACCGCCCAGCCCCATGAGAAAGAGGGCGGGCCCCAGCAGGGCGTCCGGCAGTCCCTTTTCCGGCAGTCTGGCCTGCAGGAAGAAACGAAGCAGGGTCGCCGCCGCACCCACGGCCGCGTTCTGCAGGATCAGCTCCATCGCCTTCCTGCTGTGCAGAAGAAAACGTCCGCTTTCCCGCAGGCAGGAAAATACCTGCTTCCAAACCGTTTCGCCGGAAGCCGCTCCCGGCGCGCCCTTCCCGTTTTCCCGCGGCCGGCCGATCTCCTTCAGCCGCAGAGCCAGCGTCAGTCCCAGCGCTCCCAGGCCGATGTCTATGAGGTACGCCCTCCGGTAACCCAGCGTCAGCGCCAGGCCCGCGCAGAGCGTAGCAAGGGAAGAAAAAAAGGTATACAGCATCATGTCCGTGGAAGCATAGCCGTCATACTCCGCTTCCCGGCCATCCGCCTTCAGGGTTTCCCAGGCCAGCGCCTCTCTCGTCCCGGAAAGGAAATTGTAGCCGAAGGCAGAAAACACCATGGCCGGAAGCACGCCCGCCAGAGAATCGGAGCACAGCATCAGCAGAGCGGAAAGGATCGTCATGCACTGGCTGAGCACCATGGAACGTTTCCGTCCGAACACATCTGAGATCACTCCCGACGGCACCTCAAAGAGCAGGCTCGCCACGTGGAACACGCTTTCCGCGAACCCGATCTCCACCAGGGAAAAGCCCCTCGCGGCAAGCAGCGCCACCCAGGAAGCTCCCGCGATCTGAAACGCGCCGAAGGAGGTATTCATATAAAGAAGCTTCAGCTGCCTTCTTGCGCTGAACTGTTTTCTTCTGATTTTATTCGTGAAATAAGACATAAAAAAAACTCCTTTTCCATTCGTATTTTTAAACCGTCCTGAAAAAGGAGATAGCGTGCAGCCATATCAGTTTTTTCGGAAAAACCGGTAAAGGAATGCCGTCCGTTTACCTCTGATTTTTCCGAATATTCTGAAAAAAGAGCGCACTATCCCCGTAAAAATGAAAAATGTCGCCTTTTTTCAATTTTACGTTTTCATTTTTCCAGTACATAGTGCAGCTCCTGTATTCTGACGAAGCGCTTTTTTCACACTTGTTCCCTTTGCCCGTTTTATCTTACCACAGGCTTTCCGGTCTGTCAAAAGGCCTCTTTCCTTCCGTGCCTCTTTCCTTCCGATGCCATTCCGTCTGCCGCCAGCGCTTTTTCCTTCCGCCCGCAGCGCATTATTCCACCCGCAGCCGATCCACCACGGAGCTTTTCCGGGCGGCTGCGCAGCTCATGACCGGGATCCCGATCCCCAGGATCACAAAGGGAGGCAGGAACGCCAGGACCGGCCAGAGGGTGAAATGCCAGGTCACAAACCAGAACAGGCCGGTAAGCGCCCGTCCAAGGGCGGGCCCTGCCGCGAGGATCAGAAGAAGGGCAAGGGCCAGAGCCCCGATGGTATAGAGAAGTCCCTCCAGCGCAAGCATGGTCTTCTGCTGGGCTCCCGTCATGCCGATGGACTGCAGCACCGCCAGCTCCCGGCGTCTGGCCGAAATGCCGGTGAGAATGGCGTTGAAGAAATTCAGCACGCCCACCAGCGCCACGATGAAGCTCAACGTCCCGCCCAGGATGCGGAACATATTCAAAAGGCCGTTAAATTCCGCAGCATAGGTGGCTTTGCCCTCATAGTCAAGCTGGGGCGCCGCATTTTCGGTATAATCCTGCAGAAAAGCTTCCATGGAAGCCTCCGCCTCTTCATCCGCCATATCAAAGGCATAATACATCACGCTGTCAGTGCCCGTATCCCGGATAAAGGTCTGGTCATTCATCACAAATTCATCGCTTCCATAGTAGCGGTAGCTGAGCGCGGACGGAACCACCACCAGCGCGGCCACCGTATATTCCTCCTCCCGGTACTCCACCGCGCGCCGGCTGTAGACGGCCCCTTCCGGCACATCCTCCAGGGCGCCGTAGACCTGCCCCGTATCCGGATTGAAGTATTCATATTCCTCCACGTACCGCAGAGTCACCCTGTCCCCCAGTCTGGCCCAATGGCTGTCCATGATGGGATTTCCATAATCATCGTCACTGTAAACGGCGGCGATCTCGTTCCCGCCGGGCTCATAGAGGCCGGACAGATCCCCATCCAGCACGGTCAGATGATCCAGCGCAAAGGGCTCCATTCCATAAAGCTGCGCGGTGTCAACGATCTGCCCGGCCTCATTTTTCTCCGTGAGCCGGACGAGGCGGTCCATCATCTCCGGCGTATACCAGAGCTCCTTCGACCTTCGGAAGTAGTCCTCGCTCACAAATTCGCAGACGGCTGAGGTTCTCCCGTAAACCCGCCCGCTGTCAGCGATCCCGTCCCGGGCGTCAACCGCATCCACAGCCTCCTGAGGAAGCTCCATATCCGGATTGAAAGCCTCGCCTCCGGTCTGGAACTGCCCCGCATCCGCCAGGATAAAGTCGCTTGCCGTAAAATGGGAGATATATTTATCCATGTCAAAGCTTCCGGTGAAAAGCACCGTCACGGTAAACAGCACCACCGCAAGCGACAGGGACAGGACGGTCACCACTGTTTTTCCCCGGCTCCGCCCCAGATTGGCCCATGCCATGGAAAGCAAAGATACGCCTTTTTTCGGCTGTCCGGCTTCGGCCGTCCGTCTTTCCCTCTTCCGGATGGACTCTCCTTCGGTATAGCGCACTGCCTCCACAGGAGAGACCCTTCCCGCCATGCGGCCGGGCCGGTAGCAGGAGATCAGCACGGTGAACAGGGCAAAAGCGGCGGAACCGGCAAAGATCAGCGGATTGACGGAAACCATGGACACCACTCCGTCCAGCTGATTCACGATGTACGGAATGAGCGCTCCTCCCAAAAGCCAGCCCAGCAGAAGCCCCAGCGGGATGCCGCACAGGGACAGGGTCAGCGCCTGAATGCGCACGATGCGCCGCAGCTGCCGCGGCGTGGTTCCGATGGTTTTCAAAAGCCCGTAAAACCGAATATCCCCGGCCGCCGAAATCTGGAATACATTGTAAATGATCAGGTAGCCTGTCAGTAGGATCAAAAGAAGGACGCCCACGATCAGAAACACCGTCATGGGATCCGCCTGTCCGGAAAACTGCGCGCCGGTATAGCCCCAGTTGACTCCGATGGAAACATACGTGCCGTCGTCAGAAACACTTTCCGACTGATAGCCGTGATTTTCCAGGATCTGCTCCAGATCCTCCCCGATGGACCAGGCGCCGTTTTTCAGCATCACGTCCAGATTCCAGCTTCCCGTCCTATCATTGTCTCCCGGCGGGGTGACGCCCACCTGGGCAAGCACCTCATCCACACGGCTTTCCGGTACGAGAATGTGGTTCGCCGCAACCGCCGTATCATATTCCCACCAGCCGCACAGAACGAAGCTCTGCGTGGTTTCCTTTCCGTCCACCTGAAAGGTCACGGTAAATTCCGCCCCGAGCCGCGGCTCTATGCCAAGAAGCTCCAGCACATGGGTATCCGTGGCCGCCTCGTTCGTCCCCTCCTCCGGGAGCCTGCCTTCTATCGGATCGCAATACTGCCAATGCGCCTCTTTTGCATCCGAATATCCGATCTCCACATGGGATTTGTTGAACGGAACCTCCGTCGGCATTCCCAGAAAACGGCGCAGTCCCCATTCCCGGATCAGCGGATCCTCCTTCAGCTCCTCAAACTGCTCCTCTGTCAGATATTTGAAGCCTCCGTGAGAAAAGCCTCCCGCCTGGCGGAAGTTGGACTGCTGGAACCCGTCGTTGATGGACAGCGCTATGGTGAACAGCGAGGTAAACAGCATGGCGGTAAGCGCGATCGCAAGCACCGCCACCAGATTGCGCGTCCGCCCGCCCAGAAGAGCTCTCACGCCCAGGCGGCGTATGCATTTTCGATTTGTGACCTTCATGACAGCCTCCCTTCCGGATCGGAGCCGGACTTCCTTTCTCCGCGCCGGGACGTTCCGGCTCCGACGATCCTGCCGTCCTCAATGCGGATGATCCGGTCCGCCATCTGAGCGATCTCCTCATTATGGGTGATCATCACCATGGTCTGCGCGAATTTCTGCCCGGCCACCTTCATCAGCCCGAGCACATCCTGGCTGGTTTTGGAATCCAGATTTCCGGTTGGCTCGTCGGCAAGCAGGATGGCGGGCTTTGCCGCCAGCGCCCGCGCGATTGCCACGCGCTGCTGCTGACCTCCGGAAAGCTGGTTCGGCCTGCTGTTCAGACGCTTTTCCAGTCCCAGCGCAGATACCACCTCCTGCAGGTACTCCCGATCCACTCGCCGCCCGTCCAGCTCCACGGGCAGAATGATATTTTCATGCACGCTCAAAACCGGAACCAGATTATAGGACTGAAATACGAAGCCGATCTTCCTGCGGCGGAAGATGGTCAGCGCCTCATCCTTCAGAGAAAAAATCTTCTTTCCGTCCACGATCACCCTGCCGGACGTGGGCCGGTCCAGTCCGCCCAGCATGTGAAGCAGGGTGGATTTCCCCGAGCCGGAGGTTCCCACGATCGCCACGAACTCCCCGTTTTCTACGGAGAGATCCACACCGTCCAGCGCCCGCACCTGCGTCTCTCCGGAGCCGTAATATTTTTTCAGATCCTCTGTCTCTAAAATCGCCAATCTTTCCTCCCGTCTGACGGGAAAAGGCCTTTCCTGCCGCACAGAACCTCTCCTGCTGCGTGAAACCTTTCCTGTCGTATAAAAAAAGCCCATATTATCCTTTGACAATACAGACTTTAACACAACAATCTTACCTGGTGCTGTCAGAAATGTGACAGTCCTGACACTTTTCAGGGACGCGCCGTCTCCGCTTTTTTCTTCAGGCCCGGCCTTCCCGCTCCGGCAAAACGGCGGGAGGCGCGGCCGGAAGGCAGAACAGGAAGGTGCTCCCGTTTCCCGGTTCGCTTTTTACCCGCACGTAGCCGCCCTGTCCCGCGGCAATCTGGCGGGTCAGATAGAGGCCGATTCCCACACCCTCCTCCTGCCAGGCGTCCGGGGAACGATAAAAACGGCCGAAGATCCTCGCCTGCTCCTCCTCCGGTATGCCCGGGCCGGTGTCCGTCACCGAGACGGCGCAGAACATTTCATATTCCTTCACCTCCACGGTCACCGCTCCGCCGGGCGGGGTGTACTTCACCGCGTTGTCCAGCAGGTTGCAGAGCGCTTCCTCCGTCCATTTTGGATCAAAAACCCCGCTTCCCTCCAGACTTTCCGCAGTGAGGGAAATGCCCTTACGGGCGGCGCGGGGAAGATACTGGACCACGGCCCGCTCCGCCACGGGCGCGATCTTTCCGGTCCGGGGATGGAGGGCAAGAAGGCCGGTCTCCAGGCGGGAGCTTTTCACCAGAGCCTCCACCAGATTCTGAAGCTTTTCCGCCTGCACCCGGACGGCCCGCGCACAGTCCCGGCCCTGCGGGGTCAGGGGCTGCTCCTCTAGAAGCCCCGCGTAAAGCTGCAGGTTGGCCACCGGCGTCCTGGTCTGGTGGGAAACGTCGGATATCAATGCGCTGATCTGCTTCTCCCTCTGCTTCCGCTTCCCCGCTGCCGCCGCGTCTGCGGCCAGGTAACGGGCCATCTGGCTCTCCAGCGCGGACAGACGGCTCTCGTCAAAGGTGCGCTCCGAAAAGCGTCCCTCCGAAGCCTCCTCCAGCATCTGCTCCAGCCGGTTCATCAGGCGCGCCGTCCGCCAGCGGCTCCAGCCCGCGATCCCCGCTCCGATCAAAATGCCCGTTCCCGCGATCAGATATCCGACCATAAATCCGACCATATCATTCCCCATTTTCCCATTTTCAGTCTTGTTTCAGCCCTGTTTCGGCTCCGGAGCCTCCGCCGCCCAGGTATAGCCGATACCATAAACCGTTTTCAGATATTCCGGCTTCTCCGGCACGGCCTCCAGCTTGCCGCGCAGCCTTTTTACCGCGACGGAGAGGGCATTTTCCTCCACAAACTCCGCCCCGTCCGTCCAGACCCGGTCCACCAGCGCGGAACGGCTCACCGTATGCCCCCGGTTCTCCACCAGCACCCGCAGCAGCTTCTGCTCGGTTTTGGAAAGCTCCACCGCCATCCCGTCCCGCCGAAACTCCATCCGCTCAAAATCAAACACAAAAGGGCCGGAAGCAAAAACGGAGGGAGGCAGTCTTTCGCCCCGCCTGAGCTGGACGGCCACCCTTGCCCGCAGGACGGACAGAGAAAAAGGCTTGGTGATATAGTCGTCCGCGCCCGCCTCCAGCCCGGTCACCTCATCCAGCTCCAGGTCGTTGGCCGTGAGCAGGATCACCGGAGCCTGAGGGCGCAGCTCCTTCTGACAGCGCAGAAGCTCCAGCCCGCTTCCGTCCGGCAAATTTACATCCAGGATCAAAAGGTCAAAGGCCTCCCGCTTCAGCACCTCTCCGGCCTCCGCCAGCGTATGACAGAGGGTGACCGCCGTCCGCGGCGTCTGCAGCGCCATCCGGATTCCCGCTCCCAGCGCGGCGTCATCCTCCAGCAGCAAAATCCTCTGTTCCATTTTTTCCTTCTGCGCCATTCTTTCTCTCTGCTCTGTTTTCTCCCTCTGCCCCACGCTTTCCTCCATGCCCGGCCGTATCTTATACTCCGGCCGTTCTTCTTTTCAGATACATCCTCGCTTCATAGGGACGGAGCCTGTCTCCCTGCACGTCCTGATAATTGGACAGCAGAAGCTCTCCCGGATCTTTGGGGCCGGCGTTTAGCACAGCCTCGCCTCCATGGAAATTGCACAGCACGGTCAGCGTCTCCTCCGGGGTGGTGCGGGTATAGGCAAAAATGTCAGGATCCTCCGCATACAGAAGCTCAAATTCTCCGTCCACGAAAACGGCGTATTCCTTCCTCAGAGCGATCAGCCTGCGGTAAAAGCTGAACACCGAATCCGGGTCGTCCACCTGGGCGGCGGCGTTGATCTCCTGATAGTTGGGATTCACCTTCAGCCAGGGCGTTCCCGTGGTGAAGCCCGCGTTCTCGCTGTCGTCCCACTGCATGGGCGTGCGGGCGTTGTCCCTGCTCTTTGCCATGAGGGAGGCCATCACGTCCGCTTCCGCATACCCGGCCTCCAGTCTTTCCCGGTGCAGGTTCACGGATTCGATATCCCGGTAATCCGCGATATCCGCCATCCCCGCGTTGGTCATGCCAAGCTCCTCGCCCTGATAGATATAGGGCGTTCCCTGCAGACCGTGCAGCAGCGCGGCCAGCATTTTGGCCGATTCCACCCGGTATTCCCCGTCGTTTCCCCAGCGGGAGACGATGCGGGGCAGATCGTGGTTGTTCCAGAACAGGCTGTTCCAGCCGCAGCCGTGAAGGGCCTTCTGCCATTTTGCCAGCACCTGCTTGAGCTTAAGAAAATCCAGCGGAGCCAGATCCCATTTTTCCTTCCCCGGAATCTGATCCAGACCGATGTGCTCAAACTGGAACACCATGGAAAACTCGCTTCCGTCCGGATTGCTGTAGAGCTTCGCGTTTTCCGTGTTCGCGCCCCACGCCTCTCCCACGGTGATCAGATCCCCCTTCTGGAAGGTTTCCCTGGAAAGCTCCCGGATAAACTCATGCAGCCTCGGCCCGTTGTTGGTGATCTTCCGGTCCGGCTCCTTTGCGATCTGGTCGATCACATCCAGCCGGAAGCCGCCCACTCCTTTTTCCATCCACCAGAGGATCATATCATAAATTTCCTGACGCACCTTCGGGTTTTCCCAGTTCAGATCCGGCTGCTTCACGGAAAACTGGTGAAAATAATACTGTCCCAGCTCCGGCACCCACTCCCAGGCCGGGCCGCCGAAGCAGGCGCGCATATCGTTGGGATACTCGCCCTCCACGCCGTCCTTCCACACATAATAATCGTGATACGGATTCTCCCTGCTCTTTTTTGCCTCCACAAACCAGGGATGCTCGTCGGAGGAATGGTTCAGCACCAGATCCAGGATGATGCGGATTCCCCGCTTTTTCCCTTCCGCGATCAGCTCCTCCATATCGGAAAGCGTTCCGAACAGGGGATCGATGTCCCGGTAGTCCGAAATATCATAGCCGTTGTCGTCCTGCGGCGAACGGCAGACCGGCGAAAGCCAGATGGCGTCGATCCCCAGCTTCGCCAGATAATCCAGCTTCCCGATGATTCCCTGAAGATCCCCCATCCCGCTTCCCGTGCTGTCGCAGAAGCTGCGGGGATAGATCTGATAGACGACGGCGTTCTGCCACCATTTTTTCTGACTCATAAGCGTTCTCCTCATATCATAAAGCTTTTATCTGTGCCGTATATTCCTTCCCGTCATTCCTGCAGCGCCAGGACGAGACATTCCCAGGGCCGAAGCAGGATCTCCCTCTGCGAGGCGGACGATTTTTCAAAAACCGGAGGCTCTTCATAATTATTCAAAAGAATCTCCTTCACCCGCACAGCGTCCGCTCCGTCCAGCGCTTCCAGAGAAAGCGCCGTCTCCTGTCCCAGCGCGCTGGCAATGACCAGGATCCTGTTTTTTTCATCCCTGCGCTCATAGGCAAGAATGCCGTCCCGCTCCTGAAAGCGGGGAAGAAGCCGGCCATATATAAAGGTTTCCTCCAGATCGGGCCTCCTGCGCACGGAAACCATTTTCCGGTAAAAATGCAAAAGCGAAGCGGGATCCCTTTCCTGCGCCTCATAATTCAGGCTCACATAGCCCGGATTCACCGCAAACCAGGGCTTTCCTTCCGTAAATCCGGCGTTCGGGCCGTCGTTCCACTGCATGGGCGTGCGGCTGTGCTCCCTGCTGTTCATATTGATCCGGCAAAGCGCCTCCTGAGGCGTCAGCCCTCTTTTCACAAGCCCCTCATACTCCGCATGGGTGGGCGCGTCCACATATTCGTCCATGCTCTTTTTCGGATAATCCCGCATCCCGATCTCCTGTCCCTGATAGAGAAAAACGATGCCGGGGAAAAAAAAGTTGGTCACCGGAAGCATGCGCACGCTGTAGCGGTTCTGATCCTTTTTTGCCAGGAAACGGTCGATGCACCTGTCCTTATCATGATTTTCCAGGAAATTGCACAGAAGACCGCGGCCCGCCACCACCCGCTGCGCCTCAAACAGCCGGTCCCGGTAAGCGTTGAACATACGGACCGTATCGCCCTCCCACTCCGGGAAATTCACGTTGAGATGGGTATGGCTGAAGTCAAAAACGGAGCTGAAGCTGCCGTTTTCTCCGATCACAGCCTCCACATCCTCCGGCTTCATCTCGTCATATTCCCCGATGGTCAGGGCGTCCGCAGGCCCGAAGGCCTTTTCCTTCATCTCCATCAGAAAATCGGAAAGCCCCTCCACGTTGTTGAATTCCTCAAAAGCAAGGCACAGCCCATCCGGCCCGTCCGGAGGCAGGTCTACATAGTCGTAATTCTTTTTCAGATGGCTGACCGCATCCAGCCGGAAGCCGCCAAGCCCCAGCGCCATCCAGTCCCGGATGATCCGGCAGATCTCCTCCCGAAGCCGGGGATTCTCCCAGTTCAGATCAGGCTGCTGCTTTGTGAACAGGTGCAGATAATACAGGTTTTCCCGTCCCGGTACCGGCTCCCAGGCGCTTCCCCCAAAGATGGAACGCCAGTTGTTCGGCGGGCCGCCCGCCTTTCCCTCCCGGAACACATAATATTTTCCGTATTCCCCGAACGGATCCTTCAGCGCCTCCTGAAACCAGACGTGCTGGTCAGAGGAATGGTTCGCCACCAGATCCATCAGAACGCGGATTCCCTTTTCTCCTGCCTTTGCGATCAGCTCCTTCATATCCTCCATGCTCCCGAAGCATGGATCGATATCCATATAATCGGCCACATCGTAGCCGTTGTCCACCATGGGCGACGGAAAAACCGGGCAGAGCCAGATCACATTCGCGCCCAGCGCCGCGATCTTATCCAGACGTCGGATCACGCCCTGCAGATCCCCGATCCCGTCTCCGTTCGTGTCCTGGAAACTTTTGGGATAGATCTGATATCCAACTGTGCGGTGCCACCACTGCTTCTTCATACGCAGATACTCCTTTGCACTTTGTAGCTTGAGATGTTAGATATTTGAGATATTTGAAGTTATCTTACCGCAGGATGGGAGGGAATACAATGTTTTTTCTCCTTCTCTTACTGCCTCTTCAAATCATATTTCCAAACTGCTCCTCCACGATCCGATCCATCTGTTTTGCAATTTCCGGAAACGGCCGGTTCAGATCCAGTGTTTTTACACTGATCTGGCTGCCATGCATCCGGAAGGTGCTGTCCGGCTGTATTTCTTCCCCGGTTCTGGCATATAGCAGCATTCCTGAAACCCTATGCGGCTCATCACCAAACCCATAGTGCCGGTTCTTCACATAGGTGAAAATCTGATACAGATTGTTGGAATGCAGTGTATGCCTGTCGTACTGCACCTGCGTAGTGTGGCTATAATACTTCGCATCGATGATGAGCACCGTATTCCCCTTTTGGAGCTGGATGTCACTTTGCATCACAGGAAGCAGGGTGCCAATACCATCATCCAACGACCACGGGATCCGGGATGCGCTGACAGTAAGCATCGGAAAGTGCTTCGTGTAGTATTCCAAAATAAACTTCTCGTACAAACGGCACATCCTCTGCTCATCGACAAAAGATGCCAGCCTGTAATTCCCTCTATCTGTGGTGATCAGCATCCCTTCCATGATAAGCCGACAGATGCTGATGAGCATTCGGTAGGTCTGATTGTTCCGGGTAAATCGAATATCAGCCCACTTTATGCTTTTCGGCTCTAATGTGTCTACTCCCCCAAAATACAGCATCTTCTTTTTCAGATCATCCTTGAATTTGGCCTTTACCATACTGTTTTGCAGCAAAAGCAGGACCGTTGTTTTCAAAATCTGATTCAGCTGATTGTTTTCCGACAGTTCATCATAGTCGCAGGTAAGGATGCGTTCGTGCGCCAGCCGATTCTTAATGGTTCCCGGCATATTTATTTTTCCATGCATCACAGGCAATTCTTCCCGAAAGCTGATGTACTCTCGATATAGCCCCTGCTTCAACTGCCGCCCGATCCCTTTGGAAAGGATCGCCGCAAACAGATCATAGATTTCTTCAAAAGGCTCAACCGCAACATCATCGAATGTTTCCTGATTCAGCGTCTGAAAAGCATAGGACAGCATGTAATAGATGTTTTTGATCAAAATGCTCTTATCCTTTGTCATTGAAATACTCCATGCAGAATATTTTCCCAGCGCCGCAGCTTCTCCGTATCGTCAAACCAGTATTCACTCAGCATCGGGAGCACATCAAAATCCACCACATCCCTCATCCATTCATCGGTACACTCCCCGGCGCCGCAGAAATAACTGTGGCCGATGCAGAAGCCTTTCCCCAGCGACCTGTCCTGCGCGATATCCCGGTTCAGCTCCCTGATCCTGTCGATCAGCGTATTAAAGGTATCATTCTGAAGCCCCTCCTGATACTTCAGGAATCCTGCGGAATCAAATCCCGGCTCCATGTCAAAGAAGCTGAAACGCCGCCGCAGCGCATAATCGATCATTGCAAGGCTTCTGTCCGCAGTGTTCATCATGCCTATGATGTGAAGCCGCTTCGGCACAGAAAAGGGCAGCCCGTTATAGGCAAGCGCAGCCTTCATTTCGCGATAATCCGCCTCTATCAGCATTAACAGCTCACCGAAGATCTTACTCATATTGCCACGGTTAATCTCGTCAATGATGAAAAAATAATCCTTATCCGGATGGTTCGCCGCCTTCTGACAAAAACGGTAAAAAACGCCGTATTTCAGCTCAAAACCGTCACCGGTCGGCTTATAGCCCATGATGAAATCCTCATAAGAATAATTCTGATGAAACTGAATAAATTCTATACGGTCATCATCCTTTTCACCCATGATGGAATATGCCAGCCTTTTCGCGGCAAAGGTCTTTCCTACGCCCGGCGCCCCCTGCAGAATGATGTTTTTCTTTTTCTTCAGTACAGCGGCCATCCTGTCATACCTCGCCTCCGAAATATATACCTCACCGAGGAAGCGGGCCTTATCATACTTCTCAACGGCATCCGCCGTGGCGGGTGCGGGATTTTCCTCCCGTATCATATCCAGAATCAGATCATACTCCCCTTTGGTCAGTTTAAACAGACTTCCCTGCTGCATCCCGAAGTATTCCATCTTCTCAAGCTCGGGGCATGCTTTAAGGGCTGCAAGATCGATCGGAACAGAGAGCCCTTCCAGCTTCTCAAAGTAAATCCGTTCCCCATCCTGCCCGGCACTCACGCGCGCAAGCGCTACGATCTGCTTTACAGGCGTAGATTCATAGCCGATGACCATATCTCCCGCTTTTGCATCCAGAAAATTCTGAAAAACGCGCCTCTTATTTCCGTTATCATTATAAAGGGTATAAGCCTGCACAGCTCCCACCGGCATGCCGGACATGCTCCAGATCCTGGGATTCGCATTTAAAAACCAATACCGGCGCTCTTCTCCTTTTTTCTCCGAAGCGGCATATAAAGGTACCTCGCTCAGATCCAACTGCTCCAATGCCGTTCTCAGTTCGTCGCGGAGCTTCCATATATAAGAACCCTCCTCTTTCCTGTCCGTCCACTTTCCGACATACAGGACAGGCCAGAAACGGGCATTCTCCTCCCTTCCCAGCATGAGAGGACAGTTGGTTTTCTGCGCGATCCTGCGGGCCAGATATGCGGATCCGCTGTTGTAAAAATTCGCGCTTTCTCCATATTTGACCGCCAGCTGTTTACATGTGGCTTTTCCGCCATAATCCAGCAAACGTTTCATGATCTCCATGCTGCCCGCGGTAAAAATGCTTTTGTCAGCAAGCAGCTCCAGCCAGTCCTCAACGGAGAACCCCGGAGTATAATCCTTCGGCCACCAGCCGTCCTCATCAGACACATCCCCCTTCTTATGATAACGGCTGATATAGAATCCCACATCACCTGTCAGCGTACGCAGCTGCGGATCCGGATAACAGCTCTCTGTAAGCTGAGATTGAAGCAGCTTTCTCAGCTCATCATCCCGCCGAAGCTCATCACAGATCTCATCGTAAAATGCCATAAAATTTCTGATATTATCCGCATAAGCTCCCTTTTTGAATCGATAACTGCCCTTCAATTCCGCGGCGACCGCTCTGATCTCTCCAAGCTTATAAACATAATATTTATCCGGATAACGGAGCCACAGATAGGTCATGATAGCGTTTTCATCCTGAAAATGCTGCGCCGCACCATTTCCATGCCGTTCAAGCAAACCGCCGGATTTCTGCTTAAATTCCTCCACACGTTCCACCACATCCCGGCTCTCATCATACAGAGAGAGGAACATCGCCCTCACTTCCTCCGGAACGCTCCCGGCAAATCCGACGATCATCTTCGCTGGAAAATGATTGGCTGAAGCCAGCAGATTGGCCGTCTTTGAAAGCGCTCTGGTGAGCATCCCTGCAAAATCATCCGCATTGACGTCCCAGTTTGCCTGAAAATACTGAACCGCCTCCCATTTATATTTTTCATCCGGCCACTGTTTCTTTATGAAATCTCTTTTATAGGCCGCCAGTGCTTTTTGAAGTTGGGATTTATCGAACATTGCTATTCACCGTCCTTTGTGTGCTTCGTTTGCTGCATCTTGTTTATGTCTGTTGCTTTTGCTGTGATCTGAGTTATTGCCGGTTTTTTTATTATTCTTCAGAGGGCATGGCAGCTCCTGCTGTTTGATATGCCCGCCTCACTGCCTGCTCCTGCTTATTATATTAGAACTGCACAGATTTTCCAGCCGCGTAAAGACTTCGCTCCAAAGGAATAAGTCCGAAACCTCATCGTCTCAACTTTCATTCTGACAAAAGCAATACTTTCCTTTTCCGTGTCCGGACACCGGTTCGATGATTTCGTGCTCCGTCATCTCTTTTATGAGATCAGAAGTTCAGGATGAATTAATGTCAATCACCTTCATCACCTCTGAACGTCCAAAAATCTTCTGACCCGAAAAGGCCTCCCGCAGCTTCAATATACTACTGACTGTCTTTGGCTGAAAATCTTTTCAATGTCCTCTTTTAGAGCGTAAATGTCCGGTTTTAAATTTTCGATGTCCGGTTTTGAAGCGGACGGTTTTCGCTGAAATCTTATACACTTCTTCGGTACAATCCATACGACATGATATGGATTTTCCCTGTAGTAGGACTGCAACGGACTATAGACCTCCTCAAATGTTATCTCGACCTCGATATTTCGTACGGCAGTTTGCATCAGATATTCTGATATCTTAAGGCCATCAACCGCCTGCAGGCCAATAACCCGCTCACGCGGAGCGACCATAGTTTTACGTACCTGTACGGCTTCGCTTTCTGGCTTCAATCCACGCCCCGCTCACGCGGAGCGACTGGCGGTACCCCTTGTGATGGACTGGGGGCCGGAGCTTCAATCCACGCCCCGCTCACGCGGAGCGACATATTACAAGGCACGCAATACCATGGAAAGCCCGTGCTTCAATCCACGCCCCGCTCACGCGGAGCGACATGGCATAGCGGCAGAAGCTAACATGGGGTCGGGCGCTTCAATCCACGCCCCGCTCACGCGGAGCGACCCTGTAACAACGGCACTGATCAGAGTGATGTACTGCTTCAATCCACGCCCCGCTCACGCGGAGCGACCGCATCGGTTCGATCAGCTTCGGAGGCGGAATCTGCTTCAATCCACGCCCCGCTCACGCGGAGCGACTCGCTGATGTGGCGATCATGGAGATGATATTCGCGCTTCAATCCACGCCCCGCTCACGCGGAGCGACCCAGAAAAGCCGGATATTCCGATGCAGTCATTAAGCTTCAATCCACGCCCCGCTCACGCGGAGCGACTACGGCGGGCCTGCAGCATTTGTGGGAAGAGCTGCTTCAATCCACGCCCCGCTCACGCGGAGCGACCTACGGCTTAACTTCCAAAGAAGAAGAACAGGTGGCTTCAATCCACGCCCCGCTCACGCGGAGCGACATTGGGGGTCTCGCAATCTGCAATTACATATTGGGGCTTCAATCCACGCCCCGCTCACGCGGAGCGACCTGTATAATTTTTTCCAAAGTCTCCGTAGAAATGCTTCAATCCACGCCCCGCTCACGCGGAGCGACCGTACTGGTAATTGTAGTTTGTGCAACCAGAAAGCTTCAATCCACGCCCCGCTCACGCGGAGCGACGCATCTCCGGTGGTTTGCAGAAATCTGCGTTTCCAAGCTTCAATCCACGCCCCGCTCACGCGGAGCGACACAAGTCTACATCGTTATAATATCTCGGCAGATAGCTTCAATCCACGCCCCGCTCACGCGGAGCGACTCTGGATGGATGTAACACTATCATGGCCGGGTGTGCTTCAATCCACGCCCCGCTCACGCGGAGCGACCAGTTTTTCTCCAGACGGTGACGGGTTGTTTGTGCTTCAATCCACGCCCCGCTCACGCGGAGCGACCCGACTGCGCCGCAGGCCTTACTCCTTTCTCTCGCTTCAATCCACGCCCCGCTCACGCGGAGCGACTCACCCCCACGACCTCCGTATCAATCGCAGGCGAGGCTTCAATCCACGCCCCGCTCACGCGGAGCGACCATACTGCATATTGTAGCTCGTGCAGCCTTTGAGCTTCAATCCACGCCCCGCTCACGCGGAGCGACATTCATTATCATTTGTTGAGCTATCATGGAATACGCTTCAATCCACGCCCCGCTCACGCGGAGCGACTTAATCGGACGCGTTGGGCTAACCTGATGGAAGGCTTCAATCCACGCCCCGCTCACGCGGAGCGACCAGATTTCAATAAGTGCATCCTTAATCTGTTGCGCTTCAATCCACGCCCCGCTCACGCGGAGCGACAGCAAATTTAACCAATTTACACCTGCAATTTTCCAACACCTTTACTATTTTTCCCTATTAAATTTGCCTTATTACTATTTCACTTCGCAAACTTGTGTTACCAACAGAATATTTTGTGCACTTTTTCAGGTGCGAATCCTCCGGCCCTTTCATGTGCACTCCATATTCGCACCTGCTCCATACTACAATCCTGTCTTCTCCACTACAGCACACCGCAAATAATTTTGACCTTACAGCAGCAGCGGCTCTGTCACATCAAAACCAGGCTTTGCTCCAATATGTTCTACCTTGTTTTTATAATGCTCCCCCAGATAATAAAATCGTAAGCTGTCTTTTTCCTGATCGATAATTTCCTCCAGGATCGCCTTGACCTGTCTGCATTTTGCCGCATCCACATTACATTCAAAGACAGAATTCTGTACTCTCTGTCCATAGTTCTGGCACTGCTTTGCGACTTTTCTGAGCCGCGCCTTTCCTGCTGCGGTTTCCGTATTTACATCGTAAGTGATCAATACCAGCATAAAGGCCCTCCTATTTCCAAAAGAACGGCGGATATGCGTCCAAATCCCCTCTCAGGTATCTGGCAAGCAGCATGGCCTGGGCAAAAGGGACCATTCCCCACTCTATCTTTTCCCCTAAAAACGGATGGGTGATCATCTCCTGCTTTTTCTTCTGCCATGCAGTAAGGAACGTCTTTCTAAGATTATCATCCATGATAACCGCACCATTTTCTTTGCGAAGAAATCCTTCTTTACCTACCATCTTTTTATTAATCAGAGTCAAAACGAAGCGGTCAGCCATCACGCTGCGCAGTTCCTCAATGATGTCCAATGCCAGGGACTTTCTCCCTGGTCTGTCTGTGTGATAAAAGCCCACATAAGGATCCAGTCCCACTGTTTCCAGGGCACTGGCACACATCGAAGTAAGAAGCGTATACGCAAATGACAGCATTGCATTTACTTCATCCGTCGGCGGCCGCCTGTTACGTCCACGGAATTGAAAGTCATCTTTTTGCTGCAAAATCAGGTCGTCAAATACAGAAAAATAGACGGATGCTGCTTCACCTTCCAGCCCCAGCAGAGCGGATGCCGTGTCGCATTCCTGAATCTTTTTCATATTTTCCTGCAAAAACTGAGACTTTCCTTTTATCTTGTCCACGTCCAGCCGCAACGGATAATCCCGGATCGACCTCTCCAGCACCCATCGGGAATTATATATCTTGCCTGTGATGCAGTTCTTTGCAATCTGCAAACTTGCTTCCGGATTCTCACTGCAGCGATACTGCTCTTTCCGCAAAGTCACATTCCCATAGACCTCTCCGGTCACACGAGCCAGGAAGCGTCCGCTTCCCGACAGAAATATCAATCCAATCCCTCGCGTTGCACATGCCCCCATCAAAGCAGGACTGGCGCCGGTATAGCCGAAGGTCACGATCGCTTCCAGGTTGTGAAGCGGCACCCGTCCTACTTCGGTCTCCTTTTCTAATACAACCACATTTTCTCCATCCAAAGACAGATATCTGTTTGGAGAAGTAATATACAAAGTATTCAACAGGCGCTTCATGTTTCCTCCTCCAAATGAGCCAGAACATAATCGTTTGCCGACTTTTTCTTCCCGAGCACCGGAAGGCAGATGTCCTTTAAAGAACAGGCATTACACGCTTTACTCCAACGTACCCTCGGCGTATAACGTTCTTCAAAATACCGATGCATTTCTGCAAACATTCCGCGTACCTCCGCCCTCAGTTCTTCTGAAAATTCCACCTTCTCCCGGTGCTTTGTCTCGCCATAAAACAGGTATCCGAACGGTATATCACAACAAAGCATTTCTTCCAGGCACATCCCCTCCGCCGTAAGCTGAACCACATCCTCATGACCGATTTTAGGCTTGCCGCGTTTATATTCCACCGGAATAACCTGGTACAGACCTTCTTCACCATGAAGGGAAATCCCGTTCCTGTTTTTGTGAAATTCCACCACATCACATTCTCCGCTGACTCCCATACTGCGGGAACAGATGGGCATACCTCGAGAGATCAGCAAATCCCCACGCCGCTCCCGTATATTTCCATCATGGGCCTTGTGATGCATCAGATGCCCTTCTATGGTGCGGACATTTTCAGACCATTGCAATTCTATATATGCCAATGCCCACTGTCTTCTGCAGAACGCGAAATGCTGAATACCAGATAACTGCAGGAATTCCTCTTCGTCATACAAAATCATACACCTCCGGTTCTACACACCCGGGATCCTCATATTTAATCTCATAATCAGCATATGTTTTCGGCCTGTCAACAATCGGTCGAATCTTAACGCTCCTGTGCACCTTTGCGGTCGAAACAGACGGCGTCTTATCCTGATGCTGCCACCAGTACAGTCTGCAGACCTCCATGCTTCCTTCCGGTCTTGCAGAAGAAGCATCGTTTTCAAACAGCGTTTTCAACGCTTCCTTCAGAAGCTCCGCGTCTTCCTGTGAAAAACCTGTTTTCTCTGCCAGCTGTACGTTCACGCTTCCTTTCACGACATAAAGCCCGAATCCAATACGATGCTTCGTTCCCATTGTATCAGACGCCCTGCTTCCGTCCTTTGTATCTTCACTGTTTACGCTTTTTGTGATCTGCATACTCACAATGTCCACCGGCGAAACACTCACTGCCTGATGGATGGAAATCGGGCCGCGGATCCCCAGCGAAACCTCTGCCCCCTTAAACGCAAATACCTGTCCGAATCCCCGCACATCCAGCCATTCCTGGCAAGCGATCTCAGCGCAGCGCTCTCTGTCTGCCTTCTT
>DWWS01000030.1 GCA_019119595.1 Candidatus Eisenbergiella merdavium | reverse complement strand
AAAAAATAAGCCCGATGGCTTATTTTTTACACGGCTATTTGTGCCGGAGCGTCACAAATAGCTTTTATGGCAGAAGAGAAATCGCATCCGCGATTTCTCTTCGCCCCGTCGCACGCTCCGGAATGAGGATTGACATGATCGAACAGCTTTACCAGGCCTGCCGTCAGGAGCTGATCCGCTGGTGCGCAGGCATGACGGGGGACAGAAGCCTTGCGGAGGATCTGGTACAGGAGGCTTTCCTTCGCGCCATTTTTCACCAGTCCCTCCTGGATGGCCTTTCCGAAGAACAGCAGAGGGCCTGGCTCTACCGCACGGTAAAAAATCTGCATCTGGACCGGAAGCGTCATGAACGCTATGAAACCGTCTCGGAGCCTCTTTACGCAGAGGGCCGGGAGGCGGCGGAGTACGCCATGATCGACTGGGAGCAGCTTCTGAACGGGCTTCCGGGAAACGAGGGCGTTCTGTTCGTCATGCGCTATCTGGAGGGCTATACCTCAGCGGAGCTGGGAGAATTTTTCGGCCTTCCGCCGGGAACGGTCCGCTCCCGTCTGTCCGACGCGAGGAAGCATTTAAAAACCGCTTTGAAAAAAGGAGGCAGCCATGTTTGAAGAATTAATGGGGAAAAAAATGTTTGTCGTCAACTGTGACGTCTGCGACACAAGAAAGGTGAATGAGGAAGCTCTTTCCGGGTATGAAAAGATCGTCATCAACGCGGACACGGTCCTGGTCAACGAGCGGGCGAAGGATGTGCTGAGCCGCCTTCCAATCGTCTGCAACAGCGACGTCACGCTGGAGCTGGACGGAGAGGTCAACATCATTTCCAAAAACGGGGATTTTGAGCTGAGCGGCTCCACCGCCGTTTCGGAAAACACCCTCCTGTGCGTCAACGGCAGTCTTGAGATCAAGCCCGGCGCCCAGCAGGTGCTCTCCTCCCTTGCGGCCGTCTGCGTCAACGGCTCCGTTCTCTGTCCCGCCTCTCTGGCGCCGTATCTGAATAATTTTCACGTCAACGGCTCCACGGAATGTTATCCGGACGAATGCACGGTTCTGGATCCCGTTTTCACCCCGGACGTCTGGTTCCCGCTCCGGGCAAGGCAGGAGGGGCAGTATTATGTATCCGAACAGCTCCGCCTGACGGATAAAGAGCTTGACGTTTCCGCCCTTGCCGCCAAAAAGGTCCGCTTCGTCACCCCTTCCGTTCTCGTCCTTCAGGAAAAGACGGAAGCTGCCCTTACGCTGTTTGACGAGACGGCGAAGCTGGAGGTGATCCCTTCCGGATATTCCTTCCTTTCCGGCGACATCAGGCTGGCCGAAGGGCTTCTGGAGCAGTACGGCACTAAAATTTATGTCAAAGGCTCCCTCACCCTTACCCCCGAATGCACCGGCCTGCTTTCCCGCCTGGAAAAGCCCCGCGTCACCGGAACCGTCTATCTTCCGGAAAGCCTTGAAGAGGCGTTCCGGAAGACGGGAGCGGAATACGGTGGGCTTCAGATCGTCCGGGGAACCACCCTGGCGAACAAGGCCATGCTGACGCTTGACAACAAGCTGCTGGACGCCTGCCCCGAGGGCGTATCCATCCGTAACTGCGGCCTTCTGCGCGTCCGCCGGGATGTGTCTGCCGAACGGATCCTGGATCTGGTTCACACCAATAACTGCGGCTGCATCCTCTGCGGTCCGGAGCAGAAGGGAGCCATCGAGGTCGTGAGCGAAAACGCCGGCTTCATCGGAGATCTGAAGGACAAAGCCGCCGGAGAGGGCGAAGGAGTGGGCGGCGGGATCCCCGGCCTTCTGAAGCAGTTCGCAAACACAAGGGTCGTGAACGGGGATCTATACCTTTTATAAGAAGCTTCCGGTTCGTCTTCCGGGCAAGTCCCTGGCGAACAAAAACCGGCGCTATCCGGCTGTCCTGCCGGAAAATTTTCCATCAGGACAGCCGGCACAGCGCCGGACTTTTTTCACGTTTTCTTCGCAGCTCCTGCGGTCTACAGGCAGGCCCTTATCTTCCCGATCATCTCCGCATACTCCGCTTCGCTTAAATATTTCAGGCCGGGATTCATCTGGAACACGCCGCCCCATTCGTCTCCCCCTTCATATTTCGGAACCAGATGCACATGAAGATGGCAGCCCGTGTCCCCGTATGCGCCGTAATTGACCTTATCCGGAGAAAAAGCCTTGTGGATAGCACTGGAAGCCCTCACCACATCCGCGATGAAACGATTCCGCTCCTCCTCGCTCAGGTCGATGATCTCGCTCACGTGGCTTTTGGAAGCCACGATGCATCTGCCCGGCTTGCTCTGCTCTTTAAACAGGATCAGCTGGCTTACATCCAGATCGCAGATCGGGATCCCGAATTTGTCCAGCAGCTCCCCGCCCATACAATACGCACAATTCACATCCTTCATCTCGCACCTCCTGTACAGTTTTTCGTTTTTGTTATACTATTAATTATAAGCGCTTTTCCTTTTGGCTACAAGACTTTGTTGCCCGCTTATCATCAGCAAGCCGGCGCTCAATGACCGTGCTCAGTGCCCCGGACGATACCCCAGGCGACTCAAGCGGACAGTTTTCCGTTTTTGTTTGACAACACTTCAGGCATGACATATAATATCCTTAACAAGAGGGCCGAAAGCCAGAGTACATCCAGCCGTCGGCAAGTTTTGTTTAAAAGTAGCGCATCATCTTGCCAGGACGAGGGCGTTACTTTTTGCGTAGTATGTACACAACAAGAGTGATCACTGCGCAAAGCATAGTTACAAATCCGAATAATTCATCATAAGTAACCATAAGCACCAGCCTCCTTTCGCTTAGCGTCCGGCGGCTGACGTAATCGCCCCTTCGGTCCCCTGGTTAAAGATATTCTATTGTCAAAGCACTTTCAGCAATCAGCACGATTTCGTTGACAAACATCTACAACGGACATATAATACCCTTAACGAGAGGGCCGTTGGTCAGCGCAGACCTGACCGCCGGCAAAATCGAGCTACAGAAAGTAGCGCTTCATCTTGTCAGGACGAGGGCGCTACTTTTTGCGTGTTACATAAACAACAAGTGTTATGACCGCGCAAAGCATAATTACAAACTGAATTAAATCAGAGTATGTAACCATAGCACCAGCCTCCTTTCGCTTAGCGTCCGGCGGCTGACATAACGCCCCAACGGCCCCCTGGTTAAAGATATTCTATTGTCAAAGTATTTTCAGAAAATCGTCAGGATCCATTCAGATTCAAATGATTTCAAAAGATAAAAAGAGATAAAGACGACAAGACGCTCCGGCGCGGTCTTCATACGAGAACTGGCCCGGCGGATGTATGCTTTCAGAATGCTGAAATCAGACTTTGTGAAGAAAGTATATCGCACCTTCCCCTGTTTTGCAACCATAAAATCAGAGCCGCTGTCTTCCGACGAGTGTCCCGGCACATGTCCCGGTGTATATCCCGCACATATCCCGGCACACAGAAAACAGCGGCCCGTATTTTAATATCCGTAATGTCTCGCCTGCGCGTGATAGAGTCCGGCGTACACGCCGTCCTGGGCCATGAGCTCGTCGTGGGTGCCCTGCTGGGCGATCCGTCCCTGATCCAGCACCAGGATGCGGTCGCAGAACTGGCAGCTGCTCATCCGGTGGGAAATGTAGATGGCGGTCTTTCCGTTTACCAGGCGGTCAAAATTCTCATAGACCTGCGCCTCGGCCAGAGGGTCAAGAGCGGAGGCCGGCTCGTCCAGGATCACGAAGGGCGCGTTCTTGTTGAGGGCCCTGGCGATGGCCAGCTTCTGCGCCTCGCCTCCGGAAAAGGCGACGCCGTCCCCGTTGTCGTGAAACAGTCTGCTGTCGATCCCTTCCGGAAGCCGGCGGACGCGCGCGGCCAGATCCACCTTTTCAAGAGCTTCCCAGATTCTTTCCTCGTCTCCGTCCTCTCCCGCGGCCACATTATCCCTGATGGAAAAAGCGAGCAGGCCGAAATCCTGAAAGACCACGGAGAAAATGGAGGTGTACTCCGCATAGTCATAAAGCGAGATATCCACACCGTTTAACAGGATCCTGCCCCGGGTCGGCTCATAAAGACGGCACAGAAGCTTAATCAGGGTGGTCTTTCCGGCGCCGTTTCGTCCCACCAGGGCCAGCTTTTCTCCCACGCGGAGTTTGAGGGTAATGTCGTGCAGGATCTCCCGGTCCGTTCCCGGATAGGAAAAGCTCACATGGTCAAATTCCAGCTCATACTCCCCGTCGCTGCGTTTTTCAATGGGAAGCGTGCCGTCATAGCGCATATAGCCGCTGTTCATAAAATCGTCGTAGCCCAGCACATAATCCAGGCTTCCGCCCAGGGAATTCCAGGCGTACATGCAGTTGGAAAGGGATGTAAAAAAAGTGTTGATCGCGCCGATGTACAGCAGGATATCGCCCACGCTGATCACCCCGTACCAGGCTTTTCCCACGATCAGCACATAGGCACAGAGGGTTCCGATGCCGCTGATGAGCTGAAAGAGACCCTGCAGTGCTCCGATCTTTTTTCCGTCCTTCCAAAGCTCATCTTCAATCTGTGCCGTATCGGTGCATTTTTTCCAGAGCAGCTCCTGCATGCGGAAGATCCGGATATCCATTGCGGATTCCAGGGCATGGATGAAGCCGGCGTAATAAACGCGCAGCGATTCCGCCCCTTCCGCCTTCTGAAGGAGCTCCGTCCTCAGCCGTCCGGAGCGGCCTGCCACCCGGTTCCCCGCGATCAGCATCACGAGCGACGCCAGGATCAGAAAAGGGATGCCCTGCCAGGAGGTGAAAAAATTCTGATTTTCATAATCCATGCTGGAAAACAGCGCGATCAGAAAAACAAACGCCGTCAGCGTATACAGCCCCATCTCGATCAGATAGTATATCTGTATGAAGCATCTGCGCACATCCGCCCGCTGCGACTGCCTGACCCGGCGGATCTTGTCCAGATTTTCCTTCTTTTCATATTCCTCATATTCCATCCGGAACGCTTTGTCCGCCGTCCTCTGCCATACCGTATCCCGGCAGCTTTCCGAAACCACCTCAAGGGCATGCCAGCAGGCCTTGGTGGTCAGGCCGCATACGAAGGTCAGGCCAAGCATCCAGAAAAGCTGCTCCATGGCGTATTCCAGCCTTCCCGACAGCATGCCGTCCAGAATCCCCGCATAACAGACCAGATGCACAAAGGGAACCGCACAGGAGGCCGCAGGCCCGAACAGAAGGATGAGCCAGATTTTTCTGTGCTCCACCTGAGCCATGTTCAAAAAACGGATCGTCTTTTTTATGAATTCTCCTAACCTCATAGCCTGTTTTCCGCCTCCCTTCTGGCCTGTTCGGCATAATATTTTCTCTGTACCTCAAAGAGCCGGCTGTAGTCTCCGCCCAGCGAAACCAGCTCCTCATGGGTTCCCTCCTCCCGGATCCCGCCATCCTTCAGGAACAGGATCCGGTCGCAGAAGCGGGTGGACGCCAGCCGGTGGGAAATAAAAAGCACCGTCCGCTCTCCGGTCAGCTCCCGGTACTGCTCGTAGACCCGGTTTTCCGCCAGCGCATCCAGGGCCGCGGTGGGCTCGTCCAGCAGACACAGTCCCGCTCCCTTATAGAGCATTCTGGCAAGAAGCAGCTTCTGCTCCTCCCCGCCGGAAAGCAGGACGCCCTCCCCGCTTGTATTTTTCTGCAGGCTCGTGTGAATCCCCTCCGGCAGCGCGCTCACCTTATCCCACAGCTCCACCCTGCGAAGAAGCGCCTCGCAGCTCTCCTTTTCCGTTCCGTCGTCCTCCCTGCAGCGGATATTTTCGCTGATGGAGGCCGAAAGAAGCTGGGTTTTCTGAAAAATGGCCGCGATCCGCTCCCGGTATTTTTCCAGGTTCAGACAGCCAAGCTCCTTTCCGTTGATCAGAATGCTGCCCGTATAGTCGGAATAAAAGCCGCACAGCAGCTTGACGATGGTGCTTTTTCCCGCTCCGTTCAGCCCCACGAGCGCCAGCTTTTCTCCGGCCCGCATGGTGAAGCTCAGATGGGAGAGCACGGCTTCTCCGCTTCCCGGATAGGAAAAAGAAACGTCCCGGAATTCGATCGCAAGCGCCTCCGCCTTTCCGTCCCTCCCTTCGGGAACCTCTTCCCCTTCGTTTTCCGGCCTCCGGTTCTCCTCCTCCATATACTGCCTGTAATCCGTCAGCCAGTTCTGGATCCTGATGATCTCCGGCAGGCATCTGGACAGGTTATAAAAGCGATCCGCGAATTCGGTGGCGGCCCCCAGATACAGCACCGCCGCGGAAGCGTTCATCCCCTGACTGATCTGATAGATGAGATAGCCGTAGATGACCGCCTCTCTGGTAAACTGCAGAAGCTGCTCCACGATGTTATAGAGAAAATAACCGATCCCGATCCGGGAACGGATGCGGGTATACTGCTTATTCGTCCTGCGAAACACCGCTTTCAGCCAGTCCTGCATCTGATAGAGACGGATATCCTTTGCGGCCGATACGTCAAAGGCCTTGTTCTGGATATATTCCTTCGTCACGTTCAGGCTTTTCAGCTTCTCCTTTGTCCTCTGCTCATAATCCGCGGCAAGCTTATAGCCGGTGAGCTGGATCAGACAGATGCCGGTCAGGAGCAGGATCAGGGCCGGATTCAGGGAGGCGATCACACCGCCGAATATGAGCACCTTCAGCGCGTTGGCAAGAAGCTGGGAGCTGGAATACCAGAATTCCTCCAGACCGTCCAGCACCGCCATCTGAGCCATTTTCCGCTCCTCCTGAATCTCCGTTTCCTCCAGCCTTTCATAGCTCAGCTCCAGAGACTTTCGCACCAGCGCCATGGAGAAGCCCTGGATCACGCCCTTCTGTATCCGAAAGCCCCTCGCCAGATGAAAAAAGAGCGTCTGTGCGCTTTCGACTGCCACATACGCCGCCACCGCCGCGCAGAGGATGACCAGAACGTTTCTCAGCGCCAGCCTCTGCTCCAGCAGGTATACCACGTAGGAGGAAAGCAGGGTCAGCCCCGCCGTCACCAGCACATCCAAAGCAATGTCCGCGCCGGACAGGGCGAACAGCTTCCGGTCCGCCCGCCACCATTGCGCCAGAAAATACCTGTAGTTGCTGAAGATCCCGTGTTTCTTTTTCTTCCCGTTCATCTGCATCTCCATTCCGTCGCTTCGCGCCGCAGTCCTTTTTCGGTTACACAGGCTATTCTACCAAAGCTTAATCCTGAAAAACAAAAAAGTGCACGAATGGAAAAAATCCGTGCACCAACTGTATCTTTCGGCTTATGCCCCTGCCTTTCCCCGCAGGCCGCTTCCCGGCCGCCCGCTCTACAAAGGAAGCAGCACCTCCGTCACAAAAACCCCCGGCTCGTTCTTCCGGTTGAGATAGCCGCCGTATTTGGCCACCACCCGGTCGATCCGTTTCAGTCCGTGGCCGTGGTTTCCCTTTTTTTCTGAAGAATAGCCTCCGCTTCCGTTTTCCGGCGTTCTTCTCACTGTTTCCGCCGTAGCGTTCATCACGCTGATGTAAAGCTGTCCCTTCAGCACGCCGATGTAAAGGCGGATAAACCGTCCCGCCGCGTCGTCCATCTTTTCACAGGCCTCCATGGCGTTGTCCAGCAGGTTTCCCATCACCACGCACAGGTCGGTGTCGCTGACTGTCAGCCGGTTCGGCACCTCCACGCGCTGGTTGATGCGGATATCCCGGCTGAGCGCCAGGGTCAGCTTGGCGTTCAGGATCGCGTCCAGGCTCACATTCCCCGATTCCACCATCGGGCGTATCTCATCCAGATCCGCTTCCAGCCGGTCCAAATAGCCCTGCGCCTCGGAAAGCTTTCCCTCCGCCAGGTAAGCCTTCAGAGTCTGCAGATGGCTGTGGTAGTCGTGCCGCCAGCCCCGCATTCTGGCATAGATCGAACGGATCTCCTCCACGTTCTGATCCAGCAGCCGGTTCTGCCAGGACAGGGTTCTGTGCTCCAGCAGGCGGCGGGTCAGCCAGAACAGCAGGCCCGCGAGCAGCAGGATTCCCGCGGCCAGCGCCGCAAACCGAAATATGTTCATGGCTCCCTCCTCCCCATGCCGGACTTCCAATCCAAGTAATCCGTTACAACGCAATCTGTGACAGCGCGCTCTGTAACGGCGCGCTCAGAAGCCCTGATCTCTGTAATAACGCAGGAAAGCTTCGTTGGCCTCCTGATAAGCGCCCCGGCTTAAGGGAAGCTCCGTTCCGCCCTCCAGAAAACAGTTTTTTCTGGTGATGCTGTTCACATACATCAGGTTCACGCAGAAGCTCCTGTGAATCCGTACAAAAAGCTCCGGGGGCAGCTCCGCCAGCGCCGCCGAGAAGGACTGCTTCCATTCCATCGTCCCGCCGTCCGTCCGATGCAGTCTCACGTAATGTCCCACCGCCTCCAGATAAAGGATCTGTCCAAGCTCCATTCTCTGATGCTCCCCCGCCACGGGAAGCAGCACATAGGCCGGCTCCTCCCTGCGCTTCTGCAGCAGCAGATCAAGGACGGGAAAAAGCGTTTCTCCGGTCACCGGCTTCAGCAGATAGCGGAGAGCGCCTACCTCATATCCCTGAAAAACATATTCCCGCAGATTGGATAAAAACAGAATGTCGATCTGCCGATCCGCTTTTCGGATCCTCCGCGCCAGCTCCATGCCGTTCATGCTCCGGCGGTCACAGCACTCCGCTTCCTCTTCACCCGCTTCCTGTCCCAGACAGATGTCCAGCACCAGCAGATCGTATGGGAACGGGCTTTCCGCCCCGCCATGCCCGGAAAGCTCATGCTCGAACAGAAATTCCTCCGCACTCCTGAAGCAGGAAAGCGCACATTCCACATCCCGTTCCTTCTGATAAGCGTCCAGCACCGTTTTCAGATAATAGGTCTGCTCCTCCTCGTCCTCCAGGCAGGCGATCCGCAGCTTTGCTTTTTCCATTCCGCAAGCCCTCCGCAGCTTCGTTCATTGATTCGCCGCAGGCTTTCTATGAGCCCTTCGTTTTCGTTTCAAAGTTTATCATACCCCGGAGGCCGGGGCAAGCGGAGGTTTTTCCGCCGCAGACTTCTTCCGTCCCCAACAGACAGCCCGTCCGGCAAGGATTCTACCGGGCGGGCTGAGGAATGCTTCTTCCGTAAAACAGAAGCTCTTTTTAATTTTCTTCTACTAAAATCTCATACTCCGGGATCACCCGCACTCCGAAAAGCTCGCAGCCCTCCTTCACCGGAAGATCGTAATACACCCGGTTCCCATAAGGATTTGGAATGGGGCTGTCCGTGGAATAAATGCGGATCGTCAGCTCGGAAGGATATCCGAAACGCTTCAGCGCGATATGCCACCGCTCGCCGTTGGTGAACCAGTCATCCACAAGCCTGCCGTCCAGATACACCTCCGCCCGGTCTCCCGCATAGTCCGCCTCCAGATAGAGCTGATGGCAGAGCGGCGACCGCCGCGCTTCTGCCGGACATACTGTCGAGGGAATCCCAGGCTCTTCTGCCAAGCATACAGCCGAAGGACTCTCCGACGCTCCTGCAGCAATCCCCTCGGGGATGTCCAGACAAACCGTATATTCCCTGTATTCCGGCGTTTCTCCACCGGCAGCACCGTCAACCTTTCCGCTTTCCTTCGTCAGTGTAAACCGCACGGGTATCTCCGCCCGGCCCCCTTCCGCCTTTACGGTCACACGACGGGGCTCTCCGGTTTCCGAATAAACCGTAAGGGTTTCCGTTTCCGCCTTTGTGAGCAGGTACAGCCTGCCCTCCTTTTCGATCAGGCAGTCGTCCGCCTGCTCCGTTATGTACAGGCAGTTTCCAAAGCGGAATGCCCGGTCAGCCTCCGCTTCAGAAAGTACCGTCACGTCAGCGGCCTTTCCGTCCTTCCAGGTAAAATAAGGCGCTTTTCCGTCTCCGGCGTTCTGCCCGGCTACGGCATCCTGCCCGGCTACAGCCTCTCCCTGCTCTCCGTCCGGGGTATAGAAGAAGGTCCGTTTTCCCAGCCTGCACAGCAGGAAAGCATTCGTAGCTTCCAGCACCGTTTCTCCGAGCGGAAAATCAAAGGGGATCACACCGCAGACCCCGTCCTTCAGGTTCAGGCCGGCGATCTCCTTTTTCTTTTCCCCGTACTGCAGGCAGACGGAGGCGTCCGTATGGGCGTCCATGGTGCGGTGTCTCTGGTGATTGTTCACGAACAGGAAGCCCGCTCCCGTCTCCGGATTCACCCTTGCCGTGACGCGGAGGGTATGTACATCATCAGGGGTTTCCGGCTGCTTTTCGGCAAAAGAGGTCCGGGTTCCCGCAAGGCTCTCTCCGAAATCCTGAAGCAGGAGATGGATCTTTTTCAGCTTTCCAAAGCTTGTATTGATCTCGCCGGATTCCCGGATACAGGTCTGGAAATCATAGCATTTTACCGGAAGATCGTTGTTGTAGCCGGTGGCTCTTGACTCCTGAAGGGTGCTGTACTTTCCGTCCGGGTTGATGCCGCCGTGATACATATAGTAGCCGAGCAGATTTGCGCCGCCACCCAGCATGCAGACGGACTGGGCCTCGATATCCTTCGGGGAGGGCCAGGTCCTTCTGTGGGAGGTCACCTGCAGCCCGCCGCCCAGTTCCGCGGTCAGGTAGGGGCTGATGGAAGGTTCGAAGGTGAAGCCCGCTCCGTCCTCCCTCTTCAGATCGGAGCCGATGTTTTCATCCTGCTTGTAGGCGGAAAATACGAAGTTGGCGCTGGCGGGCATCTGCTCCACGTGCTCCGCCCAGGGTGCGTCCACATAGCCGCCCAGGACGGGAAGCATTTCCTCATCCACCACGTAAGCGCCGCCCCAGCCCGTCGCGGTATAGTAGGGCGCTTCAAAGCCGGCCTCAAGCGCCAGCTTTTTCAGCATGCGCATGTGAGCCATTCCCTCCTCCCTGTCGGAGGGGCCGCCGCAGTGTCCGTATTCGTTTTCCAGCTGGATGCCGATAACGGGGCCTCCGTCTTTGCACATCATTCCTGCCGCCTGTTCGCCCACCTTCTGATAAAAAGCCTCCACCAGCTTCAGATAGGCGGGATCGTTGGTCCGAACCTGCATGGAGGTATCCTTTACCACCCAGTCCGGGAAGCCTCCGTTTCTGCATTCTCCGTGCGCCCAGGGTCCGATGCGAAGCCACACCGGCATGTCCACCCGTCTGCAGACCTCCAGAAAATCCCTCAGGCAGCGGCATCCCGTGAAATCCCACTCTCCCTGTTTCTCCTCATGATGGATCCAGAACACATAGGTGGCGACGATGTCCACGCCGCCCGCTCTCATTTTCAAAAGCTCCTCCTCCCAGTCCTCCGGCTCATATCTGGAATAATGAAATTCCCCCATCACCGGCAGAAAGCGCTTTCCGTTTTTGAGAAAGCTCAGGCTGTCCACCTGCCAGGAATTCCCCCGGCTGTCCTTTCCTCCCATAGGAAGCGGTCTTGCTTCCTTTGCGGAAGCGTCGATGACGATCCTGTTTTCTTCCATCTGTTTATGTCCTCCTTTTCCCGTCTATAGACTCTCGGAATCTTTAAGCCTTATTTTATGCGACTTCCAGGATTCCTTTTTTATAAATTCCCCCATCTTTTTCTAAAAAAGGTTGACAAACCGCCACAAAATTGTGGCGCTTCGCGCCCTTGATTA
>DWWS01000029.1 GCA_019119595.1 Candidatus Eisenbergiella merdavium | reverse complement strand
ATTTTTGTACGAACTGTTTTTTGAGAAGCAGCAATCAGCTTCATAAAAGGGCAAAAGCCCTTTTATGAAACTGACATTTTCCCAAGTGAAACTTTAAATTAAAAAGTGACATTTTCAAAAGTTATTGACATCCCGCTACGGAGCTGCCTGCTACGGAGCTGCCGCCGCAGGACCGCGGCAGGAGCACGCCGCCGCAGGGGCCGAGCACAAAAGCCTGCAGAAATGCTCTCTTTATATTTCTTTAGCCTCCCTTTTCTTTTTCCTTTAGATTTTCCCCTTATAATGGTAAAAAAAGCAAGAAAAAGAAAGGATATCCCATGGCTTTTGGAATTTTAACCCTCCTGTTCATCGTCGTCAGCCTGATCAGTCTGTTTGGCATCCTGCTTCTGTTTTTATGGAAGGACAGCTCAGGACGGGAGGCCCTGTTTTATCTTCTCGCCGCCTGGGGGCTTCTGATCGCGGCCTGCAGCATCTTAAGCCTTCCCTCCAGCTTCATGCTTTCCAGGACCGTCAGCTTCTCCTTCGGCCTGCTGTCCGCCGCTGGCCTTTTCTGGCACAGAAATATGGAAAAGGAAGACGACGTCGGGGAAATTGGCAACGGCAGATTCACCCATCTTGTATCCTTTCTGCTCGTTACAGCTTCCATCCTTCTGGGCATTCTGAAGCTGTACGGACTGGTCTGAAAAAAATGCGCGCTGCCTTTTTCTTTCCTGTCATCCGGCTTCCCCTCTTTGACAGCCGCTCTGCCTGAACACCAAAATAATACAAAAATTAAGCAAGAAAATACATTTTATTTTCTCCCTGATTTTCTATGATATAGGGACAAGAAAGATTTTGGGGAAAGCCATTTTTCCGCAAAAACAGCTCAGGGAGGAAGTGTATCTTTATGACACCAATGAAATGGTTCTACTCGTTTATCAAGCCCTACCGCCCACGGATCTTTCTGGGGCTGGTGCTGGTCACGTTCCTTGCCGCTCTCGCCATCATCAATCCGGTGGTCAGCGGCCACGTGGTGGACGACGTGATCAGCGCGGGACAGTATGAGAAGCTGCCGATGCTGATCGGGATCCTGCTTCTCGTCACCGCGGCAAGAAGCGTGCTGCGCTTTTTCGTCCCCTACAACTTTGAGATCTGCTCGCAGGGCGTCCTTTACAAAATGAGGGATGCGGTCTACCGCAAGCTGCTGCTGGAGGATTTCGCCTTCTACAACCGCAACCGCACGGGCGACCTGATGAGCCGTCAGACGGGCGACATGGACGCCATCCGGCATTTCGTCGCGAACATCATTTATTCCATCTATGAAAACGTGCTGTATTTCTGCTTTGCGCTGGTAATGGTTTTCACGATCAACACCAGGCTGGCGCTCTGCATGCTGTGCATCCTTCCCTTTACGGTTTTCTTTACCCTCTCGCAGTTTCGGCGGGTGAAGCCGGCCTTCCACAATATCCGGAACCGCTTTTCCAGCCTGAACGCCTTCGTTCAGGAAAACATCAGCGGGAACCGGGTGGTAAAGGCCTTCGCCAAGGAGGATTTTGAAAAGGAAAAATTCGATAAGGAAAACGACGCCTACCGGGACGCGGAGCTTGCCGCCGCGGCCATCTGGTCAAAATATGTGCCGATCTTTGAATTTTTCTCCAACATCCTCACCGTCGTCCTCATCCTGCTGGGCGGCCTGATGGCGATCCGGGGCGAGCTTTCCCTGGGAAGTCTGGTGACGGTGAACGGCTATCTGTGGATGCTGAACAATCCCTTACGTATGGCGGGCTGGTTCATCAACGATGTACAGCGCTTCATCACCTCCGTGGAAAAAATATACGCCACCTTCTCCGAGGATCCGCACATTTTCCTTCCGGACAACGCGGTGGAAAAAAAGCACCTGAAGGGAAGCGTGGAATTCCGGAACGTCTCCTATCAGGCGGAGGACGCGCGGGACGTGGACATCATCCGGGACGTGAGCTTTTCCGTGAAGCCCGGCCAGACGGTGGGCATCCTTGGGCCAACAGGCTCGGGAAAATCCACCATCATGAACCTGCTCTGCCGCTTCTATGACGCCACGGCCGGAGAGGTCCTTGTGGACGGCGTCAACGTGAAGGATATGGATCTGTATGACCTGCGCGACAACATCGGAATGGCCATGCAGGATGTGTTCCTTTTCTCGGATACCATTGAGGGAAACATCGCCTACGGACGGCCCGACTGCTCCTTTGACCGGGTGAAAAAGGCTGCCATCGCGGCGGACGCCAACCATTTCATCCAGGCCATGCCGGACGGCTATGATACCATCGTGGGAGAACGCGGCGTTGGACTTTCCGGCGGCCAGAAGCAGAGGATCTCCCTGGCGAGGGCGCTGTTAAAGGATCCGGCCATCCTGATCCTGGACGACACCACCTCCGCCGTTGATATGGAAACGGAATCCTACATACAAAAGCAGCTTAAGAATCTGGAAGGGGCGCATACGATCTTCATCATCGCCTACCGCATTTCCTCTCTGAAGGATGCGGATCAGATCCTGGTTCTGGATCATGGACGCATCGCGGAGCGCGGCACCCATGAGGAGCTTTTGAAAAAAGACGGCTACTATGCCCGCGTATTCGAGCATCAGTACCATACGGACGCCAAGGCGGCCGCGGAGGCCTATGAACGGGCCGCCGCTCAGACGGCTGCGGCAGAAGCCGGACGGCCGGAAGCAAACGGCACCGCTGCAGGCGCAGCCGGAAGGGAGGGACGATAAATGGCACGCAACAAATATGACGTGGATGAAATCTATGAAGAGCATTTTGACCTGGGGCAGCTGAAGCGTCTCGGCCGCTATGTCATTCCCTACAAAAAGGATCTCGGCATCGCCGCCGTCCTCATGCTCTCCGCCAGCGCGGCCACCATGCTCATTCCCCGTTTTTTCATGACGGTCATGAATGAGATGATCCCGAATAAGGATGTGCAGGGCCTTGTACGGATCAGCCTTCTGACCCTTCTGGTCATCCTGTATTCCGTATTTGCCCTGCGGATCAAGATCAGGATCACCAACCGGGTGGGCCAGACGGTCATCCACGAGCTGAGAAACGATATTTTCTGCCACCTGCAGGAGCTTCCTTTTTCCTATTACGATGACCGGCCGCACGGCAAGATCCAGGTGCGCGTGGTCAACTATGTGAATAACTTAAGCGACCTGCTTTCCAACGGTCTTTTAAATACCATCACGGACCTGTGCAGCCTGGTTTTCATCATCCTTTTCATGCTCTCCATCAACGTGAAGCTGACGCTGATGTGCATGTGCGGGCTTCCTGTCCTCGCCCTGTTCGCTGTGGTCATCAAGAAACGGCAGCACAGAGCCTGGCAGATCCAGAGCAACAAGCAGTCCAACCTGAACGCCTATATCGCGGAGAGCATCAACGGCATCCGCGTGACCCAGGCTTTTGTCCGCGAACAGGAAAACAGCGGTATTTTCAACCGCTTAAGCGACGGCTACCGCCAGGCCTGGATGCGGGCCGTACGCTTCAACTTCATGATGGGGCCCACCGTGGACCTGATCTCCGCCGTGACCACCGCCTTTCTGTATGTGGCGATCGTGGATATGGCGATGAACGGCGGCGCCGCCTCCGTGGGCGTGCTGGTAGCCTTCACCGGATACATCAGCCGGTTCTGGTCTCCCATCACCACTCTGGCGAATTTTTACAACTCCCTGCTCACAGCCATCTCCTACCTGGAGCGTATCTTTGAAACCATCGATACGCCGGTTGTGGTCAAGGACGCCCCTGATGCTGCGGAAATGCCGCCCATCACCGGAAAGGTCTGCTTCGAGCATGTTTCCTTCTCCTATGAGGAGGGCATCAAAACCCTGGACGACGTGAGCTTCACGGCCATGCCCGGCGAATCCTTCGCCATCGTAGGCCCCACGGGCGCGGGAAAGACCACCATTGTAAACCTGTTAAGCCGCTTTTATAACATCGGCGGCGGACGCATCACCATCGACGGCGTGGATATATCAAAGGTGACGCTTCACTCCTTGCGCACCCAGATGGGCGTCATGATGCAGGACAGCTTCATCTTCTCCGGCACCATCATGGACAACATCCGCTACGGCAACCGCACCGCCACGGATGAGGACGTGATCCGCGCGGCCAAAACGGTCTGCGCCCATGACTTCATCATGCAGATGGAAAACGGCTATTACACCCAGGTGAACGAAAGAGGAAGCCGCCTGTCCGCCGGCCAGAGACAGCTTATCTCCTTCGCCCGCGCCCTGCTGGCCGATCCCAAGATCCTCATCCTGGACGAGGCGACCTCCAGCATCGACACGGAGACGGAGATCATCCTTCAGAAGGGCTTAAACGAGCTGCTGAAGGGCCGCACCTCCTTCATCATCGCCCACAGGCTTTCCACCATCCAGAACTGCACCCGCATCCTCTATGTGGATAAGGGCCGGATCCAGGAAAGCGGAAGCCATGACGAGCTGCTTGCGCAGAAAGGCTCCTATTACCACCTGTACATGTCTCAGTACAGCTTCATGAAGAACGCCGATGAGCTTGCTGCGGAAGCAAAGAAAGCGGCGGCTGATCCGGATGACCGGACCGCTGCTCCGGCCTTCAGCTGAGCGGAAACGGCCGGTGCCGGACGCTTTTCGGCATGGTCCGTCATATTTCGACATATTTCGGAATATATCAACATGTTTCAGAATATGTCGGCATGAAAAAAAGAAGTATCTTTTTATCTGTGATGATGCCCCGCCCGGAAGGCCCCTTTCCTTCCGGGCGGGGTATTTTGGTGCTTTGGCATTTAAAGCACTTTGGTGTTTTGGGTATTTTTGTTTTTGAGCATTTTCGCCAAAAATTCTTTGATCATTTTCACGAAAATTTCTTTGAACGTTGACTTTCCGCTCTCTGCCGGTTATAATTTTTCCATCATAAAAAAGTGCGGCGGACATCCGGCAGCATTCCTGAAGCTGTCCGGCCGTGTTCTTTTCGTTTCTTTATTATTCTCATGTGCATCCATGACCGCACATTCCGGCAGCTTCTGCCGCGTATCTTTTTTCTTTTTTATCATCATATCATTGGCAGGGACTGTCTGCAGGCAATGGGAAGCCATTTCTTTTTTCTGCACATGCTCCTTCTGCCGGAAGGAGGCAGTTTGGAACCAAATACGGATTTTTATGACGCCCTCCGGGCCAGCCGCCTGAAGGTACAGTACGATCACCATATCAAGAGGCTGTTAAGCTTCCGGCCCATCGTCTCCCGCGTCCTTTCCATGACGCTGCGTGAATACAGGGGTTTGTCCCCGGAAGACGCGGCGGCTCTGATCGAACCGGAGCATACGGACTCCCTGCTCCTGGGCGTTTCCGCCGAGGATGCTGTCCCAGAGGAAGGCTCGGTTCGATATGACCTTCGTTTTTCCGTGTGCCTTCCTTCCTGTACGTCTTCCCTCAGCCGCGAGCAATCCCTCTGCCTTCTCATCAACCTGGAAGCGCAGAAAAATTTTTACCGGAAATACCGCCTGGTCACCCGTGGGATCTTCTATGCGGCGCGGATGCTCTCCTCTCAGCTTGGGCGTGAGTTTCGCAATTCCAACTACCAGAAGCTGAAAAAGGTGTGCAGTATCTGGATCTGCATGAATGCCCCTGTCCACATTGGAAACTCATTAACGGAATACCGAATTACAAAGCATGACGAAATCGGCTGCATGCCGGAAAAGGAGCCGAATTATGATAAGCTTTCCGTCATTCTGATCTGCCTCAACACCAAAAAGGGACTGGGAAAGCCGGGAAGTATTCACCACTTTTTAAATGTCCTGCTGTCGCCGTCCATGGAGCCGGACGAAAAGGAACGGATCCTTTCGCAAATGTATGGAATCGCAATAGAAACAGAGCTTAGAAAGGAGTTTATGGGTATGTGTAATTTGGGAGAAGCCATTGAAGAAAACGCCTTAAAAAAGGGCAGAAGTCAGGGCAGGCGGGAAGGAAGTGCTGAAAGCCTCGTGCGTTGTGTGGAAGCCGCCATGGCAAGCTTTCATATCGATCTGCATACGGCCTGCGAAGGGCTCGGCTTTTCGATGAAGGAATATGACCGGGCGAAGAAGCTCCTGAAGGGCTGAAGAACCAGCCCTTCAAAGTCTCTCCATATCTCTTTATTCATATCAAAAAATCTTCAAAATACAGATTATTTTTTATTACATTTCAAATTATTTTCAGGATTGAAAATACCATTTAAACTATTATAATAAGAAAGTGAGAGATATATTGGATGCCATCTAATACATATATTGATGTAATAAGCGGGAAAAGTGATTATAATATCAAATACAGAGATCTCCAAAATCTGCTTTTATGCCTGGGATTTGAATTGAAGCGACAAAAGGGCTCTCACGCTATTTATTACCACAACCGCTTCAATATCATGATGAATATTCAAAAAGACGGCTCAAAAGCAAAAGGCTATGAAATCAGGCAGTTAAGAAATATCATTCTTCAATATGGACTGCATGAAAATGAAAAAGGAGCAATATGAACATGGCACAATATTCCGTATATATTCAGTACGACACAACCGACCAGATCTATGTGGCAAGCATTCCTGAGCTGAAGGGCTGTATGGCGCACGGAGCAACGAAAGAGCTGGCCTTAAAGGAGCTGGAAAAAGCCTGCCTGTTATGGCTGGATACAGCACAGGATTTAGGATTGGATATTCCTGAACCTATATTATTTTCAAGAAACGGCTGATTGGCATTTCATAGTTGCTTTCATTATTTTAATCTTTTAATAATTTCAAATTTAAAAAAAGAAACTCCTGAAGGGCTGAATCCCCCGCCCTCAGAAGCTCCCTTTCCTTCATTTCCCGTTCTCCTGCCATCCTCTCCCAGGCATGTCAGGCAAAATATTTCGCGCAGAGCTCGATCAAATATCCGGTATCCAGCGCTCCCGCCGTCTCAAAGGCGGAATGCATGGCGAGCTGTGCCAAGCCGATGTCCGCCGCAGGGATGGACACATGGGCGGAGGAAATATTCCCCAGGGTGCTTCCTCCCGCGATGTCCGCCCGGTTCACGAAATTCTGGCAGGGAACCCCGGCCTGCCTGCACAGGCCGCGCACCCGGGCAGCCGACCAGGCGTCGGTGGTATATTTCTGGCTACCCTGAAACTTGAGGACAACGCCGCCGTTCAGGTAAGGACGGCTGGTGGGATCGGACTTTTCCGGATGGTTGGGATGCACGCCGTGGGCATTGTCCGCAGAAAGCAGGAAGCTCTCCGAAAGGATATCCCTTCTCCTTGAACCGGAAATCCCCAGCGCCTCGCATACGCAGTCCAGCACATCCGACAGGAAGGTGGAATCCGCCCCCTGTTTGGTTCCGCTCCCGATTTCCTCATTGTCAAAAAGGGCGTAAACGGAGCAGCAGTCCGCCTCACTGCCTTCCTGCTGATCCGCTTCATTGCCCTCCGGCCACCCGCTGCTTTCCGGCCTGTCCGCCTGCAGAAAGCCTTCCAGCACGCCGAAGGCGCACTGCAGATCATCCAGTCTGGGAGAACCGATGAATTCTCCGTTTGCGCCCATCCGGCGTCCCTTTTCCCGGTTATACAGGAACAGATCGGAGGCAAGTATCTTCTCCTCCTCAATTCCCAGCTCCTGCGCGCACAGGCCGGACAGCGTGATATTTTTATTCCGCTTCTTCTGCGCGCCGCCTGACAAAGCTTCCTCCCCGCCCGTTCCGTTGTCCGCCCTGTCCTCTCCGCCGTCCGCTCGTTTCTCTCCGTCCTGCGTCCCGGCAAACAGGGGCAGCAGATCCACCTGCGGATTATAGGCATAGCCCTTATTGACCTCCCGGTTGAAATGGATGGCAACGTTGGGGATCACGCAAAGATCCCTGTCCAGATTGACCAGCATGGTTTCCGGGCCGTTTTCCGTCTCAACGATCACCCGTCCTGCCACGGAAAGAGGACGGTCCAGCCAGGTGGACTGGATCATTCCGCCATAGCCCTCCGTATTCAGCTTCAAGTAATGCCCTTCCACGTCCATTTCCGGCGTTTCCTTGATCTTAAAGGCCGGAGAATCGCTGTGGGCCGCCGCGATACGGAAGCTCTTCAGCTCCCGCTTCGGAATGCGGAACGCGATCAGGGAGGAAGCATTGCGGGTCATGTAATATTTTCCGCCGGGTACGATCCCCGCTCCCGTCTCCTTTTCCAGCTTTTCATACCCGGCCGCCTCGAGCCGCTTTGCCGCCTCCGCCGCCGCGTGAAAGGCGGTGGGACTTGCGTCGATATAGGCAAACAGCTCCTGCGTGATCTTTTCTGTATTCAGCATCTTCGTTCTCCTTCTTTTCAGAATATTTCATTCCAGAATATTTCAAAAATTTCGGAGCTTTCCATGCATGATAGAAAGCCGCTTTTTTCGAACATGCTCTCATCTTAGCAGATAATTCCCGTGAAAGCAACGTTCCCGCCGAATCTCGGACATGCCCTGGAATATTCCTCTCTTTCCTCCCGGAATATTGAAAGTGTTTTTTTGTGAGAATATGATTGGTAATGTCGTGAGATATCCGAAACAGAACCTCTTTCTTTTCCAAAAAATTGAAATTTTCTCTTCTTCTCATTCGGCTTTTTTGAATAATTTCAGGAGCCTTGACGTCAAATCAGTTGTATGTTTTAATAGAATCGTACTTAAAAGTTCATATTTTTTGGTCAAAATATCCTGTTATTAGGGTGGCGCCGCCATAATATATGGGACAATATTACAAACATATGCATTTCATGTTTTACAAGTCATTTCAAAAAATATGAAATAAATTGGACATGCCAAAACGCACGAAACACATTGTTCCAAAATCCGGCCGGACAGCATTCAGACAAATGTAGTGAAACAAAGGGAGGTAAATTTCATGGCAAAACGTAACAAATGGTTAAGCATTTTCCTGGCGGCAGCAATGTCATGCTCTTTACTTGCAGGGTGCGGCTCGGGAACAGAGAAGCCTGCGGAAGCCGGAAGCGCATCAGCAGGCACAGCCTCAGAATCCGCAGCGGAAGACAGCGCGAAAGACGGTGCGCAAGACAGCGCGGCGGCCGGAACGGAGCTTCCGGAAATCATCGCTCAGGCACAGGCGGATACGAATTTCAACGCGGAAGGGTATCCCCTTGTAAATGAGGCGGTAAAAAAGACGATCATGATCAGAAAGCCCGGCAATATCGGCGACGTTGAGGAAATGGAAACGCTGAATTATATTGCCGAGAAAATGAATATCGAAATCGAATGGATCGTCGTAGGGGCTGACGGATGGAATGAACGCATCAATCTTATGTTCGCCACAAACGACCTGCCGGATATCATCATGAAGGGAAGCATTCCCAATCTTTCCACCGTAATCGAGGACGGTCAGTTAGTCGCCATTGACGATCTGATGGAAGCCTATTCTACCGGGCTGAAGCCCCTTCTCGAGGAATATCCGGACGTTGACGTCTCGGCAAGGGCCTCTGATGGAAAGCTGTATACGCTTCCCGGCGTCAATACGCTGCGTCCAAATCTGACAAGCCACAGGAATCTCTGGATCAATCAGCAGTGGCTTGACAACCTTGGCCTGGAGATGCCGACGACAACGGATGAGCTTCTTGACGTCCTGCGCGCCTTCCGCGACGAGGATGCCGACGGCGACGGAGATCCGAATAACGAGATTCCCTATGCCGTGGAGGATTCCGGCGCCATGCATAACGCCAGGGTGGATATCATCTCAGGCCTGTTCGGATTATATCACAACATGGGATATGAAAATATCCAGCTTGTGGACGGTACGGTAAGCTTCCTGAAAAATACGGACGAGTGGAAAGAGGTTCTCCAGTATATGAATACCCTGTATACAGAAGGCCTTCTGGACAATGAGGTGTACACCCAGACCGGCGATATGTCGATCGGTAAGATTTCCTCCGGCAACTGCGGCGTATTCGGGCTGTCCTCTGACGATCTTTTCACAACGGTGAGCGATCAGTATGTGGCGCTCGCGCCCGTGCAGAGCCCGAACGGCAAGGCTCCAGTCATCAAGCTGGAATCGAACAGCATGGGCAGCAACACCTTCATCACGTCGGCCGATGAATCCCCCTGGGTTTCCTTCCGTTTCCTTGATTATTTCTTCACGGAGGAAGGCTCCATGACGGTAGGCTGCTTCAATGAGGATCTGATCGGGATCACCTGCCAGCAGTACGAGGACGGCACCTGGGATTACTCGGATGAAATGCTCAATGACGAGCGCGGCGTTGCCGTGGCTGTCGGAGATGCCTGCCCTCTTCCCGGAGGCGGATTCGGCTACTGGCGCAATGAAAATAATTCCAACTATATTTATTCCGCAAAGGTTCAGGAAAACGTTCCTGTGTGGGAGCCCTATTATCAGCAGGACCCTGTTTACGGCACTCCGCTCTTTGATTCTGACACGCAGTCGAAGGTGGATGAGATCAAGACCGATCTGGACGTCTATGTTTCGGAATGCCAGGCAAAATTCATCACCGGCGAGATGAGCTTTGATGAATGGGACAATTACTGCTCCACCCTGGAAACCCTCGGCATCGAGGAGCTCGTATCCTATTATCAGACCTATTATGATTCTCTCCAGTAAGGCGCCTGTGTATATCAGAACCCTTATGCAGGCCGGCACGGCGGAAGCGGCTATACAGCACGGGAAGCGTGCTGCACGATAGATCGTGGCACGCCCTGTCGTGACAGGATCCGGAAGGAGAAACGCTCCTCCCCGGATCCTGTCCTCCCTGCCGGCTGCTTTGTCCAGAAAAAAATCAAAACCGAAAGGGGGCTTGTAAACGTGTCGTCATCCACGAAACCAGGGAAAAGCTTCTGGAAGCGTATGGCCGCATGCAAAGAGCTGTATATTATGCTTCTGATCCCTGTTATATGGTATGTTTTGTTTCTTTATACGCCCATGTACGGCATTATCATCGCCTTTAAGGACTACCGTGCCGCGAAAGGAATATGGGGAAGCGAATGGATCGGCCTGGAACACTTTGAACGGTTTTTCAGCGGTTTCTATTTCAGCCGGATCGTCGGGAATACGCTGGTCATCAACATCCTGATGCTCCTGTTCGGCTTTCCCTTTCCGATCTTCTTCGCCCTGCTGCTGGGCGAGCTGAGGAGCACCAGATTCAGAAAGGTTCTGCAGAATGTGGCTTATATTCCCCACTTCCTTTCAGCTGTCATCGTCGTCAGCGTGATGCAGCTGATCCTCAATCCCAATACGGGCGTATATAATATCATCCGGCAGTTTTTCGGCCTTCCGACCACCAATTATTTTGCTTCCGTAAGCGCCTTTAAGCCCATGTACATCATATCCGGCATCTGGCAGAACATGGGCTGGGATGCCATCCTGTATATCGCGGCGCTCGCCGGAATCGATCCTACGCTTTACGAGGCGGCGGCCATCGACGGCGCGGGAAGGCTGCAGAAGATCTGGCATATTTCACTTCCGGGAATCAGCAGTACCATAACCATCATGCTGCTGCTCCGGTGCGGACAGATCATGAACATCGGCTATGAAAAGGTTCTCCTGATGCAGAACAGCCTCAACCAGGCCTCCAGCGACGTGATCTCCACCTATGTTTACCGGGTCGGGATACTGGAGGGCAATTTTGACTATTCCACCGCGATCAGCCTTTTCAATTCCGTATGCAATATCATTCTTCTTTTGATCGCTAATTTTATCGCCAAACGGGTAAACGGCACCAGCTTATGGTAGGAGGCGGATCATGAAAAAGAAAGCAAACAGAAAAAAAGAAGCTCCGCAGGACAGAGCCGTTCATATCTTCTTTGAGGTGATCGGCATCCTGATCCTGGTCGTGGAGGCCTATCCCCTGATCTATGTACTCAGCGCTTCCTTCAGCTCATCCGACGCGATATCTCTGGGAAGGGTATTCCTGTGGCCGGTGGAATTCAGCCTGGAGGGCTATAAAATGCTCTTTGAGGATTCCCAGATCCTGACCGGCTTTAAAAACAGCTTACTTTATTTGGCAGTAGGGGTTACAATAAACATGACGCTTACCATGCTTCTGGCCTTTCCGCTGTCCAGAAGAGAGCTGCCCGGAAGAAATGTCCTCACCATATTTATCGCCGCAACCATGTATATCAGCGGCGGACTGATCCCGACCTATCTGCTCGTAAGCAGGCTGAATATGGTGGATACCCTCTGGGGCCTGATCCTTCCGACCGCAGTTTCAACCACAAATATGATCATCATGCGGACCTATTTTAATTCCACCATACCCGAGGAACTCAGGGAAGCGGCCTTTCTGGACGGGTGCAGCTATACGAAATTTTTTCTCCGGATCGTTATTCCGTTATCCGCGCCCATCCTGGCGGTGATCGCACTGTACTATGCCGTCGATTCCTGGAACACCTACTTCAACGCGCTGGTTTATCTGCGTTCCTCGGACAAAGCGAACCTTCAGCTGGTTCTGAGAGATATTCTCCTCGCGAACCAGGTGAATTCGGGAGACGGCTCCTATGCGGAGAACTCAAAGCTTGGCGTTACCATCAAATATGCCGTTATCGTCGCCGGCTGTCTCCCGATGCTTGCCATTTATCCCTTTGTCCAGCGCTATTTTACCAAGGGTGTTATGATCGGATCCATAAAAGGCTGAGATCCAATACGGACAATCAATTAGAATTTTATTGGAGGAGGAAATCAAAAAATGAAACCATCCTGTTACGAAACGTGGAATCATGCGCTGCAGGAGCATCAGATCGAAAAGGTCCAGTTTTACCGCTGCCGGGCCAGGTATCCCAGGCTGCACGGCAAGAATGCGATCCGGGGCTATCACGGCTTCGGCGGGGAGATTGACGTGGCGAAGCTGACCACCAAAAGCGGGCTCTCCGGCTGGGGACAGCTAAGCGCGGATATCGGGGAAGCAAAAAAAGCCGCGGAGCTTTTAATGGATCGTCCGCTTACCGGGCTTTTTGACACTGAAACAGGAATTCTGGACGACAGGCTCCGGGCCTTTGACATTCCGCTGCATGATCTGGCCGGAAGGCTTCTGAATATTCCGGTCTGCCGGATGCTCAATCCCTCGGCCGTTCTCCGGGCCCCCGTTTACGACGGCGCCATCTATATGAACGATATCATTCCTGAGGACCGTCCGTTTGGCCCGGACAGAGTGATTCAGGAAAGCATCGACGACGTGAAGCAGGGCCATACGATCCTGAAGGTAAAAATTGGCCGAAGCCATCAATGGATGGCACATGACGAGGGACTTGCGAGGGATATTGAAATTGTCAGAGGCATCCATGAGGCCCTGCCCGGCACCGCCGTCATGGTTGACGCAAACGACGGATACACACTGGAGGACTGCATCGCTTTTCTGGAGGGGATCGGGGATACGCCGATCTACTGGTTTGAGGAGCCGTTCCGCGAGGAGGAGGGAAAAAACCGGGCGCTGAAATCCTATCTGCAGAAGGAACGTCCTATGACATGGATCGCAGACGGGGAATCCATGACCGATATCCCTCTCCTGAGAGACCTGGCCCAAAAGAACCTTCTTGACGTATGGCAGCCTGACGTATGCGGATACGGCTTCACAAAATGGAGAGCGCTGATGAAGGAGATCTGCGAAAACGGCTGGCTTGCCTCTCCTCATGCCTGGGGAAATGTGACAAAGACACACTACTGCGCGCATCTGGCGGCCGCTTACCCGCATCATATTCCCTGCGTGGAGGCCGTCCCGGGCACCATAGAGGGGATTGAGCTTCAGGGCTACCGCCTGCAGAACGGTATCCTGCAGATTCCCGACCAGCCCGGCTTCGGCATGGAACTGGTCTGGGCTCCCGAAATATAGCAGCAAGAATAAGACCGGATGCATCAAGGATAAGAGCGGATTTTTCCTGCAAAAAAAGGCCGGAAAAATCCGGCCCCGAAAGGAGGACTCAAATGGCGGATAACGGAAATAAAACGGCTGAGTTTAATCTGGACGATATTCATGCTCTGCGGATGGCGGCCCGCGCCCTCTCGTCAGAAACCAGACTCGAGATTCTCAGGGCGCTGCAGTCCGGAAGCAAAAGCATCGGAGAGCTTTCTGAGGAGCTGCAGATTCCCATGTCCACCATTTCAACCTCCGTCAGCATCCTGGCCGAGGCCAGGCTGATCATCACGGAAAACAAGCCGCATGAGCGCGGTATGCTCAAGCTTTGTTCCCCCTCCTTATCTCAGATCATTTTTCATCTGAGCAGCGAAGCGTCCGTTGAAACGGAGGAAGCCAGCAAAAGCCTGACCATGACTATGCCGGTGGGGTGCTACACCGATGCGCAGTCGATCACTCCTACCTGCGGCCTGTGCAGTGAATACAGTATCATAGGAGAGAAGGACGCCCCTCTCTCCTTCTTCCATCCCGACCGTTTTTCCGCTCAGAGGGTCTGGTTCCATTCCGGCTTTCTGGAGTACCGTTTTTCCTTTGTATATATGAACAGCATCACCTTTAAATGGCTGGAGCTCTCCTTTGAGACATGCTCCGAGGCGCCGATGTACCGTGATCCCTGGAAAAGCGATATCAGCGTCCTTATCAACGGGCACGAGCTTGGAATCTTCGAAAGCCCCTGCGACTGCGGCGGCGTCCGCGGGGCCCTTACGCCTTCCTGGAACAGCGTTCTGTCCACGCAGTACGGCTTTCTCAAAACCTGGCGTCTGGATGAGAGCGGCACTTATCTGGACGGCATCCGGATCAACGATCTCTCCATTTCCGACATTTCTTTTTCTGCTTTGCCCTATATCAGCATTCAGATCGGCGTTTCCGAAGATGCGGTTCATGTGGGCGGGATCAATCTGTTCGGGGACAAATTCGGCAATTATGCGCAGCCTCTGGTGCTCAAGCTTGGCTACCAGCTAGACAGATAGGCCGCCCTCTCCTGCCGCTGCCTCCCCAGACTTCTCCCCAAGCTGCCTGTAGGTCATAGCGATCAGCACCGCTCCGATCAGAAACGTCAGCACATCGGAAACCGGCATGGAATACAGAACGCCGTCCAGGCCGAAAAAGACCGGAAGCAGGAGGGCGAAGCCCACGCCGAACACCACCTCGCGCACCATGGAAAGGAAGGTGGACGCCGCCGCCTTTCCCAGGGACTGCAGGAAAATGAAGGTTCCCTTGTTGACACAGGCCAGCGTCATCATGCACAGGTACACGCGGAACGCCCTGACGGCAAATTCCGTATAGTAAACGCTTTCGTTCGCCGCGCCGAAAATGGAAATGAGCTGCAGCGGAAGGCACTCCGCGATCACCGTCGCGACGGCGCCCACGGCGGCCTCTGATGCGAGCAGGTAGGAAAACAGCCGTTTCGCCCGTCCCTTATGCCCGGCGCCGATGTTATAGCCCACAATGGGGATGCATCCGGCGGCAAGGCCCACCGAGATGGAAATGACGATCTGGAAAAATTTCATCACGATACCCACGACCGCCATGGGAATCTGCGCGTACTGCGCCTGGCCGAAAACAGGATCCATCGCGCCGTATTTGCGGATCATGTTGTTGATGGCCGCCATCGCCGCGACCAGGGAGAGCTGGGAAAGCAGGCTGCAGACCCCGAGCGGAAGGAATTTCCGGATCAGCCCGCCGGCCAGACGGAAGCTGTCCCTCTCAAGCCGCACCGCCTTCATGTGGCACAGATACCAGACCGCAAGAGCTGCCGTCAGGATCTGTCCCGCCACCGTCGCTACGGCGGCGCCCATCATGCCCCAGTGAAATCCGAAGATAAAGACGGGATCCAGGATGATGTTCACCACGGCGCCAGCCAGCGTGGATACCATGGCAAAGCCGGGGCTTCCGTCGGAGCGGATGATGGGATTCATCGCCTGGCCGAACACATAAAACGGAATGCCCAGGGTGATATAAAAGAAATATTCCCTGGAATACCGGAAGGTTTCCTCATTCACACGGCCTCCGAACAGGGTCAGGATCGGATCCTGAAGCAGAAGGTAGATTGCCGTAAGAAGGATCCCCGCCGCGACGCAGAGCAGCACCGCGTTTCCGATGCTCCGATGGGCCTTCTGCTTCTCCCCGCGTCCCAGGCAGAGGCTTACGAACGCACAGCAGCCGTCCCCGATGAGAACGGCGACGGCAAGCGCCACCACCGTCAGCGGAAAAACCACCGTATTCGCCGCGTTCCCGTAGGAACCCAGATATTCGGCGTTTGCTATGAAGATCTGATCCACAATATTGTACAGCGCAGCCACCACCAGGGAAATGATGCAGGGAACCGCGTATCTGTCCATCAGCTTTCCGACGGGCTCCGTTTCCAGAAATACATTTGACTTTTCTTCCATGTTCTTTTTCCTCCATAAAAAAGAACGTGCAGCGCTCAACTGGATTTACGCAGTGACCGCTACACGTTATGTAGACTATTATAAAGCTTTTTTCTATTTTTTCAAAGGTCATTTTGCACAAACATTCCGGTGAAAGACCTTCTGAGCCAGCTTACGAAAGAGCCGCTGAAGCCATTCGTTGAACTGCGTCAGATAACGGAAAACCGGCTCCGAGGCGAGGATGAAAAGCACAAGCAGCATAACGCCCTGCCGTGACATCGGCCCGATCGAAAACAGCCAGGGAACCAGCAACACACTTCCCGCAAGCCCCGCCGCGCAGCCCCACCAGATCAGGCGGCGGATCAGGTTCATGGGCCTGCATATCTGGTACAGGATCATGAAGCCGACCACGGCAAGGAGAAGAGTAGCCGCCGTGGAAATGTCGCTCCCGCCAATATGGAACGCCTCTCCGCAAAGGGTGAGGAAGGCGACCAGAGCCGCATCGGTGATCCCGGCGGGCAGCGCCTTCAGCAGCACGTTGGACAGGAATCTTCCCCGGATCCGTTCCAAATTGGGCTGCAGAGACAGGAAAAAGCCAGGGATGCCGATGGTGAACATGCTGATCAGAGAGATCTGGGCGGGTTCGAGCGGATACTGGAACACGAAGCACAGCGAGGCAAGGGACAGCAGGAAGGAGAAGATATTTTTCACCAGAAACAGACTGGCAGACTGCTGGATATTGTTCACCACGCGCCTTCCTTCCCCCACGACCTCCGGCATCCTGGAAAAATCAGATTCCAGAAGCACCACCTGGGAGGCCTGGATCGCCGCCTCGCTGCCGGAGACCATGGCGATGCTGCAGTCCGCGTCCTTAAGCGCGAGCACATCGTTCACACCGTCCCCCGTCATCGCCACCGTTTTTCCGTTCTTTTTCAGCGCCCTGACCAGAAGCCGTTTCTGCTCCGGAAGTACTCTTCCGAATACGGTATACTGCATCGCCGCCTTCTCCACCTCTTCCTCTGTCTTAAGCTGCCTAGCGTCCACGTATCTGTCCGCGTCCGCAATGCCAGCCTCCTTCGCCGTTTCGGAAACCGTCAGAGGATTGTCACCGGAAATCACCTTGATTTCCACCCCCTGCTGCGCAAAATAGGCGAAGGTCTGCCGCGCCTCCTTACGGACCCGGTTCTGCAGGATCACCGCGGCCAGCGGACAAACCGCCGTCTGCAGAGGCTTTCCGTCCGGCCGCTCCGGGCAGGTTCCGAAGACGAGGACCCGGCAGCCTTTGGCGGAATATGCCTCAAGCCGCTCTCTGTATTCCTCATACTGTTCCAGCAGGACAAATTCCGGCGCGCCCAGGACGAAGCAGATGCCGTCAAGCACCGCGCCGCTGTATTTCGCCGCTGAGGAAAACGGGATGACGGCCTCCGCTCCTTTTCCGGGGATAACGGTGCCCGGCTTTCCCGCTCCCTTTTCGGGGAAGCCGGCCTGCAGGGCCCGGATCGTCCCGTTTTCCGGATCCATCGACGCGACGAAGCGGGAAAGCTGCGCCCGGATCGTTTCCTCCTCCTGATCTTCCTCCAGCCAGAGCACCTCCTTTACCTCCATTTCGTTTTCCGTGATGGTTCCCGTCTTATCCACGCACAGCACATCAACCCGGGCCAGGGTTTCCATGCTTTTCATATCATGCAGCAGCACCTTTTTCCTCGCAAGCCGCACCGTTCCCACCGTCAGAGCCATTGTGGTGAGCAGATAAAGCCCCTCCGGGATCATGCCGATGACCGCGGCAACCATGGAGAGGATGCTGTCCCGGAAGGTCTCCTGATTCAGGAAATAGCTCTGTGAAAACAGCGCGATCCCAATGGGGATGACCGCAACGCCGGCCGCCTTGACCAGCCGGTTCAGCGACCGGATCATCTCCGACTGCTCCCCCTCCCGCATGGCCTTCGCCTGCATGGTCAGGCGGGAAATATAGGAGTCCGCTCCCACCTGATCCAGCCTGGCGCGGCACTTTCCGGCGGTGATGAAACTGCCGGATAAAAGGGTATCTCCCTCCTTTTTCTCAATCTCCTCCGATTCCCCGGTCAGCAAGGATTCGTTCACCCGCACCTGTCCCTGACAGATCACGGCGTCCGCGCAGACCTGGCTCCCCGCCCGGAAGATCACGATATCGTCGATCACAAGCTGCCGGGAATCGATCTGCCGCGTCTTTCCCTCCCGCACCACCTCCGCATGGGGCGCATGGAGCATGCTCATTTTTTCCAGAACCCTTTTTGCCCGAACCTCCTGCACGATGCCGACCACCGTGTTGATGATCACCACGGGCAGAAAGCTCAGATTGCGGAAGGAGCCCGTGATGCACACGAGAACCGCGAGAACCGCGAAGATCAGGTTAAAATAGGTGCAGACGTTCTTTCGCACGATATCCTTGACCGTCAGAAACGACGCGTCCACCTCTTCGTTGCTCCAGCCGGCCTCCCCGCGCGCCCGCGCCTGCTCCTCATCCAGCCCGGCCAGACAGTCCGGGCACAGCCGCTCTATTTCCCCGCGCTTCTCCCCGATCTCCTCCCGCTTCTTTTTTTCCTGTATCCTCATATGCTTCTCCATCGATTTTCTCATTCGCTGCCGCCTTCCTTTCCGGCGTCAGCCGCCGTTTCCTGTCAGACGGGCGGGCGTTTCAGCCGTCCCGCGCCATTTTACCGCTATTATACTCCCCTGCGCTCCTTTATTCATTAGTCAAAAGGGCCGGTTTGTAACAAAACCGGAAGCTTTTGACGAATGCGCCCTCCCGCTGTATAATAACGGCAAAGCGAAGCCTTGTTTCGCGTTGCAACGGAGGTAAGCATGCGTCTTTTAGTAGCTGAGGATCAAAAGGATCTGAATGATATCATCACCAAAACGCTGACCCGTAACCATTACACCGTGGATTCCTGCTTTGACGGCGAGGAGGCTCTGGACTGCTTTGCCATGGCCGAATATGACGCCCTGATCCTGGACATCATGATGCCGAAAAAAAGCGGCCTTGAGGTTCTGAAAGCCCTGCGCGCTTCCGGCTCCGCCGTCCCGGTGCTGCTTCTCACCGCGCGGGATTCCGTTTCCGACCGGGTGGCGGGCCTGGATGCCGGGGCGGACGACTATCTGATCAAGCCCTTCGCCTTCGAAGAGCTCCTGGCCCGCATCCGCGTCATGCTCCGCAAAAAGGAAGGACGCGCCAGGAATCGCTGCCAGGTGGCGAACCTGACGGTGGATTTCGACACCCGCACCGTTATGCGGGATACGGTTCCCATCGCCCTTTCCTCAAAGGAATTTTCCATTCTGGAATACCTCGTCAACAATCAGGGGATCGTGCTGTCCCGGGAGCGGATCGAGCAGCACATCTGGAATTATGATTATGAGGGCGGCTCCAACGTGGTGGACGTCTACATCCGTTATCTGCGCAAAAAGATCGACGACGGCTTTGAGCCGAAGCTGATCCATACCGTGCGCGGCGCGGGATACGTGCTGAGGGTTCCGTAAAAAGCGTGCGCCTGATTTGCGCCGCGGCATTCTTCCCGCGGCTGGAAAGGAGGAGCCGATGAAAAATCTTTCCATTAAACTGAAGATCACCCTGTGGTACACGGCCTTCATGGCCCTTCTGATCGTCCTTTCCCTGGCGGCGCTTTTTTCCATCAGCAGCGTGCGCGTCCTGTCTGACGCAAGAACCCGGCTGAAAAATACGGTGCTGCAGGCCTTCAGGGAAATCGATTATGAGGACGGCCTTCTGACCTTTGACGACGATATCAACTATCTGGAGGAGGGCGTTTCCATTTCCGTTTACGATACCGGCGGCTATCTGCTCTACGGACGGGTTCCTGCAGGCTTTTCCGGCGCTCCCACGCTGATCATGGATGACCTCAGGCAGGTGGGAAGCGGCCAGGATTACTGGTATGTGTATGATTCCTGTCAGTCCGTGGAGGGCTACGGCAATCTCTGGATCCGCGGCGTTGCCTCCCACACCCGGTCCGATGCCGTCCTTCGCATCATCACCAATGCTGCTCTCATCCTGCTCCCCTTTTTCGTGGCGCTGATCGCTCTTGGTGGCTATCTGATCACCGCAAGGGCGCTTCGTCCTCTGTCCGCCATGACGGAAACCGCCCGCGCGATCTCGGAAGGAAACGATCTGACCCGGCGCATCCGGCTGGGAAAAGGAAAGGACGAGGCGCATATTCTCGCCTATACCTTCGATCAGATGATGGAGCGTCTCCAGAGCGCCTTTGAATCGGAAAAGCAGTTTACCTCAGACGTATCCCACGAGCTGCGCACCCCGGTGGCCGTCATTCTTTCCCAGTGTGAATACGCCTCGCAGGCCGATACTCCGCCCGAGGAGCTTCGCGGAAGCATCGGCGTGATCACGAACCAGGCCCGGAAAATGTCCGCCCTGATCAGCCAGCTTCTCACACTTGCCCGTGCGGACAGCGGAAAACAGAAGCTTCAATATGAGCTGATAAACCTGAGCGAGCTTGCGGAGATCATCGCGGAGGAGCAGGGTATTGCCGCAGAACAAAAGCAGATCACGCTGGAAGCCGACATTCAGCCGGAAATCCTCCTGCGGGCGGATGAGACGATGATGATGCGCCTGTTCATCAATCTGATCTCCAACAGCATCACCTATGGAAAACAGGGCGGCCATACCCGGATCACCCTTTCCGCCGACGAAGAAGAAATCACCGGCTCCGTCCAGGACGACGGCATCGGCATCCCGGCGGATCAGCTTGACAAAATATGGCAGCGCTTCTATCAGGTGGATCAGGCCCGCACCCTTGCAGACGGAAGCGGCTCCGGGCTGGGCCTTCCCATGGTAAAATGGATCGTTTCGGCCCATGGCGGCACGATCGGCGTTACAAGCCGGCTGGGGGAGGGAAGCTGCTTCACCTTCCGCCTGCCCAGACGCATCAATGAACCGGAAAGGTTACCGTCCGGCGGTATCCCTGGCCAGTAATCCGGAAAAATCCTTTCCATCGAAAAAAGTCTGCTTCTTTAATGTTTTTTTAATCTTTCCGGGATATACTGAAACCATCAAAAGCAAAGGAGAGTTTTCAAATATGAAAAAGAGATTATACGCATGTACCGCCGCCCTGTTCCTTGCAGCCCTTCCGCTGGCCGCTTGCTCCGGCAGCACGGCAGCCGTTCCCGAAACTCAGCCCATCGCCTCCTCGCAGGAGGAGCTGGCCTCCGGCACCCAGAATACCGCCCTTACCGTAACTCCTTCCTCTGCCGAAGAAACCACCCCTTCCGCAGGAGACAGCGTGGAGATCGCTTCTCAGCCCGCCAGCGCATCCAGCGCCTTCATCAGTGAAACGGATGCGAAAAAGACAGCCTTTGACCACGCGGGCGTCACCGAGGCGGACGTCACCGGCCTTCGCGTTAAGCTGGATTACGACGACGGACGGCAGGTTTACGATGTGGAATTCTACTCCGGCAATCAGGAATACGACTATGAGATCGACGCAGTGAGCGGTACCATCCTTTCCTTCGATAATGAAATGGATAATCGCGGCGCTCAGGCTCAGCAGACTCCGGCGGACGGCACCGCGATCAGCGAAGCCGAGGCAAAGCAGGCCGCCTTCGACCACGCGGGCGTCACCGAGGCGGATGTCACCGGCCTTCGCGTCAAGCTGGATCATGACGACGGACGGCAGATTTACGATGTGGAATTCTACTCCGGCAGCCAGGAATATGATTACGAGATCAGTGCTGCCGACGGAACCATTCTTTCCTTCGATCAGGAAATGGATGATTGGGCAAGAGCGCAGAACGGCGCTTCCACAGCTCAGAACGGCACCTCCGGCGCGGGAACACAGAATGCCGGAACCCCGGCCAGCACCGTGAGCGAGGCGGACGCGAAAGCCCTTGCCCTCAGCAAGGTGCCCGGCGCGTCGGAAAAAAACATCACCAAATTCGGTCAGGATTATGACGACGGAAGAACAGTCTACGAAATTGAGATCATCTACGAACGGACGGAATATGAGATTGAGATCGACGCCGCCACCGGGGAGATCGTCAAAATGGAAATGGACTGATGAAAGGCAAACAAACGGCTGAAACAGAAACAGCCTTACGGATGAAAACAGTTTCTTAACGCATGCGGGCAGCTTCCCGGAACGGGAGCTGCCCTCTCAATCTGATGACAAAGGATGCCTTTTTCACAATTTCAATTCCATAATATCAAAGTCCACAAGCTTCCCGTCGATCTTAAAGTATCCCTCAAAGGTTCCGATCTTTTTAAAACCAAAGTCCTGATACAGCTTAATGGCTCTTTCGTTGTCACTGCGGACTTCGAGCGAAACGATCTCCGACCGCGCGTTATTCTTCGCAAAATCGAGAATCTTTTCCATTAATGCATGACCGATTCCCTGTCCCCATGCGGATTTTCTGATGCACAGCCCAAATTCTCCGCGGTGCGCCATCCTTCTTCTGGGAAAAGAAGAATAATTCGCGGTGCCCACAATATCCTGTCCGGCTCTGACCACAAGGAAAACATCTTTATCCGATTTCAAAACCGACTCAATATAATCCCTTTCCTGCCAGGCGGAGACAGGAATCCCTTCCTCTCCATAGCTGAGATTGTCTGTCTCCGCGCCGCATATCCTTGTTAAAGCCAGTATTTCTTCCGCGTCATCCGCTGTTGCCGTTTCAATCGTATAATCCATATTTTCCTCCATTCTGCATTATAAAATCTATGGATATAAGATAAATCTCTGATTTGGATACCCAAATTCTTCGATCAGCTCATCTTCAACAAAACCAAATTTTTTATATAATGCTCTTGGCGCTTTGCCTTTTTCATCTTCCTCCCGAAAGGTCGATACCACAATACGCTTTGATCGATCCAGCTTTCCCAGAGCCTCTTTCAGCAATGCGCTTCCGACTCCTCTGTTACGATAGTCCGGATGAACGGCAAGACAGCATATCATGTTATGTTTAGTCGAAAACAATAATACGCCGATTATCTTTTCGTTATCTTTTATATCTTTTACATCTTTTACATCTTTTATATTTTTTACATCTTTTACACACAGCGCCCGTTTTTCTTCCATAAACTGCAATACGATCCGTTCATGTTCCTCAAGCTTTTCCGTCGTTTCCAGCCCCGGGAAATTCCAGCTTACCAGATTAACAAGCGCCATCCAGGCATCGATATCTTTTTTAGTCCCAAAAAGCACCATTTTAATACCTCAAGCAAGACAATGTACATACATACGGGAGAATATTATCCTACAGCACGCATTTTACAAGATCACTTCCATCCCGATCTTCTGCTGCTTCAGGCCGCAGGCCTCGTAGAATCTCATCGCCTTCTCATTGCAGCACCACACGTTCAGCGTCACATTGTAGCAGTCCTGCTCCCTCGCAAACTGAAGCACGCTGTCGTAGAGCGTCCTTCCGATATGCTGTCCTCTCAAATCTTCATCCACGCACAGATCGTCGATATAGAGCGTTTTGATGTCCGTCATGATATTATGGTTCAGGTACTGCTGGAAAATGCAGAACGCATAGCCAAGCACCCGGTCCGCATCGTCTGTCGCCACGAAGATCGGGCGGGAATCGTTATGGATCAGCTCCTTCAGCTCGTCGTCGGTATATTTTTTCTGTCCGAACCGGAACAGATCGGGCCTCCCGTCATGATGCACTCTTTCCACCTGCATCAAAAGCCTGTCGATCTGCTCCATATCCTTTTCCTGTGCTCTTCTTACCGTCATTACCTTTCCTTTCCGCCGCCTTCAGGCAGCACTAAAATCATGAAAGAACGGCGTAGCCGTTCTTTGGCACGAATCGAAGGTTCGTGCCGGCCTCTAAACCTGCGCGGCTCAAAGCCGCCTGAAACTGCTGTTGGAAAATCCGAATGTCCGTGGTAGAATAGGAACCGGCCCCGAAGGGCAATCAGGGCCTTTTTCAGTCTATTATGATCCCGAAAGGAATTTTACCATGGAAAATCTGATATTCAGTCTTAACGCAACCGTACCGGTTTTTCTGATGATGCTTCTGGGTATGCTGTTCCGGAGGCTGGGCTGGATAGACGAAGCCTTCGCCTCCAAAATGAACCGCTTTGTTTTTCTCGTTCCCCTGCCCGTGCTTGTCTTTCACGACCTGGCATCGGCTGATATCGGGGATGTGTGGAATTTCCGTTTTGTGGCCTTCTGCTTCCTGGTCACGGCGGCAAGCATCGCCATCAGCGCCGCCCTCTCCTGCTTTCTGAAAGACAAGCCTCTGCGCGGAGAGTTCATCCAGGCCTCCTACCGGAGCAGCGCGGCTCTTCTTGGCATTGCGCTGACCACGAACATTTATGGCGACGCCGGTCTTGTACCGCTGATGATCATAGGAAGCGTGCCGCTGTACAACATGATGGCCGTGGTGGTTCTCTCCCTTTCTTCTCCGGCCAAAAGCGCTCCCGGAAAGGGGATTTGGAAAAGCACGCTGAAGGGGATCGTCACCAATCCCATCATTCTCGGCATCGCCGCAGGGCTTCTCTGGTCCCTCCTGGGGCTTGAGCTTCCGCCCATTCTGGAAAAAACGGTCACCAACCTGGGGAATCTGGCCGCCCCTCTCGGCCTCATGGCCATGGGAGCCACCTTCCGGCTGGATCAGGCGCTGGGACGGGCCAAACCGGCCATCGCCGCATCCGTCCTCAAGCTGACCGGCTTCTGCGTGCTCTTTCTCCCTCTCGCCGTCCGGATGGGCTTCCGGGAGGAGGAGCTTGTCGCCATCCTCATCATGCTTGGCTCCGCCACCACAGTAAGCTGCTATGTCATGGCGAAAAATATGGGCCACGACGGCACGCTCACCTCCAGCACCGTGATGCTGACCACGCTTTTTTCCGCCTTCACCATCACCGGATGGCTGTTCCTCTTAAAAAGCCTTGGGCTGCTGTGAGCCTGCGGGCGTCCGGCTGTGACCGCGTCGGCATCGGGAGAACCGCCTGTCAAAGGCCGTACCGTGACAACGCCGGCATTGGGAGAACCGCCTGCCAGAGGCAGCGCCGTGACTGTGCCGGCCTTACGGCTGCTGTCCTGCCAGAATCTTTTCGATCAGACCGGACGCCTGGCTTTTGGTCAGCTTCTTCGCGTCCCAGGTCACCGTCAGATTTTTCTGGGCGGCGAGCCGGGAAAGAAAGCCGAGCTGTTTGGGCGTTGCGGCAGTCTCCGCACCGCCCCCCGCCGCTCCCGGACAGGGAGAGAGCGCCGCGGGGAGGAAGGCCTGCGGCTGGAAGCTCTCGTAATAATGCGCCAACGTCTGATACAGCTTCGCCGTAGCCAGCGCATCGTGATAAGCCCGGTGAGCGGAGCTGTTCACGATGGAATACTTCGCGCAGAGGGCCTCCAGGCTGTTGGACTGCCTGCCCTTATGTACGCAGCGGGCGATCTTCAGCGTATCGATCCCCTGCTTTTCAAAAGGAAGCCCGAACAGCTTCGCCTGAGTTTTCACAAAACTGTAGTCAAAGGGAAGATTGTGCCCGATGAGCACCTCGTCCCCGCAGAAATCCAGAAAGGCCCGGATCACATCCTCCTTCGGCGCCGCGTCCTTCAGCATCTCATTGGTGATGCCTGTGATTTCCGTGATCCGCTCCGAAACCGGCTCCGACGGCTTTACAAAGCTGATAAACCGTTCGCACACCTTTCCCTCACGCACCTTCAGAGCTCCGATCTCAATGATCTCATCCGTTTCCGGACTCAGTCCGGTTGTTTCCACGTCAAACGCCAGATATGATTTCAGCATGACTGTACCTTTCCTTCCAGATTATTCCGCACGCCTATTTTAACACTACTCTTTTGACGGAACAATCCCAAAAACTGACAAAATGCGGCCGCGTATAGCGGACGCCGCATCCGGATATACTGATAAAAAGCGGCTCCGCCGTTTTTCTTGCAGATTACGCACCGCCCGCGACGGCGGAAAGGAGAAGACAATGAAAAAAGCAAGAGATCAGAAGCCCATCCATACCATACCGGACGGCGTCTATGAGGGCGGTCTTCTGGAACGGAAGCTCCGCCTTGAAGAAAGGCAGGAAACGACAGGGAAGGCGCAGGACGCCCAGGGAAACGGCTATCCTGCGCCTTCCTCTGAAAAAGACGGCAGATGATCAGTCGGAAAGGCTTTCCAGCTTCAGCCGCATGGAAAAGGCCAGCGTTTCCTTTCCGGGGAGCGCATACAGACAGCCGTTTTTCTCTGCGGTGAAAATGTCGTCATAAAAGCCGTTGGACGGCTCAAGCGCCACATTGTAGTCCCCCCGATAGCCTCCCGCCGTGATCCAGACGCCCAGCCAAGGAAGCCGGTCCGCGTCGTAGGTCATGATGCAGGCAGTCTTCTGCGTGGGATAAACCAGGCCGCAGACGCCCTCTCGGCTGCGCCCCTCTCCGTAAAATTTCAGAGCCGTCTCCGGCAGGCGCTTCGGCACACGCTCAAAATCCCACACATCGTTTTTTCTCTCGTAGATCCTGCCCGCCTCTCCGAGAAGCGGCGAATCCATCACATTCCGGAAACGGGTGAGATCCGACGGCAGAATGAGCCGCATATCCTCCTCATAGCGCATCAGCCCGTGAAAGGTCCAGATGCAGGGAAGCGCCGTATCGCTCACGTTTGTGATCTTCCAGTCCAGCAAAAGGCTGTCATCCTCCAGCCGGACTCTTTTTTCATACCGATATTCAAACCGGCTGCTTTCCCATTCCAGCGCCGCTTCCGTCCTGCTGCCGGAGAGCACCGCAAACGGATGGCTCCAGATCTCTCCGTGATCCGGATAGTTCACCGTTTTTCCCTCCCGCCGCACACTGGCACCGTCAATGCTCGGGAAGGCGTCGTCCAGCCCGGAGGCGTCAAATTCGGAAAAATCCGCGTCCTCTCCGGGCAGACGGTAAATGCCCCTGGTGTTTGGCGCCGCAAGCTCAAAACCCTGTGGCTTCCAGTATACGGAGGAAAGCTTTCCCCCAAGCTGCGGCAGGATCTCCGCCGACAGCTTTTCATTTTCAAGTACGATCCTCTCTGAAAAATTCCCTTCTCTCTGCATTCCTGCCTCTCTCCCCTTCGTACCAAAGCAGCCGTTTCGCATTTTCCCGAAGCACTGGCCGCCTGAAATCCTCCCTGTGTCTGACATTCTCTCTATGCCGGAAATCCTCCCTACGCCAGAAAGCCTTCGATGATCACCGCTTCCGCCTCTTCCTCCGTCAGGCCGAAGGTGCGCAGCTTGAGGAGCTGATCGTTGTTGATCCTTCCGATGGCCGCCTCGTGAATGATCTGAGCGTCGATGTTGCGGGCGTCGATCTCCGGGATGGAAGAAATACGCGCCTGATCCATGATGATGGAATCACACTGCACATGGGCGTGGCAGAGGGCGTTTCCCACGGCGATGGGGTGGAAGGTCTGGGTGGAGTTTCCTTTTCCCACCGAACGGGAAACGATCCGGGCCGTGCTGCCCGCTCCGTTCAGCTCCACCGTCATATCGGATACCGCCGTCTGTCTGTCATGGGTCATCAGCTTCTCCATCACGTTCAGCTTCGCATTGGCTCCCAGTTCAACCTCCGTCTTTCTCACGGTGGAATCCACGCCGCCGATCTGGGCGGTATCCAGGTTGAACACCGCGTCCTCCTCCAGATAGATCCGGGTGACCGGATTCAGGATCTTTTCTCCCGTTCCCTCTCCTTCTCCGTAATGCTTCTCCGCATAGGTCACGACAGCGCCCTTCCCCACATGGAAAGCATGGATGCCGTCGTGCCTCGCCGCATCGCAGCCCGCGTTGTGAATCCCGCAGCCCGCAACGATGGTCACGTTGGCGCCGCCCTCAATATAAAAATCATTGTATACAATGTCCGTCACGCCGGTGGCGTTCACCACCACGGGGATATGCACCTCTTCCCCCTGGGTTTCCTTACTGATATACACGTCGATCCCCTGCCTGTCCGTTTTTCTGCGGATCTTTATGTGATCCGTGTCCCCGTGGCAGAGCGCCTGCCCGTTATATCTGAGGTTGTACGCTCCCTCCTGCTTAAAACCATAGTCGTCTATTTTCTTTAAAAGCTCATCCGTTACCGCATCCAGCTTCATTGCCGTTTCCTCCATTCTCAGCACGCCCCCTCGTCCATACAGGTACAGCCCGTCTCCTCCAGGAACAATCTGGGAAGGATCTCATCCCTGCTTCCGATGCTTTCCACCCTGCCGTCCCGCACCACCATGATGCGGTCCGCCATGCGGATGATCCTCTCCTGATGGGAGATCAGGACCAGACTCTCCTCCTTGCTCCTGTGGATCTTCTCAAACTGCTTCACCAGCATGGAAAAGCTCCAGAGATCGATTCCCGCCTCCGGCTCGTCAAACACGCTCACCTTATGATCCTTCGCCAGCACCGTGGCGATCTCCACCCTTTTTTTCTCTCCGCCGGACAGCGTGGCGTCCACCTCCCGGTCCAGATATTCCTTCGCGCACAGACCCACGCTGCTTAACAGCCTGCAGCTTACCGGCTCGGGAAGCTCCTTTCCCGCCGCCAGGTTCAGCATCCTGCGCACCGTCATCCCCTTGAAGGACGGGGGCTGCTGGAACGCGAAGCCGATCCCGGCCTTCGCCCTCTCGTCAATATTCAGCTTCGTGATATCCTCGCCGTCCAGAAAAACGGAACCGGAGGTCTCTTTGATAATTCCCATCAGAAGCCTTGCGATGGTGGATTTTCCGCCGCCGTTTGGCCCGGTGATCACCAGCATTTCGCCGTCATTCACCGTAAAGCTGATATCGGTAACGATAGGAAGCGTTTCCTGATTCTCCGTTACCTCATAGGACAGATGTTTTACCTCAAGCATAGCGCACCTCTTTCATCTGTAAGCTTTTTATAGTAAAAACAGGCAGAGAAAAGCTCCCCCTGCCTGTTTCCTTGCCAAATCATATTTTACACAATCGGACGGCTGATTGCAAGAGCCTGTTTCCCCTTTGATACAGAATATCGGTAACGGCGTTACCCTGCCTCGGCATTTCCATCCGGGCAGAGCCAGCGGCCCGTGACATACCTCTATTTCTCCCATACAACCAGCATCATCAGCGCTTTGACCTCATTTATGATCTTTGGAGAATAATATGCAGCCGGCAGTTTTTTCTTTGAATACGCCCAGACCGGATCCTTTTGCGTCCGGTTGACCAGCAGGGCCGTAAAATACCTTTCCCAGCTTGCATACTCACAACTGTCAATATAATTTTCCGGCCGTTCAAGAATGGATGACACATTCACATTCGGGATCGCGTCAGTTGAGAGCAGAAGCCATTCAAAGGACTCCGGGGCATAAAGAACTACTCCTTCGTCTGTATTAAGATATTCACTGACATCACGGATCTCCGATCCAAATGCCGCGCCGTCCACAATGATAAGGCAGAGCCCGTTTTTATTTTCTCTTTTATTCAGACTGGATATCACATTGGATTTCCCATTCGCAGAAATACATGGGATTTTTCCCCTGCCTGACAATTTTGCAAAGAATTCATAGCCGGAATTAGAATCTTCCGTAATCACAATATCAGGGCTTATCTGCCTTTGCTCCGATATTTCGCCATATAAATGATAAATCTCATTATATGTCCGTCTCGCTTCATGGAATTTTCCTGATTTCCGAAAACCATAAATTTCATTTACACTGTAGGGAAGCATCGGAAGCTTCTCTCTGACTGCAAGCACAAAATAATTATCCGATTTCAAAACCAGCTCTGCAAATTCTCTGGTCGGTAAAAACCGGTTTCCTTCATCTATAAAAATAATGCTTCCCGCCGTTTCTTCAATCTGGCGCTTCCAGTTTTCATCATCGATCGTTCTGCATTCACAATCACAGGAAAGAAAAATACCGCTGTCAGAGCCATATCTTCTGTATTCCCGTATCATATCGATCAGGACGGTCTTACCGGAGCCACTGTCCCCGGTAAGTATTGTAATATTTCTTCTGATGATGAAATCATATTTTACTTTTTTTGTTTCTACGATCACTCTGTGAGAACCTTTCATAATCAGCGCTCCCGTCCCATCTCTGTCAGATACCTGTGTGCGATCGGAACCAGTTCCTTCATGGAATGCACGATTTCGCCGCCATTTTGGATTTTCACTTCGAATTTCGTATCTTTTCCAAAACTCATCATGTGTCTGAGATTGATCGTAATGTCTTTTTGTTTTCCTATTTCAAGAATCCATTTTGCACAGTTATCCCCACATGTGGATGCGTTAAAGATCCTGTCCGGCTCATTCAGCATCAGCAGCAGGGTTTTCACTCCGCCGGACAACCGTTCCGGGGGAATCTGTCCAAAAACAGGGCTCATGATGCACTCCCCGCTTAAGACGTCAGAATCATCAATATCTTTGATCATCCTTTTTGCAAGATCCGATTCCAGCCATTGCGTTTCATAGCTGTTTTTGAAATAAATGCTTGTATTGTAAATACTGTTTTCCGCATCTCCATATATGATCGTCAACATAGATGAGCCTCCATGATCATGAGCAGTGATCGGCCTGCAAAATTCTGCAAGTGCCAAAGCATTTCACAGATTTACTCCCTTATATCACATATTAAAAAACTTTTCAATAACCTGCGCTTTCAGAAATATCCCGTCTACCCCTGAAACGGCTCCGTAAAATACCCCATATAGGAAACCGGCTCTCCGCCCATGAGCAGGTGCGCGGTATCTCCCGCCGTTTGACAGCGGAAATAGGCGATTCCATCCTCCCGCTCCTCCGAGGCAAGCACGGTCACGGATGTGGGTGCCAGGAAAAAGCCTCCGGTGAACACCACGGGAGAAATGCCAAGCAGATGCCCGCACAGAAACAGCGTGATCCCCATGTGGCAGAACAGCACGATGGTGTCCTCCCGCCTGGTTTCCCCGTCCGTGCGGTAAATGCCGCCCTCCCGCACATAGCCGTAGCGCGCGAGCAGTCCGTCCAGCCCGGCGCAGACCCGCGCGTATTCCTCCTTCACCGGCCCGCTTCGCATCACGGCCGTATCCGCAAAGCCGTTCCGGTCATACATCCCTTCTTCCTTCGTCCAATAGCCGGGCAGAAAATCCCAGGGAATCACGCCCTCTCCCCGAGCCGGATCGTTGACCGGCGCGTGAAATTCCCGCAGCCAGGGAAGGGTCTGCGCCTGCCTTCCCGCCTTTTTCAGGCTCAGGGAGGCGGTGTCCTGCACCCGTCCCAGCGGGGATACATAAAAGTCCGTCACCTCCCAGCGCGCCACGCGCTCCGCAAGAAGCGCGGCCTCCCGCCAGCCCTTTTCGGTCAGGCTGTCTTTTTCATAATCAGGATCTCCATGCCGGATGAAAATAATTCTCATATGTTTTCCCTTTCTTCCAAGCGGCTTCACTTCTCCGCCGCGACGAAATTCTGGATCCACACGCCCCGTTTCACCATCACAAAGCCCACCATGCACTTTATGATATCCACCGCCTGACACAGGAAATAGAGCGGCACGATGGGAAGGGATGTAAAACGGCTCAGCACAAAGGCCAGGGGGATGCTCACCACCCACAAGAACACGCTGTCAAAGAGGAAGGTGACAAAGGTCTTCCCGCCGGAGCGCATGGTGAAATAGCAGGCGTTGGTAAATGCCTGAACGGGCATCAGAGCCGCCACGATCAGGATGAAGCGCTCCGCCAGAGCGCGCACCTCGGGGGTGGTATTGTACAGGCGGGGAAACAGGGGCGCGGCCGCCATCATGAGCAGACCGATGAAAACGCAGCCGCCCACGGCAAAGGCCAGGAGTTTGGTGTCCGTATCCCTTGCTTCCTCCATTTTTCCCGCTCCCAGAAGCTGTCCTACGATGATCGCCACAGCATTTCCCAGAGCCAGGTAGACCACGTTGAACAGATTGGAAATGGTGGAGGAAATGTTCAGCCCCGCGATCACGGAAAGCCCCCGCATGGAATAGCACTGCATCATCACTGCCATGCCCGCCGACCAGAGCGCCTCGTTGACCATCAGAGGCATGCCGCGCAGAAGGATCTGCCCCGCCAGATGGGAAGGGATCCGCAGCGTGCGGTATACGCCGTTCAGATATGGGGCCTTTCCCTTCTTTCCGTGGGAACAGAAGGCCACGATCACGCATTCCACATAGCGGGAGATCACCGTTGCGATCGCTGCGCCCTCCACGCCCAGAGCCGGAGCGCCGAATTTTCCGTAGATCAGGATATAATTCAGGACCAGGTTCACCAGCACCGCCGCGATTCCTGCTTTCATCGGAAGCACCGTCTCTCCGGCCTCCCGGAGGGTGGAGGAATACACCTGCGCCAGCGCATAGGGAATCAGACCGGCCAGCATACACATCAGATAGCTCTGCCCATAGGCCAGCGTACGCGCCGCATCCTGCGCGCTCCCCTCCTCATTCAGGTACAGAGAGATCAGACTCTCCCCTCCCGCCACAAAGACCAGGATGCCAAGAAGCACCAGCGCCGCGCAGAAAAGCAGCTTAAACCGGAAGGAGTTTCTGACCCCTTCAAAATTCTGATTTCCGAAAAACTGCGCGCCGAAGATCCCCGCTCCGGAGATGGCGCCGAAGATGCAGATATTGAACACGAACAGAAGCTGATTTGCCACGGCGACGCCGGACATCTGCTCCGTTCCCACCTGTCCCACCATGATGTTGTCCAGAAGGCTGACGAAATTTGTGATCCCGTTCTGAATGATGATGGGGATCGTCACCGTCAGGACCATTTTATAAAAGCGCTTATCCCCGATCAGCTTTTTCCTCAGTCCCCGCCATCCGGCGGCTTTTTCCCTCGTACCTTTCGTACCCATCTCTTTTCTCCTCATGAAGTCTCTTTTTCTTTAAAAAGGTGTATGCCCTGACGCGGCACGCTGCCTGCCTCATACGCTCCATATGCGCATCTTCAGCAGCCCGCATCGTGCGCGCCACACACACCGAACGTGAGCGCCGTCAGGCGGCCCAGGATCCACCCAAGCGCAGCCCCGGCGCAGTTTAGCAGAATGTCGTCCACATCAAACGCGCCGAAGCCGGAAAGCAGCTGAAACAGCTCAATCCCCAGTGTAAACACAAAAGCGTTTGCCATCACGCGAAAAAAAACTGCATACCTGCGTTCCTCCCATGGAAGCAGGATTCCGAACGGCACAAAAGCCGCCACATTGCCCGCCAGATTTTCAAAGCTGTTCAGGCGGTCGCTGTAGCGGATATACATGCGGATCGTTTTAAAAAGCGTGAAATTGGCCGTCCGAAGCCCCTCCAGCACCGTTTCCTTCTGCCAGAGAGCCGCCGTTTCGGCCAACATTTCAAGCGGATATTTGAAAATGAGCAGGCGCACCACAAGCAGCAGATATACAAAGAATACCGTCCGCCTTAATAACGCACCTCCATCAGAGCCAGCCCGCAGGCAGGAACCAGCGGCCCGGCCTCCTCCCTTTTCCCGTTTTCCAGAAGGGCCGTCATCTCCTCCGCCCTCCGTTTTCCGCTCCCCACCTCCAGAAGCGTTCCCATCAGGATGCGTACCATGTGGAACAGGAAGCCGTTTCCGGAAAAAGTGAACCATATTTCATCCCCCGTCCGTTCGATGTCTATGGAATCCAACGAGCGCACCGTGGATTTCCGGCTCCTTTTCGCCGATGTGAAGGCTTTAAAATCATGGGTCCCGCACAAACGCGCCGCCGCCTGTTTCATGGCGTCCACATCCAGCTTCTCCGGACAGACATACACATATCTTCTATCAAATATATGTGGAACCGAGCTGTTTAACACCCGGTAGCGGTAGGTTTTTCCCTTCGCGTTCAGGCGGCTGTGAAACCGCTCCGGCACCTCCTCGATTGCGATCACGCCGATATCCTCCGGCAGATATTCGTTGATCCGCTCCATCAGCTCCTGCGGGGAAAGCTTCGTATCCATGTGAAAATTCGCCGTCTGGCCGTAGGCGTGCACCCCCGCGTCCGTGCGGCCGGAGGCCTGGATCTCCACGGGCGCGCCCGCAAGCCGGGTCAGCAGCCGCTCCAGCTTTCCCTGGATCGTGTTCTGCGTGCTCTCCTGCTTCTGCCAGCCCTGGTATCTGGTTCCTTCATACTGCAGAATGATCTTAAAATTACGCAACCCGCCGTCTCCTTTCCGCCCCTTGGGCGTGGCTCTTTCGACTCTCCTGCGGAGGCAAATCCCTGCCGCTCTTTCTCCCGCGTTTTTTCGCTCGGTCCGCCCGTGTAGCCCTCATCCCACCTGCCAGGGATTGGGCTTTCCCTCCAAAAACAGCTTGCAGCTCTCCAGGGAATCCCGGATCACCGTTTTGGTATAGTTTTCCGTGTAAAAAGCCATGTGGTGGGAAACGGTTACGTTGGGAAAGCCGCGCAGAATGGCGAGCTGCCGGTTCTGAAGCACATCCGACTTGTGATCGTAATAGTACAGACCGAATTCCTTTTCCACCACGTCCAGGGCGGCGGCCCCAACCTTCCCGCTTTCGATCCCCTCAATCAGGGCGTCCGAATCGATCAGACCTCCCCTTGCGGTATTGACAATCACCACGCCGTCCTTCATTCTGGAAAGCGTTTCCGCGCCGATCAGGTGGAAATTTTCCTCCGTCAGCGGCGCGTGCAGGGTGATCACGTCCGCCTGCCTCCAAAGCTCCTCTAAGGGTACGTAAGAAGCGTACTGCTTCGCCTCCTCGTTTTCGTAAGGATCATATGCCAGGATCCGGCAGCCAAAGCCGGAAAGATGGCGGATCACCGTGCGCCCAATGCGTCCCGTTCCGATCACGCCCACGGTCAGATCGCCAAGCTCCCTGCCCCGGATCCCCTGCAGCGTATAATCCTGAATGGCCGTCCGCTCCAGGATCCGCTTCATGTTCCGGATGCTCATCAGGATCAGCATCACCGCATAGTCGGCCACTCCGTTCGGACCGTAGGGGGCGTTTCCCACCCGGATCCCGCAGTCCTTCGCCGCCTCCATGTCGATGTGGTCATAGCCGATGGTGCGCGTGGTCAGATAACGGATGCCGCAGCGGACGAATTCCTCCATCATCGGCCGGGTGATCTGAGAGGTGATGATATCCGCGCATTCACACCCTTCCGTCACCCGTGCGATATTTTCCAGATCAGGCGCGTCCGCGCAGCCGGAAATCGTAAGGCCGAACTGTTTGCTGTAATGCTCAAACCATTCCGCCTCGTCAAAATCCCTCAGATTGAATACCGCAACCTTTTTCATTCCCTTTTTCCGTCCTTTCTTCAGGTCCGTTTCAGCCCTTTTTCAGTCTTTCTTTTTTCCTCCGTGTCTGTGCGCCGCTCCGGCGGAGCCTCTTAGCGGGACACATCCTCCCGCGGCCCATCTTCCTGAGGCTCATCCTTATGCGCCTCATCCTCCGGCGGGAGATCCGCCTTTTCCAGCTTCCGGAAATGATTGAAGCCGTAAAGAAGAATACGCACGCTGTCGATGGTCGTATCGAACAGGCCAGCCTCAAACATCTTCTGGATCACGATCCCCACCGGAACGGCAAGGATCATGCCCGCCACGCTTCCGATTCGGTAGCCGATGAACAGAAGAAACAGGGTTGGGATGGCGGGAACGCCGATGGAATCTCCCACGAATTTGGGCTGGATGATCTGTCTCAGAAGCTGCGTCACGCCCCAGATGATCATCAGTCCCAGCGCCATGCGGTAATTTCCCGCAAGCACCTCCATCAGCGCCCAGGGCCACAGAACGGCGCCCGCACCGAAAACGGGCAGAAAATCCAGCACCGCGATCAGAAACGCGATCAGGAAGGAATATTCCACCTGCAGAATCAGAAGGCCGATGAACAGGAGAAAATAGATCACGATCTCGATCCTGAACTGGGCCACAAAATAGCCGCCCACCGCTCCGGTCAGTCCCGACGACATGATACGGAATTTTTTCCGGATCTCCTCCGGCACATGCCTGTGGAAAAAGGCATAGACATTTTCCCGCTCCGCCACGAAAAAGTAAGAAGAAAGCAGACACATGATGGTACTGACGATGACGGAGGGGATGTTCCTCGCGATATTGCCGACCGCGGTCACAGTGGGCTCGCTCAAACTGTTCAGCGCGCCGCTGATGTAGCCTCCCAGATTGTCCCCGATCTGCGTCAGGCTATCCTTCAGCGCCTTAGGAAAGCGGTCATAGAAGTCCGTAAGACTTCCCATCACCTCGTCCAGCTCCTTTTCCACATCCTGCCAGAGCGCGGGAAGGGAGGAAACGAACCCCACCGCCTCCGTCGTCAGCTTTGAGATCAGGAAATAGCCGATCAGGATCACTCCCGCCAGCACCGCGATGATCACGATGGCGGAGCCCGCCTTTCTCCGGATGCGGACCTTCTGTTCAAACAGGCGCACCAGCGGATTGGCGATCATGGCGATGATCCAGCCCACCACAAACGGCATGAAAAAACGCAGGAGCCTGGGCAGCAGAAAAACCGTCAGACACAGAAGCACCACCGCTGTCAGCAGATTCAGAACCGCTTTTACATATTTTCTCATTCCCGGCCGCATGATTTTCCTCCTTTCACAGCCCCGCCGCCCCTCTCAGGGGTTCGGCCCCGGTCAGTTTAAAGAAGCATCCTCCCCCTCATCGGGGGCGATCAGACCGTCGATCACCTCGTAGATCTCCTCCCGTCCCTGTTTGGTAAGCGCGGAAAAAGGCAGGATGAGCGTCCCCTTTTCCGCCTTCAGCCCTTCCCGCACCGTTTTCAGGGCGGAGGGAACCTGGCTCCGCTTCAGCTTGTCCAGCTTGGTGGCGATGATGATGGGATGATACCCCTGACTGATGATCCAGTCATACATCTGCCTGTCGTTGGCCGACGGCTCATGCCGGATATCGATCAGCAGAAAAACGGCTCGAAGCTGCTTCGACTGCCTCAGATAGCGCTCCACCATTTTTCCCCATTTCGCCTTCACCTCTTCGTTCACCTTCGCATACCCGTATCCGGGCAGATCCACCAGGTAAAACGCGTCGTTCACGTTGTAAAAATTAATGGTCTGGGTCTTTCCCGGCTGGGAAGAGGTTCTCGCCAGCGATTTTCGGTTCATGATCGCGTTGATCAGGGAGGACTTTCCAACATTGCTTTTTCCGGCGAACGCGATCTCCGGCAGCGTATTTTCCGGGAAACTGCTGGTAATACCGCAGACCGTTTCCAGATTTACATTTTTGATGACCATAGTTACCTCCTTATCGGAACGTTTTACGCTCCGACCGCATGGGCAAACGCCCGCGCGGTCACTTCCTCCATGGTTTTGACGGGAACGATCTCCAGCCCGTTTTTGATCTCCCTGGAAATCTCCTCCACGTCCTTCCGGTTGTCCTCCGGGACAAGCACCGTTTTGATCCCTGCGGTCTTTGCCGCAAGAAGCTTTTCCTTCAGCCCGCCGATGGGAAGCACCCGTCCCCGCAGGGTGATCTCTCCAGTCATCGCCACATCCGCCCGCACCGGAGTCTGTGTGAGGACGGAAAGAAGCGCGGCAGCCATGGTGATCCCGGCGGAGGGACCGTCCTTTGGCACCGCTCCTTCCGGGATATGGAAATGAAAATCGTTCTCCGTGAACACCTCCGGTGAAATCCCGTACTGTGCCGACACGGAGCGGACGTAGCTGATGCCCGTCATGGCGGATTCCTTCATCACGTCGCCAAGCTGTCCCGTCAGACGGATCTCGCCCTTGCCGGGCATCATGTTCACCTCCACCTGCATGGTCACGCCGCCCACGCTGGTCCAGGCAAGCCCGCGCACGATGCCGATGTCGTCCTTTTCATTCGCCCGATCTAAAGAATTGCCCGGCTTTCCCAGATATTTTTCCAGATTCCGTCCGGTCACACGGATGGCCTCAGTCTTCTCTCCATCCGTCCCTTTTCGTTTTCCGGCCTTTTCCTTCTGCTCCAGCATCTGTCTCGCCGCCTTGCGGCAGATATCCCCGATCCTGCGCTCCAGGCCGCGCACGCCCGCCTCCGCGGTGTAGGAGAGAATGATCTCCCTCAGCGCGCTGTCACTGATGGAAAGCTCCCCGTGATCCAATCCATTTTTCTGAAGCTGCTTGGGAAGCAGATGCTCCTTTGCGATATGAAACTTTTCATTCGCGGTATAGCTCGTCACCTCGATGATCTCCATCCGGTCCAGAAGTGGCCGGGGAATATCCGCCGCGGAATTGGCCGTCGCAATGAACAGGACGCCGGAAAGATCGATGGGGATTTCCACATAATGATCCCGGAAATGATTGTTCTGCTCACTGTCGAGCACCTCAAGGAGGGCGGAGGAGGTATCCCCTCTGTAATCGCTGCTTACCTTATCGATCTCATCCAGCAGCATGAGCGGGTTCTTCACGCCCGCCTGCTTCAGCCCGGACACGATCCGTCCCGGCATCGCCCCCACGTAGGTTCTTCTGTGACCGCGGATCTCCGCCTCATCCCGCACACCGCCCAAGCAGATGCGCACATACTTCTTGTTCAGCGCCTCCGCCACACTGCGGGCAATGGAGGTCTTTCCCGTTCCTGGCGGGCCGACCAGACAGATGATCGGACTTTCTCCCTGCTTCGTCAGACTTCTCACCGCAAGGAATTCCAGGATCCTGTCCTTCACCTGCTCCAGGCCGTAATGATCTCTTTCCAGAATATTCTGCGCCCGCTTCAGATCCGTGTTGTCCTTCGACGCCTTGTCCCAGGGAAGCTCGAGAAGCGTCTCCAGATAGCCTCTTTCCACGGAAGCCTCCGTGCTTCCCTGTCCCAGGCTTTTGAAACGGCTAATCTCCTTTCGGATCTTCTCCTTCACCTCACGGGAGGCCTTCAGCCGGTCAAGCTCCGCTTCAAACTGCTCCGCGTCGGAGCCGATGGTATCCTCCCCCAGCTCCTGACGGATATAGTTCATCTGCTCCCGCAGCATGTAATCGCGCTGATTCTTATCCATCCGCGCCTTCACCTGCTCCGCCAGCTCCGTTCTGACCTTCGCAACCCCAATCTCCTCATACAGGATCCCCGCAAGGACCTGATAGCGGGTATCCAGATCCACCGCTTCAAGCACCGCCTGCTTTTTCTCATAGTCCACAGGCATGCTTTCGATGATCTCATCCATCAGCCGTCCCAGGCTGATGCCGCTCTCAATGCGCCGTTTCACCGACTGTCCCACTCTGGGGAAAAAGGAGGCAAATTCCAGAAACAGCTCCTTGAGGCTGCGCATCATGGCCTCCTCCTCGATTTCCGTTCCTGCCGCCGAAGCCTCCTCCTGCCGGGAATCCGCCAGACGGGAAGGCCCCGCCACAGGCTCCACATCCCCAAGCAGGAACGCACCCTCCTCGGCAAAGCCCGCAAGCCTGCCTCTCTCCTGACCCTCCACCAGGACACGCACCACATTTTCCGGCAGTCTGGTAACCTGTCTGATCTGCGCCAGACAGCCCATCTGATAAACGCCGTCGATATCAGGCTCCTCTTCCTCCACATCTCTCTGTGTGACCAGAAACAGCCTCTGATCGCTCATCATCGCCTTTTCCACCGCCAGGATCGATTTCCCTCTGTTCAGGTCAAAATGAATCACAAGTCCGGGCAGAACCGTCATTCCACGAAGTGCGACCACCGGCATCCTTACTGTACATTCCTCCGCGCCTTCCAGTCTCACGCAGTCTTTTTCTTTCGTTGTGTTTATCATATTTACCTCCATTCCGAAGCGCTTTAGCGCTGAGGAACGCACGTAGAGATCGCGTATGCGATTTCTACGTTGCGATCCGGGGATTTGTGACGCTTCGGCACAAATCCGGATTGAAAAATGTGCTATCAAACACATTTTTCAATCCTCCTCCATGCAGAAACGTTTTACGCGGAGGCACGCGCGGAAAAATCCGCTTTCTGTCAGCCCGGCGCGGAGCATCCGCTCTCCGCTCATATCAGCCGGCCCGCCTACAGGACTAAAACGCCGCCCAAAAGGGCGGCGTTTCTCAAAGTCACTTTGCTACCTTCATATCTTCCCTGCGTCCGCCGGTATCCCTGTGGACGACCAGGGGCGCACTTTCCTTATCCACCGCTTCCTTCGTGATGATGCACTGTTCAATTGTATCATCGGAAGGAATACGGTACATCACATCCATCAGAACGCTTTCCAGTATGGAACGCAGTCCTCTGGCTCCCGTCTTTCTCTCCATGGCCTTCTCGGCAATTTCCTCCACCGCGTCCGGCTCAAAGACCAGCTTCACGTCGTCGAAGGAAAACAGCTTCTGATACTGCTTGATCTGCGCGTTCTTAGGCTCGGTGAGAATACGAACCATAGCCTCCTTATCCAGCCCCTCCAGCGATACCATCACCGGAACACGGCCCACAAATTCGGGGATCAGGCCATACTTCACCAGATCCGCGGGAGTTACCTGAGCCAGAAGCTCGCCCATCTCATGAGTATTCTTTTCCGCGATCTCCGCATTGAATCCGATGGTCTTTCTGTCAAGACGGCTCTCCACGATATGCTCAAGACCGTCAAAGGCACCTCCGCAGATGAACAGGATATTGGAGGTATCGATCTGGATCAGCTCCTGATGGGGATGCTTTCTTCCACCCTGGGGCGGAACGCTCGCTACCGTTCCCTCCACGATCTTTAAGAGTGCCTGCTGTACGCCCTCACCGGACACGTCCCTCGTGATGGAGACGTTCTCGCTCTTTTTCGTGATCTTGTCGATCTCGTCAATATAAACGATACCGTACTGCGCGCGCTCCACGTCATAGTCCGCCGCCTGGATCAGCTTCAGGAGAATGTTCTCCACATCCTCGCCCACATAGCCCGCTTCCGTCAGCGTCGTGGCGTCAGCTATGGCAAAGGGCACGTTGATGATCTTCGCCAGCGTCTGCGCCAGATAGGTCTTTCCGGAGCCCGTGGGCCCGATCATGATGATGTTGCTCTTCTGCAGCTCTACGCCGTCGTCCTCATCCTTCGGCGCCGTCACCCTCTTATAATGATTGTATACAGCCACCGAAAGCACCTTCTTGGCTTCCTCCTGGCCGATCACATAATCATCCAGAAATTCCCTGATCTGAACCGGCTTGAGCAGATTGATGTCCATCGCCTCCTCTGCCGGCTCTTCCTCCTCATATTCCTCGTCTATGATATCAGCGCAGATTTCCACACATTCATCGCAGATATATACGCCGTTCGGGCCTGCGATCAGCTTTCTGACCTGATCCTGCGTCTTATTGCAGAAGGAACACCGGATCTGGTCGTCCAAAATTCTACCTGCCATTTTCACCTCTAAAATATTCCCAGACACAACGACAAAGGATGCCCGGATACGGGCCATCCTTTGTCAAAGCCTTCTCTTATTTCTCCGCGGAATCCTTTCTGGAGGAAACGATGGAATCGATCAGGCCGTAGGCCTTCGCCTCCTCTGCGGTTTTCCAGTTGTCTCTTTCCGTATCCGCCAGAACCACTTCAAAATCCTGTCCGCAGTTTTCTGCAAGAATTCTTGCAAGTTTTTCCTTGGTCTGCAGGATATGCTTCGCAGTGATCTCAATCTCCGTCGCCTGTCCCTGCGTTCCGCCGGAGGGCTGATGGATCATGATCTCCGCATTGGGAAGCGCAAGTCTCTTGCCCTTCGCTCCACCCGCAAGGAGAAACGCCCCCATGCTGGCCGCCATGCCGATGCAGATGGTAGATACGTCGCACTTCACATACTGCATGGTGTCATAGATCGCCATTCCCGCCGTCACGGAGCCTCCGGGGCTGTTGATATAGAAATGAATATCCTTCTCCGGATCCTCTGCCTCCAGGAAAAGAAGCTGCGCCACCACCAGGCTGGCGGTCGTATCGTTCACTTCCTCTCCCAGGAAAATGATCCTGTCCTTTAATAATCTCGAAAAGATATCGTAGGAACGCTCCCCACGGCTGTTCTGTTCAATGACGTAAGGTACTAAACTCATATAATTAATGCCTCCAATTCATGCATTCCGGATCCTGCCGTGCCGAAAGCGGAACGGCTGCCATTATTCTTCCTCAGCCTTCTCCACTTCCACGGCGTTGTCTCTCAGGAAATCGGCCGCCTTGGAAACCGCAAGATCCTCCATGATCTGCTTCTTTCCGCTCTCGCCCATGATCTCCTTCACCTTATCCGCTTCCATCTTATAGGACTCTGCCATTCTGGCGATCTCCTGCTCGAAATCCTCCTCGCTGGCAGCAAGTCCTTCCGCTGCCGCAACAGCCTCAAGCACAAGCCTGGACTGGATCCTCTTCAGCGCCTGGGGCTTTACGGATTCCAGCATGGAATCCACGGTCTGTCCCGTATACTGGCAGTACAGCTCCATGTTCATGCCCTGCATCTGCAGTCTCTGCGCGAAATCATCCACCATCTGTCTCTGCTGGGTTTCCACCATCGCGTCCGGAATATCCATCTGCGCGCCGGCGATAGCAGCCTCAACAGCAGCGTCCTCCTTCGCTCTCTTCGCATCGTCTTCCTTCTTCTCAGCGAGCTTCTTCTTAATATCCTCTCTGTACTCCGCCAGTGTCTCAAAATCGGAAACCTCGGAGGCAAACTCGTCGTCCAGCTCGGGAAGCTGCTTCTCCTTAACCTCCTTGACGCTCACCTTGAACAGGGCGGGCTTTCCGGCAAGCTCTTTGGAATGATACTCCTCGGGGAAGGTCACGTTCACCTCAACGTCCTCTCCCGCCGTCTTTCCGATGAGCTGCTCCTCAAAGGTGTCGATGAAGGAATGAGAGCCGATCGTCAGAGAATAATTCTCGCCCTTTCCGCCTTCAAACGCCTCGCCGTCTACAAAGCCCTCGTAATCGATCACGGCCACATCGCCGTCCTCTACGGCTCTGTCCACCGTAACCATTCTGGAATTGTTCTCTCTCTGCTGGTTCAGGTCAGCATCCACCTCTTCGTCGGTAACCGTAACGTCGGTCTTAGGCACCTCAACACCCTTATAAGCGCCAAGGGTAACCTCAGGCTTTAAAGCCACCTCTGCCGTAAAAATGAAGGGCTTTCCCGCTTCGATCTGGGTAACGTCGATCTTCGGGGAGGAAACGATGGTCTCCTCGCACTCCTCCAGCGCCTTCTCATAGGCGTCGGGGATCAGGGAATTCGCCGCGTCCTCATAGAAAAATCCCTTTCCGTACATCTGCTCGATCATTTTGCGCGGAACCTTGCCCTTACGGAAGCCGGGAATCTGGATCTTTCCCCTGTTCTTCTGATATGCCTTCTCAATCGCGGCCTCAAATTCCTCAGCAGGAACCTCGATCGTGAGAACCGCCATGTTCTTTTCCTGTTTTTCCACCTGTAAACTCATTGCACTGCATCCTCCTTGTATTTCGCTTCCGGCACGCGTACTGATTATCCCTGTCTGTCAGCTTTCAGCCGTCCAGCCGGAGAGTTCCGTGTTTTTTACAGTCATTAAGCGATTATAGCATAATTATCCGAAAAATACTAGCTTTTTTTCCCTGTTTATAATATAATAAAAAACAGCCTGTGCAGACGGCAGAAGGGACCGCCCCGGCGCCTTCCTTTTCCCATCTGGTCAGCCTGTCAATAACCTGGAACACACTTTTTCTGAGACCGAAGGAATCCTGAAGTAAAGAAAGGGCCATAGCTTTGTACCTTTTCGCTTTTCGGAAACGTCCGGAAAGCGTTTTTTTATACGCGCAGGCGGAGAATCCCGTGATCGGGATTCTTTTTCAGGGAAACCACTGTCAGAAAAACGCCGGAGCGTCCGCGCCCGGAATGGAGGTCGTCATGGAAATGGAAGAAGAAAGAGTCGCCATCATCGGCATATTTGTACGTGATACCGCCGCCGCAGGGGAAGTGAACAGCCTGCTGCATGAATTCGGCGACTGCATCATCGGCCGCATGGGCGTTCCCTACCGGGAACGCTCCGTCAGCATCATTTCCATCATCGTATGCGCTCCCTCCGGACGCATCAGCGCCCTTTCCGGACGTCTCGGACGCATCAGGGGAATCACCGCCAGGGCCATGCAGGTCGTATGATGTGCTGCCGCTCCAGACAGAACACACCCCGGATACAGGCGTGTCCGAACGCGGTTCGTGCTGAATGAAATGCCGCCTGACGGCGGCAAAGAAGGAGGCCGGCACGAGCCTTCCGGTCGCGCCAAAGAATGGCTCCGCCATTCTTTTCTAGAATGAAATGCCGCCTGACGGCGGCAAAGAAGGAGGAATCATGAAAAAAGCTTTATCTTTGATCGCAGCGCTGGCTCTTTCTGTTTCCATGCTGGCAGGCTGCGGCACAAATAGCGGTACGGAAAACAATACGGAAAGCACAGCAGAAACCACCGTATCAGAGACCGCCGTTTCCGAAAGCACGGCGGCGCAGAATGCTTCCACGGAAAATGCGGCGGATGCGGAAGATGGCAGCAGCTCCGAAAGCGAACCCGCCGAAAGCGCGGAGGATGCCTCCGCAGAAACACAGGCGGAAACCGTGTCGGGAGAGGAAACGCCTGTCAACGTGATGGCGCTGAAAGGCCCCACTGCCATGGGCATGGTACAGCTGATGGACAGCGCGGAGGCGGGAGCCGTGGGCGGAAACGCCTATACCTTCACCATTGCGGCCTCCGCAGATGAGGTCACACCCAAACTGGTACAGGGAGGAGCGGATATCGCGGCGGTTCCCGCCAACCTGGCTTCCGTTCTTTACAACAATACGGAGGGGCAGGTACAGGTGCTCGCGGTCAACACCCTCGGCGTTCTGTATATCGTGGAGAATGGCGACAGCGTGCAGTCCGTTTCCGATCTCGCTGGCAGAACCATCTATGCCAGCGGGAAAGGCTCAACTCCGGAATATGCCCTGAATTACATTCTTTCCGAGAACGGCATCGATCCGGAGGCCGATGTGACCATCGAATGGAAATCCGAGCATTCCGAGTGTGTGGCGGCCCTGGCTTCCGACGAGGACGGCATCGCCATGCTGCCCCAGCCCTTTGTGACCACGGCCCAGACGCAGAATGAGAATCTCCGCGTCGCTCTGGATCTGACAAAGGAATGGGATGCGCTGCAGGCCGATGCGGAAGCACCCAGCGCTCTGCTCACCGGCGTCGTGGTGGTTCGCACCGCCTTTGCCGAGGAGCATCCGGAGGCCGTGAACGCCTTCCTGGATTCCTATCAGGCATCCGTAGAGTATGTCAACGCCAATGTGGAGGACGCGTCGGCCCTCATCGAAAAATATGACATCGTTCCCGCCGCCGTTGCGCAGAAGGCTCTTCCCTACTGCAACATCACCTTTATCGAGGGAAGCGAAATGCAGGAAAAGCTTTCCGGCTATCTGAACGTGCTGTTTGAGCAGAATCCCGCTTCCGTGGGCGGCGCCCTTCCGGCGGATGACTTCTATTACATCAGATAGTTTTCAGGTCAGGAAGAAATCGTCATGAAAATAATAAGGAAACAAAAAAGGCGGACGCCGCGCCAGGCGTTCCGCCCTCCGGCTTCCTCCGGCAGCAGCCGCGGCCGCATCCGCCTTTGGGCGGTGGCCGTCTGGCTGCTCGCCTGGGAGCTTCTCAGCATTTATATCGGCCAGGAAATCCTTCTGGCGTCCCCCGCCGCCGTGCTCGTCCGTCTTTTTGCGCTCGTCACGGGAGGGGGAAACGCGGCGGAAGCGATACAGTTCTGGAGCGCCGCCGCTTTTTCCTTCCTTCGGATCATCGGCGGCTTTCTCGCCGCCTCCGCGGCCGGGGTTCTTCTCGCCTGCCTCGCCGGCTTTTTCCGCCCTTTAAGCGACCTTCTCGCTCCGGCAATGGCGGCGCTCAAAGCGGTTCCCGTGGCCTCCTTCATCATTCTGGTACTGATCTGGATCCCTTCCCGGAACCTGTCGGTGGTGATCTCCTTTCTGATGGTGCTCCCCATCGTCTACACCAACGTGCTCAACGGCATCCGCTCCATGGACGGACAGCTTCTCGAGATGGCGCAGCTCTTTCAGGTTCCCCTTGGCAGGCGAATCCGCTATATCTATCTTTCCCAGCTCCTTCCCTTTCTGCGCACCGCCTTTTCCCTTTCCCTCGGCCTGTGCTGGAAGGCAGGGATCGCCGCGGAGGTCATCGGCATACCGGACGGCTCCATCGGGGAACGGCTCTATGAGGCCAAGGTTTATCTCATGACTGCCGATCTCTTCGCCTGGACCCTCGTCATTGTTGTGCTCAGCATCAGCTTTGAAAAATGCTTTCTTTGGGCCGTGGACCGGCTTGTGGCAAGACTGGAGCAGAGCTGATTAAAATGCCGCCAGAGGCGGCGAAAAAAGAGACCGGCACGACCTTCGGTTCGTGCCAAAGAACGGCAAAGCCGTTCTTTCGTGATTTAAATGCCGCCAGAGGCGGCGAAAAAAGAGGTAATATGTCGGATATCATACGGATCAGCCATCTGAATAAAAGCTATCATGGCAGAAGCGTCTTGAAAGACCTTTCCTTTTCCATTCCCATGGGGCAGATTACCGCCGTCATGGCTCCCTCCGGCGTGGGAAAGACCACGCTGCTTCGCATCCTGATGGGGCTTGAGACCGCCGACTCCGGCCGGATTGAAGGGCTTGAGGAGCTCCGTCTTTCCGCCGTCTTCCAGGAGGATCGTCTCTGCGCCAATTTAAGTCCCGTTTCCAACATCAGGCTGGTGACAGGCACCGCCCTGTCCCGTGAGGAAATCCTCTCCGCGCTTTCGCAGACCGGACTTTCGGACTGCGCCTGCCAGCCTGTCAGAGAGCTGTCCGGCGGCCAGCGCCGCAGAGTGGCTCTGCTTCGCGCTCTGCTCGCCCCCTGGGATCTGCTCCTTCTGGACGAGCCGTTCAAGGGCCTGGATACGGATACCCGAAAGCAGATCATGGACTATGTTCTCCTTCATTTTCACAAGACTTCGGGGCGCACTGTCCTTCTGGTCACGCACGATGAGGAGGAGGCCGCTTATCTGGCAGGAAACGTTCTCACCCTTCCCACACCCGCTGCGATCTGATATAATGGCCTCAGGATACCGAATATCCTGAGAAATATACATCCGGAAGGGGGATCTTTATGTTTCACATTTCCAATTTTACAGACAATGACGACATCCGCACCCTCGCTTCTCTGGGAGCGTTCACTGTGGTGGAATATGAGCGGGACCTGAGCGTTTCGCCCTCCAGCGCGCAGATGGCTTATTTCTGCAATGCCATGAATGTCAGAAAGCGTCAGGTCATATGCGATCTGTCAAAATCTCATGTCACGGTTCAGGCAGGAGCCATGCAGTGGACAGTGGGCAATGTAAATGCCACGACGGGAATCAAGGGGGTGGGAGACCTGTTCGGCAAGGCGGTACGCGGTAAGGTGACCGGCGAATCCGCCATCAAACCCGAATACACCGGGGACGGCATTCTGGTTCTTGAACCTACCTACCGTCACATCATTCTTCTGGATCTGAAGGACTGGAACGGCAGCATCATTCTGGACGACGGTCTCTTCCTTGCCTGCGAATCCACGCTGAAGCAGAAAGCCGTCATGCGTTCCAATCTATCCTCTGCCGTGGCCGGAGGAGAAGGGCTGTTCAATCTCGGCGTTTCCGGAGACGGCGTTCTCTGTCTGGAATCCTACTCTCCCCGCGAGGAGCTGATCGAGATCACGCTTCAGAACGATGTTCTGAAGGTGGACGGCAATATGGCGATCGCCTGGAGCGGCACGCTGGAATTTACCGTGGAGCGTTCCGGCAAGTCCCTGATCGGCTCTGCTGCCTCCGGAGAAGGGCTGGTCAACGTTTACCGCGGAACAGGAAAAGTTCTCCTGGCTCCCGTATCCAGGGGCGTAGGCTGAAAAAAAGCTGAAATATGGAAACAGGGGATGCAGCGCCGCCATGCTGCATCCCCCTCTTTGCACCTATATTCAGATTTTTTCCCCGGCCGGATCTTCCTTTCCCATAAACCGGATCATGTTCTCATTCAGCCGCCGGATCAGCGCCTCCCCCGCTTCCCTTTCCTCGTCCGTAAAGCCCGCGAAGCAGATTTCCTTCATCTCCTCCTGCATCAGGCCAAATTCCTCGCAGACCGGGGCCGCCTCCGGGCGCAGAAGGATCCGGTTCTTCTCCCGCTTTTCCTCTTCCTGGCTCCTGCCTTTCTTCTTCGCCCTTTTCTGAGCCGTTTTTTTCCGTTCCTTTTTCCCTTTTTTCTTTTCTTCCTTTTTCCGGCTTTTTCCCGGCTTTTGCTCCGCCGGATCCGGTTCCGCAGTCTCTGTCTTCTCCTCCGCCAACGCCTTCTCCTCCGGCATCCTATCCTCTGGCATCTCATCCTCCGGCGTCTTATCCTCCGCCGTCACGATCAGCTTTTTCCGCTCCAGCTTCTGCAGGGTGAGAAACAGCCGGGTCACGGGAAGATCCGCCACCTCGGAAAGGCGCCTCATGCTTTCAAATTCCCCGCACTGATCCAGGGCAAAAAGCACCCTGGCTTCATCCGGCGTCAGCCGGTTTTTCTTCGCGGCAAGGTCGAGCTGGTAGTTCAGAAGCTGGCGGTACCGGTACTGATCCATCAGGACGCCTTCCCCTTCCACCTGCTTCTCACGCAGGCTGAGCCGCTCCTCTCCCAGCTTCCTTCCTCCGGGAAGCGGCGCAGGCGGTACGGCGCCGTCCTTCGCTGCGGCCCACAGAAAGCTGTAGACCTGCAGGCGGATATCGGCATAATCCTCCTGATCGTATACATCCTTATAAAATTCATTATAATAATCGAAGATATTGATCTTCATGCGCATGGTGTTGCTGATGCTCATTCCCTGGCTCACCAGGCTTCCCTTACGCTTCACATAATAATAGATGGGAACCTGCAGAGCATAAAAGGAGGATGCGTGGCGGATATATTCCAGATTGAAAAGAAAGTCCTCGCACCAGCTTATGGAAACGTCCATACGGATCCGGTGCTCCTCTATGATCTGCCTTTTGTAAAGCTTGTTCCAAAGCACGCCGTAATAAAAATCCGCCGGATTCTCGATCATGCAGGAAGCAAATTCCTGGCGGGTCAGCACGCGGTTTTCCTCAATGTCTCCCTTCCTGGCAAGCCGCTCGCCGGCCACCCGGTAAAAATCCGAAATGACCATGTCGCAGTCATATTTTTCCATTGCCTGCACCAGCAGCCGCGTCGCCTCCGGCACGATCCAGTCGTCGCTGTCCAGAAACTGGATATAAACGCCCTCCGCCAGGTCCAGCGCCCGGTTGCGCGTGTCCGATACGCCCGTATTTTCCTTATGGACAACGCGCACCCTGTTATCCTGCTGCGCATATCCGTCACAGATGGCGCCTGAAGCGTCCGTGCTCCCGTCGTCCATCAGGATCAGCTCAAAATCCGAATGATCCTGTACCAGAATGCTGTCCACGCAGCGTTTTAAATATTCCTCCGCATTATATACGGGTACGATGATACTGACAAGCTGTTCCACTCCGGCCTGCTCCTTCTTATAGATCGTTTTTTTATTGAAATCGCACTTTTTCATTGAATCCCGAAAAGGATTGTACCACGTTTGCCTCTCATTCACAAACAAAACCTTCCGCATCCGTTTCCCACGTAACAAAAATTTCCAGAAAAAGCGCGGATAAAGCGGCCGGAAACGCAGATAATAACACCAAGATAAGCGACGGAAACAAACGCAAAAGCCGATACGCTCTCCGGGATCCCCCACAGGATAAGCGGACGGCAGGACGGTTGGAGCCGCCCGCTTATCTTACAGACAAACCGGCGGACAAACCGCCGAAGAGAAAAAGAATCACAATTTACGGAGGTGAATGCAAAATGGCAAGTTCCAGCAGATCTAATAGAGTTGAGGTACCTGAAGCGAAGGCTGCTATGGACCGTTTCAAGACCGAGGTTGCTTCCGAGCTGGGTGTAAACCTGAAGGAAGGCTATAACGGCGATCTGACTTCCAGAGAAGCCGGTTCCATCGGCGGTGAGATGGTACGCAGAATGATCAAGAAGCAGGAAGAGCAGATGAAATAACTGCTTTTTCGCAAAAAGGGCCCGGCTGTCAAAACAGCCGGGTCTTTTTATGTTTTCAGGGCAGCCGCCTCAGGCGTTCTCCTTTTCCTGCCTCTTCTGAAGCTCCCTCATCAGATACAGGATCACGTCCTTTCTGGTCACGATCCCGATGAAGATCCTTTCGTCGTCCACCACCGGAACAAAATTCTGGCGCATGACCCGCTCCAGAAGGCCCTCCATATCCACGTTCGCGTGAACCGCCTTGTTGTCCCTTTTCCGCACGATCTGCATAACGGAAATGCTTTCCATTTCATGAATGTCCGGAAAGCCATCCTTCTTCAGCTTCCAGAGCACATCCCCTTCCGTAATGGTTCCTATATATCTGCCGTCCGCAGAAAGCAGCGGGACGGCGGTATAGCCATGATATTCCATTTTTTCAAGAACCTGACGCAGGGAATCGCTTTCCTCCACATACGCCACTTCACTCTTTGGCGTCAGAAAAAATAAAAGATTCATCGTCATACCCCTGTTTTTCTTTTTATTGATGCATTGATGCATTCCTCCAGGCCGTCTGTCCAGCCTGCAGCCGGGCTCCGCCTCAGCCGGTATAGACCACGGACTCCGCGATCCGCTCCGCCTCCTCTTTTCCCAAAAGGTATTCCACGACCGCCAGCCCAAAGGGAATGGAGCAGCCCATTCCGCGGCCCGTGATCACGTTGTCGTCCGTCTCGGCGGGAGCGTGCGTCACCTGCGCGCCCGCAAGCTGATCCTCAAAGGAAGGATAGGAGGTCGCCCGTCTTCCCTTCAGATATCCTCTGTGTCCGAAAATGCTTGGAGCCGCGCAGATCGCTGCCACCGGCTTCCCGGCCTCATAGAACGCATCCAGCCGCTCCATCAGCGCGCCGCAGCTCTCTAGCCCCTCCGTTCCCTTCTTTCCGCCAGGAAGCACCAGCATATCCAGCTTTGAAAAATCCGACTCTGAAAGCCTTTCGTCCATCCGCACGCAGATGCCGTGGGATCCCTTTGCCTCCTCCTTCTCCTCAACGGAGATCATGCGCACCTCTATTCCCGCCCTCCTGGCGAGATCCACCACAGTCAGGGCCTCAATCTCCTCATACCCTTCTGCAAAAAAAACACCGATCCTGCTCATATGCGAACCCTCTTTTCTCTTGATTTCTCAGACGGCTCATCCGCCGGAGCGCTTCCGCACCGGCCGCGCCGTCTTTTTTATTATAGCAGAATCCCCTTTTTCATCCAATGAATAAAAGCGTAGTTTTTTATTAAAAAAATGTGAATGACAGCCCCTTCCCCCGGCGGTATAATAGGCTTGCAGCAAAGAAGCGCATACGTGTTTTTCCGTGTGCCTCCGCGCAAAAGCGCTTCGGCGGGAAGTCACCGGAGATGCCGGCCTGCCGGCCGCCATTTATTGACAGGAAAGGAAAAAGGAAATGGAGATTGAACGAAAATTTACAATAAAAACGCTTCCGGAAAACCTGGAGCAGTATCCCGTCCGTCTGATCGAGCAGGGCTATCTGAACAGGGACCCGGTGGTGCGAGTACGCAGGGTTGAGGGGGACGAAAAAGACTTCTATCTTACCTATAAAGGAAAAGGCCTCCTGGCCAGAGAGGAATACAACCTTCCGCTGACCGAAGAGGCCTATCTGCATCTGATCCAAAAGGCGGACGGGCGCGTCATCACCAAGCGCCGCTATCTGCTTCCCTGCGGTCCCTACACCATCGAGCTTGACGTCTTTCTCGGAAGCCTCGCGCCCCTCGTCATCGCAGAGGTGGAGTTTCCCAGCCTGGAAGCCGCGCAGGAATTCCAGGCACCCGACTGGTTTCTGGACGACGTGACCATGGATCCCGCCTACCACAATTCAGTCCTCAGCTTTAGCTGAGGACATATCAGCTTTAGCTGAGAACACATCAGCTTTGGCTGAGGACTGCTTAGCCCAAAGCTGAGGACGCATCAGCCGGGGCTGAGCATGCGTCAGCGGCCGAACTTTTTCAGCCGCTGATCTGCAGCAGCTTCGCCTTCAGCTCGTTCTCCATGCGGCCCATTTCCGCCTCTGCCTCCATGCGCTTCTGCCTGCCCTCCTGCTGGATGCGCATCACCTCGTCCAGCGTGGAGATCAGGGATTCGTTGGTGGCCTTCAGGGTTTCCATATCCACGATGCCGCGTTCGGATTCCCTGGCGGTCTCAATGGTGGCAGTCTTTAGCGCTGCGGCGTTTTTCCGCAGAAGCTCGTTGGTCATATCCGTCACCTGCCGCTGGGCGGCCGCGGCCTGAGTGGAATGCTCCACGCCGAGAGCCAGCACCATCTGGCTTTTCCAGAGCGGGATGGTGTTCACCAGCGTGGACTGGATCTTCTCCACCATCATCGTATCATTGTTCTGCACCAGACGGATCTGAGGAGCCGTCTGAATGGAGATCATGCGGGTCAGCTCCAGATCGTGAAGCTTCTTTTCAAACCGGTTGCACATAGCGTCCAGATCCCTTGCCTCCTGTGCGTCCTCCGGAAGGCCGCTTGTCTGCGCTCTCTGGGAAATGCGTTTAAGCTCCCCCTCCCGCACCTCCTGCAGCTTCTTTTTCCCCGCAAGGATATACATGGAAAGCTCCTTGAAATAGGTCTTGTTCAGCTCGTACATTTTATCCAGCATGGCGGAATCCTTCATAAGCTGAACCTGATGTCCCTCCAATACCTGGCAGATCCGGTTCACATTCGCCTCTGCCTTGGCGTACTTCGCTTTCATCGCGGTAATCTTATTCGCGCTCTTTTTGAAAAATCCGAGGATCCCGCGCTCCTCCTCCGCATCGAAGCTTTTCAGCTCCGTCACCACGCTGCCAAGGAGCTCTCCCACCTCGCCCAGATCCTGAGTCTGCACGCTTTCCAGCGCCTTCTCAGAGAAATCCGCCATCTTTTTCTGCGCCCCGGCGCCATACTGCAGGATCAGGTTGGAATTTCTCAGGTCGATCTGCCCGGAAAATTCATCCACCATCCTCCGTTCCTCGTCGCTCAGGATGCTGTCGTCCCATTCCTGCGCTTCGGCTTTCTCTGCCGGAGCGGGAGCCGCGGGCGCCTCCTCCAGCGCGGGCTCCAAAGTCAGCGTAGGTGTGGGTATTGCGGAAAAATCTTTAAATGCATCGCTCATATTTTCCTCCATTCCAAAGCGCTTTCGCGCTTTTATCCCGCGCGGCCCGAAGGCTCACGCCGTCCTCTCTATTTGTCCGCCTTCAGCTTCTGCTCCGTCAGCCCTTCCTGCGCAAGCATGGTCTGCAGGACGGAAATATCCGTCGCCACGTCCCAGGCCGTATCCTCAAACAGGCTGTCCAGCAGCTTTTCAAAGGCCAGGTTCAGCGTGTCCAGCGTTTTCTCGATCTCCAGCTTTCCGTTGCGGATGTTTTCCCCCTGCACGGGCTGTCTGTCCAGCTCCTCATAGGCGTCCAGCAGCTTCACCGTGGTGGGCAGATAATAGTCCATAAACCTGCGAAGCTCGTCCGCACAGTCCGGATACTCCCTTACCCGTTCAAAAATACGCTCCACGATGATCTGCATGCGGGAAATCTTATTGGAAATTTCCTCTCCCGGAATCGCGTCGTTGCTGCGCTTGATCTTTTCGATGTAGGCATTCCCGGCCTCCATCATTTTTCTGACCTCCTCGGACAGCCCTTCGTTTTCCTCGCGGGTCTTTTTCGCCCGCTCCTGCTCTTCCTTACGGCGCAGCTCAAGCTGCTTCTCGCTTTCCTGATACTGTCTGTAGGTCTCCTCGCTTACGATCAGACAGGTCTCCTTCCGATCCAGATGCCCCTGCCGGAACCAGCGGGAGGATATCATTTTCTGCAGATCGTTTTTCACATAACGCTGCGATTTTCCCACATGCGCGGCAAGCTCCTCTATGCTGCAGTAGGTGCGCCCCTTCAGCGCCTCCACATACCGGTCAAACCGCTTCGCTTTTCCCAGAAAGCCCTTTCCTGTCCCGACAGCCACAAGCGCAGCGGCGAAGGCAACGGCAAGGATCCCTGCCATCACGGAAAAGACCGTTCCCGCAAGACCGGCAAAATACATGATGAGAAAAATAAGAATCGCGATCAGACTGCCCCCCGCCACCGTACAGCCCACGGCAAGAAGCGCCATCCCACCGGCCCGCGCGCCGAAGGTCCTGGCAAACAGCGGGCTCTGGTTTCCAAAAACGCCTGTCTTCCGGCTCGCTGGCTGCGCGCTCCAGCCGGCAGACTGCGGCTGTCCGTTCCCGTCCGCGGGCCGCTGCTGTCTGTTCCATCCCGTGGGCTGAGGCTGCCCGTTTCGGCCCGTTGACCGGGACGTTGCCTCCCTTCCTGCCCGGGGGGAGCGCCCATCCGCACGCCATCCGCCTGTGTTCTGCCCGCCCGGACCGTTTTGGGAGGACGCGCTCTTTCCCTGCCCTTCTCCCGTAATGCTCTCCATGCCCTTTCTCAGGCTGTCTCCCAGATTTTCCAGCCCGTCCGTCACCGTGCGGCGGATGTTTTCATCCAGCCGCCGGAAATCCCCTGAATTGACGGCATCGTCCACCATCCGGCGGATGTCGCTGCCAAGCTCGCTCCAATCATGATAATCCATTTTGCCCAACCCTTTTCCTGCTGTCCGTCAGGACAGCTTCCAGATATCCTCGTTGTACTCCCTTATCGTCCGGTCGGAAGAAAAGAATCCGGACTTTGCGATGTTTGTGAGCATCATCCGCTTCCATTTTTCCTCGTCTCTGTAATCCTCCAGCATGCGGTCCTTCACCGCGATATATTCCTCCAGATCCAGAAGGGTCATGAACCAGTCCTTGTTCAGGAGCTCCTTATGAAGCCGCTCCAGATTTTCCTTATGGCCGCAGGCAAGGGCTTCCTTTCCGACGATGAAGTCCACCGCTTCTTGAATCACGGGGCTCTTTTCATAAAGCTCTCTGGAAACGTAATCCGCTTTCGCGTAATGCCCGATGACCGTCTCAGAATCCTTTCCGAAGATATAGATGTTGTCATCTCCCACCAGATCATGGATCTCCACGTTCGCTCCGTCCGCCGTTCCCAGCGTGACCGCGCCGTTCGCCATAAACTTCATGTTGCCCGTTCCGGACGCCTCCTTGGAGGCCAGGGAGATCTGCTCGGAAATATCGCAGGCGGGGATCAGCATCTGCGCATAGCTCACGTTATAGTTTTCCACCATCACCACCTTCAGCCAGGGGCTCACCAGCGGATCGTTGTTGACGATCTGCTGCAGCACCAGGATCAGATGGATGATATCCTGCGCGATCACATAGGCGGGCGCCGCCTTCGCTCCGAAAATGCAGGTGATCGGCGTGGACGGCTTCTTTCCGGCACGGATCTCCAGATACTTGTGGATGATATACAGAGCGTTCATCTGCTGGCGCTTGTACTCATGCAGCCGCTTGATCTGGATGTCAAAAATGGAATCCGGATCAATGGAAACGCCTTCCTTTTCCTGAATGTAAGCGGCGAGCTTTCTCTTATTTTCCTTCTTGATCTGCCAGAGCTTCTCCAGGAATTCCTCATCGTCCTGAAATTCCAGCAGCTTCTCCAGCTCCTGCGCGTGCTTGTGGAAGCCGTCCCCGATGGTCTCCGTGATCAGCTCCGCCAGCGGCCTGTTGCAGGAAAGGAGCCATCTGCGGAAGGTAATGCCGTTGGTCTTGTTGTTGAATTTCTCCGGATAGATCTCATAGAACGGATGCAGCTCCGTTTCCTTCAGGATCTGTGTATGGATCGCCGCAACGCCGTTCACGGAAAAGCCGTAATGGATATCCATATGGGCCATGTGGACGCGGTCCTTTTCATCGATGATGTACACGGCCGGATCGCTGTACTTTTCCTTCACCCTTCTGTCCAGCTCCAGGATGATGGGCACAAGCTGGGGCACCGCCTTTTCCAGATAGGAAAGGGGCCACTTCTCCAGCGCCTCCGCCAGAATGGTATGATTGGTATAGGCACAGGTACGGCTCACCACGCCAATGGCCTCATCCATGCTAAACGCCTTATCCTCCACCAGGATCCGGATCAGCTCCGGAATGATCATGGACGGATGAGTGTCATTGATCTGGATCACCGCAAACTCATCCAGATGGCGCAGGTCGTTGTGCTTTTCCTTCATCTCCTTCAGGATGAGCTGCGCCGCATTGCTCACCATGAAATACTGCTGATAGATGCGCAGCAGATTTCCCGCCTCATCGGAATCGTCCGGATAGAGGAACAGGGTCAGGTTCTTATCCACCGCCGTCTTGTCAAAGGTGATCCCTTTCTTCACCAGCCCCTCGTCCACCGTTTCCAGATCAAAAAGGCGCAGCTTGTTCACGCCGCTGTCATAGCCGATCACATCCACGTCATAGAGACGGGAGGTCACCTTATGATCTCCGAAAAACACGTCGAAGGTGGTGCCCGTCTTGGTCAGCCAGGATTCCGGCTCGATCCAGGCGTCCTTTTCGGCGGTCTGCAGTCCGTCCCTGAATTTCTGATGAAACAGGCCGAAATGATAATTCAGCCCGATTCCCTCTCCGGGAAGTCCAAGCGTTGCGATGGAATCCATGAAGCAGGCGGCCAGCCTTCCCAGCCCGCCGTTGCCCAAAGACGGCTCCGGCTCCGCGTCCTCAATCCTCGCCATATCCTTCCCATGAGCCTTCAAAATAGAATCCACCTTATCATAGATCCCCAGATTGATCAGGTTGTTGGAAAGGAGCTTTCCGATCAGAAACTCCGCGGAAATATAGTAAACCTTCTTCTTCCCGTCAATGGGGATCGTCGCCTCCATCATGCCCTTGACCAGCTTCAGGATCACATGATAAAGCTCCCGGTCGGTACATTCCTCCAGTCCTTTCCCGAAAGACTTTTCAGCAAGGCTGATCATTTCCTGTTCCATTTTCATTTCCAGGATCTCTCTCTGAAGAGTGTCCATAACTGTCATTTTCGTTCTCCGTTTCTGCGCGGCTTCCTTCGCCGGGAGACTGTGCGTACCGCGCGGACACAGCCTCCGAAATCAGATAAAAACTCAGGAAATCACATCCTGATACTGCATTCTTATGATCTGATGGTCCAGCACCACGCGCCTTCCTGCGCCTCCTTCCAGGAGCCTTCCCATCTCATCCATCGCCTTCCGGGAGATCCGGTAAAAATCCTGCTTCACCGTGTACATCTGCATGCCCGCGTAGCCCATCAGCGTGATGCCGTCAAAGCCGCAGACCGGCCTGAAAATGTCCATCTCCTGCAGCGCCCGCATGGCTCCGATCGCCATCAGATCCGACGCGCATACGATCACATCCGCATCCGATCCATACTGAAAGGTCAGCTCTCTCGCCTTTTTTTCGCTGAAATCTCCTCTTTTTATCAGAAGGGACAGCTTTTCTTCCCGCGCAAGCCGCTGTATTCCCAAAAGCCTCTCTCCGGTCACATATCCGTCCGCCCGTCCGGAAAGATAGAGAACGCTCTTCCCTCCGTTTTCCAGAACGGTCCTTTTGGCTACCTCATACTGCGCCTGCTCATGATTCACCTGGATGGAGGATGTGGTTTCGTTGACGATCGGCGCGTCCACCACAACGATCTTAAACCGCCTTTCCCCGATCAGCCTTTGAAGCACCACGTCCTGCATTCCCATTCCGTAGATGATCACGCCTTCAATGCTCTGGGAGCGGAAATAATCCTCGATCTCCTCCGCGCTCCGGTCCCTCAGCATGGAAAAAAACAGGGTTCTCACATCCAGTCTTTTTTCCACCGCCCTGTTGATGGCGCCGGACAGATACTGCATATTGATCTCATCGACCGTCTGCGTTTTCGTATCCAGATTGATCAGAAGGGCCACCCTTCCCGCCTTCTTCGAGGACAGCGCGGAGGCGATCGGATTCGGTGTGAAATTCAGCTCTCTCACGGCCTCGTTCACCCGCTCTCTTGTTTCCTCACTGACGTTCGGATAACCGTTGAGCACCTTGGATACCGTGGAGATCGCCACCCCGGCTCTCCGGGCAACATCCTTTATGGACGACATTGTTACCTCCATTCCCTTACCGCCGTCCCGGCGGTTTTCTGCATCCGGGAAACGCATGGGAACCGTTGGAAAACGTTTTCCCATAGAGCCAGCATACTATCATCCTCCTCTTTTGTCAAGGAACGAATCCTTAAGAAAAACGGATGAATCGAAAAGAGGGATAAAAAGTGCCGCCGCAAAATGTTTTCCCTTTGCGGCGGCGAAAAAAATGTTCTTCCGGTTCTTACATTCTGGTCTCCTTTGCCTGATTCAGAGCCTCCTGGATCTGCTTTTTGGCATCCGTGTCCTGCTCTACGGCAAGCTGATGTCTGACCCTGGTCTTCATATAATCCGTATCGATGACGAGCGCTGCCTGACAGGCCGCCACCCTCACTCCGGCATCCGGATGATCCAGATAATGGGTGATCTTATTTGCCGAATCCTCGTCCCCGATTCCGGAAAGAGCCTTCAGCGCAGCGATCAGCACCTCACTGTCCGCCTTCTCCATGATCTTGATGATAGGGCCTGATTTTTTCTTCTCCGCAAATTTCGCGATTTTTGCTTCTTCCTTCTGATCGTTCATAGTCGTGCCTCCTGTATGTATTTAGGAAGCCGCCCGCTCCTCTGGCATACCCGGGATTTTTGTCATAACAGCCGGTGTTCTTCCGTTGATGATTTTATTGTAGACCCGTTTTGTGAACATTCTGTGTTCTTCGAATAAAAAGACTATAAACCGCCCGGCCTGCCCTGTTTTCGCCGTACCAGACTCCATACCGGCCCATTATCCGAAATGGCCTGTTTCTTTTTTCCTCCTGTAAAATACGGATTTCCTGTACATAAAAAAAAAACGGGACATCCGGATACCGGACATCCCGCGGAAGCTGTATTCTTATTTTCTCACCAGATGGCGGGGAACGCCGTTGATGAACAGAGGCTGAAGCTCGCCCATGATGAGCGGTCTCGCGTATTTGATATAGCCCTCGTTCACATCGCAGCCGTCCTCGGTGATCCACTCGGCCGGAACCGGTCTTTCCACGTTTGCGATGGCGTGGATATCATAAGCGCTGGTGCCGCACTGATACGGGTCGTCGCCGTTTCTGTCCAGAGTGATCATCATGCCGGTCTTGCCTTCCTCGGCAGCCTTCACCGCATCGTAGCCAACCTGGAATGCCTCATTGATATCGGTCAGGGAAGCCAGGTGCGTAGCCGCACGCTGCAGGGTAGAGAATTCCACCGCACGGGTCTTCAGGCCGGTCTCTGCAGCCACCTTGTTCGCCAGCGTCGCAGCGCAGCCGGAAAGCTGCTTATGGCCGAAGGCATCCACGAAATCGGAAGCATTGCCAAGCTCGCATACGAAACGTCCGTCTGCCAGAGCAACACCCTCGGATACCGCGATAACGACGGAGGACTTGGTTGCCGCAAGGTGCTTCACCTTCTCCATGAACTTGTCCATGTCAAAGGTTACCTCCGGCAGATAGATCGCATCCGGGCCGGAGCAGTCGTCGCCGCGGCTTAAAGCTGCAGCAGCGGTCAGCCATCCTGCATGGCGTCCCATGATCTCCACGATGCAGACGGTGGGCTTCTCCACGCCGAAGGACTCGTTGTCACGGATGATCTCCTTCATGCTGGTCGCGATATATTTCGCCGCGGAACCATAGCCGGGGCAGTGATCGGTCACAGGCAGATCGTTGTCGATGGTCTTGGGAACGCCCATGAAGCGCTGCGGCTTATTGTGAGCTGCCGCATAATCGGACAGCATCTTCACCGTATCCATGGAATCGTTTCCGCCCGCGTAGAACAGGCACTCGATATCATGCTTTTCCATGATCTCGAAAACCTTCTCATACACATCCTCATGTCCTTCGATCTTGGGCATTTTGAAACGGCAGGAGCCGAGGAATGCGGAAGGGGTTCTCTTCAGAAGCTCGATTCCGGTCTCGTCGTCCAGGTACTCTCCCAGGTCGATCAGGTTGTCCTGCAGGAAGCCCTGAATTCCGTGTACCATACCATAAATTTTCTTTACGCCAAGCTTCTTGGCCGCCGCGTATACGCCGGCAACAGAAGAGTTGATGACAGCGGTCGGTCCGCCGGACTGTCCAACTACAATGTTTCCTCTCATTTTGACATCTCCTTTTTCTTTGTTTGAAGTCTGAATGTCTGTATCTGCCGCGCTGCGCTTCTACGCAGGCGGTTTTTCCGGAAAAAACAGGCTTTTCCGAAATCGTTAAAATTATAGCAGATTCATTTCTTCATGACAAGAGGTTTGTCGCAGCCCGTGTCGATTCGCTTTTTTCGCTGTCACAGTTCACTCGTCCGCCAGAACCAGGCAGATGTCGTGCTTGCACGAACAGATGACTGGCTCTGAGCGGACGAAGGGAGCGCCCGTTTATGAGCAAAGGGAGCTGCGGAGCAGCGGAAAGCGCGTAAGCGCGGCTTTGCGAATGGCGCGGAGTGAACTGTAACTTTTCGTCTCTCTGCTTCCTTCAGCCTTCTTCCCCGGTTCCCAAAACTGCCTGAAGCTCCTCCTTTGACATCCCGAGCAGTCCGGCGATCTCCTCTGCGTTCCCGGTTTCCTGATAATACCGGACCGCCATGCGGTCTCTCTGCTCCATCAGACTGTTCAGACGGTTCTCCAGGTTCTGATTCTCGTCTTCAAGATTCTGGTTTCTGTCCTCCAGTCCGCGGGCCTGCTCGGAAAGCTTCCTGTTGTCCTCCTTCAGATCCTCCATCATGCAAAAATATTCGTCGCGGTCCATTTCCGCAAGTATTCTGCTGAACATACTGATCAACTCCTCCGGTTTTTCTCGAAAGCCCGCAATATCCCTGTAGTATTCCGCGAATTCCGGGAAGGCGGCGATGATGCGGGCAATGTCAGCGGGTTCATCGGAGCTTAGGAACATGAGCCATGCGTCCAGCTCCTCCTTGATCTCATGTACGATATTGTGAAAAATATCGAGAGAGATAAAAATATATTCCTGCAGCAGATTCAGGGAAAGGCCCGTGTCAAAGACCTGTGACGCACGGTGCACGTAATGGTCGGAATAGCGGCAGAATTCACCGCTGCTCTTTTCCAGAATGACGATCGTATAAACTCTGGAAAGCTGCCGGTAGGAAAAGGGCGTTTTTTCTGCCGCCGTCCTGCGCCTGGCACGGGAATACTGGCGCACCACCAGCTCGGACGAATAGCAGGCCGCGCGCTGTCCCGGGAAGGCGTAGGGAGCCTTCTGGATTTCCACATCGCAGAGCGCGCCTGAGGCAAGCTCCACCAGAATATCCATCACCACCAGCGACATCCCCTCATGGAAACGAATGGATTCCGGGGGCAGAAGCTGGCGGATCTTTACCCTTTCCTTCAGCAGCTCTGAAAGCAGGCGCTCCAGCCGTTCCGGATGAAGCTCCGGATTAAAGACAAATTTGAAAAACGGATCATACGTGATCTTCACCCCCTTCTGTCCCGTGCAGAAGCTCAGAAATTCCCCCTGCAGCCGGGGCGGCAGATCAAGAAACTGCTCATATGCCTCCGGATCCTTCCGAAGCCGGGACAGCAGCTTTTTCCTCGCCGGATCCGTCTTCCCTTCTTTTAAGAGCTCCTCTTTTAAGCGCCCCTCTTCTGGGCATTCCTTTCCCGGTTCCCTTTCTTTCCGGAAAAGCTCGGATTCTTCCGCAAGGCTGAAGCTCCATAGAGCATTCAGAACAGGATAATCATAAAACAAATTCACAATCCCTCCTTTTTGTGGGAGCAGCCCTGTTCCGGAGAAAAAGAAGCGGACGCTTTCTTTGACGCTTTCCTCAGCCCTGTAAGATAAGAACACTTTTCGGACATGGCCTTTCCCTTTTCAAAAACTGTTTCAAAGATGCAGGAAATAATTAGATATAAATAAAGAAAAATAGAAATGAGCGTCAGAAAGTCGTTTCCGGTCTCTGAACGCCAGAACAGACGATCAATCTTTCGGAAGCGGCGCAGAACCGACTTCCTGATCTTCTGCTGTAAGAAAAGAATAGCACGGACTGGCGCGGAAAGCAATCCTCTTTTTACTATATTCAAAGCCCTATGTAAAGATCAACATTTTCGATCAGCTGCCAAAAGGCCCTGCAATCGCCTGGCAGGGCCCTTTCTTTATCTATCTTCGGTTAACCGCAGCAATTTCTATAATTGGAGACTTCATTCGGATTTCCCCTCGCTTATGCTCTCCGGCCTCTGCCAGCACCGACTGTCTCCTGCCGTCTGCCGAAAGCTCATAAATCCTTTTTCCCTCCAAATTTCTGATCTCTATTACTCCATCCAGAATTTCTATAAATCTTCGCCCTTCTCTCCGAACCTCCGTAAGCTGCGGATCAACCGGGTGATATGTGGTCTTATCCCGTCCAGATTCCCCAAAAACAAGGATCAGATAATGTTCGGAAGCCTCCAGGGCCTTCCTGTCCAGAGAAAATGCACAGGCAAACAGAGAACGATTGCTCCCTCTCACACAGATATTTTCTCCCAGCTCGATCCTGCCATGGTTTCTTCCTGCATACATTTTCACTTCCTTCGCATTTACCCGAAAGCTTCCTCTGTGAGGATGAAACGAAAGCTCTCCTGTCTGGGAAACCATTTCTCCATCCTCCTGCAGCCCGGTCCGTTCCGAAAGGATCCCCCACTTCTTCAGGGCGTGATCCGTTAGCCTGGCGAAAAGCGTATAGTCATTTTTTTCAGTCAGCTTATCGACCTCATCTATGGTCAGATATCTGCCATTCAGAAAAGCCTCTCCGTGATAGTTTGCATCCTCCAGCTCCACCCTGCCGCCGGAATCTCTGTATTTCCCGAAAGAGGCTTCCTCTGCAGAGATCCTGTTTTTCCCATACGCATCCAGATCATCGCTGTGTCTGTACAAAATGGCGTGCTCCGCCCTGGTGTAATCACCCCCGGCCACAAATCCGGCGCTTACCGCCACCTGCGCATCACCCTCATACTTTTCTCCGGCCTCCAGAAAGACGCTTCTCATTCGCATGACCAGCGGCAGATAAGCAGTTGGCATACGATAGGTATAGGGAAGGCGCTGCAAATCCTCCTGCCGGTATACCAGATGTGCGCTCACAGGGGAAACCCGGATTAATCCTCTCTGGAATATGCTTGACAGCACGCCAAATTGAAGCATGAGAGACGGATCGCTGTAGCAGTCCATCAGATCAAGCACCCGGTCTGCAGCCTCCGGCCGCAGGTGATCGTCCGTATGGTAGCAATAAATGATCAGGCCGTCCCAATCATTCAGGCAGGCATAAGCCGTCGTCATTAAGTAAGCCGGAGCATGAAAAAGCTGGAGGCCGTATTCATTCCATTCACTCAGGATCATCGGTCTTTTTTCCACGGCCGCGATGCTTGCCTGCACCGTAATATTGCTGCGATGCTCCATTTCAGGAAACGTTTCTGTCAGCGGATCAGTCGAGACATAATCTCTCAGATCAGGCACAAGGATCCCTTCATATTTTGGATCGCTGCCAAGAGGATGGTTAAAATACGCATTATTTTCCATCACCTCTGCATCCAGATGCGAATAAATATCCGCCGCTCCCGCCAAAAGACAGCCCGTTGCGATCGGAGCCTTTACCGGTATGGAACGCAGAAGACCGATCATCCTTCTGTAGTATTTCCGATTGAGGGCAATTTCAAATTGTGTAAAATCGGCATATCGCCCCGGAGATTCCAACCTCGTTTCCTGAACCTTTTCGTACAATGGATCATTTACATTCTGACAATAATTTCCAATCTCAGGGCAGCGAACCGTTCCTTTTTCCGGATCCTCCCCCTCTTCCAGATCGCTTTTTATTTCTGTCTTATTCCCCCACGTCCAAGCTTTTATCAAATTTTGCCTGTTCCCATACTTCGCGAGCAAAAAGGAGTTAAACCGCTTCTTCAGCTCATCCTGATACGCCTGCACAGCCGGCCCTTTTCTGGCGAGGCGGGAATCGAAAAAAACAGAGTCTTCGTTGCATATCTGGACCGTCATTACAGCCGGGTCCTCCGCAAGCGCAAGCCCGGTGTATCGATTGATATGCGTCAGATACTGCAATGCATACTGCTCCTGCAGCTCGATCAGCCGCTCATTAAAATGGCTGGAGGATTTACTCATGTAAAGATCGTAGGGATAATCCAGATTTTGCTCTTTTTCAAATCTTCTTGCCACCAGAAGATCAATATGCAGATAAATGCCGCGCTTCTTTAATTGATACAGCCAGTAATCCAGACGTTCCAGCCCTTTTTCGTTAAGCCCGCCGCTCCCTTTCCGGTAATCCAGGATGGAATATTCCGGGTCTGTTGACCAGCCCTTTTCTCCGGGGTATGCATCCGCCGCATGAATCCTGACCACATTCACCCCCAAAGCGGCAAGGCTGTCTGCCAGCGCTTCAGCCGTTTCATGATCAGGCATATTTGAGCGGGCCGGAAAATTAAATCCAAAAAAGCGGATTCTTTTTCCATTTTCAAAATAGAAATGTCCGTCTCTTACCTTCACATGACCATATTTCCCCGCAGGAGCATCCAACAGGCTGGAAAAATCCATCGCTCCCTGAAAGGATGCCGCCTTTTTCATATCAATATGCTGTCTCATCTGTCCTCTCCGTCGCTGTTAAAAGCTTTCGTAAACTTATTTCTTTTCCGGCCCAAACGCAATTCCCGGGCCATATTCAGCCAGTTCTACGGTAATGTAGGGGGTTATGCATGTATCCTTATGACGATAGGCAAACAGCCACAGCTCCTTTGAAAGCTCTTGGACAACCTGCGAAAGGCGGCTGTCTGCGATCAGATTTTTCTGCTCTCCCGGGTCATCCGTCAAATGATACAATTCATCATAGTCAAAGCCATTATATACATACTTCCATTCCCTGCTCATCACGGAGCGCTGTATCCCATACAGCTCATTTCCATTCGTCTGCGTATATACATATGGTACAGGCTGCGGCGCTCCGCTGTCTTCCCCGGAAAGATAGCCGGTCAGGGATCTTCCTGAAAAACGGTTCTCAAAGGATATTCCCGCCAGCTTGAGGATGGTGGGAGCCAAATCTGTAAGATTGGTAAAATCAAATATCTGCCGTTTCTTCTTCTGTCCCGGCAAATGGATCAGAAGCGGGATATGATACGCCTCCTGAAAACAGGGCAGTCCTTTTGTCCATAACCCATGCGCTCCCGCATAATCACCGTGGTCAGACAGATAAATGATCACCGTATCGTCATAAATCCCCTGTTCCTTTAAAGCGTTTATCAACCGTCCGAAAAGGAAATCCTCATAGGAACAGAACGCTCTGTAATGCCGGATTCCGTCCCTGTACTCCTCATCGGAAAGCTGTTTAAAAATATCCCTGGTTCTTCGGTATAACGCCGGCCTGTCTGTCAGATCGTCATGAAAACTGGAAGGCAGCTCTATTTCTTTATCTTCATACCATTCCAGAAACTCTCTCGGAGGCTGATATGGGTCATGAGGCCCAAGTGTCCCGACAAACAGGCACCAGGGATCCTTTTCTTCTCCTAATTTATCCCGGATCAGCGAAACAGCATATTCTGTCACATCCCCGTCTCCGAAGGGATTTTCCGCATTTCCATAAAGCAGGTATTCCGGATACCCCTTCTTGGTAAGCTCTCCCGGCTGTCTTCTCCCGCTTTCTTTTCTGTCCGCCTTCCTGTAAGGATCCCATTCATTCAGCTTCGGAACCCTTTCCCTTGCGGCAGACTGCACACCGGTATAGGAATCGACAGGAAAAACCGTTTCAAATCCGCGGTCCTGCGGCCCTTCCTCAGCCGATACATGCCATTTCCCGGAAAAAAACATTTTGTAACCGTTCTCTTTCAGATCCTCGCTCCACAGCTTAACATCCTCTGCCAGTCCTCTGGACAGAGCATTTCCGACATTCACATTATTCCATACTCCATGCTCGCTTGGATAAAGCCCGGAGAAAAAGCTGGCTCTGGAGGGACAGCAGTGAGGAGACGGGCAATAGTTCTGCATAAAATTTGTTGCTTCTTCAGAAAACCGTTCCAAATTCGGCATTGCGCAAAGCCGATACGGCGGTACCGTATCATACCTCTGTTGATCTGTCATAAAAATACAGATGTTGGGCTTTTTCATTTTCGCTCCTATCTGCACGCCCTGGCGCGCGTATAAATCAGGGAGAGTGCAAGCATTTTCTTTCACTCCTTCACCCTTCCTATAATGTCAAGCTTTCTTTCCGAAAACTTTTCTGCCTACTGATTCAATCATTCTGAAAGCCTGTAGTTTTTCGTTGACCCGCGAAATAACAGATTATAGCCAAACAAATGCCTGCTGCTGTCGCTTTTTCCTTTCAGCATCTTAATCGCCTGCTGTCCGGCAGCTATACCCAATTCCCTGGCGTTTATTTCCACGGAAGTGATCTGAGGCACATAGTGATCCAGAAACGGGCCGTTATTCAGCGATGCGACCGATATGTCTGCGGGAACATGGATTCCGTTCAAAGTGAGCGCCTGCAGAACCCGCATGCAGATCAGATCATCACCGCATATGATACAGTCCGCATTTCCTGCCATGATCCTTTCTTCCGCATATTGTATCTGCTCAACTGTCGTAACATCCTGAAAAATCAGCTTTTTTTCACAGCCTGTCCGCAATCTTTCATGCGCTTCCAGGAATCCCTTCAGTCTCGCCTGATTTACCATATGGACTGAATTTCCTCCCACATAAGCAATTTTTTTCATTCCATGCATCAGAAGATGCATGGTCAGATCTCTTCCTGATACCACGTGGTTTGTATCAATCTGGGTCACATCCATATCGCAGCTCCCGACTAATATACACTTTTTCCCCATAGAGGTCAAATATCGTATCTGCTTATCGTTTTCCAGCGCACGCAGCAATATATATGCGTCCGCCTTCTGAGATTCCACCATCCTTCTCAAAGGCTTGATATCATTTTCAGCAGCCATGCAGATCAAGGTATCATATCCATGTGTCACCAGAGAATTTACAATGCCTTCCATGCACTCCATAAAAAAGGCAGCCCCGTCCCAGGCATCCTGCGGCAGAACGATCCCGATATTCCCGGTGTTTTTCTGTGCCTTCGGTTTTGAAACCAGGCCGCGCTCTTTCGCCATGTCCATAATTCTTTCACTTAATTCCTCACCCACCCTTCCCTTGCCGCTCAGTGCTCTGGAAACCGTGGAATCCGCCACCCCCAATTCTTTTGCAAGCTGATGAGCCGTATATTTTTCTGTCATACTGATCTCCGGTTTTCATAAAGGCACTTCACTTATTCTGTCACCCTAATTTCTATTTCCGCTTCCATCTCCTGGTCTGCAATAAAACGCAAATTAATCTTACCTTTCTTCATCCCCCGAGCTTCACAGAGCAACGCGCCGGCAAACATTCTTCTTTGTTTTTCCCGGAACATATTCAGATCGAGCATATTTCCGCCGTCCATGCCAAGATACTCCCCTTCTCCGGAAATCTCGCAGGCGATCACCGGCTCTGCGTCAGGCACACGCCGCCCGTTTTTGTCCTCCATATACAGCTCGATCTGGGCGATCTCCCCTATGCGAATCGTATCCTTATAGGCTTTTGCAATGAGACGGACCGGCCGCTCTGTCGTTTCCACAACAGCTTCCGCCGCCAGTCTGCCATCCACGAAGCCTTCTGCCCGAAGCACCCCAGGCTCATAGAGTACATCCCACGCCAAATGAAGATCATTTGTCGTCGGATTTTTCTCCCTCCCATCCGTCCAGGATCTTACTGCACCAAATCTGGGATACTCATAATATCCCTTTGTCCCTATCAGACGATCATTCAGATACAGCGTCACATATTGGCAGTTGGTATAGGCGATCACCGTCTTATAGTGCCCCTCTTCTCCTTGAAAATTCCAGTGCGGCAGCAGATGCAGCGTGATATCGTCCTGATTCCATATGGAACGGTAATAATAAAAAGTATCCTTTTTAAAGCCGGCTGTATCAATAGCGCCAAAATCAGCGCCTCTGCGCGGCCATTCTGCCTCCCCCAGATAATCTATTCCCGTCCAGACAAAATCACCCGCGACAAAATTCCTGCTCGCTTCATATCTCCACAGCAGCTCATGGGAAATCATCACTGTACGATAATCCCCGGTCATTCCGCCTCTTGTCTGATAATCTCCCCGTATTCCCCCTGCTCCGGGATTTTCTGTCCCGATAAATCTCCTTTTCGGATACAGTCTTCTGTCCTCATCATAAAAGGTTTCCGCCCGTTCCCTCCATCTGCCTACATAATTGTATCCAACCACATCCAGCACTTCTTCAAACTCTCTTTTGGTCCGTATATCCGGATATGCCATAATATTATCGCAGGCACATGTAACCATTCTGGTCGTATCCTCTTCGTGACAGATCTCCTGCAGAAAGGAAGCGATCCTGCTTCCGTCCACAGAGGACTGTTCGGGGATTTCGTTGCCGATTGACCACAGAATAATGCTGGGGTGATTATAATCACGCCGTATCATCGCTGTAAGCTCTTTTCTGCTGTCACGGATGAAAAACTGACTCGCTCCAAAAGCCATGGATTCTGAATAGTAATTTTCATTTTTATTTTTGGACAGCATCCATTCATCATAAATCTCATCCATGACCAGAAAGCCCATCTCATCACATAAATCCAGCAATACAGGGGCCGGAGGATTATGGGACATTCTGATCCCGTTACAGCCCATATCCTTCAGCATGCGAAGACGCCTTTCCCAAAGCTCTCGTGTTCCTACCGCTCCTGTTATTCCGCAGTCATGATGCAGGCAGACGCCTTTGATCTTAACCGGCTTACCATTCAGCATAAAGCCCTCATCCGCATCAAAAGCAGCAGTACGGATCCCGATCTGTGTTTTTACCTGATCAACGATTTCTCCATCCAGAAGGCAGAAGCTTTCCAGCGTATAGAGATAAGGATCCCGCGGCGTCCAAAGATGCGGATTCTCCACCTGCGGTCTGCACATGGTATCTGTCTGTTCACCGGCTTCCAGTGAGACGGCAGTTCCGGCAGAGAATATCAGCTCTCCCGATCTATCGTACAGCTTATGAAGCACACCGGCCTGCTTCTGCTTTTCCGTGCTGTTCTCCACCATACTCCTGATCTGGAGATTTGCCGCTTTGATCTCCGGGAAAATTCCGTTCGTTGCGCAGCGGATCCCAAAGTTTCCAAAATGGACCGGCCCTTTTTTTACCAGATATACGTTTCTGTAAATTCCCGAGCCGGTATACCATCTGGAATTTGGCTGGGCAGAATTATTCACCCTCACTGCAACGATATTATCTTTCTCTCTCAGCTTCCCTGTAACGTCCACATAAAAGCTCCCGTAGCCGTACCCATGCGCGCCTGTCCGCTCCCCATTTAAATAGATCGTACAATCCATGTAGACGCCTTCAAAATAGAAGCTGTATACGGCCTGCCTGTCTATAGGATCAAGATCAAAATGCTTTCTGTACCATCCGATCCCGCAGGCGGCATATCCTCCGCCTGCCCCGGACGGCATTTTTTCCGAAAGAGGAATCCGTATACTCCAGTCATGCGGAAGCATAACCTTCTCCCAGCCGCTGTCATCGTATTCCTCCCCCGCCATTTTTTCTTCATCACCCAGGCAGAAAAGCCATGAATCATGAAACAGTTTTTCTTCTCTCATAACACTGTCACTTTCGCATATTCGTATAAATGAATAACATCAGCTTAAAATCGGATTTCCGCAGTCGAGATAAACCTCAATGCCCGGTCGTTCCTCTTCCTTCATGCCGGACACATCAAAAAGGAATTCTTCCGCGCTTCCGGTAACCGCTCCGACCAGCGGTTTCGTAAAGATATCTCCATTCACCTCAAAAGTCAGAATATCAACGTCCGTCACATCTATGTCAATGCGTTCCCGATAGCTGGTGTTTTTCAGCTCCGCCGATTCGTAGAGCAGCCTTCCATCTCCCCATATTTTCAGATAAAATGAAATCTCCTTAACGTATCTGTCCCACACAATATGAAGACGGTCCACAATGATCGGCATCCAGCAGTCTATGTCAAAGCCTGTCGTTGCAGAAAGTCCGTGGTATTTCTTCCCCAGCTTCCACGAAACGGAAGTCTGCCTCGGCATACTGACACCGCGGCGGTAACGGATGCTGTTCATCGCAATGGGAAGGATCCCATACTTCTCGTTTGCGCAATGATCGAAGGCCGGCATTCCTTTATCTGCGGCGGTCAGGCCGCAAACGGGCATGTCCGTCAGATATACCGCTTTATCATCAGGGTTCCTGATCGGCAGCGGCAGGCTGTTCTCTTCCTCTTTCTCAGCCAGCTCCGCGTCTATTGGCAGGTTTGACCCCTCCAGCGTCATTTCCACCCTTTTTCCTGTTACATCCCACTTAAAACTTACGCCTTCGCCGCGTATATTGATAAAAGGCATTTTCCCGTTTTCCGTCGTAAGGAACACCCTGAAGCTCTTTCCCTCAGGCGCATTTGCATGGATCCGGGTTTTCCCCTCCTGGGAGAAAATGATCAGATACTGCCATAATCCAAGACTTCCCTCCGCTTTTATGACCGGAGCTTTACATTCGTCACGGGAAAGGATATCGACAGCAAAGGTCTGAGGCAGATCGGTATTCTCATTGCTGTTCATAATAATGTAGACGCGGTCGCTGTGCGTTACATAGGCGTCTCCCTCAAACCATTTCGGATATAACGGATCGAGAATACGGTTCACATCATCCGGTTCCCTGACAGCCGAGGCATCTATTTTAACAAGGTCAGAAAACGCCTCCTCCCTGTCCGTCATAAACGGCAGATAAAAATACCTTGTCTGCTTCGGGAATAATTCTTTCGTATGACGGATATCGTACAGGTTCTGGAATACCTTCCGGAAAACACCCCCGGTCCATGCATCTCCCCAATCCTCGGAAAGACCGTCCGCAGCGACAACCGCGTGTATCTGGTTCATGACCTCTTCCCGGGACGGAATCAGCCTGTTGGCGATAACAGTCCGGAACATGGAAAGAAACGCGATTCCCTGCGGCGACAATTCATAATTGCCGTTATCCCGGTCTTCGATCAGCCACCCCTCTCCTTCCAGTGAATAATAGGTCGCTCCGTATGATACCCCTGCCAGAAGCATCTGCGCGGTAAATGCCGCCGGGATCTGCTGCTCATTTCCCTGAAGATACCCGTGATAGTTTCCAACGTCATCACAAAATCCGGCATCATTCCAATACCAGTTTTCTGCCTGCAGGCCGACTCTTTTTACAGCTCCCTCCTTCCACGCTCCCAGGATGGAACCATAGCAGGTATAGGATGCGTTTGCATGATTCTGTTTATAAGAGAGAACAACGTAATCCGAATAAGAACGGATCGTTTCCATATAATCCTCTCTTTTGATGACAGCCGGGAAGTCAATATCATTCCGATTTCCGTCCGTATACAGAAACGGCAGTCCGTACTTTCCGCACAGCCTGATCAGCCGGTTAATATAAGGAATATGCCAGTCATCCGGCTTCCTCACGCCCATATAAATTTCCAGCGCGCCGACGCTTTTCAGATTTGCAGCATTCTGCATCACATATTCGATTACGGAAAGCGGCGTAACCACATATTTCCCTTTACTCACTTCCTTGGGACCACAGGAGCCCATATGCCACGGATATCCTTTTCTGTCATTATCTAAAAAGCTGTCCGCAAGCCGTGCGGTTCTTACACGATATGCTCCTCCCGTGCTGATTGCGGCATAGGGCTTCAGATCATCCGGAAGAATCTCATACGTCGCTCCATAACGATGCTCAGAATAGTCAAAAATCGTGAAATACGGGTGTTCCGGAGAAATTTCCGTTTTTAAAGGAGCCCTGGAATGCTCTTCATTCACGAAAAGCCTGATCGTCTGCGTTTTCCTGCCCCTGTCAGAAAGGATCCTCACATACCAGTCTCCCGCGCCGATAAGCTCTTCATCCGTCTGCGGCAGATAGTAATCCACCTCACAGCTTTTATTTCTCAAAACCTCGATCTTCAAGGGCTTTTCAAAGGATTCTGTCTCTGAAAATTCAATCTGATATCTGTCTGCCTCTTCATCCGGCTCCCACACAAAATGCAATGCTATATCAGTCAGCTGCTGACCGTCAAGCGGAGTAATAATTCTCATAGTTCCCTCTCTTTCCTGTCTGTTCTATCTTATATAAAATCTCTCATTTTCAGCCAGTCTGCCGCAATTTCCGCCCATTTTGACGTATGTTCAACGAATGGCGCCTCCGGATCCTTTCCGTTAAATAAAGCGCCGCCATGTTCCCCCTGCTCAAATGTATGAATTTCAAACGGCACACCATATCGCGCAAGCTGCATGGCAAAACGAAGGCCAATTCTCGGATCGTCACGATGCGTCTGAAACAAAAACATCGGAGGCGTTTTGGAAGTGATATGACAGATCGCATCCAGGCTGGCGTTTTTTCTCATTATTTCCTCATCATAAGGATGTGACCTGTCAATTTCCGTATCAGAAAAAGCTCCATAAAAGATGAGTGCCGCGTCAGGCTTCGCGCTTGTCCTCATCACTGCATCCTCACTGTCCGAAATCCCTTCATCCGCCATCACGGCTGTTAACGCAGCCGTGATGCCGCCGGCTGAAAACCCGCCGATCGCAATTCTGTCTTCCCGGATATTCAGCTCTTCCGCATGATACCGACAGTATCTGACTGCTGCAATCCCATCCTCCAAAGCCAGTTTTTTTGTCAGGAAACGATCCTTCCCTGGATCAGCGTTTGTCACATGGTAGTCCAGTATTGCCGTATTGATTCCGGCGTTTCTGAAAAACTCCGCGACAGGCCGCGCCTCGTGCTGAGACTTAAAGGTGAAGCCACCCCCTGCGCAGATGATCAGAAGCCCCTTTTTTCTCTCTTTAAATTCAACAGGCGGCAGAAAAATCAGCTTTGACGTGAAACCATCTGCCGTAATCAGCGGAGCCTCCCTCCATTTCAGCGCTCTGATCTCTTCTTTCATCTTTTCCCAGCCCTCAATATGGGCCCGGTCAAATTCCGTTAACGAATATGTCATAATCTCCTCCAATCTGCTGTCTTCAGCCAAAGCGCATCTTGCATCCGCGCCTGACGCATCTCACGGTCATATCCTACTATCCTTTTACCGCACCGATGGTAAGTCCCTTTACAAAATATCTCTGCACAAAAGGATACAGAAGAATGATCGGTCCGGTCGCGATTACGGTCATTGCCATCTGCATACTGGAAAGAGGCACCGAATCCATCGCCATGCCGGTTTTTTCCGCTACAATTCTCATCGCTTCCGCGCTTCCGAGCATCCTCTGCAGATAATACTGCAGCGTAAACATATTTTCATTTGTAATAAACAGCATACAGTTATACCAGTCATTCCAGTAGGACAATGCCGTAAAGAGAGCAAGCGTGGCAATCAGCGGCTTACTGAGCGGAAGGATCAGCTTTATATAGATCTGCATATCATTGGCCCCGTCCAGCATTGCCGATTCCGATATGGATGCCGGCACTCCCGCCATAAAGGATTTTGCAATTATCATATTCCAGACTGAAAACAGCAGCGGAAGAAGCAGCGCAAATATGGAATTTTTTAAATGCAGATAGCGGACGCAGATCAGATACCATGGAACAAGCCCTCCGCTGAACAGCGTCGTAAAAAAGAAAAAGAAAGAAAACTTATTTCTCCATGGAAAATCCCTTCTGGACAGCACATATCCTGTCATGGTAGAGATGAATACAGAAAGGAAGGTTCCCACTATCGTTACTCCGCCAGTCACAAGGTAAGCGTTCACGATATCGTCAGGCTTCTTCAGGCAAAGCTTATAAGCTTCAAGGCTGATGCTCTTTAATTGAGGAATGATCGGGAACCCGTTTCTTATCAGATCATTTTCATTCGTAAAGGACGCGACTATGATCAGATAAAACGGGAAAAGGCACAGGAGCGCGAAGAGGCCGATCACGACAGTTCCCAAAATATTTACCGCGATAACATCCCTGCTGGTTTTCAGGTGTTTTTCCTGCACTTCCATTTTCATAGCAATCTCTCCCTTCAATACAGCGCGTAATCCGGCTGGATCTTCTTTACGATCCCATTGCATATCATTATCGTAATAAAGCAAAGAACAGACTGATAAAAACCGGCAGCTGAAGAAACTCCATAGTCACTGCTGTCGATCAGCAGCCGAAATACATAGGTATCGATCACATCCGTATAGGGCTGAAGCAGCGCGCTGCTTTGTACGGTCTGATAAAATAATCCGAAGTCACCTCTGAAAATATTTCCTATTGCCAAAAGGACCATGATCATCATGGTAGGGACCAAAGACGGAATAGTCAGGAAACGTATTTTCTGCCATTGAGTGGCCCCGTCTATTGAGGCAGCTTCGTACATCTCCTGATCCAGTCCGGTAATGGCAGCGAGGTAAACCACGGATCCATATCCTGTCTGTTTCCAAAGCCGAAGGAAAATGAGAACAAACGGCCATGCCTGTGGTGTATTATACAGGTCAAACGGCTGGAATCCTAAGGAAACTAAAATACTGTTCACAACTCCCTTTTCATAATTGAATACATTATACATGATTGCTCCGGCCACAACCCAGCTGATAAAATAAGGCAGGAACATCATGGATTGGGAAAGCTTCTTAAACTTTTTGCTGATCAGCTCATTCAGAAGAATGGCACTTCCCATTTCAAAAACCACGCCAAGAAAAATGAAAGCAAGATTATACAGGAAGGTATTGCGTGTGACCATTCCAAGCTTTCCTTCGATCATTAAAGCCCGAAAATTTTTCAGCCCATTCCAGGGTGAAAAATAAATTCCGCCGGCATAGGTATATTTTTTAAACGCCATCACCAGTCCAGTCATGGGAATATACGAAAAAACAATTACATACACTACAGCAGGGAGCAGCATAAGCAGCAGCATCCAGTGTTTTCGTATCACTTTCCGAAATGGCATTTTCATATTTTTTCGTTTTGTGCTTTCACTTTTCATAATCATTCCTCTTAAAAACCGCCGGATATTTTAAAGCGGAAGGCCGCAGAAATTTTTCTCCGCCTTCCGCTTTATACAGTTTACAGGAAAAGCTTACTGCTCTGCGGCCCAGGCATTATACTGCGTTTCAAATTCATCAAGATAGGTCTGAAGGCCTGCTGCTTCCAGTTTGTTCATCATTTCATTAAGAGCGCCGTCAATATCCTCCGTCAGGCCAAGCTGCAGAGAGGGTACATAGTCGTTCAGGATATTCTTAATTGCCGCCGTATACTCACTGATCTCCGAATCATCGAATGCAAACGTACGGGTAGGCGAGGTTTCTCCTCTTGCCTCAATATCCGCTTCGATCTCCTGCTGCCTGGGATCCATGCTCGCATCTACCAGTTTATAATTCTTAATCGCCCAGGATGCAGAGGTTCCCCAAATCGGATAATCAACCGCCTTTTCCGTCTCTACATAGTGCCCCTCATCCTGCATCTCATAATGTACATCTTCCATACCGAGAATGATCAACGTGTTCAGGTAGGTATCATTCTCCATAATGTCAAGAATCATTGCGGCCCTTTCCGGGTTCCGGCAGCTCGATGCGATTGCCATACCGCCGTTTCCATAGGCTGCTGCAGTGGGTTTATCTGAAGCCAGATCATAGACCGCACATGTGACGCCGTCTGTCTGCTCAGCGGTTTTAATATAGCTGAATACAGAGGAATTCCACGCGATCGACGCTCCCTGAAGAGCAGCAAACGCTTCATCATCCGTAACAGAATTCGTCAACGCGCTGCGGCTCCAGACTCCCGCATCAGCCAGTTTTTTCATTTCATCGCAAAACGATCTGAACTCGTCTGTCGCATACACGAGCTGAATATCTTCTATCGAAGGGATCGTGCTTTCGTCGGTATATATGTAAGTCAGATCCAACAGGTCATTATCAACCACTGTCCTGACGTTATATCCTTCCCTATATACATCCCAAAGCTCGTTGTTGTCGGAAGCAGCCGCATATGCATATATACCGCTTTCCGGAGTTTCCTTTTCTGCAATGGTAAGCAGATAATTCGTATAATCATCCCACGTTGACAATTCTGAAATTCCGTATTTTTCTGCCAGATCCTGTCTGATTGCGACGAATTTATGAGAAGCCTCCGTCATATTCTGGGGGACGCAGTAAATTTTCCCTCCCACCATAATTTCCGCCCAGCTGTCTGCTTTCTGATATTTGGCTGTCAGGGGCATGTAGCTGTTCAGGAATTCATCCGTCAGTTCAACAAAGGAGCCTTTTGCCGCTTCCGAACCAAGGAAGCACCATCCGGCGGTATAAATGATATCGCAGTCCTCCCCCTGTAGTGCCAGCGGATACAGCGTCGTATAGTCAGCGTAAGAAAGAAAAGTTGCGCTGATCGTTGTATTAAAGGGCTCCAGGTACTCATTTGCCGCTTCAGCGACCGCTTCCCAGTCAGCCGGCGTATCGCCAACCATATAAATATTGATGTTTACCGGCTTGGAAAGATCCAGATTGCTGTACATTTCCGGTACGGCCGCCACATTATTTCCAATGCCAAGTTCATCCGGAAGCTCTGCAAATGCATCCACACCTGCTGTCTCTGCTCCCGCATTCCCTTCCTGCGCAATTTCCGTCTCGTTGCCCACGGATGCAGTGGATGAATCCGCAGCAGGCGCTCCGCATGCCGACGTCATTATCAACAACATCATCACAAGAAAAAGACTAATTATTTGTTTTGTTTTCATATACCCTCCTTCTTTTGCATTGATTTACTGTTTCTTTTTACTACATATCAGTATGATGCCTAAATCATTTTTATTCAATACTCATATTTTTACAAACATTCCAAATACGCTTGCGCAAATTGCGCAACTGACTCAAGTTCATTTGGTGCTGCTGCAGATTATCAATGCCAAAGGGGGGGGGGGGACTATCCGCACG
>DWWS01000028.1 GCA_019119595.1 Candidatus Eisenbergiella merdavium | reverse complement strand
ACTCCCTTCTTCATTCTCAATTCTGCGATCCGATCAGCAAGAAATTTGTCATACATACACTTCACCGCCTTTTCTATAGATTGTACAGGATATAATAAGCTGAAACGCTAGATTCAGATGCCTGTTTTCGTTGACGTAAAAGATTTAATCTATTAAAATGTAAAAAGCAATAAGTACAAACTGGCGGAGGGTTACAGATGACGGAATTGCTGCTTATTGATAAAATTCAGATCATTCTTGGCAGTACGGACATACTTTCTGAAAGCGGAAGCAAGCTGATACATCGGATTCGAGAAAAGTGGACGGAATATTGGGAAGAATGGTCGGATCAGGTCTTCAGAAAGCTGGAGGAGCTTGAGAGGATTGATATTCTGGAGCATGATCTGGAACAGATGGACTGGAAAATATCCGAAGAAAACGCAGGGCTTTATATCGCTCAGCTGCAGGTTGTGGCAAGTGAAACTGACTGGGCTTCCTGGCCGTTGAGACTGAAGAAATTTGTGCTGGAAAACATTCTGCATGAGGTAATCGGACAGGGATGGGAAAAGCGCATACTGGTCTGTGGGAGAAGGGACGAAACCTATGCCATGTTTTTTTACAGGGAGGAAAACGGCGGAGAAACGGATGTAACGGATGTTCTGAAAAAAACGGGACAGTTGATGGAGAAGATGTTTCATATTAAGCTGGCGGTTTATCCCGGAACATGGAGCGGAAGGGAAGAGATCATAGAAAACATGAGGCAGCTGAAGCACAGGAGAATGAACAATATACATGGTGAAAGCGGTATTTTTGAGGAAGAATTTGAAAATGGGCGCGGAAGGGAAAAGAAGGAACGGATACGTTCCTGTATGGTGAGGTGGAAGCTGCTTTTGGAAAAAGGGCGGACATCTATGACGTTGTGGGAAATAGAAGCATTTCTGGAAGAAAAGGACAACATGAAGGGGCTCAGCGATATGGTATTTTTTCACCAGGAATATGTAAAGATGATGCTGGAGCTTTTGGAGGAGTATCACCTGGAGGCGGATAACCTGTTTCTTTCTTCGGCTTACAGCTATCGAAAATTTATGGAAGCGTTCTGGTCGGCTGAAAGAATGAAGGAAGCGGTGAAGCAGTCCGTGGAGGGGCTTCAAAGGATCGTACAGAAGCCGGAAGAGATTTTGTCTGATGTGGAACGGGCAAAGAGGATGATCGTAGAACATCTGGAATGGAATCTGTCTGTGGGAGAGATCGCGGAAGCATTGTACATCAGCAGGGAACATCTGACCAGATTATTTAAGAGGGAAGAAGGAATTGGCATGAAGGATTTCATGATAAGGGAAAAGATGGCAATGGCAAAGGAAATGCTTACACAGACGGATTTTCCGGTGGGAGTGATCGCCGTCCGGGTCGGCTATGAAAATTTTTCACATTTTACGCAGATATTTCGCCAGCTGGAGGGAGTAACTCCGATGGAGTATAGAAAAAAGGTCAAATCGACATAAAATCACAAATCTGACAAAGTCCGTCACAAATCTGACAGAAAAGGGCGCAGAAAAATTTTTATAATTTTAGCATCAAATTTCCGGGAGGTGTTCCATGAAAGGGAGGCTGAAAATTTTCAGGACTGTGGTCTGTGCCGGGCTTTTATCCTGCTGCCTGTTGGCAGCGGGATGCGGGGGAAATATGGAGGAAGGCTCAGGTGCGGAGACGGCAAAGCTGAGGGTTACGCTGGTCTGCACACAGGATGTGCCGGATACGGAGCTGATCCAGGATGAGGCAAACATACTGCTGGCCGGACAGGGAATCGAGGTGGAGCTGATTCCCATTGAATTCGGAAGCATCCAGCAGCAGATGAACCTCCTTGTGACGGGAGGAGATGATTCTGTGGATGTGTTTTCCTCCAAATACTGGAGCAATCTGTCTGCGCTGGTAAGCAACGGCCAGGTGCTTGCCCTTGATGAATATCTCGAAAAATATCCGGAGATCGGGGAAACGATCGGAGAGGAATATCTGGCCTGCGGGGCGGTTGGGGAACAGACCTTCGGACTTCCGGTGATCACGGGCTATGGACTGGGAACCGGGTATGTGCTTAGAAAGGATCTGGCGGATGAATGCGGGATCACGATCGATCCGGACAGGATATATACGCTGGAGGAATTTACCGATATCATGACGCAGATCCAGACGGCCCATCCGGAGCTGTGCATGATCCCCACATCCACGGCGGGAGTATACGGCCCGGGCAACATTGACCCGCTCGGGGACAGCACGAACCTGCTGGGGGTACTGGGAAATTACGGGCAGGATACCACGGTGATCAATTATTATGAATCGGAAGAATATTACGAGACGCTGGAATATTTTAAAAAATGGAAGGCGCTTGGCTTCTATATGGATGATCCGTTAAACAGCACGGATGGTCTGAAATCCTACATCAAGAGCGGGAAGGCGGCGGGCTCTTTTTCCAACAGTTTCGATATGGTCTGTCAGGCACAGACGGATTCGGTATCGACGGGATATGAGCTGGCAGGAATCCGGCTGGATCAGACACTGATCACCACGACGGGAGTGAACACCGGTATGTGGCATATCAGTGCAGGCTGTAAAAATCCGGATGCCGCAGTCCGTTTCCTGAAGGAGCTGTATACGAATCAGGAGCTTGCGACGCTGCTTTCCTGCGGAATCGAAGGCCGGCATTATCAGATGAATGGGAAAACAGCAACATACGCGGAGGGGACGGATGCCACGTCGGCGGCCTGGTCGCTCGGCATCGCATGGTACTGGCCGAATCAGACGCTGACGCCTCCCTGGGAGCCTCAGGCTGAGGATTATTTTGACAGAATGCTTTCCTCAAACGAGAACGCTCTGCGTTCCAAAGCGCTCGGATTTACCTTTGATTCCTCTCCTGTGACCAATGAGATGACGGCCTGCATTAACGTTGTGAACCAATACAAAATGGCCCTTGAGGTGGTGGAGACAGATATTGATGAAACGCTGCCGCAGTTTCAGATGGATCTGAAGGCGGCGGGAATTGACAGGATCGTGGAAGAGAAGCAGAGACAGCTGGATGAATGGCTTGCACAGAATCAGTAGGGAGGCCGCTCGGCTTAAGAAAATGAAACGGAAAAGACGGAAGAAGCAAAAGAAAGGCACATGGCCGCTGTATCTGATGATGCTGCCCGGTCTTGTCTATATTCTGATCAACAACTATATCCCCATGGCCGGATTGCTGCTTGCATTCAAAAAGGTAAATTACGGTCTGGGAATATGGAAAAGTCCCTGGGTGGGCTTAAGCAACTTTACCTATCTGTTCCGGGCGGGAGACGCGTCTGAAATATTTCGGAACACGGTCGGTTATAATCTGGCCTTTCTGCTTTTCGGCACGATCCTTTCGGCGGCGGTCGCCATTCTGCTGGATGCGGTATACGGGAGACGATCCAAAAGATTTTATCAGACAGTCATCCTGATCCCCTGGCTGATCTCCTGGGTGATCGTCAGCTACATCGTATACGCCTTTCTCAGCGGGGACAACGGACTGATCAACAACAGCATCCTCAGGCCGCTTGGAATGGAGCCGGTAAACTGGTACACAAGTCCTGCATACTGGCCGGTGATCCTTGTGCTGGTCTATCTCTGGAAATCCTTCGGCTATCAGTCCATCATGTATTACGCAACGCTGATCGGCATTGATAAGACCTACTACGAAGCGGCGGTTGTGGACGGGGCGTCGGCCTGGCAGCAGATCAGTTTTATCACGCTGCCCTTCTTAAAACCGACCATGATCACGCTCACGCTTCTGCAGATCGGACGGATGTTTTATTCGGATTTCGGACTGTTCTATCAGGTTCCGATGAACAGCGGTCTTTTATACAGCACCACCAATACCATCGATACCTATGTGTACCGCGGGCTGCTTGAGCTGAACGATGTGGGAAGGAGCAGCGCGGCAGGCTTCCTGCAGTCGATTCTGGGCTTTCTGGTAGTGCTTGCGGCAAACTGGGCCGTCAGAAGAGTGGAAGAGGACAGCGCGCTGTTCTGAACATCGGGGAGGTGAATGGATGATAACCGATAAAAAGGGAATTCATGCGGCCATACATGCTGTGATGTGCTTTCTGTCGCTGGTCTGCATTGTTCCGTTTATCCTTCTGGTTATTTGTTCCTTTACAGAAGAAAATGCGCTCATCAATCATGGATATTCTTTTTTCCCGGAGAGTTTGAGTCTGGCGGCGTACCGCTATCTGCTTTCCGCCGGGGAAAAGATTCTGCGGTCTTACGGGGTCAGCATTCTGGTTACGGCTGTGGGAACCTGCTGTAACGTGGCGATGACGGTTCTTCTTGCATATCCGCTGTCCCGCAGACGGCTGAGAGGAAGAACGGCAGTTTCCTTTTATCTGTTTTTTACCATGCTGTTTCATGGAGGGCTGGTTCCCTCGTATATGATGTGGACGCAGACCTTTCACATCAAGGATACGCTCGCGGCGCTGATCGTGCCGAATCTGATGCTGAATCCGTTTTATGTGATCATCATGCGCACCAGCTTTTCCACCGGCATTCCGGAGGAAATTCTGGAAGCGGCGAGGATCGACGGGGCGGGGGAATTCAGGGTCCTGAAAAAGATCGTTCTTCCCCTTTCAAGGCCCATGATATCCACGATCGGGCTCCTTGCCGGACTGGCATATTGGAACGACTGGCAGAACGGCCTGTATTATCTTGTGCGAAGAACAGACCTTTATGGCATTCAGAATCTGCTGAACCGGATGATATCCAATGCAGAATTTTTAAATACACAGACAAATGTAGCGGAGCTGCAGGCCGCCGGAGCGGCGGTGCCGTCCGTGGGAATCCGTATGGCGGTAGCTGTGGTGGCTCTGGTTCCCATTTTGGCAGTCTACCCCTTTTTTCAGCGTTCGTTTGTAAAAGGGATCATGATTGGAGGAGTAAAAGGATAGCAGGAGGAAAAGAACATGGAAAAAGCTGCAATGTCACCTGTTAACAAGGACGCGGTTCTTGAAATTTATGAACCGATCGGCGGAGGGCCGAATCCTGCGGTGCTGATCTATCCCGGAGGAGGATATCGGATGCTCAGCGATGCGGAACATCAGCCGGTTGTGGAATTCTTCCGCAAAAGGGGATTTCAGCCGTTCGTTCTGATGTATTCCATAAACGAGGAAGCGCACTATCCCGCGCCGCTTCTGGAAGGGTCAAGAGCGGTCTGGGAAATCCGGAAAAACGCGGCAAAATACGGTGTAAACCCGGATCAGATCACCCTGGTCGGATTTTCTGCCGGAGCGCATGCCGCGACGATGCTCGCAACCCTGTGGCAGGACGATGCGAGCAGGGAGGGAACGGATATCCCGTTTGGAGGAAACAGACCCAATGCAACGGTAACCGGCTATACGCCCACCACCTTTGAGGACTTTTTTCAGAAACCGAAGGAGATTCTGGCGCAGGCCGGGCCGGGCGGACCGGAGAACCTGATCGGAGAACCGGGAAGCCGGTGGGCGGATTATGCGTCTCTGACAAGCCACAAATTTGTCAGCCAGAATACGCCGCCCGCGTTTTTGTGGAAAACATCGTCTGATTTCCCCGGCTTTTCAACCCTCTATGCAAAGGCCTGCAAGGATGCCGGAGTGGAGTGCGAGCTGCATATTTTCAGCGATCCGGACCGTTGTGCGGCGCTGAAAGGGCTTGACGGATATGAGAACAGGGAGGATCTGTGCAATACGCGGCTGTGGGGAGAAATGGCGGTGAACTGGCTGAAGAACCTGTACAGATAAAAAATAAAATCGGGGAGGATAAGGAAAGGGTATGGAAAAAAAGGAATATACCTGGTTTTCCCGGGCGCTCGGGGAAGAAACCATGGTAACGGCAGGAATTCCAAAGGGAGTTAAGGGGCCGCTTCCTGTATTGTGGATTGACGGCCCGGGAAGCTGCCGGGAATGGTTTGAGCACACGGGAATTGAGGAATATGCTGAAAGAGCCGGGCTGGCCGTGGTGGAGGTGGACAGCTCAAAATCCTGGGGAGGAAGGGATATCGAGGACGGACATTATTTCTTTGAGACCTTTCTGACCAGAGAGTTGCCGGAATATCTCAGAGAAAGGGAACTGCTGTCCGACAGACCGGAGGACAACTATATCACAGGCTGGTCACGGGCTGCATATATGGCTCTTCGGATCGGACTGCACCATCCCGAGCTGTATGGAAACATCATCTGCTGCAGCGGCGGAAATGTGGATGCGTACGGGCTGTATAAGGATATTAAGGGGATGTATCCGGGACTGCTGGAACGAATGTTTGACGGCATCAGCGACGGCATGACATTTGAAAATTCGATTTATAATCCGGAGCGGTTTGTGGAGGATTGGAAAAACGCCGGGAAGGCGTTCCCGCGCATGCTGTTTTACTGCGGAAGCGAGGATCCTCTTGCGCGGGTACCCTGTGTGAGGCTCAGTGAGAAAATGAAGCTGTGGGGAATACCGCACGGATTTGAACTGCTTCCGGGAATTCATTCCTGGGAGACCGTGGATGCCTCAATACGTCTGGCGCTTGAAGAGATCGAAAGAGAAAAGAAGGGGGAGAACTGACATGAAAAGAGAATCTTTTGTAAACAAAAATTATATCCTGATGATTCTGATCAACACGCTGTATACGCTGGCTATGGGATTTGCGACAACGCATCTGACCGTGCATGGGACGACGGAGCTCGGAATGTCCATGACTCTGTTTGGATCGATCTCCTCGGCCTATTCCATTTTGTGTCTGGTAATGCGTCCGGTTTCCGGCTCTCTGGTCAGTAAGCTGAATCCCAAAGGGGTGCTTGCAGTATCGCTGGGAATTGCTACGCTTTCCTATCTGGCCTTTGCCGTGAGCGGAAATGTGGCAATGTTCATTCTGGCCCAGATCATCAGGGGAATCGGCTTCGGAATGGTGGGGACCTGCCTGCCGGCTCTGGTTTCCAAGTCCGTTCCCAGAGCGAGATATTCCCAGGCGTTGGGAATCTATATGACGATACCGATGATAACGGGAATTGTATCTCCCAGCATTATCGTCGCCTGCAAGGATTCGTTCGGATATGCGTTTGTCTGTGTGATCGCGGCGGTCTGCGCGGTGCTCGCAATCGTATTTACCTGTATGCTGAAATTTGACAAAACGCAGGAGGAAGCGGCTCCGGACGAAAAGAAGAAGAAGGAGAAGAATGCCTTCCGCCTGGGAGATGTGTTCGCTGTGGAGTGCTGGCCCATCGTGCTCGCCAATATTTTCTGCGGCATCTGCTTTACCTCCATCATGATGAATCTGCTGGTTTTTGATGAAGCCATCGGGCTTGGCGTGTTTGCGGCCTGGATGAGCGTATATAACGGCTGCAATATTTTTACAAGAGGGCTTGGCGGTATTGTGGCGGATAAGATCGGTAATAAAAAGACACTGCTGGTATGCATGATCTGCCTGGCAGCCGGACTTTCGATTTTCGCCTTCACGGAAAACTATTTCCTGTATCTTGCGGCGGCGGTCATCTATGCGCTCGGACATGGAGGCTTCCAGGCTCCCATGATCGCAGCCTGCGTGGAAGCTGTGGAGCCGGAGCGGGCAGGCGTTGCTTCCGGAACCATGTATATGGGAGCGGATTTCGGCGCGATCGTCGCCGGAACGATCGTGGGAATTCTGGTGGACAACGTTGGATACCACAGCACCTATGCGGTGACGGCAGGATGCGCTGTGGCGGCGTTCTTCATTATCCTTTTGTTCTACCGCGCGAGGAAAACGGAGGAAGATAAAACGGTTCAGCCGGAAGCGGCGAAATAACGGTATTGGGAGGAAACGAATATGGCATCCATACATTGTACCTTTTTCTCGAAGATCCTTGCAAAGCAGGTGACGGCAGATGTATGTCTGCCTTCCCTCACCGGCAGAGAGGCGGAGACGCTTTCTGACGGGGAACGCTTCCGGACGGACAGAAAATTCCGCACGCTGGTGCTGCTTCATGGTTATACCGGAAACAGCTCAGACTGGCAGCGATATTCCCAAGTGGAGCTGTTTGCAGAGGAATGCGGGATCGCGGTTGTCTGCCCGGACGGAAATAACGGGCATTATTCGGACTGGGTATGCGGGCCGCAGAATCTGACGTTTCTGCAGAAGGAATTTCTTCCTGCGATGCGGGCCATGTTTCCGCTGAGCACAGAAAGGGAGGATACCTTTGTGGGCGGATTGTCAATGGGAGGCTACGGAGCGGTGAAATGGGCGCTTACCTGGCCCGAAACCTTTTCTCACCTTCTGAATTTTTCAGGCGGTGTGGATATCATGGACCGTCTGGAATATTATAAGAAACGTCCGGAAACAGCCCGCTTGATGGAAACGGTATATGGAAAGCTGGATGAGGTTTCCGGCGGACCAAACGATAATTTTCAGCTCCTTGAACAGTACGCGGAATCCGGATATCCGCTTCCAAGGCTGTTTTCCGCCTGCGGAACGGAGGATGCGCCGGTTTACGGAGTTCATAAGAGGCTGATGGAGGAATTCTCCAGAAGAGGAGGCGACGTGACGGAATTTTCCTGTGAGGGCATTCATGACTTCCATTTCTGGAATAAGGCTCTCGAGCGCGCCATGTATGACTGGCTTCCGGCAGAAAAGGGATAAGATACGATAACCGTTTATCGGGAAAGAATTTGAAAAAATTGCAGACAGCCGTCAACCGTTGAAAGGGTTGGCGGCTGTTTCCTGTATGTTCGGAGTATGCTGCGGGTGTTTTTCCTTGAAATTTACGCAATATATGATAAAATACAAATAACAATATATAGAATATTAAAATACAATATATAGATAAACTATATATGTATGCTTAAGAAGGAGGTTTTTATGGAGTCAATTCTGCAGCAGCTGTATGAAGGGAAAATTTCTCCGGCGGAGCAGTATCGTCCCCGCACAGAAGAGCACAGAGAAGCCGTGGAGAGAATTTTGAAATCGCGCGGAGAGTTTGCCAGAGCCCTGAAAGAAACCGATCAGGCGTTGTATGAAAAATTTTTGCGGATCATGGAGGAGGACGACCTTTCCTTTGAAACCGGTGAAATGTTTATTGACGGCTTTAAGCTTGGGGCGAGAATGATGCTGGAAATTATGAATTCATGAATTGCTGAACGAGCCGTTTCTCTTATGACCGCTGCGCATCCCTATTCCCTTCTCCTGTCTTCTATCTGCCTTTTTCTCTTTTCGCCTCGAAGATATATTTATTCCGCAAAAATCCTGCCCCGCAACCGCCGGTTGACAGATTTCCAAGCGCGCCTGGTAGCCTGCGCGCAGACTTTCTGCTATATTGAGAGTGTCGAAACGACTGCGCAGAAGGAAAGACAGAGAAAAAAAGACAAAGAAAAAAGAGCAGGACTGGAAACTGGAGGAGATTGGCATGATATTAGCGGATAAAATAGCGGAATTAAGAAAAAAGAACGGCTGGTCACAGGAGGAGCTGGCCGGGCGGCTTAGCGTGTCTAGGCAGTCCGTATCCAAATGGGAGAGCGCGGCGTCCGTGCCTGACCTGGATAAAATATTGAAGCTGAGCGAAATCTTTGGCGTGAGCACCGATTACCTGCTGAAGGATTCGGAAGAACTGGAAGAGAGGGAGGATGGGCTTTTGGAATCGGCGCGGCCGGGGACGTTCCTGGAGCCCGATGGCCCGGTAAAGACGATATCTCTGGAGGAAGCGAATCTATTTATGGATCTGTCCCGCGCCGCAGCGCCCTGGATCGCTTCCGGCGTTGCGGCCTGCATCCTTTCGCCTATCCCGCTGATCTTTCTTTTTATCCTTTCCGCAAAAGGGAGCGGCTTTGCGCTTTCAGTGGATGCGGCGGCAGGGGCGGGCCTGACGATCCTTCTTGTCATGGTGGCGGCAGCGGTGGCACTGTTCCTTTACTGGGGAAGGAAGCTGGAGCCCTTCGAATATCTGGAAGAGGAACCCGTCGAGCTGGCCTACGGCGTGACCGGTCTTGTGGAAAAAAGAAAGAAAGCCTATGAGTCCGCCCATGGAGCGATGCTGATCATCGGCGTCAGCCTGTGCATCTTCAGCGCCATCCCGCTGTTTTTGTCCGGTATGGAAATGATGGGAGAATATGGCGTTCTGCTGTGCCTGGCGATCGTGGCGGCGGGCGTGTTCCTTCTGGTCAGGACCGGCGTGGTGTTCGGTTCCTTCCAGAAGCTTCTGGAGGAGGGAGACTATACCCGGCAGAAGAAGGCGGAGAATAAATGGAACGGGACGGTCACTGTGGTCTACTGGTGCGCGGTCACGGCGATCTACCTGGGATGGAGCTTTTACACCATGGAATGGGAGCGTACCTGGATCCTGTGGCCTTCCGCAGGGGTTCTGTTTACCGCCGTGCTCGGGATCAGCAATGCGGTTCATAAAAGCAGGGAACAGTAGAGGACAAAAAGAGACGGAGAACAGGCCGTAAAAAGGCACATGGATAGGAAAGAAGGGCGTACGGCACAGGGAAAGTCTCCTGTGTGCCGCGCGCCCTATTGGTTGTCCCGGCTATTCGCCAACCGCTCTGTTTGTCATCATGGTTTTGGTCAGCTTTGCCATATTAACGCCGCCCATGCGGGTTTCTCCCTCGCCCAGGCGAAGCACCCGGTTCTGGCCCTTGCAGATGGGCTCCCATACGGGAAGGCCCTCATCGTTAGGATCTCCGGTGGCGGCGAAGCGGGTCAGATACCGTGCCATCTGCCGGCTCAGGCTCCGGTCGGCATCGGTCATGGGACGCCAGCAGTGATCCAGCGTGCCGAACCAGTACCACAGGTCGCTGCTGTGCCAGGCTCCGTTGTCGTCGCCCGGCAGGCGGCGGTCAAAGAACCAGGCGTAGGAGGGGCACCGGCCCTGATCGGCCTGCAGGCGGCACCAGCCCTTTGCCATCTTGTGCACGATGGGAGGAACGATGTCCTGGCTGGTGGAGCCCATCAGATAGGGAATGGAAAGCTGCCTGCCTGCCGAAGCGGCGTGTACAGCCTCCGCGGGGATCAAACGGCCGTCGATGACGGGAGAGCAGGTCAGTCCGCCTGTTTTTTCCTGAACCGTCTTCCATGCGGCGAACAGAGCGGCAGGCTCCAGCGCCCGGAAAGCGTCGGTATCCGCGCAGCCTGCTTTTTTCATCACCTTTTCCCAGAAGCCAAAGCGTTTGTCTGCCGGTACGATGCCGAAAGCGGGGCTGACCCCGCCGCCGCTGCTCATCACCGCGCCGGATACAAGCCCTTCTGTCAGCGGAGAAAGGCAGAGCTGCTGGACGCTCATGGCTCCCGCGCTCTGGCCCATCAGAGTGATCCGATTGGGATCGCCGCCAAAGGCCGCGATGTTGTCATGCACCCACTGCAGCGCGCAGAGCTGGTCGTACAGGCCGTAGTTCCCGGTGACGGCAGGAGAAGACGGCGTACCCTCTTCCTCTGTAAGGCCTGGCAGGCAGGCGAAGCCCAGCGGCCCAAGGCGGTAATTGATGGTAACGGCGATCACGCCCAGTGTGGGCCATACCGGGCCGTCGAAATGCTTTTCATGTCCGCAGCCGCCGGTAAATCCGCCCCCGTGAATATAGAACAGTACCGGAAGGCGGGCGTCGGGTCCTGCATCCTCCGGCGTCCAGATGTTCAAAAACAGGCAGTCCTCGCTGTAGTCATAGTGCTCGCCCCGGCGGAATTCATTGTAGTAGAATGCCTTTTCCGGCATCTGCTCCTCGTCGTAAAAGGCGCGGGGCTGATAAGAGCAGGCGCCGTAGCGGACGGCGCTGTAGGTTCCCTCCCAGCGGGTGACGGGAACCGGATACTGCCATCGCCTGGCTGTAGCATAGCGTATGCCCTTGTAAGCCGCCACGCCCGGCCACTGGCAGGAGCAGCCCTCAATAGGGCCGCAGGGAGTGATTCGTCTGAAGCTCATATGCACCTCCTCTGGAGAAAAAACGGTATGAAGCGCGGCCGGCTTCCGCCTGGCCGCAGGTCAGGAATGCTTTCCGGAGGATGCGCTCGGCATCCAGGGCCGTTCGGCGGCTACAGCGTCATTGTACGCCTTCAGCTTTTGCATCTGAGAAACCACATGAGGCATATCCATCCGCTTCACCAGCTCTTCGATCAGTGCCTCCCCCTCCGCGGCAAGGCGGTCTCGGGCGGCCTCATCCGGCACGGCTGTGGTGGACATATGATCCTTCGGATCGGCAAAGCAATAGCCGATGGCCGCGCTCTGATAGGCAAGGCCGAACAGATCGTTGAAGGGCGCGCAGGTCTGCGGCTCCTGATGGGTATAGGCGGAGGTCAGCGGAACGTCCTGCAGCCGTCCCAGCATTTTGTACGCGCCAACGGTGATGGCGTGGAAGCTGTCCAGGCTCTGGAACAGGTCTGTAGCGGAACGGGTCATCTGCATGGTGAGATCCATGTACAGGATAGGAACTCCGGTTTCGTCAAAGAAGTCCCTTACCATTGGGCTGCAGGTCATGTGCGCCGGGCCGTGGAAGCTGACGTAGATCTGCCGTTTGAAGCCCTGGCGCAGCAGGCTGTGGGCGATGGCGGAGAGGTAATCGATGCCCTGGCGGATGCTCACCTGCACGGTACCCCGGCCGCTGGCCGTGGCTCCCGCATAGAAGTAGGGAAGGCCGGACAGAACAAGGCCGTCACAGGCTTCGGCCATTTTCAGGGCGTAAGCCTCGCTGATGACCGTTTCGCTGTCCAGAGGAAAGCCGCCGTGCATTTCAACGGTGCCGACTGGAACGATGATGATATCGTTTTGGGACAGATATTCCTCTGCCTCGCTGTTCAACATTTTAGGAAGAAAACGTGTGCGCAGTTTCATAAAAAACCTCCATTCTTCATTCGGATGAGAAAATCCCCGCCGGAGACTGAGTGCATGGGTGATGAATGCCGGATCTTATTTTGCTCCGGAAGCGTTTCCGCCCTTTCTGGCAGCGATCTGGGCGCGGATCTCAGGCGTGATGTTCCATACGAATTTGAACGCGATCCAGGAGCCGATCATGAAGAGACCGGGAACCAGCACGCTCAGCGCTTTGATTCCGAAAACGGTTCCGGCGCTCTGAGCGGCGGCAGCCGCGTCATATCCGATCCAGCCAAGGGCGAGGACGGCAGCGGAATTTCCTACGGTCTGGCCGATGCGGCGGGAGAGATTGAAGGTGCCATAGATGGTTCCTTCCGTGCGCTTTCCGGTAATCAGCTCATTATAATCGGTTACCGTAGCCACAAGGCCCCACTGCATATAGATGGAAACGCCGGCGATGCCGAATGCGATCTGGCTCCAGATCATGTAAACCATGGCGCTGATATCGGCGACCATCATATAGCCGAACAGCGCAAGATATCCGATAGCGCCGATCAGAAGGCAGATGCGGACCATTTTTTCCAGGCCGATCTTTTTGCTGACAATGGGGCAGAGCGCCAGGCAGACGACGCCGATGATCATGGAAAGAGCGCTCTGGGAACTCATGACGCCAATATCCCCGAGAACGTCGCCGTACATATAGGTACCGAGCGTATTGTTGACATACTGCATGGTGCAGATGCAGATACCATGGATGATCAGAGCGACGAAGGCGCGGTTTTTACGGAATACGTTGAAAATATCGCTGACCTTGATGCCGTCCGAGCCGCTGACCGCTTCCACCGCCGCCAGATTGCGCTCTTCAGTCCAGAAGTAATGCAGCAGGCAGAAGATGAAGCCGATAACTGCGCAGACCGCTGCGCCTGCTCCGAAGGCAAAGGAGGTGTCTCCGTATTTTGCCAGAAGCTGGGGCAGGATCATCATGGGCAGCACGTTGCCGACCAGGGAACCGAAGCCGCGGGCGCTGGAAAGAGTGGAACGCTCTGCGTCATTGTTTGCCATCGCGCCGAGCAGGGAGCCCATGGGAATGTTGAACATGGTGTAGCAGCCTTCGTACAGGATCTTACAGAAGAACAGCACTACAAGCATGGAAACACCCTTGAAAAATGTAGGAACCGTCCAGAAAACGATGGACGTTATGCACAGAAGGGGTGCAATGCGCAGCAGCCAGGGACGAAACTTGCCCTTGGGATTTTTGCGTTTGGAATAGATTTTATCCATCAGAATGCCCATCATCGGATCGTTGACGGCATCCCAGATATTCCAGACAAACAGCAGGCCGGCCAGAATGAGCGTATTTACCTGCAGAACGTTGGTATAATAACGGGTTACCATAGAGCCCATTAGGGCAAAGGTCATGCAGCCGCCCAGATCGCCCATCGCGTAACCGATCTTGTGCTTCAGGGTCAGGCTTCCTGTTGCGTTTTTTGCCATTTTCAGAATCCTCCTTTGTAAACGGTGACAGTCTGCGGCCTGAAAAGACAACAGACCTGAAAGGTGTCGGAGCGGAACGGCCGGGCCCGTGCCCTTCCGCCTGAAAGGGATTGAGGGATATCTCGCGGAACAAAAACATCTTTTCCTGTCTGTGACCGTAAAATATCCGTCGTTTCTTAATATTTTACCTCTGAAAAGACGCAAATTGAATTGCAATTTTCGCATGATACCTTGCAGATTCAACAAAGATATGGTACAATTTTGATAAAATATACAAAAGAATGGAGTTAAAATTGTGAAAATAAGCCAAATGCGCCGCCGCGCAAATATCGGCCAGAGCGCTCCGCTTTCCCAAAAACGCAAGGAGCTGAACGCGTCGCTTCGGGCGGACGGATATGTGCCGGAGGCTATTTATCAGGAAATGGAGATGGATTCCGTCTATGTGGATACCCACGACGACGAGAGCTTTCAGGAAGATGTGGTAAAGCTTCACAGCCATATTTTCTATGAGCTGCTGTACTGCCGCAGCGGCAGCCTTCAATATCTTCTGGGGACGGAGCGCTACCGCATGCAGAGAGGAGACGTGGTGTTCATCCCGCCGGGCGTCAGTCACCGTCCGCTTTTTCTGGATAAGCTGGTGGAGCCCTACACCCGCTATGTGATCTGGATCAGCCCTTTATTTGCGGAGGAACTGATCAGGGCCTTCCCGGGCGAGGAGATCCTGCCGGATCAGCCGTTCCTTCTGCGTACCGCAGGATCAGCCTGGAACGAGGAGCTGCGCGGGCTTTTTTCAGCCGGAGTGCAGGAATGCTATGCCAGTCTGCCGGGCTGGCAGGCAGCGGTATGCGGCAATACCACGCGCCTGCTGGTACAGCTGATGCGTGCGCGCTGTCGGGACAGAGCCTTAACGCCTCCGGCGGAAAAAATGGAGCTGATGGATCAGATCGTGCTTTACATTGAAAGCCACCTGCGGGAAAAGATAACTCTGTCCGATACGGCACGGATCTTCCTTGTCAGCGAGAGCAGCATCAGCCAGCTGTTCCGCAGACGGATGAAGGTCAGCTTTTACCATTTCGTGACCCAGCGCCGTCTGATCGGCGCCAAAAGCCTTCTGCTGGAGGAGATTCCCGCCGAGCAGGTATGCGCCAGAATGGGCTTTGGAGATTATTCCACCTTTTACCGTGCGTTTAAACGGGAATACGGGATCTCTCCTGCTCAGTTCCGCCAGCTGCAGGAATAGGAGAGCGGAGAATGCGGTGTGTACCGGGATGAAGCCAAGGGAAAAGCTCATGCCACATAGCAGAACATGAAGATGAAGTGGCAGACGCTTCCGCCCATGACGAACAGATGGAAAATCTCGTGGGAGCCGAAATATTTGTGCTTCGCATTGAAAAGGGGGAGCTTGAGCGCATAGATCACGCCGCCCGCCGTGTAGATCAGCCCGCCTGCGAGGAGCCACAGAAACGCCGCCCGGGGCAGGGTGCTCCAGAGCTGGCCGAATACCGCCAGGCAGATCCAGCCCATGGCGATGTAGATCACGGAGGAAAACCATTTGGGACAGGTGATCCAGAACGCCTTCACCGCCATTCCAAGAAGGGCCACGCCCCACACCACGGCGAGCAGCGTATAGCCAAGCTTTCCGCCCAGAATGACCAGGCAGACCGGCGTATAGGAGCCTGCGATCAGAACGAAGATCATCATGTGATCCAGCTTGCGGAAAACGCGCAGGATGCGCCCGCCCACATTGATGGAATGATAGGTCGCGCTGGCTCCATACAGAAGGATCATGCTTGCGATGAAGATCACCATTGCAAAAAAGATCACGGGCTGGCCGGAAAGGACAGCCTTGATCAGAAGCGGCGTGGATGCCAGGATGGCAAGCATCATGCCGATAAAATGTGTGATAGCGCTTCCGGGCTCTCTGATTGTTACGCTCATTTTTACCTCCATTGCCGAAGCGTTTTTTGATGTGATCACAGGCTTTGCGACGCTTCGGCGCAAAGCAGGATCAGAAAATGCGCGCTTTCTTCCGACGCAGTCCCTCTCTTTCGACAGGGCTTTTGACTGAAAACTACGTAAAACCCTATGTTGTCAAAGCAAAAACGCAGCATGTAGTTTTGAAAACCATGTGTTATATATTATGATACTACAACATATTATTTTCTGTGTCAATAAATAATATTCATGAAAAAAGAATCGGGGAGAAAAAAAGAGAGCGTTTGATACCGGCAAGAGGAACTGATCGGAGAAGCGCGCTGGCCCCTCCTTTTCAACCTCAGTCCTCCTCGATGACCTGAATCTCCAGATAGTCGAAATCCACCTGCTCCACAAAGCTGTCCTGCAGAAATCGCGTTTTCCGGTGGCGCTTGAAATCACTGATGTTCGCGTCCAGCCAGATCGGCTTTCCCAGATCAAACTGACCGCATACTTCATCGAGAGCGCGGAAAACCTTATGCGTTCTGGTATCCTCCGACGCGTCGCAGATGACGGTATCTGCGAGCATTCTGTTATCCCTGAAAATCTTGGCCCACAAACGGAACATGGCTTCCTCCTTTACCGCCGCCAAGAGCGGCATTTTGAAAAAAGAACGATGGAGTCATTCATTGACACGGACCGAAGGCTCGTGCCCTCCATCTTTAATTTTCTGCAATTATAGCAGATAGGACAAATGGAAGCAAGAAGCGGAATAGTTACCAAAAAAGCAATAAAAAATATAAACTTTTTGTAAAATATATACATTATCACAGGGATTATGGTATAATACACACGGAAGAAATGACTGAATGAGGACGAGGTGGCCATGGAGTTTGCAGTGGACAGAGAAGATCAGGTGGATAGCTGGCAGGAAGCCATGCTGGTATATCATGCGGCGCTGAAGCAGATCAACACCAAGCTGGAAATACTTAACGACGAGTTCCAGCATGTGCACCGCTATAATCCGATCGAGCATATCAAATCGAGGATCAAGACGTCGGAAAGCATCGTAAAGAAGCTGAAGCGGTACGGCTATGAATCCACCATAGAAAATATGGTGAAATATATCAATGATATCGCGGGGATCCGCGTGATCTGTTCCTTTACCTCAGATATATACCGGATCGCGGACATGCTGCGCAGTCAGAACGATATCCGGGTGATCTCCGTGAAGGATTATATGCGGCATCCCAAGGAAAGCGGCTATAAGAGCTATCACATGCTGGTAACGGTTCCGGTATTTCTGTCCGACCGCATTGTGGATGTGAAGGTGGAGATCCAGATCCGGACGGTCGCCATGGATTTCTGGGCGAGCCTGGAGCATAAGATCAATTATAAATTTGAGGGAAGGGCGCCGGAGCATATCAGAAGAGAGCTGGTGGAGTGCGCGAAAATGGTTTCGCAGCTGGATGCGAGAATGCTGGCGCTGAACGAGGAAATACAGACCCTGGGAGAAGAAAAGGAATCCGGCACAGCCGGCGGCTGAAAACCGCTTTCAAATCAAATAAAGAAGGGCTGTCCTCGAATATCAGGCCTGGCCGGGAAGCAGAAATCCCCGGCCGGGCCATTTTCTGCGCAAAAATGAGGAGTGCCCCGGCACCTTGCGGCACCGGGGCTATTATGAAAAAATTTATCTTTATCTGCTTTTGGAAAAATCAGCCTTCCCTTAACTGACAAATACAGTATAACAACAAATTATGAATAAAGTGTGAACATCGTGTGAATGCGTGGTTAATATTTATAAAAATAGAGATTAGAGAAAACTAAAATAGTGCAAAATGTACAAAAAGGAAAAGGAAACGGCGGTTGTAAAATGTCGGGATTAATGCTAGAATGAAAAAAGTCGAAACAGGGGCTTTTTGCCCGACGGATTTTGTATAAAGGCCAGGCGGAAGGGCGGCGGGAGGTGCCAAAGCGTCACAGCCTGCCGGGATGGCAAGCTCGCCCTGGACGCTTCGGAATATGAGGATTTTACGGATGGATAATTACAGGGATCAGGGGACAGAGGGGCTGCGCGGCTCCTGGGACGCACAGGAGGCAAAGCGCCTGCGCAATCAGCTTGTGGAGTACGACGGCTATCTGCAGGAAATGCGGAAGGCAAACATGAAGAATGTGGAGACGCTGGACGTGATACAGCGTTATACGGATAAAAGCGCCGTCGGGATCCAGTCCCTCACTGAGGAAAGCGCGGCGGGGATGCAGAGGCTTGCCGAGGAAAGCCTGCAGGGGATCCAGCAGCTTGGAAAGGAGTGCTCCGCCGGCCTGCGCAGATTTTCCTCAGCAGGTGAGGCGCGTTTAAGCCAGGTGTCGCAGGAGGCCCTTGACGGGCTGGAAAAGGTTTCGGGAGCGTCCCTGCAGCAGATAAACGGCATGACGGAGAAGAGCGCAGAGCTGATCCGCCGTCTCACCGAGGAGGGACTTGCCAAGATTCAGGAAGTCAACGACCGGAATCTGGAGGCCGCGAAGCGGGTGGATGAGATCGGACAGATGCTCGCCGCGCAGACGGAGAGCCTGCGCGAGATGCAGAAGCAGGCGGACGATTTTAATCATAAGGAAAACGTGAAGGTATACCGAAACGTACAGGCCGTGGTGGTGGACGAGGTCAAGAAGCAGACACAGGAGCTAAAGACGATGGAAAAGGGTACCAGGCTCCTGCTCATCTTCACGCTTGCGGCCGCCCTTGCCAACGTGTCGCTGTTTATTCTGCAGATACTGGGAATACTTGGGATATGAGTGATTTGAGAAAAAAAGAGAAAAAGCGGCCCGGCCAGAATGCTCAGGGGATGAAAAAGCAGGAGTGGAAGCCGGGCAACATGCTCTATCCGCTTCCGGCTGTGATGGTGAGCTGCGCGGACAGGGCGGGAAAAACCAATATCCTGACGGTGGCCTGGGCGGGTACCGTCTGCACCAATCCGCCCATGCTCTCCATTTCCGTGCGGCCGGAACGATATTCCTGCGGCATGATCCGGGAAACCGGGGAATTTGTGGTGAACCTGACGACGGAGGAGCTGGCCCGCGCGACGGATCTTTGCGGCGTGATCAGCGGCAGGGATGCGGACAAGTGGGAGGCGGCGGGGCTGACTCCTGTTCCTGCGAGAAAGGTGAAGGCGCCCCTCATCGGGGAGTGCCCGGTGAATCTGGAATGCCGTGTGGAGCAGGAGCTTGCTCTGGGGAGCCATATCCTGTTCCTTGCCAGGGTGGTTTCCGTGAGCGTGGATGAGGCATATCTGGACGAAAAGGGCAGCCTTCATCTGGACTGGGCGAAGCCGATCTGCTATTCCCATGGAAGGTATTTTCCTCTGGGTAAGGAGATCGGGAAATTCGGCTTCAGCGTGGCGAAGAAAAAGGCGGAGCGGAAGCGCTGAGGAAAGGGTTTCATGGAAGGTAAGAGCAGATATTACAAAAGAATGAAGGCACAGTTTATTCTGACGGCGTTCTGCATCATTGCAGCCGCTGTCCTTTTTGTGCCAGCCTTTCCGGCCTTTGAGCCGGAGGAAAACAATGTGTTTGAGGTTTGGCTGAACGGCGGATACGCGGGTCTTACGGCAGACGAGGAGGAAGCGCAGGAGCTGCTTTCCCAGGCGCGGGCGGCGGTAGCTTCAGGCAGCGGCGAGCTGGTTTTCCTGGACGCCGCACTGGAGCTTAGGGGCCGTACCATGCTGTTTGGGACCCTGGACGAACCGGATGCTGTCCGGGAAAATATGCGGGGAATCCTGGGAAAAAGCGTGCGCGATACGCTGCAGAGGGCCTATACGGTTAAGATCAATGAATATACCGTCAACCTGCGCTCCAGCTCGGAGGTGCTTTCCCTCTTAAATGCCTGTCTGGATAAATACGATCCCGAGGATATTTATACGGTGGAGCTGAACGTGGATCCGGGACGGGAGCTGAATGTGCTGACTGCTTCCATCCGACGGACAGAGGAGCTGGAGGCAGATGCCGCGCTGCAGGAGGCGGGGCTTGGAGCCTTTTTTGAAGAGGTCTTTGCGCAGATCGAACCGGCGCAGGCCCAGGATTTTGCGGCGCTGGACTACGGGCTGGTGGAGCTTGGCTTTGCGGATACCGTTGAGGTGGTTGAGGCTTATCTGATGGAAGAGGAGCTTACGCCCCTTGCGGAAGCGGTGGAGCAGGTGATGAACGAGCAGGCGAAGGAGGAGATCTACGAGGTACAGCCGGGAGACACGCTTTCTCAGATCGCCCTGGATCATTCCCTTCCCATGGAGGATCTGATCGCCATCAACCCTTCTCTGGAGGATGAAAATTCCATCATCCGGGCGGGGGCCGAGCTGATCATCACGGTTCCGGAGCCTGAGCTTTCCATTCTCCACAGCGAGCTTGTGTATGAGGAAGAAAATTACAACGCGCCCGTGGAATACGTGGATGTGGACGAGTGGTATACCAATCAGCAGGAAACGATACAGGAGCCTTCCGAGGGACACAGGAAGGTGGCGGCGGTCAAAACCTATCGGAACGATCAGGAGGTCCTGGAAGAGATCGTTCTGGAGGAGGTGGATTTTGAAGCGGTTCCCAAGATCGTCCGCAGGGGTACCAAAGTTCCTCCCACCTTCATCAAGCCCATTTCCGGAGGCGTCCTGACCTCCAGCTACGGAAGGAGGAACGCGCCTACGGCCGGGGCCTCCACCAACCATCAGGGCACGGACTGGGCGACGCCTGTGGGTACGGCGGTCGTGGCCTCCTGCGGCGGCACTGTGACCCGGGCGGGCTGGGCCAGCGGCTACGGATATGTGGTATACATCCAGCATGAAGGAGGCAGGGAGACCCGTTATGCCCACTTAAGCAAGGTTCTTGTGAGCGTGGGAGAGCGGGTGGAGCAGGGAGAACGGATCGCCCTCAGCGGAAACACGGGAAGAAGCACCGGCCCGCACCTGCATTTTGAGATCCGGATCAACGGCTCGGCCGTCAATGCGGTGGAATATCTGCAGTAATACGAACCGAAAAACTGCGCCGGAAGCGTCAAAAACAGCGCGTAAAGCAGCGCCGGAAGCGGCGGAATACGAAAAACTGTTTACAAACCGGAAAAATGTGATATAATCGCATTTGTATTTATGGCTGGCATTATTTTTGTATACATGGTATAATATTTCAAAATTTCTATGTCAGATTTTACTAAACAGGTTTTGCATAAAGAAAGATCAGCGGTTTATAATAGTTTTTAAGGAAGCCGTCCGAACAAAAAAAGGGCGGCGCGGATAACGGTTCGGTACGGCATTTGCGCTGTGTTCCCGCTTTACGGATGCAAAATGCCTGTGTTTGTATAGAGGGCTGCCTGGGCAGCCCGGATGAGGATGAAGATGGAACAATATGTGGTTTGCGGCGGTAACCCGCTGGTAGGCGAGGTGGAGATCGGCGGCGCTAAGAACGCGGCGCTTGCGATTCTTGCGGCTTCGGTCATGACGGATGAGACGGTTTTGATTGAAAATATGCCGGATGTGCGGGATACCAATATCCTGCTGCAGGCGATGCAGAGCATCGGCGTACTCGTCAACCGCGTGGACAGCCATACGGTGAAGATCAACGGCGGGCAGATCCACGATCTTGTGATAGAGGACGATTATATCAAAAAGATCCGCGCCTCCTACTACCTTCTTGGAGCGCTTCTGGGTAAGTATAAAAAGGCTGAGGTAGCTCTTCCCGGCGGCTGCAATATCGGGAGCCGTCCCATCGACCAGCATATCAAGGGCTTTAAGGCGCTGGGAGCCAGCGTGCGCATCGAGCACGGCCTGATCATCACGGAGGCGGAGACGCTGAAGGGGTGCCATCTGTATATGGATGTGGTCAGCGTGGGAGCGACCATCAATGTCATGATGGCGGCGGCCCTCGCGGACGGTCTGACCATCATCGAGAACGCCGCAAAAGAGCCACACGTGGTGGATCTCGCCAATTTCCTGAACAGCATGGGAGCGAATATCAAGGGCGCGGGAACGGATGTGATCCGTATCCGCGGCGTGGAGAAGCTCCATAAAACGGAATATACCATCATTCCCGACCAGATCGAGGCGGGAACCTTCATGTTCGCGGCCGCGGCCACCAGAGGGGACGTGACGGTGAAGAACGTGATCCCCAAGCATCTGGAATCCATCAGCGCCAAGCTCATGGAGATCGGCTGCGAGGTGAAGGAATCCGACGACGCGGTGAGAGTCGTCGCTTCCAGACCCTTAAGCCATACCCATGTGAAGACCCTTCCCTATCCCGGCTTTCCTACGGACATGCAGCCTCAGATCACGGTGACGCTGGGCCTTTCCCAGGGGACGAGCATCGTGACGGAGAGCATTTTTGAGAACCGCTTCAAATATGTGGACGAGCTGACCAGGATGGGAGCAAGCATCAAGGTGGAGGGAAATACCGCCATCATCGACGGTGTATCCCGCTATACCGGCGCCGGGATCACCGCCCCTGACCTGCGCGCGGGCGCGGCTCTTGTGATCGCGGCTCTGGCCGCGGAGGGCGTTTCCACCGTGGACGATATCCGCTACATCGAGAGAGGCTATGAGAATTTCCCGGAGAAGCTGCGGGGGCTTGGCGCACAGATCGAAAAGGTGGACAGCGAGCGCGATGTGAAAAAATTTCGCTTTAAGGTGAGCTGAGGCTATCTGGCTATTGACAGACAGCTCGCTTTGGTGTAAGCTGATGTCCGTAGTCAGATAAGAAAATTCAATATTGTATCTATCTCTTATTCAGAGTGGTGGAGGTACATAGGACCTGTGAAGCCACGGCAACCCCTGATAAGGAAGGTGCCAACCTGAGCGAGTAATCGAACAATAAGAGGATTTGATTATCATTTTATCGGGTCCGCTTATGGCGGGCTTTTTTTATTAACGAAAGGAAATTCAGCTATGGAAAAACATCTGTTTACTTCTGAGTCGGTGACGGAAGGCCATCCCGACAAAATGTGCGACGCGATCTCGGACGCAGTGCTGGATGCGCTGATGGAAAAGGATCCCATGAGCCGCGTTGCCTGCGAGACCTGCACCACCACCGGCCTGGTGATGGTGATGGGCGAGATCACCACCAACGCTTATGTGGACATTCAGAAGATCGTCCGCGATACGGTGCGGGAGATCGGCTATACCAAATCCGACTACGGCTTTGACGGCAATACCTGCGGCGTGATGGTGGTTCTGGACGAACAGTCCTCCGACATCGCCATGGGCGTTGACAAGGCGCTTGAGGCGAAGCAGGAGGAGGCAGCTTCTGCCGCGGCAGAAGCCGGAAAGGGTGCGGAGCACAGCATGACCGAGGGCCAGATCGAGGCCATCGGCGCCGGAGACCAGGGCATGATGTTCGGCTATGCCACCAATGAGACGGAGGAATATATGCCCTACCCTGTCTGCCTTGCCCACAAGCTCACCAGACAGCTTGCGAAGGTGCGCAAGGACGGCACTCTTCCCTATCTGAGGCCGGACGGAAAGAGCCAGGTTACGGTGGAATATGACGAAAACGATAAGCCCGTGCGTCTGGAGGCGGTGGTGCTCTCCACCCAGCACGATCCGGACGTGACCCAGGAGCAGATCCATGCCGATATCAAAAAGCATGTGTTCGATCCGGTCCTTCCCGCAGAGCTTCTGGATGACAATACCAAATATTTCATCAACCCCACCGGACGCTTTGTGATCGGCGGCCCCCACGGCGACAGCGGCCTGACCGGACGCAAGATCATCGTGGATACCTATGGCGGCTATGCCCGTCACGGCGGCGGAGCCTTCTCCGGAAAGGACTGCACGAAGGTGGACCGTTCCGCGGCCTATGCGGCGCGCTATGCGGCCAAGAACATCGTCGCCGCAGGCCTTGCCGACAAGTGCGAGATCCAGCTTTCCTATGCCATCGGCGTGGCACAGCCCACCTCCATCATGGTGGATACATACGGAACGGGAAAGGTTTCCGATGAGAAGCTGGTGGAGATCATCCGTGAAAACTTTGACCTCCGTCCCGCGGGCATCATCCGCATGCTCGACCTGCGCCGCCCGATCTATAAGCAGACGGCGGCCTACGGTCACTTCGGCCGCAACGATCTGGATCTCCCTTGGGAGAAGCTGGACAAGGCGGAAGAGCTGAAAAAGTATCTGTAAAAACGCCGCCCTGCGCGGTATGAAAAATCCCCCTGAAAGCGGTCGGAGGCGCCTGTTGGCATGCACCTTCTGACGTCAGGGGGATTTTGTGAAAATTTCAAATTCAAAATCAAAATAGCTGTGTTGAAACGTCAGGAAAGATATCATTCTCCTTTAGCGGAAAACCATTCCGTTACAAGGGCCGGACTCACCCCTGTCGCTTCTGCGATTTTTCCGACAGGCATACCCATGGCGGAAAGGGAAAAGGCAATCTCTTTCCTCGCCTCCGCTTTTCCCTCTCTAAGTCCTTCTCGCTTTCCTTCCCTGATTCCTTCCAGTCTCCCGTCCCGGATCATTCCCTGGATACCTCTGCACACATCGACTCCTCCTTTCGGTGTTGCGTATTCCTGTGTTCTGATTTTCATGAGCTCTGATGAATGCGTCAGCTCTGCCAGCGCGTCCACCGCTGCCTCTGAAACGTCTGTGAAATATTCCCGGTTGGCATTGATGAAATTGCCCAGCGCCTCTTTGTCATCCGCATATTTCCGGAAGCCGAAGACCGCGCGCAGCTCGCCGGTGTAGCTGCAGATTTCTTCATCTGTCATCCTGCAGACATCCAGCAGCCGGATCTCCAGCTGGAGTACATGGGCCGTTTCGGTGTTGTCCGCAAACAGATCCGAAAGCTTCACCGGGCCGTCCCAGGGCTCCTTTCCCCAATAGAGCACCAGCGTCACACAGCGGGAAAGGCGGTCTGTTTTCAAAAAGCGGCCCAGGTATTCCCCGGACGTAAGCCCCTCCGGGATATGTCTTTGTCCTTTCCCGGTTCCCCACTCCGCATTGTGGCGCTCCCGGATCACCTGCATCTGGCGGGCATAGTTGACGAAGTCCAGCTCCAGCACGCGGAAGGGCATGGCATAGTCGATCTCGGACTGGTGCTCGATCCCGAAAACGGCAAAGCTGCTTCCGTTTTTCACACTTTTGACCACGTCGCGGTACTGTACCAGCGAAACGCTGCCGTCTCCCCTTGTGATGCGGATACGGGCCGTTTCCTTGATGTCCTCGTCCTGAAGCTCTTCGGCGGACAGGGGCGGCTCGCAGGGCAGGGCCCGGTTAAAAAGCTCGGCAAAGTTTTCATTGTTCGTTTTGAACAGCAGCGTGGCGGCGGTATCCTGTTTCATTCCCTGCCCGGCGATCCTTCCGGTATCCCTGCGCCTGCTGCCGTCCGCAATTTCTTTTGTCTTTTCCTTCAAAGGCAGACTCCTTTCTGGGAAGCGGCTGAAACGCTTCCCGGCAGGAGCCCCGTTTCCTTTTACGGATTCCTTTTTTCAGAAAAAACCGTCCGGAATGCTTCAGAAACTCCTGCCATCTTCAGTTTACGGTTCCTGTGGTGAAATAAAAGATTTCGCATAGAGTTTCCAGAATTGTCAGGGAACAGAAGAACTCTGTTCTGACGAAAGCCGAACGGCTGTAATAGAGAAATTTATGCTATTTAAAGAATACCACTTTTCGGGCGGGCAGGCAAGCTTTTTGGCTCATTGATGTTTTTGAACTAAAACGGGTCAAAATCACCTGACAAAAAGTGTCAGATTCCCATAATGTCTATATGAATAGATGACCGATATACAGATAGGGGAAAAGACACTTGAATGACAGATTGCGGGAGCTCAGGAGGGAAAGGGGCTGTACCCAGAAGGAGATGCAGCTGCTGACGGGGATTGACAGGGGAAATTATTCCAAGATCGAGCTGGGAAAGAGATATTATACCTTCGGACAGTGCAGACGGCTGGCGGTGGCACTGGAGACCAGCATGGACTATCTGGCCGGTCTGACGGATGAAAAGAGGCCGTATGAAAAATCGAAGCTCTCGCTGAGCTGGCCGGAGAGGAAAACGGCGGAGGGGAGCGGCGCGGACGAGAGTGGAAAGGAAAAGAAGCTGCCGCCTCAGTTGTGCGGCAGACTGTTGGAGCTGCGCAGCGGGAAAAGATATACGCAGGTCAGAATGCAGACGCTGACCGGGGTGGATCAAAGCAACTATTCCAAGCTGGAGCGGGGAGAGGTTCAGTATACCTTTGAACAGTGCAGACTGATCGCGCTGGCGATGAATACGAGCATGGATTATCTTGCAGGGCTGACGGACAGGAAGAAGCCGCATAAAAGGAGAAAGGGGATCAGCGGATAACCGGGGAAGGAATGAACAGCGACAGCGTAAACATTGATATGCAGGGAGGCCAGAGAACGGCCTCCCTTCGTTCTTAAGCGGCGGTGCGCCGGAGAAGCCGCTTTCCAGGCGGTTGCGCCCCCCGCCGCTATGGTGTAAAATAGAACATATGAGCTGAAACAATCTGATAGTCAGGAGAAGTGGTGCGGCAGAGCCCCGATCACATGCTCCGGAATGGGGAATACAATATGGAATTATGTGCAAGCTGTATCCGCTGCGTGATGGACAGGCAGGAGGAACGGGTGAGAGGAGTCGGAACGGACAGTCAGCAGAGCGCCTATCTTCGCGGCGTGGCCGGAGTGATCGCGCAGGCAGAGGCTTCAGACGCCGCGCCTGTACTGGTGGAGCGGATCAACCGGGTTTATCAGGAGATCTTCGGCCCGGCAGAGGATTATGCTGATATAAAGAAAGAATTTAACGCGCTGATGCTGTCCCTGCTGCCTCAGCTGAGGGAAAAGACAGAGGCAAAGGAAGCGGAAGAACGGCTGCATGCGGCCATGCTGTACGCAAGGGCCGCCAACTATATTGATTTCGGAATGGCGGGATCGGTGGAAAAGGAAACGCTGCTCGCCCTTCTGGAACGGGCGGCGGGGGAGGAGCTGGACGGCGAAACCTGGCAGGCTTTCCTTTCCGACCTGGAAAAGGCGCGCAGCCTGGTCTATGTGACGGATAACTGCGGCGAGGTGGTCTGCGACAGGCTGGTGATCGAGGAGCTTTCCAGAAGCTTCCCGCATCTTGCGGTGACCGTTCTGGTGAGAGGGCGGGAGGCCTTAAACGACGCCACCAGAGAGGACGCCGCGCAGGTGGGGCTTGACAGGATCGCCCGGATCATGGACAACGGCTGCGGCGTGGCGGGCACGCCGCTGGAATACATCAGCGGGGAGGCCAGGCAGCTTCTGGAAAGCGCCGACGTGATCCTTTCCAAGGGACAGGGAAATTTTGAGACCATGCACGGCTGCGGCCTGAATATCTACTATTCCTTCTTATGTAAATGCGACTGGTTCCAGAAACGCTTCGGCATGGAAAAGAACAGGGGCGTGTTCATAACGGAAAAGGCCGCCGTTCTTACGGCATAAGGAGCAGCGCCAAATTTGCGATCTGGCGCGCGTTCCTCAGCGCTAAAGCGCTTCGGAATGGAGGAAAACATGGCATTTGCGCATCTTCATGTTCATACGGAGTACAGTCTGCTGGACGGCTCCAACAAAATAAAGGAATATGTCCGCCGGGTGAAGGAGCTTGGCATGGACAGCGCCGCCATCACGGATCATGGGGTGATGTACGGGGTGATCGATTTTTACCGGGCGGCGAAGGAGGCGGGCATCAAGCCCATCATCGGCTGTGAGGTCTATGTGGCGCCGAATTCCCGATTTGACAGAGAGACCAGCGGCGGGGACGACCGGTATTACCATCTGGTGCTGCTGGCGGAAAACAACACGGGCTACGCCAATCTGATGAAGATCGTCAGCCATGGCTTTACGGAAGGATTTTACTATAAGCCCCGTGTGGATATGGAGCTTCTGAAGCAATATCATGAGGGGATCATCGCCCTTTCCGCCTGTCTGGCCGGGGAGGTGGCGAGGAATATCCAGAAGGGGCTGGTGGATGAGGCGAAAAAAGCGGCGCTCAAGTACCAGGAGTGCTTCGGAAAGGGGAATTATTTCCTGGAGCTTCAGGATCATGGGATTCCGGCCCAGCGTCTGGTGAACACCACCCTGCTTTCCATGAGTAAGGAGCTGGATATCCCGCTGGTTGTTACAAACGACGTGCATTACACTTATCCGGAGGACGAGAAGCCCCATGATATCCTGCTGTGCATCCAGACCGCGAAGAAGCTTTCCGACGAGGACCGGATGCGCTATGAGGGCGGCCAGTATTATGTGAAGAGCGAGGAAGAGATGAAGGGGCTTTTCCCCTATGCCTGGGAGGCGGTGGAAAACACCCAGGCCATCGCTGACCGCTGCAACGTGGAGATCGAATTCGGCGTGACGAAGCTGCCTCATTTCGAGGTTCCTGAGGGGTATACCTCCGACAGCTATCTGGTGAAGCTCTGCGAGGACGGCCTTTCGGAGCGCTATCCCGACGACGACGGATCGCTGCATGACCGGCTGGAATACGAGCTTTCCGTCATCCGGCAGATGGGCTATGTGGATTATTTCCTGATCGTGTGGGATTTTATCAATTATGCCAGAAGAAACGGCATCGCGGTGGGGCCGGGGCGAGGCTCGGCGGCGGGAAGCATCGTGGCCTACTGCCTGAAGATCACCAACATCGACCCTATCCGCTACAGCCTGCTGTTCGAGCGTTTCCTGAATCCGGAGCGGGTGTCCATGCCGGATATCGATATCGACTTCTGCTTTGAAAGAAGGCAGGAGGTCATCGACTATGTGGGAAGAAAATACGGCTCCGAGAAGGTGGTGCAGATCGTAACCTTCGGTACCATGGCGGCGAAGGGCGTGATCCGCGACGTGGGACGGGTCATGGATCTTCCCTACGCCTATGTGGACGGGATTGCCAAAATGATCCCCAATGAGCTGAACGTCACCATCGACCGGGCGCTTCAGGCCAATCCGGAGCTGCGTAAGCTCTACGAGTCGGACGGCCAGGTGAAGGAGCTGATCGACATGAGCAAGCGTCTGGAGGGCCTGCCAAGGCATACCTCCATGCACGCGGCGGGCGTGGTGATCTGTCCGGAGAGCGCGGACAATTACGTCCCCCTTTCCAGAGGAAGCGACGGCAGCGTGACCACCCAGTTTACCATGACCACTCTGGAGGAGCTGGGGCTTCTGAAAATGGACTTCCTTGGCCTGCGCACCCTGACGGTGATCCAGAACGCGGCGGAGCTGGTGAAAAAGGACAAGGGAATCCCGCTGGACATGGATCATATCGATTTTAACGATAAGGCCGTTCTGGATTCCATCGGCACAGGCCGGACGGACGGCGTGTTCCAGCTGGAAAGCGGCGGCATGAAAAACTTTATGAAGGAGCTGAAGCCCCGCAACCTGGAGGATATCATCGCCGGAATTTCCCTGTACCGTCCCGGCCCCATGGATTTCATCCCCAAATATATCCGGGGAAAAAACAACGCGGCAAGCATCACCTACCTCTGCCCCCAGCTGGAGCATATCCTTGAGCCCACCTACGGCTGTATCGTGTACCAGGAGCAGGTCATGCAGATCGTGCGTGAGCTGGGCGGCTACACCATGGGAAGAAGCGACCTGGTGCGCCGCGCCATGAGCAAAAAGAAGCAGGCTGTGATGGAGAAGGAGCGGAACAACTTCATCTACGGAAACGATGAAGAAGGCGTTCCCGGCTGTGTGAAAAACGGCATCTCCGCAGAGGTGGCAAGGGAAATCTATGATGAAATGATGGATTTTGCCAAATACGCCTTCAACAAGTCCCACGCGGCCTGCTATGCGGTGGTTGCCTATCAGACCGCATGGCTGAAATACTACTACCCTGTGGAATTTATGGCGGCGCTCATGACCTCCGTGATCGACAATCCCAAGAAGGTGTCGGAATATATCCTCACCTGCCGCAATATGGGGATCAAAATCCTCCCCCCGGACGTGAACGAGGGCGAAATCGGCTTTTCCGTGTCCGGCGGCTCTATCCGTTATGCGCTGACCGCCATCAAGGGCATCGGAAGGCCTGTGATCGAGCAGCTTCTTCAGGAAAGAAGACAGCGGGGAAGCTTCACCAGCCTGCAGGATTTCATCACCCGCATGATGGATACGGAGGTGAACAAGCGGACGGTGGAGAATTTCATCAAGTCCGGCTCCTTCGACGGGCTCGGCGGCACGAGAAAGCAGTTTATGGGCGTGTTCATGCAGATGATGGATGCAGGCGTTCAGAACAAGAAGAACAATCTCGTCGGCCAGATGAGCCTGTTCGACCTGGTCAGCGAGGAAGAAAAGAGCGAATACGAGATCCGTCTTCCTGACGTGGGAGAATATCCCAAGGAGATCCTCCTTGGCTTTGAAAAGGAGGTGCTTGGCATCTATGTCAGCGGCCATCCGCTGGAGGAATACGAGCAGACCTGGAGGAAGCATATCACCCGCACCACGGCGGACTTCGTCCTGGACGAGGAAAGCGGAGAGATGAACGCGAAGGATCAGGAGCGCGTGGTGGTGGGCGGCCTGATCACGGAAAAAAAGATCAAATACACCAGAAAGGATCAGGTGATGGCCTTCCTTACCCTGGAGGACCTGGTGGGGAGCGTGGAGGTGGTGGTATTCCCCCGCGTCTATGAGCAGGAGAGCGCCAGGCTTGTTGAGGATGCAAGGGTCTTTGTACGAGGCCGGGTGGACGCGGCGGAGGACAGGGACGGAAAGGTGATCTGCGAATCCATCCAGCTCTTTGACGATGTGCGCCGCACCCTCTGGATCAAATTTCCCACGAAGGAGGCTTACGAGGAAGCGGAAGCAGCGCTGCTTTCCGCGCTTGCCGCCTCCGACGGAAACGACGGCGTGGTGATCTATGTGGAGAACCCGAGGGCGAAGAAAAGCCTGCCCCCCAACCGTAACGTGAAGGCGGATAAGGCGCTGGTGGAAAAGCTTTCCGCCATGTACGGAGCGGAAAACGTGAAGGTGGTCTGAGTTTTTTTCATGGAGCTGCTGCTTCTGTCATCCGCGGGCCACAAATCTGAAAGAATGCTGCCAGACGATAAAACAGGAGGGAAATGAATGAAATTAATGAAGAAGCTTTTGTCAATCGTGATTTTACCTTGCATGCTGTTCTCTCTGCTCCTGAGTGGCTGCAGCACAGATGAACTGCAGTCTGTGAAACGTGAAAAGGTATCCGGGATCGCTGATCTGATATTTTCCGACGATGGGCTTGTGCCGAACGGGGAGCTGACATGGAATATGGGAACAGAGGAATTCCTGAATCGGGTATATGGCGCTGAAACCATGATACCCGGTGATGAGTCCTTTGATGAGCAGCGTTATTTTTATTCAGAGGAGCAGAACGTTTCAACATACAACCCGCCGGTCGTGTATCGCGTGAAGGGGATGGAAGCGGATGCGGAGGTTATTTATGCTTTTGATGAAAGCGGCCTGTATATGGCCGGTTACAGCTGGACGTTTGATAAGGAAGATCAGGAGAAGGCTGAGAAATGTATCGAATTGCTGGCAGATGAGCTGAATTCTGATCCGCATATCGTTCCGACAGCTGTGGAACAGCCTGACTTATCTCAGCTTGAGGGAGCCTTGCAATATAGTAAATGGTCTGTTGCGGATGCGAAAGAGCAGAGCGTAGAGCTGTCTGTTCTGAGTCATCTGAATACGATATCCGTTACACTGACGATCAAAGCTTAGAAATATCTGGACAATACAAAAAGGGCACGGCTCATATGGGCCGCGCCTGCATTTATACGATGCCGGGGAAGAAAGGAGCTCCCCGCAGGAACCCTGGCAGACAGAAGGCCTGGGCTCTGCGGGAGAGCTCCTTTTATGATAGCGCCGTCAGGCGCGCTCAGTGCAATATATATTGCCCCGCACCGTTTTCCAGGGGAAAACCAGCCGGCCGCCTTATCTTAATCAAGCTCCAGCGCACCGGTGTAGAGCTGATAATAGGTGCCCTTGAGTTTGATCAGGTCGTCATGGGTGCCGCGTTCGATGATGTGACCGTGGTCGAGCACCATGATGGCGTCGGCGTTCTGCACCGTTGACAGGCGGTGCGCGATGACGAAGGTGGTGCGGCCCATCATCAGGGCGTCCATGCCGCGCTGGACGATGGCCTCCGTATGGGTGTCGATGGAGCTGGTCGCCTCGTCCAGGATCATGACGGGCGGATCTGCCACGGCCGCGCGGGCGATGGCGAGAAGCTGTCTCTGGCCCTGGCTTAAGTTGGCGCCGTTTCCGGTGAGCATGGTGTTGTAGCCGTCAGGCAGGCGGCGGATGAAGTCGTCCGCGCCGGCAAGCCTCGCGGCGCCGATGCAGTCGGAGTCCGGAGCGTCCAGGTTGCCGTAACGGATATTTTCCATAACGGTGCCGGTGAACAGGTTGGTGTCCTGCAGAACGATGCCGAGGCTTCGGCGCAGGTCGGCCTTTTTGATCTTGTTGATGTTGATGCCGTCGTAGCGGATCTTGCCGTCCGCGATATCATAAAACCGGTTGATCAGGTTGGTGATAGTCGTCTTTCCTGCGCCGGTGGAGCCCACAAAGGCCACCTTCTGTCCCGGCTTGGCATACAGGGAAACATCGTGAAGCACGATCTTTTCCGGCACATAGCCGAAGTCCACATCGAAGAGGCGGACATCGCCCTGCAGACGGGTATAGGTAACGGTGCCGTCCTGATGGGGATGCTTCCACGCCCAGATATTGGTGCGCTCGGAGCATTCCTCCAGCGTGCCGTCGGCCTTTTCCTTCGCATTGACCAGGGTGACGTAGCCTTCGTCGGTTTCCGGCTCCTCATCCAGCAGGGTGAAGATACGCTGCGCGCCCGCCAGACCCATGACCACCATGTTGACCTGGTTGGAAACCTGGCCGATGGCGCCCGCAAACTGCTTGGTCATGTTCAGGAACGGAACCACGATGCTGATGCTGAGCGCCATCCCGGAAATGCTTAAGTTGGGAGCGCCTGCCAGCAGCAGGCTTCCGCCTACCAGTGCCACGATCACGTACATCACGTTTCCGATGTTTCCCAAAAGAGGCATCAGGATGTTGGCGTAGCGGTTTGCCTTTTCCGAATTTTCAAAGAGCTCGTCGTTGACCTTATCGAAATCGGCCTTCGCCCCATCCTCGTGGCAGAAAACCTTGATGACCTTCTGGCCGTTCATCATTTCCTCCACCAGGCCCTCGGTGCGGGCGATGGAGATCTGCTGCTTGAGGAAGTAGCGGGAGGAGCGGCCGCTCACATATCGGGTTACAAAGGTCATGATGATCACGCCGCAGACGACCACCAGAGCAAGCCAGATGCTGTAATACAGCATGATGGAAAAAACGCTGATCAGGGTGACCGCAGAAATCGTGAGCTGCGGCAGGCTCTGGCTGATCATCTGGCGGAGCGTGTCGATATCGTTGGTGTAAAAGCTCATGATATCGCCGTGGTTGTGCGTATCGAAATAGCGGATGGGAAGATCCTGCATATGATCGAACATCTTTTTACGCATCTTTGCAAGCGTTCCCTGGGTGATGACCGCCATGAGCTGGGTATAAAGAACGTTGGCGGCAAGGCTTATGGCATACAGCACAAGCAGGATGGCCAGCAGGGTGAAAATGCGTCCTGAGGCAGAAGCCCAGTCGCCGCTTTCATAGGTATCCTCCACGACCGCGATGGCATTCTGCATGAAAACAGAAGGAATGGAGCTTACGACCGCGTTGATGAGGATACAGGCAAGCGTGACCGGAAGAAGCACCGGATAAAACTGGAATACGGTGCGGATCAGACGGCCCAGCACGCCTTTGGGTGCGCGTCTGCCGCGAGAGGTCTTTTCGGTTGTATTATTTGCCATCCTTGTCACCTCCTACTCTGTTCTGTGAGTTATAGATATCCCGGTAGACCGGGCTGGACTGCAGAAGCTGTTCGTGCGTGCCGATCGCGCTGATGCGGCCGCCCTCCATCAGGATGATGCGGTCGGCGTCCTGCACGCTGGCGATACGCTGCGCGATGATGATCTTGGTGGTTTCCGGAATGAACTCACGGAAGCCCCTGCGGATCAGCGCATCGGTGCGGGTATCCACGGCGCTGGTGGAGTCGTCCAGGATCAGGATCTTAGGCTTCTTCAAAAGCGCGCGGGCGATGCACAGGCGCTGCTTCTGGCCGCCGGAAACATTGCTTCCGCCCTGCTCGATCCAAGTGTCATATTTGTTCGGAAACTGCTGGATGAATTCATCGGCCTGTGCCAGACGGCAGGCCTCCTCCAGCTCGGCGTCGGTGGCATTGGGGTTGCCCCAGCGCAGGTTATCCTTGATGGTGCCGGAAAACAGCACGTTTTTCTGGAGAACCACAGCCACCTGGTTGCGCAGAGCCTCCAGATCGTATTTGCGCACGTCCTCGCCGCCGACCCGGACGCAGCCCTCCGTCACGTCGTACAGACGGGGGATGAGCTGGATCAGGGAGGATTTGGAGGAGCCGGTGCCGCCGAGGACGCCGATGATCTCTCCGGATTTAATATGAAGGTCAATGTCGGAAAGGGCCATGCGGTCGGCCTTTTTGGAGTACTTGAAGCTGACGCCGTCAAAGTCGACGGAGCCGTCCTTCACCTCAGTCAGTCCGCCGGACGGGCTTTTCAGCGTGCTTTCCTCGCTTAAGACCTCAACGATACGCTCGGCGGATTCGGCTGACATGGTGATCATGCCGAACACCATGGAGAGCATCATCAGGCTCATCAGGATCTGGAAGCTGTAGGTCAGCATGGAAGACATCTGTCCCACGTTCAGATCGAGCCCGCGGCTGGTGATGACCGTGTAGGAGCCGTAAGACATGACGAAGGCCATCCCGGCGTAAACGCAGAGCTGCATCATCGGGCTGTTGATGGCCATGATGCGCTCCGCCTTCGTGAAGTCCTTCTGGACGCTTTCCGCGGCGGCGCCGAATTTTTTCTTTTCATGATCCTCACGCACGTAGGATTTGACCACGCGCATGGCCTGTATGTTCTCCTGGACGGAATCGTTCAGCGCGTCGTATTTGCGGAATACCCGGCGGAACAGCGGCGTGGCCGAACGGATGACAAGGAACAGTCCGAAGCCCAGCAGCGGGATGGTGAACAGGAAGATCACGGCGAGCCTTCCGCCCATGATGAAGCCCATCGCAAAGGAAAAAATGAGCATCAGCGGGCAGCGGATGGCGATCCGGATGATCATCATGTAGGCCATCTGCACGTTGGTGATATCGGTGGTCAGACGGGTGACCAGGCTGGATACCAGGAATTTGTCTATGTTTTCAAACGAATACCCCTGGATCTTGTAAAACATATCCCTGCGCAGGTTCCGGGCGAAGCCGGCGGATGCTGTGGCGCAGGTGGAGCCCGCGGCTCCTCCGAAGATCAGCGAAACCACCGACATGGCGATCAGCGCCGCGCCGTATCTGGCGATCACATCCATGGAGCAGCCCGCCTGCATCTGGTTGACGAGATTGGCGATCACGAACGGGATCACGCACTCCAGAATAACCTCCACCGTTACCAGCAGAGGCGTCAGGATCGAAGCCTTTTTGTACTCGCGGATGCTTCGTGCTAAGACTTTAATCATTGGTGACATTCCTCCTTTTGCCGCCCTTCATGCGGCGCTTTTTTACAGTTTACTGCCCTGTGGATGAATCTGCGTCCTGGCCGGGCGGCGGACAATCCGTGCAGCAGAATGCCTCATCGTCCCAGTCGTCCAGGTTGCGGAGCATCTGAGCCGCCATCTCCTTAAACAGAAGGATCTGGCCCTCGGAAAGGCCGCGTGTCAGCAGTCGGTCGGTCTCCTTCAGACAGGCGCTGACCCGGGCGGTCAGCTCGAAAGCCCGCCGGGTGGGAACCAGGCTTTTCAGCCGCGCGTCGTTGGACACGCTTTCCCGAAGAATGATGCCGTTTTTCTCCAGAAGCTGCAAAATACCCGTCGCAGTCGAACGACTTAAGCTGAACGCATTTTCGATGTCGCGCTGATAGACCGGTCCCTCCTTGCAGTGGGCCAGAATATAGTAGATGACCCGGCTCTGAACGCCGGTAATACCGAGATTCTGGAAGGCCGCGTCAAGCCGGGCCTTGACCCTGTGCGAGAGCAGGTTGATCCATGCGCCGCAGTCTTTTTCCACATTGATCCCCCCTTTTTTTCGGGTGAAAATGCTTTCTTTTTGTTAGGGTACGAACGGTATCATATCCCAATTCCATGGAGAATGTCAAGAGGGAAGATGGCGGTTCGGCAAACCTGCTCCATGCGGATATGGGCGTGCTGCCTCTTTCCATAATTCTTTACAAGAAAATGATTGAAAAGGGGTAATTTATAGATTAAAATAGACACAGAGTATGGACAGGCATCGGATCACGAATCAAATAGACGGGAGGAAGGATGTATGGCGAAGGCGATTAAAACGATAGGGATCCTGACGAGCGGCGGCGACGCGCCGGGAATGAACGCGGCGATCCGCGCCGTTGCGAGAAAGGCGCTTTCCAATGGCGTAAAGGTGAAGGGGATCAAGAGAGGTTATCAGGGTCTTTTGAATGAAGAGATCGTTGACATGCAGGCGAGGAGCGTTTCCGACATCATTCAGAGAGGCGGAACGATCCTGGGAACGGCGCGCTGCATGGAATTCAAGACGGAGGAGGGACAGCAGAAGGGCGCGGATATCTGCCATAAGCACGGCATCGACGGCCTGGTGGTCATCGGCGGAGACGGCTCCTACATGGGTGCGCGCGCGCTTTCCAGGCACGGGATCAACACGGTCGGCCTTCCCGGGACCATCGATCTGGACATCGCCTGTACGGATTATACCATCGGCTTTGATACGGCGGTAAACACCGCCATGCAGGCCATTGATAAGGTAAGGGATACCTCCTCCTCCCATGAACGGTGCAGCATCATCGAGGTTATGGGAAGGAACGCGGGCTACATCGCCCTCTGGTGCGGCGTTGCCAACGGCGCGGAGGACATTCTCCTTCCTGAAAAATATGACTACAACGAACAGAACATCATCAACAACATCATCAACAACAGAAAGCGGGGCAAGTCCCATCATCTGATCATCAACGCGGAGGGCATCGGCCACTCCACCTCCATGGCGAGAAGGATTGAAGCGGCCACGGGCGTGGAAACCAGAGCTACGATCCTGGGCTACATGCAGAGAGGAGGAAGCCCCACCTGTAAGGACCGCTACTACGCTTCCATCATGGGCTGCATGGCAGCGGATATCCTCTGTGAGGGAAAGACGAACCGGGTGATCGGCTACCGCGGCGGCAAATTCATCGATTTTGACATCGAGGAGGCTCTGGCGATGCAGAAGGAGATCCCGGAATACGAGTACCGGATCAGCAGGCTGCTCGCTCTTTAATCTCTTCCATTATAATTAAGAAAAAACGCATCAGCAAAACGACGAAGATTGCAGCGGCGCGCATGGCGCGCCGTTGTTTTATAATGAGGAATCCTATGATCACATCTCTGTCAAACAGCAGAATTAAAAATGTAACGGCGCTGAACCGGAAGGCGAAGGAAAGAAGGAGCCAGGGGAAGTACGTGGTGGAGGGCGTCAAGATGTTTCTTGAGGCGCCGGCGGCCGAGATCGAGGAGGTCTATGTTGCCGGGGGCTTTTTGGAAAGGCTCATGGACGGGCAAGGGGAAAATGGGGCTGCGGCCTCCTGTGCGGGGCGGCTTGCCGGACTCCCTTATGAGACGGTCTCGGACGAGGTGTTCGCCAAAATCTCGGATACGGAAACGCCGCAGGGGATCCTCTGTGTGATGAAAAGAAAGGAGTATCCGGAAAGCGATATCCTTTCCCGGACGGATCCGCTGATCCTGGTCCTTGAGGACATTCAGGATCCGGGAAATCTTGGTACCATCCTTCGGACCGGGGAGGGGGCGGGGATCAGCGGCGTTCTGCTGAGCGCAGGCTGCGCGGATATCTATAATCCCAAGACCATCCGCTCTACCATGGGAAGCATTTACCGGGTTCCCTTTGCCTATACGGACTCCATCCCGGAGACGGTACGGCGCATGAAGGCGGCGGGGATCCGCCTCTATGCGGCGCATCTGAAGGGAACGAGAGGCTATACGGAGCCGGATTATACGCAGGGGAGCGCCTTCCTGATCGGAAACGAGGGAAACGGCCTTCGGGAGGAAACGGCGGCCCTTGCGGACTGCTACATCCGGATTCCCATGAAGGGACAGGTGGAATCCCTCAACGCGGCGATGGCGGCTGGGATCCTCATGTATGAGACGGCGAGACAGCGGAGCGGGAAGGAATCGCTTTCATTATAGAGGTGATCGCTTCGATACGGAGGTAAAAAAGGAAAATGAAGAAAAAGATCGGATTTATCGGACTGGGAAATATGGCCTCGGCCATGATCGGAGGCATGCTGCGCAAGGGGCTGGTGGAGCCGCAGGATATCCTGGGAAACGCGAAAACGGAAAAAACGAGGCAAAAAGCGGCCGAGGAATGGGGAATCACGATCCTGAACGACAACGCCGGGGTGGCGCGACAGGCGGATATCGTCGTGCTCGCGGTGAAGCCTCAGTTTTTTGAGGAGGTGCTTAAAGGACTGAAGGGCCTTGGCGCCGACGCCTGGCAGAACAAGCTGCTGGTCAGCCTCGCTCCGGGAAAGACAATGGAATGGTTCGAAAAAAGCCTTGGCTTCCCCGTTCCCATGATCCGCTGCATGCCGAACACACCCGCCCTGGTGGGAGAGGGCTGCACCGGAATGTGCGTCTCGGAAGGCGTTTCAGAAGAAGCGGCGCAGGAGGTCATGCAGATGACGGACAGCTTCGGACGGACGGTAATGGTTCCGGAGCGGCTGATGGACGTGGTCGGAGCGGTGAGCGGAAGCTCCCCTGCCTTCGTATTTCTCTTCATCGAGGCCCTTGCGGACGGCGCGGTGGCGGAGGGAATGCCCCGGGCACAGGCCTATGAGCTTGCGGCCCAGTCGGTCCTTGGAAGCGCCAGGATGGTTCTGGAGACGGGAAAGCACCCGGGAGAGCTGAAGGATATGGTCTGTTCTCCCGGCGGGACCACCATCCAGGGAATCCGCGCGCTGGAGGAGAAAAATTTCCGGGCGGCGGCAATGAGCGCGATTTCTGCCTGTGTTGAGAAGTCCCGGAAGCTCTGAGAAAAAAGCTTTGTCCGCGGGCGAGGGAGACGGCGGCCCTTCTTTTTTGCAACTGCTTTTGCTGATTTGTTACATTTTCTGTAACATATTAATAAAAATATTAAAAAATCAATAAAAAATGTCTGTTCCGTGAACAAAATGAGCGAAACAGGCATTTTTTATTATATGGTAGATGGAAAAAGATTCGAGAAAAAGGGATAGTATATATATGAAAATGATAAAAATAGCCTGTATAACAAATATATTATAATTTTATTTTGGAGTATAAGGAAATAAAACCGCGAAAAATCAAGAAAAGATTAGGGTTGACAAAAGAAAACAATGCTGTTATGATAGCAACCGTAACATTTGTTAATAATTTTGTAACAAATGCAGAAATCCCGTAAGACGGAAAAATGGAGGTTATTATGAACACGAACGGCAGAAGGCTGTGGAAGCATGCCGCAGGAATGCTCACAGGAATGTTGTTCCTGGGAATGGCATGTGAGACAACCGCTTTTGCAAGTGGTGTTGTACCATCAGATACATCCGGCCAGGTGATCATGCAGTTGGATATGGAACAGACAAATACGGCGCAGGCGGCAGCCCTGGCGCAGGCGGCGGCAGTTCAGGCGGCAGCCCAGGTTCAGGTGGAAGCAGCCCAGGCCCAGGCGGCAGCAGCTCAGGCGCAGGCAGCGGCGGCTCAGGCGGCAGCGCAGACTGCAGCGCAAGCTGCGCTGGAGAATACGATCCTTGCCCAGAAGGGCATCAGCAGACAGGAATACGATCTTCTCGCCGCACTCATTCAGTGCGAGGCGGGCGGAGAATCCTATATCGGCCAGGTGGCCGTGGGAAATGTGGTGATGAACCGAGTGGAAGCCGGCAATCATCCCAATACCATCACAGAGGTGATCTACGCACCCGGCCAGTTCAGCCCGGTCAGGAACGGAAGCTTAAGCAGAACCCTCAGCGCAGGAAATACCAGCGCATCCTGCAGACAGGCGGCGCTGGAGGCGATCGCAGGCTCGGAGCCGGTGGGTGATAAGCTTTTCTTCAGAAGGGTGAACGGCAGAAGCGGTCAGGTGATCGGGAATCACGTTTTTTATTAATGAAAAAAGAATGAATGAAAAAAGAGCGACGGAAGAAAAAGAAACCGGAGGCATGCCAGATGATGCGCATGCCTCCGGTTTTGGCTTTTGGCAGTTCTTATTTTTACAGCTCCGTCCTGTACTGGCTGGGCGTCCTGCCCGTCACCCGCTTGAAGGTTTTCAGAAAATAGAAATAGTCGTTGAAGCCCACGTTCGGCGCGATATCGGATATGGGATGCCGGGTTGTGCGGAGCAGCTTCTTGGCTTCTGTGATCCGCAGGTCGGTGATGTAGTGGGTGAAGGTCACGCCGGTTTCCTTTTTGAACATCTGACTGACATAGTTGGGATTCATGTTGAGCACGGAGGCGGTTTCGGACAGGGAAATGTCCTGTGTGTAATGGGAGTTTACATATTTCAGGAGCTTCAGAAAGCTTACGTTGCTGATGGCTCCCTTTACCGGCTCCGTCTGATCGGTCTCCCGAAGCTGCCCGGCCAGACAGTCAAGCATTTGGCGGAAGGAGTGGTACTCGCTGACCATCTGATCAAAACCGTAGAGGTAATAATCATTTTTTTCAAAGGGGAACAGATCGCCGGAAATGATGATGTTTCCGAGCTGGAGGGCGGAACGGATATTAAAGCGCAGGCGGTAGCTGTCCCGGATCTCGGTAAGGAGGGAAAGCACCTTGTCCCGGTTGGAAAAGGAAACCTCTCTCGACAGCTCGGACAGAATGAGGGAGTCCAGAGAATTATCCAGCCGCTGACAGATCCTGCATTCCGGATCGATAAAAAACTGATACGCCATCGCCACGCAGTCGCTCAGAGCGTCCTTGAGCTGACGAAACAAAACGTCTGTGGGAAAGATTCCCAGCCCCGCAAGCCGCTCCGGGATATGGGGAGTGCCGGAAAGCAGGCCGGAGGGTTCCTCGCGGAACAGATAGGCGTACTGTCTGCGGCCCAGCCGGAGCGTCACGCGCGCCCCGCTTGAGGAATCCAGCATGCGGTCGCCTGTGGAAACGGCCACATAAAGCGCGGCGGGATCCAGACCGAAGGAGGAAAGGAGAGAAGGCAGAAGATCGGCGTTGTTGGCGTCGATCGCGTCCAGAAGGCTGTCATAGGTATCGGAAAATTCGCTTTTTCTGGTCAGATTGAAGGCGGCCCTGCGCAGGAGGGTCGTAAGCTCGCTGTATTCCACGGGCTTCAGGCAGTAACCGATCACGCCGTAGCTGATGGCCTTCTGCGCATAGGAGAATTCGGCGTAGCCGCTGATGATTATGATCTGGATCCTGCTGTTTTTCTCATGAAGCTGCCGGCAGATATCAAGGCCGCTGCAGCCGGGCATCCGGATGTCCAGAATCGCGATGTCGCATGTGCTGTCTGACAGGATGGCAAGGGCATCCGACCCGTTGGAAACCGTGCCCGCAATTTCCATGTTCAGTCCCTTCCAGTCTATGGATGCCTGCAGTGAGCGGATCACTGAGGGTTCATCGTCTGCGATCAGTACCTTAATCATGTTTTCACCTGTTCCTTTCAATCTTCCGCCGGAAGAATCAGTGTGATGTGGGTTCCTTCGTCCTGTGAGCTTTCTATCTGAAGACCGTATTCCCTGCCGTACTGGAGCTGGATGCGGGCATGTGTATTGACGATGCCCACATGCCGGCTGGTATCGTATACCTCAGAGGCAAGCTCCTTGCGGATCTGTTCCAGCTTATCGGGAGGGATGCCTACGCCGTCGTCCCTTATGCTGATCACAAGCCGGTCATCCCGGATCGCGGCTCCTACAAAAAGAGTGCCGATGCCGCTTTTGGTTTCCAGCCCGTGAAAAACGGCGTTTTCCACCAGAGGCTGCAGCAGCATCTTGATCACCTTCAGATGAAGCGTTTCCTCCGGAAAGTGATACAGGACCTCAAGCTTTTTCTGAAAGCGGCATTGCTGGACGTGGATGTATGCCTCCAGGATCTGCAGCTCCTCCTTCAGGCTGACAAGAGGCTCCCCCTTTGTGCTGTATCGGAAGATCCTGGAGATATCCATGGTGATCTCAGATATTTCAGAGGCGTCCCGTTCCAGCGCCATCCTTCGGATGACCTCCAGCGTGTTGTAGAGAAAATGCGGGTCCACCTGACTGCGCAGATAGGAAATTTCCGCCTCCTGCTTCTGGATCTTGGCTTCGTAAAGGGTGGTTGAGGTCTGAAAAATGCGGCGGTTCAGATCGGAGATATCCCGCATCATGTCGGTGAACTCCTGTCCCACCGCCGAAAGCTCCCGGCAGCCTCCCAGAACGACGGGTTCGGGAATGTCTCGGCTGTGTACGGTGCGGATGGACTGTATGGTGGAAAAAAGCTTGTTCAGCGGACGCACCATGTTCCGGGACAGCAGGAAAAACAGAGACAGCGTATAGATGCACAGGAGCAGCATGCTTCCCCAGATCGACATGGTGATATTTTTCATATCCTGCCCCGTGTGATTCAGATCCAGAGCGCTGAGCAGGCTGCAGTCCATTTTCGCAAGAGGAATGACCCGCAGGTGATAGCTGTCCGATATCCGGGAGGAGGAAACGCCCTGCGAGGCGGCCCAGAGCATGTCCGCCAGCTCCTTTTCACAGTTAAAGGTGTACAGAACGCCGTCGTCTTCGCACAGCAGATAATAGCTGCCGATAAATTCGCCCGCGGTCTCATCGGAAAACTGGGAAAGCACCGGGGCGGAGCGCATGGAGATGATGATGGCGCCCGCCTCCTCTCCGTCGTGGTAGACCAGAGTTCCATAGGTGAGCAGGTCGGTTTCGGTGCTTTCGGCAAGGTGATAAAAATCCGAGTTTACCACGCCGAGAAAGCAGCTGTCGGAGCCTCTGAGCGCATCCCGGAGCTTATCCAGCATACCGTAGGAATACAGGCTGGAATAGTGCACCGTGTCGCTGACCAGAGAGATGGAATAGATCTGAGGATTGGGCAGCGTATAATTTACAATGGTTCGTTTGGCTTCCTCCAGAAGCGAGCTCTTTCCGGAGTAGGGAGCGTACAGAAGCGAGGTAAGGGCGCTGTCAGCCTGAAGGTTCATGAGCACGGTCTCCGCCGTATCCGTGATGAGGGAAAATTCGTTTTCCAGCCTTCGGGTGATCAGCTCGGAATAATTGTTGGCATTCTGGGTCAGAAGCCGGTCTGTATTATGATAGATCATCAGGATCAGAAAAAGAAAGACAGCCAGGACGATTCCCGTCAGAATCTTAAATTGTGTGTTGATGCTCAGATGAGACGCAGCATGCTTTTTCATAACAATCCCCCCGGTTTCTCTTCCTTATATAATTGTAACATTTCCGGGCAATGTAAAAAACCCAGAACGTATAATATTCCTCCATAGAAAAAGATGCGGTATGAAGATGGAAGAAAATTATACAATATAACTATTTGGCCAGGCGATATAAAAAATGATGGAGGCAAATTAAGAGAAAACATTCATACCATGCACAAAAGTAATTGGTTATAATGTACAGGAAAGGAGGAGAAATTGATGAAAAAGAAGAAAAAAAGTCAACCTGCCAAAATGGGGCGTCAGAAGCTTCGGATCAAGCTCAGAAACGACGCTCTTCTTTATTTTATGCTGGTGCCGGTGCTGGCCTGGTATATCATTATCTGCTACATCCCGATGGCGGGAATCACGCTTGCGTTCCGGGAGTTCCGATTTGACGGCGGCCTGTGGAACAGCCCCTGGGTGGGAATGGAAAACTTCACCAAAATGCTGTCGGATTCCGATTTCCTGGTGGCCGTTAAGAATACGCTGATCATTGGCGTCGGCGGAATCATGTTTCAGATGCCCTGCGCCATCATTCTGGCGATCCTGGTGAATGAGATAAAAGGGGCGAAGGCAAAGAAGTTTTTCCAGACAGTGGTAACCTTTCCCCATTTTATTTCTTGGGTGGTGCTGGGAGGAATCCTCACCAGCATGTTTTCCTCCTCCGGAATCATCAACCAGATGCTTGGGGCCTTCAACCTTCCGTCCGTTTCCCCTCTGACAAATGTGGCCAGCTTCTGTCCGTTTATCTGGATATCAAATATCTGGAAGGAGATCGGATGGGACTCCATCATCTATATCGCTGCGATCACCTCCATTGATACGGGGCTGTATGAGGCGGCGGAGGTGGACGGAGCCAACAGACTCCAGAGAATGTGGCACATCACGCTGCCCGGGATCCGGCCCACCATCGTGATCATGCTGATCCTTGCCGTAGGACAGCTGATGAACAACGGCAGATTCGACCAGATCTTCAATCTGTATTCCTCTCCGGTATACAGCGTGGGCGATACGCTGGATACCTACATATTCCGGGAATCCTTCGTGACGGGAGGCCTTAACTTTGGCTATTCCACGGCGATCGGCCTGTTCAAATCCGTGATCGGCGTGATCCTGATCACAGCGAGCAACAAGATCGCAACAGCGATGGGAGAAACCGGGCTGATGTAAGATCCGGCACGGGAAAAAGGTGAGGAAGAAAGGAGCTTCTGAGATGAAGTTAAAGAAGAAGAAAAGAATCCGGCTGGCGGATGTCCTGATCATGCTGTTTTTCATCCTGCTGGCGATCATAACCATATATCCGTTCTATTATGTACTCATCATGTCGCTGGCCAATGCGGTGGCAACCTCGAAGCATGTGCCCTATATCCTGCCCTATGTTTTCGACGTTACGGGATATATCACCATTTTTGAGGATCTGTCCTTCTACCGTTCGCTGGGAGTGACGCTGTTCGTGACCATCGTGGGCGTTGCCATCAACATGACGCTCTCTATTATGGGAGCATATGCCCTTTCCAAGAAGAGCCTGATCGGCAGGAATATTTTTCTGTATCTGATCCTGTTCACCATGCTGTTTTCGGGCGGTCTGGTTCCTGGATACCTGAATATCAAGAATCTGGGACTGGTCAATTCCATCTGGGCAATGATCGTTCCCACCGCTCTGAGCACCTACTATATGATCATCATGAAGAATTACTTCATTTCCCTGCCGGAAAGCCTTGAGGAAGCGGCGCGGATCGACGGAGCGAATTCCTTTGTGATCCTGGTGAAGATCATCATTCCGATCTCCATGCCCTTTGTGGCGACCTTTGCTCTCTTTTATGCGGTAGAGCGGTGGAACGAATGGTACAACGCGCTGCTCTATATCAATCAGAAAAGACTGCAGCCGCTGCAGATCTATCTGAGAGAGCTGCTGGTGAGCATGAATAACCAGCTTGCATCGCAGGCGCAGACCATGATGAGTCAGACCCAGAAGGTTCTCAGCTCTACGGTGCAGATGTCCTGCATCATCGTTACCATGGTTCCCATTTTGTGCGTCTATCCCTTTGTGCAGAAGCATTTCGTAAAGGGGATCATGATAGGCGGCATAAAGGAATAATTGTATGCCGCTCCGGCGGCGAAAAAGGAGGAAAAGATTATGAAGAAAAAGAAATTGGCAGCGCTGCTTCTGGCATCCCTGCTGGCCCTGACAAGTCTTGCGGGCTGCTCCGGAGCGGACAGCTCACAGAGCGCGTCGGGCGGAGAAACGACGGCGGCCTCAGGCAGCGGCGATACATCCGCACCGGCGGGCGGAGATGTCGTTTCCTCGGAAAAGGACTATTCGCAGGAGGAGCCGCTTGAGATCAGCATCGCATACTGGGATGTGGAATCGAATTTTGCAGGCGGGGACCAGGATGCGGTCCTGAAGACGATTGAGGATAAGTTCAATGTGACCTTTGTTCCCCAGAATATTTCCTGGGACGATTATGAGCAGAAGCTTCAGCTCTGGGCCGCGTCCGATTCGCTTCCGGATGTTTTCGTCGGAGCCTACCGTACCACGGCAACCTTCGTTACCTGGGCAAGACAGGGCCTTTTGAAGGCGATCCCGGATGATCTTTCTGCTTATCCCAGCCTGGCACAGTATATGGACAGCCCTGAGCTGGATACCTGTAAGGTGGACGGACAGACCTATGCCATCTTCAGACAGACCTATCAGGAGCAGGCGTCCACGGTAAGAGACAGAGTGATCCTGTACCGCTGGGATCTGGCACAGGATGCCGGTATCACCGAGGAGCCCACCAACTGGGATGAATTCCGTGATATGGTGAAGGCCATCATGGCGGCGGACCCGGAGGGCAAGGGCGTTCAGGGAATGATCGGACGTACCGCGAATCAGCTTGCCGGTGTGTTCTTCCCTTATTCCAACCCTCTTGCGGCTGTCAGCGGCGTTACCTTCTACTGGGTGGACAACGGAGACGGCACCTATATTCCTGCATATTTCTCCGGCGAGAATCTGGGAGACGATATGCTTCCTACCTGGAAGCTGATCCGCGAGATGTATGAGGAAGGCACCCTGATCCGCGACGTTGCGACGGCAACGACCACCCAGTCCGACGAGATGTTCCTCCAGGGACAGATCTGCGCGATGAGCTACGACGGCGGCGCAAATAATACCTATACCAATATCGGCCAGTACTGGAAGGAAATCTATGGAACGGAGTTCCTGGACGACTGCCGCTTCCTGACGGTCATGGAAGACGTCAACGGAGAGCAGACCTGGCCCATCTGGGATTACGCATGGAGCGAGTCCTACATCAGCTCTCACGTAGACGACGCGAAGCTGGACAGGATCCTTGCGATCTTCGATTACCTGTGCTCTGAGGAAGGAACCATGCTTTCCTATGCGGGAATCGAGGGAGATACCTATGAGATCGGAGAGGATGGAAGCGTTGCCTATCTCGGTGAGACGGCTCCCTCTGAAAAATATAAGAGTATGGCGGTCTTTGCCTACCTGGTGGCATGGAACCCTCCGTTAATGGCCAGCGAAACCTTCCCGTCCGCCATTCCGGACGAGTACTTCGCTGTAAACACGGAGCTGGAGGAGATCACCAGAAGCCTTACGGTGCCGGAGTATAACTATGACTGCACCACGGCCTTTGTAGGACTCGGAAGCGACTTCGCCCTCAAGGTGGAAGAGGATATGCTCAACATCATGACGGGCACGGATCCCGTAGAGGATATGTGGCAGGATATCATCGACTCCTATAAGGCGGACGGCCTGGAGGATATCATCGCACAGGTAAACGAGGCGGTTCAGTAAGATTTATTTTCTGATATGGATCAATGAGGAAAGCCCCTGCAGCAGGGCGGCAGCGCCTGCGGCAGGGGCTTTCTTTGCCGGAAACCGGCCGAAAACATCAGACTTGCGGCTTCCCCGTGCAGCGTGTAGAATGGAATCGTAAGAGAAACGAAAGCAGAGCCGTTCCGGCTGCGCTTTCCGATGCGCCCGCTCCCGCGCGGCAGCCGCGGACGCATGGCATACCATGATCTGCCGCGCAGAAATGAGGATGAGCATGTTCATAAAAAACGGGGACTGTTCCGTTACGCCCTGCGAGCCGGGCGTGACAAGAAGGGTAATGGGATATAACGACAGCGTGATGATGTGCGAGATCACCTTTGAAAAGGGCGCACAGGGCAACGTCCATTCCCATCCGCATACTCAGGTAACCTATGTGGCGGAAGGAAAATTTGAATTCACCGTCGCAGGAGAAACCGGCGTCGTATCCAAAGGAGACTGCGTTCTGATGCCACCCGGCGCGGAGCACGGAACCCTCTGCCTGGAGGCGGGAAAGCTGGTGGACGTATTCAGCCCGAAGCGGGAGGACTTTCTGAAGGCGTAACGCAAGATAAGTTTTACAGAGAAAAATACAGCCCCTTTTGGATGAGGAATGCAGGTATTGCGGTTCTGATCCGAAAGGGGTTTTCGTTTATTGACGAAATCTGCCTGTAATGAATAGATTGGCATTTTTGCTTTTTGAAAGTATAATGGAAGCTGAAAAGAAAACCATAAATATGTTGTAGCAGGAGAAATGCGCATATGAGGATCGAAAGGGAAAGGAACAGAAATATTTCCATATTGAGAATGCTGAAAAAATCCTTTTCATACAGGGTGATCCGTGCATTCCTTCTGGTACTGGTTCTGGTCTATCTTCTTTACTTCGGTATTTTTCAGGCCGGTTATCACATGCTTACGGAGGAGATTTCCCAATCCCTGTATACGAAGACTTCCTTCATGATCAATGCCATGGAGGAGGAAATCGGCAGAATACAGAAGCTTCAGAATGAATGTCTGAACGATGATATTCTATATTATACCATAGGGGCATTCTCTATTATGACGGACAGTGAAAAAACGAAAAAGCTTTTGGATATTCAGGATCGTCTGAGCATTCTCCATGAAAGCTCAACCTATATTGATGAGGTTTTCGTTTATATTCCGGCAATAGAGCGCAGGATCTCTTCCATGGATGGGGTGGAAACGGTAGGAAGCGGAGAAAAACAGACGCTTCTTGACATGCAGGAAAAGCTTGCGGAGTCACCTCTGTTTTATGATCAGGGCGCCATGTACCTTGGAGCTGCCTCTCCATACAGTATTGCAGGAATGCAGAACAGCCGGATGTTCATACTGGTGATCCGGCTTTCCGAGGAAGAGCTGGAAACAGAACTGAATTTTCTGAATGAATATCAGGGAAGCGGTGTAAAGCTCAGAGACTGTGGAGGAGAATATGAGCTGAATGTGGGAAAGAATCTGGAGCTTGAGGGGCTGAAGATTACAGGAGAATCCCTGCAGCGAATGAGGGATCGAACAGATCACAGGAAATACACCATATTTGCTATCCATTCTATGCCGCTGGAGATGGATCTGTTCGCGTATATTCCAAACAGAACGATTTACAGTCAGCTTCGCATCTATCAGAATATTTTTTTTGGCTGCCTGACGATCGTGGTCATCCTGATGGCCTGTTATCTATATGTGATCTACGCCATGATCAGCAGTCCCATCAAAACGCTTGTTACCAATCTGGAGCAGATGGAAACGGGAGATCTGAATGTCCGGATCAGGGAAAGGCGGGAGGATGAGTTTGGCTATGTATATATTGCGTTTAATCGGATGGCAGAATCGCTTCAGAATCAGATGGAAATAAATTATAAACAGAAGCTGCTGACACAGCAGTCCCAGCTGAAATACCTGCAGTCACAGATCAATCCTCATTTTCTGTACAACAGCTTTTTCTCAATGTATCGGATGGCAAAGGACGAGGATTACGAAAGCATCGTGGAATTTTCCTCCTATCTGTCGGAGTATTATCGGTATATTACCAAAAGCGCGGAGAACGATGTGGAGCTGAGGATGGAAACGGAGCACGCAGAGAGGTATGCCCGGATTCAGGAAATGCGTTTTAAACGCAGGCTTCGGGTTACGGTGGAAAAGCTGCCGAATCGGTATGAGAAGCTGGTGGTTCCGCGCCTGATCCTGCAGCCGCTTTTGGAGAACGCCTTTGAGCATGGGCTGAATAATGTGGAGAAAGGGGGATTTCTCCATATCTGGTATGAGGCAAAAGAAAACAGACTGCTTATTCATGTGCAGGATAACGGAGCAGGAATGGATGAAGAAAAGCTGGATGAGATGAGGAGGCATTTCGCGCAGAGGGGCGAAGCCGTAGAAAATGCGCTGTATAATATTAACAGCAGGCTGAAGATCCGGTTTGGAAACGCGTATGGAATTGAGATCGAATCCCGGGAAGGTCAGGGGACGCTCTGCAGTCTGGTTCTTCCGGCTGATGTTCCGGAAGAAAATGTACCGGGAGAGAGGAGGTCAGATGTACAGGGTATTGGTTGTGGATGATGAAGAGATGATTACGGACAGCCTGGCTGTCATGCTGGAAGAGACAGAGGAATTTGAGTTGGACGTATATAAGGCTTATTCCGGGACAGAAGCCTTCCGGCTGCTGAATGAGTATCAGTTTGACATCGTCATTTCGGATATCTGTATGCCAGGCACGACGGGGATTGAGCTGGCAAAGGGAATACGGCAGAAGTGGCCGTTGTGCCGGGTGATATTTCAGACGGGCTATGATGAATTTCAGTATGCAAGGCAGGCGATTCAGCAGAAGGTAGCGCATTATATCCTGAAAAGTGAAGGGGATGAGGTGCTGCTGGAAGCAATCGGAGAATGCATCCGTTCCATTGAGAAAGATATGGATGTGAGAGATACACTGCTGAAGGCGAGGGAGGAAACACGTCTTTATAAAGCGATGCTCAGGAGGAACCTGGTGCGCAGCCTGCTTCTGGAGCAGAAAAGGCCGGACGGAAGAAACTGGACTGCTGACAGGCTGGATACCGTCCTTCGCGTGGACAGGCCTGTGATGCTGCTTGCGGGTAAAGCCACGCAGAAGCTGACGGACGAGACGGCGCTTGCCATTGATATGGCAATCCGGGAAAAGATTTCTTATGCGGTAAAAAGCGAGACCGTATGGACAGATGAACACGTTATGATATGGGCACTGCAGCCTGCAGATACAGAAAATCTGCAGCATGCGCAGGCGGTAGTAAAGGGGATGGCGGAAGGGATAAGACGGGTGATCGGCCAGACGCTGAACGTATCGGTTACCTTTGTTTTTCATGAAAAGCAGATACCATGGGATCAGGCGCTTCATCCCTTTGAGAAGCTGAAAGCGATCGCGCAGACACGCCTGAAGGCGGGTTCGCAGATCGCTATGGCGGGAGTGGAATATTTTGAAGAGGAGCCGGAAGAAAATGATGCGGATCCGGAAAAAACCTTTGTGAGCAGACTGATGATGTATATTACGGAGCATTTGGACGGGGATCTTTCGCTATGCGCTCTTTCGGAAAAACTCCACCTGAATCCTTCCTATCTTTCCCGCCGTTTTAAAGAGCTGACGGGGCGTACGCTGACGGAGGTGATCCTGAAGCAGCGGATGGAAACGGCATGTGGGCTTTTGAAGAATACATCCTATCGCATCAGTGAGATTGCTCCAATGGTTGGGTATGAAACGTCTGCAAATTTTTCCAAGGTATTTAAAAAGGTCATGAAAGTGACACCGCGGGAATACAGGGACGGGGAGGGAACTTTGCATTAAACGAAAAAAGAAACTAAAAAAAGAAATGCAAAAAGCACATAATATGTGCTTTTTTTGCGTTTGAAAAGTAAAAATTACAAAGTAAAAAATAGACAAAAAAGGTAAAAATGTAATTATATACATTAATATCTGGCAACAATATAATAATATTATACAAAATATATAAAAGGAGGGTGCAAAATGAAAAAGAGAAGACTGACTTCGCTGGTAATGGCTCTGACCATGATGGCAGTTCTTGTAACCGGATGTGGGGATTCGGGAACAGGTGATGGCGTTCGGAACACTACGCCGGAAACAGGACAGGGACAGGTGCAGGACACAGGAGAAGAAGGAAACAGCGCGGATCCATTCGGCAGGTATGACGAGCCTGTAGAGATCAGCGCGGTGAAGAATCTGGGGGCGGGAATTGAATTCCCGGAAGGGGATTCTTTGGAGGACAATGTATGGACCCGTTATCTGGAAGAAACCATGAATATCCGGATTAACTGGAAGTGGTCCACGAATACGGAGCAGTATGCCCAGAAGGTCAACATCGCGATCACCTCGGATGACATTCCGGACGTCATGCAGGTGAGCGCCTCCCAGCTGAAGATGATGTATGATAACGGTCAGATCATGGACATCACGGAGGTGATGGATACCTGGCTGGCGCCTTATACGGAAGATGTGCTGAATTCGGACGGCGGTATTGCCATGCAGGCGGCAACCTTTGACGGAAGACTGTATGCGATTCCCAAGATCGGCTCTCCTCTGATGACGGCAAAGGTTCTCTGGGTGCGTACAGACTGGCTGGACAACCTCGGACTTGAGCTGCCTGAAACGGTGGAGGATATGAGAAATATTGCGGAGGCGTTTACAACGCAGGATCCGGATGGAAACGGTGTGGATGATACCTATGGCCTGGCGCTGTACAAGGATCTTTACGGAAGCGGCTTTGCGGATCTGACAGGATTTTTCAATGCATATAATGCTTATCCGGGTATCTGGGTAGATAAGGGCGAAGAGGTCGTATGGGGAGGCATACAGCCGGAAGTGAAGGAGGCGCTGGCAGCTCTGAATGAAATGTATGAGGCAGGCCAGATTGATCCCGAGTTTGGCGTAAAGGATGCCAATAAGGTAAACGAAGACGTCAGCGCAGGACGCATTGGAATGCTGTTCGGTGATTTCTGGGATATGGCATGGATCAATGACGCTAAGGTAAATGATCCCACATTTGAATGGGTTCCGGTGGCGATACCGTCCCTGGATGCAGAAACGCCCGCTAAGGCTCAGCTCTCTGCAAGCACCACGGACTTTTATGTGATCAGCACGGACTGTGAGCATCCGGAGGCGGTTGTGAAAATGCTGAACCTGCAGTTGGAAAAAAGCTATGGAGAAACGGCAGAGCCGCAGACCTTTAACATTACGCCGGACGGCTTCGGTACCTATCAGTACCCGGCAGTAGCGATCGAACCGCCGATGAAAAACTTTACGGCGGCGCAGAAGGTAACAGCTGTGATCAATGGAGAAGCGGAAGCGGATACCTTAAATGATGAAGAGCTGAACTACTATGAGATGGCCTGCAAGAGCCTGGAGGGAGATCATAAGGACAATAACTGGCATCAGCTGAAAATGTACGGTCCGGGCGGAGCTCTGAACGTGATCTATGATGAATACTGGACTCCTGAAAATGTGGTGAACGACGCTTATTATGCGGCACCGACGGAAACCATGACGGAAAAGCTCCCGACCCTGAACAAACAGCAGCTACAGGATTATACCACCATCATACTGGAAGGAAATCTGGATGCCTTTGATGAATTCGTGACGAATTGGAATAAGCTTGGCGGAGAAGAGATCACACAGGAAGTAAACGACTGGTATACATCACAGAAATGATGGAAAAGGGGAGAATGCCTGATGCATTCTCCCCTGACAAAGGAGTTGATGTCATGAAAAAAAAGAGCGGCAAATTTCAGAGAAACTGGTCCCTGCATCTCATGCTTCTGCCTGCGCTGATCTTGCTTGTGATTTATAACTATGTTCCCCTGTTTGGTAATATCATGGCTTTTCAGAAGTTTAATCCAAGCAAGGGATTTTTTGGATCGAAGTGGGTGGGGCTGGAGAATTTTGAATATGTGTTTAATCTGCCGGATATTTATCAGGTAATCTGGAACACCTTTTATATTGCGGTTTTGAAGATCATTATGGGGATCGTGGTACCCGTGATTGTGGCCCTTCTGCTGAACGAGGTTCGAAATATGAAATTTAAGCGTTCGCTGCAGACGATGGTTTATTTTCCCCATTTTCTGAGCTGGGTCATTCTGGCGGGCGTTTTTGTGGATATTCTTTCGCCGTCCGATGGAGTAATAGGAAAAATATTTACCTCTCTTGGCCTGGAACCGATCTTTTTCCTTGGCGATCCTGACTGGTTCCCGTATACGATGGTTCTTACTGATACCTGGAAGGAGTTTGGATATGGGACTATCGTTTATCTGGCGGCGCTGACGGGGATCGATCCGTGTCTGTATGAGGCGGCCGTTATGGACGGAGCAGGCCGTTGGAAACAGACCCTGCATGTGACGCTTCCGGGCATCCTTCCCATCGTGGTGCTGATGTCCATTCTGGCTATGGGAAATATTTTTAATGCCGGTTTTGATCAGATCTTTAATATGTACAGCCCGCAGGTATACAGCACAGGAGACATCCTGGATACGCTGGTTTACCGCATTGGTATGCTGGATGCTCAGTATGGCGTCGCAACTGCCATCGGTCTGTTCAAATCGGTCATTTCCTTTATTATGCTGGCATCCGCCTATGCGTTGGCCTATAAATTTACGGACTATCGAGTATTTTGAACGGAGGTGAGTCTGTGCGCAAAAAATCTTTGGGCATGAAAATTTTTACCGCATTTAATTACGCGTTTTTAATTCTGCTGGCTGTAAGCTGCCTGCTTCCCATGCTTAATCAGCTGGCGATATCGTTCAGCTCAAGCAGCGCCGTCGCGGCCGGAAAGGTGGGACTTTGGCCGGTGGATTTTACTCTGGATTCCTATCAATATATGGCGGACAAGCCGGCGTTTTGGAAATCCCTGCTGGTTTCAGGCGCGAGGGTGCTGCTGGCAGTCCCGATCAGCATGGTGGTCTGTGTCCTTGCGGCCTTTCCTCTTTCGAGACTGGACCATGAATTTCCGGCAAGAAAAATTTACATATGGATTTTTGTGGTGCCGATGCTCATTGGAGGAGGTTTGATCCCTTCTTATATGGTGGTTCGCAATACCGGTCTGATTGATTCTATCTGGGCGCTTATACTGCCCAGTACGGTTAATGTGTTTAATACTATTCTGCTGATGAATTTTTTCCGTTCTCTGCCAAAGGAGCTGGAGGAAGCAGCATATGTGGACGGGGCGACGCATGTTAAGGTGCTGCGGATGATCGTCCTTCCCGTTTCCAGGCCGGTGCTGGCGACGGTAACGCTGTATATCATTGTAAATCACTGGAATTCCTGGTTTGACGGTCTGATCTATATGAATTCTCCTGACAAATACCCGCTTCAGACCTATTTGCAGACACAGGTAGTTTCCACCAATCTTATGGCGCTGGAAAAGCTGCGGGATATCCGTCAGATCGGCATGATCTCGGATCGGACGGGAAAGGCGGCTCAGATTTTTCTTGCGGCTGTTCCTGTGCTGATGATCTATCCTTTTTTGCAGAAGTATTTTACGACCGGAATTGTAATGGGCAGCGTGAAGGGATGATCTGCCCGGCTGAATATGAATGGAGGAACGAATGATGTGGATATTGGCTTCGCCGGACGGACAGCTCACGGTGACGGTAGATCAGAAAAAGGACGGCCTGTATTATAAGGTTTTACGGGGCGGAAAAAAAGCGATTGATGAGAGCAGGCTGGGCATCTGTACGGATCTGGGGGACTTTTCGGACGGACTGGTCTTTGAAACGCAGGAGAGAAATTCTGTGCGCGAGGAATATTCCTTGCCCGCAGGGAAAAAAGAGATTTATATCAATCATGCAGAAGAACTTGCCCTGCGGTTTTGCAAAAATGAATCCGAATTTATTGTGAGACTGCGTGCATTCGACGACGGCATGGCTTTCCGGTATGAAATCTGTCGTTCGGGCAGGGAATGCCTGCTTGTAAAGAAAGAGGAAACGGAATTTCAGATCGGCACGGATCGTCTTATGTGGCTGCAGGATTGGGTTCCTACTTATGAAGGGGCGTACAATGCACGCAGCTGGGATAAAAGCATGAACGGACAGCCCTTTGGTATGCCTTCTCTGTTTCATGATGAACAGGATGGAATCTGGATCATGCTCAATGAAGCAAATGTGATCAACACAAATGGAAGCTATTGCTCCTGTCATTTGGTGGGAGATGAGCGGGGATATATGAGGATTGGTTTTGCGCCGGAGGAAAAGGGAAATCCGATATCTTCTCCGCTGCCCTTTCATTCCCCCTGGAGATATGCTGTGGTAGCAGAAAGTTTGGATGAGCTTGTGAATTCAACGGTGAATTACAATCTGAATCCATCTTCCGGGATAACGGATACCTCATGGATTCATCCCGGACGCGCGCTTTGGTCCTGGTGGGAGGATATGAACGGAGCGCAGCTTTATCTGGAATCCAGAGACTATGTGGATATGGCGGCCGCCTATGGCTTTGAAGGAGTGACGCTGGACTGCGGCTGGGATGCAAGCTGGGTGAAGGAGCTTTGTAAATATGCGCATAAGAAGAATGTGCAGATCTGGATCTGGACGCCGATGCAGAAGCTGGATACCAGAGAAAAGGCGGAAAAGCTGATTCCTCTGTGGGCGAGCTGGGGCGTGGACGGTCTGAAAATAGATTTTTTTGAAAATGACTCTCAGCATACCATGCAGCAGTACAATTTGATGGCTGATCTGATGATCCGGCATAAGCTTATGATCAATTTTCATGGCTCTGTCAAGCCCATGGGAGAGGGGCGGACTTGGCCCAACTTTATGACGGCGGAAGGCATTATGGGGATGGAGCATTATCAATGGAGCGATCTGCCGGATTCAGTCCATAACTGTACGGTTCCGTTTACCAGAAATGTGGCTGGCCCCATGGATTACACCCCTACAGCTTTTTCTAACCGGAAAAACAGAAACACTACGATGGGCCATCAGCTGGCTCTGCCTGTTGTTTTTGATTCCGGGTTGACCAACTATGCCCTTGCGCTGCGCTATATGGAGGGATGGAGAGGGACAGACTTTCTGAGACGGACGAAGGCGCATTATCAGGGGGTAAAGGTTCTTTCCGGATATCCGGGAGATCATGCGGCCATTTTGCGTTATACGGATGAGGAGTGGCTGATCGGTGTCATCACATCGCCCAAAAAGGTAGTTCGGCTTCCTCTTTCTTTTCTTGGAGAGGGAGAATACGATGCGGAAATTTATGAAGATTGCGCGAAGGGGGAAATGGTAGCCGTTACGAAAAAAAAGGTGACTGCATCAGATTCGCTGGAGCTGAGTCTTCTTGCGGACGGCGGCGCGGGAATCTACATCACGCGGAAGGCAGAGCCCCTGAGAGACGGCGTCTGCTCCGGCTATATGAGCTGCTGTTTTACGGAGTATCCGGGAGAAGATGCGCTTCTGCTCCACGGAAGTGAGAAGGTGCAGTGGGAAGATGGAACATGCGGATTTGTATTAAACGGGGCGGCTGCATTCCGGGGAAGCGTAAAGGAAACAAAGAATTATACACTGCGTCTGTTTTATGCAGCAGAGGAGCCGTGGGAGCTGGAGCTGGTCTGCGGCAGCTTTGCCGGCAGATGGAAGATGCAGGACAGCAGCGGAATCCGTACCTTTGTTACCCGGGATATCCTTCTTCCCATAACCAAAGGTGCATTTAGTATTGAACTAAGGCGCATCTCAGGGCAGGTTCCGGGAATCTGGAAGCTGAAGCTGATTGACAATGAACCTTTTATGCCCATTTCCGTGAGTGTATGCCAGGAGAATCTGCGCAGAGGCGGGGAGATCGTAAGCGTAAACGGTGTCCCAACCGCAGTGGGACTGGGGGGAAAGGCGGAGCTGGTTTTTGATAAGATAACAGTACCCGAAACAGGAAAATATATTCTCAGAATCGTATACACGGCAGGAGAAAACAGAGACGTTTCCATCCAGGTAAATGATATTGATACGATTCATACTTATCTGCATAATTCCAGCGGCTGGGCCTTTCCTTCTTGGAGGAACGAAGACAGAAAGGAAATCCTGGTAAAGCTTGAGAAAGGGGAAAACAGAATCCGGCTTTATCATGACAACGGCCCCATGTCGCATATAAGGGGAATTGAAGTAGTCCTGGTGAAATGAGAATGAGTTTGTTCATAAAAAATAAAACTGTTTCATAATATTCCACGTGACGCTATTGCGCATAGTCCTTCAGCTGTCCGGTATAACGGACTGTCATGCAAACCACGTAAACGGCCGTCATGAGTTCCGTCAGGGGCATGGCGGCCCAAATTGCTTCCGGGGCCGCCAGCGCCGGGAGCAGGAGGATCAAAAATCCGCTGATGACCAGACCTCTGGCGACCGATACGATAAACGCGGCCTGCGGCTTCACGATCGCCTGAAAATAATAGGTCGAGAAAATATTCAGCGGCAGCAGCAGAAACGAAAGCCCGTAAGTCCGGATGATCGCCGGCGCGACCTGCAAAACCTCCTGTGTCGGGCTCATGAAGATCCGGATGAACCGGTTCGGGATGGACAGACTCAGGCCCGTCCAGACAAGGCCGAACAGGGCGGCGGTCGCCAGCGCGTATTTCAGCGTCTGACGGATCCGGCTTCCCTTTCCGGCTCCGAAATTTGCGGAGATGATCGGCTGGGACGCCTGCCCCACGCTGTAGGCGCAGCACTGAACGAAGGTGCTGATGTTCACGATCACGCCGTAAACGGAGAGCGCGTCCGTTCCCAGATACGCCATGATCTGCCGGTTGAACAGTATGGTCAGAACGCCCATGGCGATATCGATAAAGAAGGTGGAAAAGCCCGTCACGAGGATCATGCGGAACTTATGCAGAAGGCCTGTCGGACGGACCAGACGCAGCGTATTTTTCCTGCTGAAAAAATGACTCAGCATGACCAGAATGGATATGACCGAACCGATTGCAGTGGCGAGCCCCGCTCCCATTGCGCCCATATCGCAGGCGAAAACAAAGAAATAGTCTCCGAAAATGTTGAAGATCCCTCCTGTCAGTACGGCCGCGGTCGCCAGGCCCGGATTCCCGTCATTCCGAAGATAGGCTGCCAGCGTCTGCGTGAACAGGAAGCAGGGGATCACAAATTTGACCGGAAGGATATAATCCATCGCAAGACCGAGCGTGGAGGCATCCGCCCCGAAGAATAAAAGCAGCGGCCGGTCAAAGAGCAGGATAGTCAGCCATGCCGCCGCGGACAGGATCGCGGAGCCGATCACAGAAGCGGTGAAATATTCATTGGACTGACCGGTCTGGCCGCCGGCCTTTCCGCGGCTGATGCCAAACAGCACAGAGCCGCCGATCCCCATCAGAAGCCCAAGGCTGTAGATCAGGTTCCAGACGGGTGCCACCACTGCAAGCGCGGCGGTCCCTGCCGGACCGTGATACTGCCCGACCATCGCCATATCCACGATGGAATAGATGGAGGTGATGAGCGCGCTGCCGAAAGCCGACGCGAGATACCTGAAATAAAGAGTTTTGATTTTGCTGTTTAAAAAGTCCATGTTGTTTGGCTCCTTTCCAAGAAAAAAAACCGGATAAGAAAGCAGGCGTTTCAGCCTGTGCTCTTATCCGGTTCCTCATTTCCAGCGAATGATTCACCCTCCGCGCAAGTGTACCCAGCATAACAATTTCTTCATTTTTTGTCAAGAAATAAAATGTAGTTATCTGTCACAATACTTCTGTAAAATCTTGACAACAAATGCAATAATTGTTAACATATCCGTAATAAATTGAGAGGCGGAACGAACCCATGCGGACGGAGGATAGGCGTCCGCTGCGAAGGAGGCCGGATCAGGGGAGCGGGGATTGATTACGGGGAGGAAATGATGAAAGGGTACAGAAGGGAAGGGAGAAAGTGCGGATACCTGCTGGCCGGGGCGCTGGCGGCATTCTGCGTTTTGACTAACGGCATAACAGCGTTTTGCGCGCCGGCATCCGGCGGGGAGGAGCGGGAGTTGCTGACGGCCGGAGTAGGACAGATTCTGGACTCCGTGTCCGAGGACGGCGGGGAGAAGGAAGATGCATTGGATGAGGAGGACCTGCAGTCCGGAACGGCAGGGGAAGCGAAGCGGGACGGCGTCGCGGAGAATGCGTCTGCAGCTGAGAAGGCCGCAGAGGAGAGGTCTGTGAACGAAGCGACTCCGGATCAAATGTCTTTGGATCAAATATCCTCGGATCAAACGGCTGCAGGCGAAAAATCGGTTAAGGCGGCCGAAGACGAAGAAACGGCGGGACGGCAGGAGGAAAGCTCCTTTCAGGACGAGCTGGTGATGGCCGACGTGCAGGATGTGCTGAACGTGCGGAGCGAGCCGGATGAGGAATCCGGAAAGGTGGGCTACCTTTACGCGGACTGCGGGGGAACCATTCTGGAAAGACGGGATGGCTGGACGAAGCTGGAATCCGGCGGCCTGGTAGGCTGGGCGAAGGACGATTATCTGCTGTTCGGGGAGGACGCTCTGACGGAGCTGGAGGACGTGGGGCATCTCGTCGCCCGGGTGACGGGAGAAACCCTGCGCATCCGCAAGGAGCCCTCCACGGACGCGGAGGTATACGATCTTGCCGCACAGGGGGAAACCTATGAGGTGGTGAACAAGGTACAGCTTCATTACAGCGAGGGGATCGAGCTGAGCGGGGAATGGGCTGCCGTGGATTATGAGGGCCGCACCGGATACGTGTCCTCGGAGTATATTGAGGTCTCCTTTGAATATGACCATGGGGAAACGCTGGAGGAGATCGCGGCCAGACAGCAGACGCAGGAAAAGACGGATTCCGGGAAATCCGGAGAAAAGCAGGAAGCAAAAACGCAGGCATCCCCCGGCCGGCAGAACGCGGGAAGCATTCCGGCGGGAACCAGCGACGTGACGCTGCTCGCGGCGCTGATCCAGTGCGAAGCCGGAAGCGAAAGCTATGAAGGCAAGCTTGCGGTGGGAGCGGTGGTGGTAAACCGGGTGAAAAGCGCCTCCTATCCCAATACGGTATCGGACGTGATCTTCGCCTCCGGCCAGTTTACTCCCGCGGGAAGCGGGAAGCTGGCCCGCGTGATCTCAGGCGGGAATATTTCCGCAAGCTGTATCCAGGCGGCGGGCGAGGCCCTGGCCGGGGTGACGAACGTGGGGAGCGCCACGCATTTCCGCAGAGCGGGAGGCCGAGACGGCATTGTGATCGGAAATCACGTGTTCTGGTAGAGCCGCTGCGGAAAGTTTTCCGGAAAGATTCCCCGGAAAGATTCCGGAGGAGCCACCGCAGAAAAAGATTGAATATCCGCTTTTCATATAGTATGATGGAAAAAAGCCGGTTACTCTTCACGGGATGTCCGTGGACAGCGACAAAAGGAAAACAGAAGAAAAGGGGGTTCTGCATCGAAGCCTGATGCGGGACCTCTTCATGGTGAGAGGAGAAAAGCGGTATGGATTTAAAGGGACGTCATTTTTTGAAGCTGCTGGATTACACGCCGGAGGAGATCGAATATCTGCTTGACCTTGCGGCTGATCTGAAGGAAAAAAAGAAAAAGGGAATTCCGGTGGACTGCTTCCGGGGAAAAAACATCGCCCTTATTTTTGAAAAGACGAGCACCAGGACCCGCTGCTCCTTTGAGGTGGCGGCCCACGATCTGGGGCTTGGAACCACCTATCTGGATCCTTCCGGATCGCAGATCGGAAAGAAGGAAAGCATCGCGGATACGGCAAGGGTGCTGGGAAGGATGTATGAGGGGATCGAATACCGGGGATTCGGACAGGAGATCGTGGAGGAGCTTGCGGCGAATGCGGGAGTCCCGGTCTGGAACGGCCTGACCAACGAATTTCATCCCACCCAGATGCTCGCGGATTTTCTGACCATCCGGGAGCATCTGGGAAGGCTTAAGGGCGTGAAGCTGGTATATATGGGAGACGCCAGATATAATATGGGCAATTCCTACATGGTTGCCTGCGCGAAGATGGGCATGCACTTCACGGCCTGCGCGCCAGGCTCCTATTTCCCCGCCAAAGAGCTGGTGGATCAGTGCTGTCAGATCGCCGCGCAGACGGGCGGGAGCATCACCCTGACGGAGGACGCGATGGCGGGAACGAAGGGGGCCGACGTGATCTGCACGGACGTATGGGTTTCCATGGGTGAGCCTGACAGCGTCTGGGAGGAGCGCATCGAGCTGCTTTCCCCCTATCAGGTCAACAGCCGCATCATGGAAAACGCGGACGACGGAAAAGCAGGGAGCACGATCTTTATGCACTGTCTGCCCGCCTTCCATGACTTAAAGACCACCATCGGTAGGGAGATTGGAGAAAGGTTCGGCATCAGCGAGATGGAGGTGACGGACGAGGTGTTCGAGTCTCCGGCCTCCGTGGTGTTTGACGAGGCGGAGAACCGGATGCATACCATCAAGGCCGTGATCGCGGCCACGCTGGGCTACCAGGGCTGAGCCGGAGGGTGCTGACTTGAGAAAAACGGAGGTTCTCACACTGCTTCGGGCAAGCGGGGATTATCTGTCCGGACAGGAGCTGTGCGGCAGGCTGGGCGTTTCCCGGACGGCGGTGTGGAAGATCATCAATCAGTTAAAAGAGGAAGGCTATGAGATCGAGGCGGTGCCAAACAGAGGCTACCGCCTGCTCGCCTCTCCCGATCTGCTCGGAGAAAGCGAGATACAAAGCCGTCTGCATACCCGCTGGGCGGGAAAAAATCTGATCTTCCGTCCGGTTACCGGTTCCACCAATATCGACGCCAAGGCGGCGGCAGAGGAGGGCGCGCCGGAGGGTACGCTGGTGGTTACGGAGCGGCAGGAAGCGGGCCGGGGAAGGCGCGGACGGGGCTGGGATTCCCCGGAGGGCTGCAACCTCTATTTTACCCTCCTTCTGCGTCCGGGCTGCACGCCCGACCAGGCGTGCATGCTCACGCTGGTGATGGCGCTGGCGGTGACGAAGGCGGTAAGAAAGCTCGGAGTGGACGCCGGGATCAAATGGCCCAACGACATCGTTGTTTCCGGAAAAAAGGTATGCGGCATCCTTACGGAAATGAGCGCGGAGCCGGATTTCATTCATTACGTGGTCATCGGCACGGGTATCAATGTGAATCAGGAGTCCTTTCCGGAGGAGATTTCCGCCACCGCCACCTCCCTGCGGCTGGAAAAGGGAGAGCGCATCGGGAGGGCAGGACTGCTTTCAGCGGTGATGGAGCAGTTCGAAAGCGCCTATCAGACCTTTTGCTCCACCTGGGATCTTTCCGCTCTTACCGCGGAATATGAAAGCATGCTCCTGAATAAGGACCGGCCCGTGCGGGTGCTGGACCCCAAGGGTGAGTTTGAAGGGACCGCAAGAGGGATCAACGAAAAGGGCGAGCTTCTGGTGGAACGACGGGACGGCAGGCTTGCATGCGTATATGCCGGAGAGGTTTCCGTCCGCGGCATTTACGGATATGTCTGAAGCCTGCGTCCGAAAACGGCCGGGCCGCAGGAGCTGCCGGGATTCGGAAGCTGCCGGGTATGGACGCTTCATGCCGTGGCGGCAGGAAAGGAAATAGCATTAACGATGAAAAAAGCGGAGAGAGTTGTGCTCTGCGGGGCCAATTCCTATGAACAGAAATATTTTTTCAATCCAGATTTTAAAAAGCTTCCCCAGTCCGTTCAGGATGAACTGCACATCATCTGCGTGCTGTTTACGGAGGAAGCGGGCGGGATCTTTACCGTTCTCTTTGAGGAGGACGGGGGTGTGACGCTGGAGACCCAGGCGGCGGAGGAGGACTATCTGTACGACGAAGTGAGCGCGGGCCTTCTGCTGGGAGAGATCCGGAGAAAACGGGCGGAGCTTCTGGAATCCCTGAGTCTGTACTACCGCGCGGCGGTTTTGAAGGAGGATGTGACGGATCTGCTGGAGGAATAACCCGGAGCCAGGGATGCTCCGGAATGGAGGCAGGATTTGCAGCGCTTCGGAATGGAGGTAAGTATGATCTTAGCGGTTGATGTGGGGAATACGAATATTACCTGTGGAGTTTATGATGGAAGGAAGCTGGTGACCACCTTCCGGATGATGTCGAAGACGGCGCATACCTCGGACGAATACGGTATGAACATCCGGCAGCTTCTGATGTTTGACGGGATTACGAAGGAGCAGATTGAGGGAACTATTGTGGCAAGCGTGGTGCCCAACGTGATGCATTCGCTGATCGGAGGCATCACCCGTTACCTGGGAACGCCGCCGTTGATCGTGGGGGCGGGCACAAGAACGGGCATCCGCATCGTGACGGAAAATCCCAAGGAGATCGGGGCGGACCGGATCGTGGATGCGGTAGCGGCCTATGAAAAATACGGCGGCCCGGTGCTGGTTCTGGACTTCGGGACGGCGACCACCTATGATTACGTGACAAAGGACGGCTGCTTTGCAGCGGGGATCACGGCTCCCGGCATCCGGATGAGCGCCAAGGCGCTGTGGGAGGATACGGCGAGGCTTCCGGCTGTTGAGATCAAAAAGCCCAAAAGCATCCTGGCCCAGGAGACCATTTCCAGCATGCAGGCGGGACTGATGTTCGGCCAGATCGGCCAGACGGAATATATTGTAAATATGGTAAAAAAAGAAACCGGAATCCAGGATATGAAGGTGGTTGCCACCGGAGGGCTGGGCCGGATCATTTCCGACGAAACCGACGTGATCGACATATACGACAGCTCGCTGACGCTGGACGGGCTGCAGATGATTTATGAAAAGAACCGGAAGGGGCCGAAATGAATAAGCTTCAGATCGGAAACGTGATTTTGGACAACCAGGTGATTCTCGCACCAATGGCAGGGGTAAGCGACCTGCCATTTCGTCTGCTCTGCAGACAGCAGGGCGCGGGGCTCGTATGCAGCGAGATGGTGAGCGCCAAAGCCATTTATTATAAGAATAAAAATACGGAGGAGCTGCTGGAAATTCATGAGCAGGAGGGTCCTGTTTCTCTGCAGCTTTTCGGAAGCGACCCGGAGCTGATGGCGCAGATGGCGGCGCAGATCGAAGAACGGCCCTTTGCCATTCTGGATATCAACATGGGCTGTCCCGTTCCCAAGGTGGTGAACAACGGGGAAGGCTCCGCGCTGATGAAGGACCCGCTGCTGGCGGGCCGGATCATTTCCGCGGTTGCAGGCGCGGTGAAGAAGCCGGTGACGGTGAAGATCCGCAAGGGCTTCGACGAGGAGCATGTCAACGCGGCGGAGCTTGCCCACATCGCCCAGGAGAGCGGCGCGGCTGCCATCACCGTCCACGGCAGGACCAGACAGCAGTTTTATGCGGGAAAGGCGGACTGGGAAATCATCGCCCGCGTGAAGGCGGCGGTGAAGATCCCGGTGATCGGAAACGGGGACGTAACAGACCCCGAAGCCGCGAAACGCATGCTGGAGGAGACCGGCTGCGACGGGGTCGCCATCGGCCGTGCCGCCCGGGGAAATCCCTGGATCTTCGGACAAACGGCGCATTATCTGGAAACAGGAGAGCTGCTTCCGGGACCGTCCAGGGAAGAGATGCGGGAAATGCTCCTGCGCCATGCCGCCCTCCTGGTGCAGCACAAGGGGGAGCACACGGCGATCCTGGAAATGAGAAAGCACGTCGGCTGGTATACCGCAGGCTGGCCCGGCTCCTCAAAGCTGCGGGAGCGGGCCTGCCGCATGGAAACCCTGCGGGAGCTGGAGGAGCTGTTCTCAGCGTGAAAGCTGCCGCCGGCTGCAAAACGGGGCTTTCGCATCCAGACGCTTCACCTCCATGGATGCTTCATCTCCATGGATGCTTCATCTCCATGGATGCTTCGCGTCCGATGCCGCCGGCTTTGAGAGAATGCCGGTATACTCGGCGGGCGGGCTGCATACGCTGGAGTATGGAATATCTGGACGCTTATCTGATCGAAGAAAAAAAGAAAGGATTGGCCCTTCCGCCTTTCTTCCGCAGGCCGCGGCGGTTTGCGGATAATGACGGGGAGGTGGAGATTTCTTTTGTCCTTCTGCCCTCCCGCTGGCTGAAAAGGCCGGGGCGGCTGAAACAGAGAATCGCCCGCCTGCAGCGGCGCTTCCCGCCGCGGGGGCTGGTCTGGTATGAGGACAGGCTCCGGGACGCGCTGGAGCCGGCATTGTCGCGTGAACAGACTCGGATGGGAGAACAGGCTCTGCCGGAGTCGTTTTGGATGGCGCGCTTTTACCGGGAGCAGCCGTTTCGGGAAAATCTGATCGTCCTGCTGCCGGGCTCTTCGGAGGACGGGCCGGAGCGGCTGCTTTTGCGGCAGGAGCGGTGGATGAGGGAATTTCTGGGAGAGGACTACGGAAGGCTGAACGGCCTTCTGCTGGTCAGCGACGCCATTCCGGAGAGCGCGGGCAGCCTCTCTTTGACGGATGGGCATTCCTATTACCGGCATATTTATCAGGATACGGGGCTTCCGGTCATCGGCGCAGGAAGGCTTCCGGAATATTTCCGAAAGAAGGCTCCGGGACGGACGATCTGCGTGGATGCGGGAGCGCGTAGGGAGGCTCCGGTCTGCTGCCTTCCCGGGGAGACGATTTATCTGGACATGACCTCGGACGCCGAAAAGGAGCGTCTTCTGTATGCGAAAAGGCGGGACGTTTGTTACAGAAGCCTCCGGATGTACCTTGACACCTTTGTGAGAAAAAGGTATAATACGAACCGTTGTAAATCTGAGGGAAGAGGCCGCCGGCAGCTGCCGTCCGGAGGCTTTATGATGAAGGAACAGGAAAGGGAATGAAGATGGAAGAAAAGAAAAATATCCTTACCTACGAAGGGCTCCGTAAGTATGAAGACGAGCTGCATGATCTGAAGGTTGTAAAAAGGCAGGAAGTAGCACAGAAAATTAAGGAAGCCAGAGAACAGGGAGACCTGTCTGAGAACGCGGAATATGATGCGGCAAAGGACGAGCAGCGCGACATTGAGGCGAGGATCGAGGAGCTTGAGAAGATCCTGAAGAACGCCGAGGTCGTGGTGGAGGACGAGGTGGATCTGGAGAAGATCAACATCGGCTGCCGCGTGAAGATCATGGATCTGGAATATAATGAAGAGCTGGAGTATAAGATCGTAGGCTCCACCGAGGCCAACAGCCTGAAGGGAAAGATTTCCAACGAATCTCCCGTCGGCAGGGCGCTGATCGGCGCGAAGGTGGGAGACGTTGTGAATGTGGAAACCCAGGTGGGAGTTCTGCAGTACAAGGTGCTGGAGATCCAGCGCTCCAACTGAGAAGGGAAAAACTGAGAAAAAATCAGCCAGGGTCTGCCGGAAACGGCAGACCTTTTGTGTAGTAGAAATACAGGCCTGCCGATTGCCGGATTTTTGGGAAAAAATAAAGTGAGGAAATCCCCTTTCAGGTAAAAATAATTTATAAATATTTATAAATTTACAAAATTTAGTAAATTATGGAAACTGTCCGGCACCGAAAGGGCCGTATTTTTGCACGGGACTTCAAGTTTTTCGCTATCCGGCGATATTTTCTGGGAAATTATGACCAAATTCTTAAAATATCCGAAATTCTGTATATTTTTTCAAAGAGTTGTTGCAAAATGAAAGGGAAGTAGTGTACAATAAACAATACGAAATCTATAAGGGTCACAAGGTAATGGAGGGATTTTAGAAATGACCAAAGCACAGATCTTGAAGAAAGAAATTTTAAGCCAGTACAGAAGCGTAAGACAGTTTGCACTTGAAATGCAGATTCCTTACAGTACTCTGGTGACAGCATTGGAACGCGGGATTGACGGAATGGCTTACGGCACGGTTATCAAAATGTGCAACAAGTTGAACCTGAATCCGGTAGATTTCAGCTCTCTTGAGAGGGATACTACCATCAGCGAACAGCTTCTGGAAAACAGAGTCATGCAGTATTATGTGAAGCTGAATCAGGAGGGACGGGATAAGATCCTCGGCCTGATGGATGACTTTGTACAGATTAAGAAATACAAAGCGAAATAACACATAAGGAGAGATTTTCATGCATTATGATTATCTGATCGTAGGAACGGGGCTCTTTGGAGCGTGCTTTGCACACGAAATGCATAAGGCCGGAAAGAGCTGCCTGCTGATTGACAAAAGAGAACATATTGCCGGAAATATCTATACGCAGGAAAGTATGGGCATCCAGGTACACAGGTACGGCGCCCATATTTTTCACACCTCGGACAGACAGATCTGGGATTATGTGAGAGGCTTCGCGGAGTTTAATCACTATGTCAATTCCCCGGTGGCCGTTTACAAGGACGAGCTGTACAATCTTCCGTTTAATATGAACACCTTCAGCAGGCTGTGGGGGATAAAGAAGCCTGCTGAGGCGAAGAAGATCATTGCGGATCAGATTGCAGGGCTGAATATCAGGGAACCGCAGAACCTGGAGGAGCAGGCGCTGTCGCAGGTCGGACGCGACGTTTACGAGAAGCTGATCAAGGGCTATACGGAAAAGCAATGGGGGAGGGACTGCAAAGAGCTTCCGTCCTTTATCATCAAAAGAGTGCCGCTCAGGTTTCGTTATGACAACAACTATTTCAATGACCCTTACCAGGGAATTCCCATCGGCGGCTATACACAGATCGTAGAAAAAATGCTTGCGGGAAGCACGGTGCGCACCGGCGTCTCCTACCGTCAGTTCCTGGAGGAGAACGCCTCCTCGGCACAGCCCGATACCTGGGACAGGCTGCTTTACACCGGAATGATCGACGAGTATTTCGGCTATCAGCTCGGTACGCTTGAGTACCGTTCCCTGCGCTTTGAGACGCAGGAGCTTCCGGAAGAGGATAACTACCAGGGAAATGCGGTGGTCAATTATACCGAAAGGGAGATCCCCTGGACCCGTATCATTGAGCACAAGCATTTCGAATTCGGGACTCAGCCCGGAACCGTTATCACAAAGGAGTATCCGGCCAAATGGGCGCCCGGAGACGAGCCCTACTATCCGGTGAACGATGAAAAGAACACGGCGCTTTACGAAAAATATCAGGAGCTTGCCGGGAAGGAAAAGAACGTTCTTTTCGGCGGACGGCTCGGCGGATACCGGTACTACGATATGGACAAGGTCCTTCGCGCGGCGCTGGACATGGTAGAACAGGAGCTCTCCTAAAAAGGCTTAGGAATCGCAAAAGTAAATCTGATTCACCCCAAAAAGGCACGGAAAGAAAATGGGGATTGCACTTTTTTCTTTTCGTGCTATAATAATGCAGAAAAGATTTGAGATTCAAACAATTATAGAATCAAGAAATTTGCACCTCAATAAAACGGCGCTTCAGCCGTTATGGAAGTGCGGAGCACTGAGAACGATGGAGGATATGGGAATGAACTGGGAACAGGCAAATCAGGATCTGGAGGAAAGACGGAAGAAAGCGTTTCTCGGAGGCGGAGAAGCGAAGATACAGAAGCAGCATGAGGGCGGAAAGCTGACGGCGAGAGAGCGCCTGGAGCTGCTGTTTGACAAGGGAACCTTTGTGGAGACGGACGTCTTTGTGGAATCCAGAATCGACGATTTTGACCTGGATAAGAGAAGGGTGCCCGGCGACGGCGTGGTAACGGGTTACGGCTATGTGGAGGGGCGCCTGGTCTATGCGGCCAGCGAGGATTTCACCGTGATCGGCGGGACCCTGGGAGAGTCCCATTCCATGAAGATCCGCAGGCTTCAGGATATGGCCCTGGAAATGAAGGCGCCATTCATCTGCATCAACGACAGCGGCGGAGCGAGGATCGAGGAAGGAATCGATTCCCTAAGCGGCTATGCGGGAATGTTCCTGCGCCACACGAAGGCCAGCGGCGTGATCCCCCAGATCGCAGTGATCCTTGGCCCCTGCTCCGGCGGAGCCTGCTATGCGCCCGCCATCTGCGACTTCATCTTCATGGTGAAGGATACCTCGAAAATGTTTATCACCGGACCGAACGTGGTGAAGACGGTCATCAATGAGGAGACCACGGTAGAGGAGCTTGGCGGCGCGATGGTGCATGCCACAAAGAGCGGAGTATCTCATTTCACCTATGACAGCGAGCAGGAGTGCCTGATGGGCGTGCGCAAGCTTCTGAATTATCTGCCCTCCAGCTATGACCAGAAGGCTCCAGTCATCGTGAAGGAGGAAAAAAGAGCTTTGTCCAGAAGCTTCAACCGCATGCTTGAGCACGTAGGTCTTGGCAAAAGACTTCGCGGAAAAAAGGAGAAGGAAGTGCGTGAGATGGCTTCCAGGGAGAGCTTTACCCGCGACAGCCAGGGCAAAAAGAAGCTGAATCCCTGCGCCCTGCTGACGGAGATCGTTCCGGACAATTCCAGACACGCTTATGACGTGAAGAAGGTCATCGACTGCATTGTTGACTGGGACAGCTTTTTTGAGGTGCAGGAGCAGTTTGCGAAGAACGTGGTGGTGGGCTTTGCCCGCATGGAGGGAAATACCGTAGGCATCGTGGCAAACCAGCCGATGGTGATGGGCGGCTCCCTGGACTACCACGCTTCCGACAAGGCGGCCCGTTTCATCCGCTTCTGCGACTGCTTCAACATCCCGCTGATCACCCTGGTGGATGTGCCCGCCTTCCTGCCCGGAACCGCGCAGGAGCACAGCGGAATCATCCGCCACGGCGCGAAGATGCTCTACGCCTACTCCGAGGCCACCGTGCCGAAGATCTCCGTCATCCTGCGCAAGGCCTACGGCGGCGCATATATCGCCATGAATTCCAAGGAGATGGGCGCGGATTACGTGTATGCCTGGCCCATCGCGGAGATCGCCGTGATGGGAGCCGAGGGAGCGGTGAACATCGCGTTCCGCAGGAAGATCAAGTCCGCTCCGGATCCGGAGGCCATGCGCGCCGAGTGCATCCGGGAATATGAGGAACGCTTCCTCAATCCCTACGTCGCCGCCTCCCGCGGCTTCGTGGACGAGGTGATCCATCCGGAGGAGACCAGAGAGCGGCTTCTTTCCGCCCTGAAGGCCTTTGCCGGAAAGGAAGCGTCTAATCCGAAGAAGAAGCATGGAAATATCCCGCTGTGATGCTCTGGCATATCAGCAGCGATATGGAAGAAACGGCAGGAACCGAAAGCGGCAGACACGGATTGACGTGCCTGTCGCTTCCGTTGTATAATGCCAGCGATCACGGAAAGGGAAGATGCCCCTTCGGAATGCGGAAAACGGAGGCTTTGCAAAAAATGGAAGCTTTGCAAAAAGCGGAAGCGGAAACCGGTATTTACCATATTTATTTAACGGAAAACAGAATGCAGGAAAAGAATGCCGCGGGCTTTTCCCACCGGCTTCTTCAAACAGCCGTCGGCCTTTATAGAAAGAAAAGCTTCCCGTCCCTTCCTTTGCCGGAAAAGAACGGGGAGGAGACAGCCCTGCGCCTCGGTGCGGGAAAATACGGAAAGCCCTGCTTCGAGGAGTATCCCGGGATCCATTTTTCCATCAGCCACAGCGGCCCTTTCTGGTGCTGCGCCTTCGGAGACGCGCCGGTGGGACTGGATATCCAGGCGCATGCCCTGGGAAAAGCGACCCTTTCTGAAGATACGGGAGACGCTGACGGAACGGAACGGCTCAGACAGCGCATGCGGCGGATTTCCGGGCGCTTTTTTCACCCGTCCGAACGGGCCTGGCTGGACAACGGCGGGGATTTTTTTGCGATATGGACGGCGAAGGAAAGCTATGTGAAATTTACAGGAGAGGGGATGCACAGAAGCTTTGAAAGCTTTGCCGTGGCCGATGAAAACGGCCTTCTTCCCTTCGTGAAGGCAGAGGAAGACGGACCGCGCGCGCAGCTTCGCCTGCTCGACGCGCCCTGCGGCTACAGCCTCTGCCTGTGCGCGGAGCAGATCGGGGACGCGGCGCTTCTTTATTTCTGAAAGACGGGGCTTTTGGGCTTTTAAAAAGCTGAGCAGAGCTTTTTTATTTTTAAAAAGCTTGACGCACAGGGATTCCTGTGCTATAGTCATAGAGCGAGATAAGATTTAGGTCTTTTTTTTATGCTTAAAAACAGGAAAATCACTCAGGCGGAGGTGGAAAGTTATGCGTACTAGAATCACACTGGCATGTACGGAATGCAAGCAGCGCAATTACAACACGACGAAGGACAAGAAGGCGCATCCGGACAGAATGGAAACCAGCAAATACTGCAGATTCTGCAAGAAGCACACGGTACACAAGGAAACAAAGTAATATCCCCAAAAGGGCGGCTGCCTGCGCGGCTGCCTGCGGGCGTGTGGCGCCGCGTGTGTTCCTGACGGTTTCAGGCTGCCTGCGCGGCAGAATGTGAGGAAAGAATGAAGGATTCTTCAAAGGAAGCGAAAGCGGCCAGGCCGGCAAAGCCGAAGTTCTTCCAGGGCGTAAAAGCGGAATTCAGGAAGATCACATGGCCGGACAGGGAGCTTCTGCTGAAGCAGTCTGTTGCTGTTGTTGCGATTTCCATCGTTCTGGGAGCGATCATTGCTGTTCTTGATCTGGTTCTTCAGTATGCGATCGATTTCCTTGTAAGATAACAGTGGCGGGGTGACATATGGCAGAGGCAAACTGGTATGTTGTCCATACTTATTCCGGTTATGAGAATAAGGTAAAGGCCAACATCGAGAAAACAATAGAAAACAGGCACCTGGAGGATGAGATCCTGGAGGTCCGCGTTCCGCTGCAGGATGTGGTGGAGATGAAGAACGGAGCCAGAAGGGTCGTCCAGAAGAAGCTGTTCCCCGGTTATGTGCTGATCAATATGGTGATGAACGACGATACCTGGTACGTGGTGAGAAATACCCGCGGTGTGACCGGCTTCGTCGGCCCGGGAAGCAAGCCGGTGCCGCTTACGGAAGCGGAGATGAAGCCGCTCGGCATTCAGACGGAGAATGTTTCCATCGATTTCGGCGAGGGAGATATGATCGTCGTTGTGGCCGGAGCCTGGAAGGATACGGTCGGCGTGGTCCAGAGGATCGATTACAGCAAGCAGACCGCTACGATCAATGTGGAGCTGTTCGGAAGGGAAACCCCTGTTGAGATCAGCTTTGCGGAGGTTCGTAAATCACAGTAGTTTGACGTTTGACGGAGAGATCCGTTGAGCTGTGGAAGCAGCGTTTCCGATTTCAAGGGAAAATGCGCAAAAGCGCGCAAAAAACTCGCTGCGCCATACCACATTATATTTAGGAGGTGCCTGACATGGCAAAGAAAGTTACAGGATACATCAAGTTACAGATCCCTGCGGGAAAGGCTACCCCGGCTCCCCCGGTTGGTCCTGCGCTCGGTCAGCATGGTGTGAACATCGTTGAATTCACCAAGCAGTTCAACGCGAGAACGGCGGATAAGGGCGACCTGATCATCCCTGTTGTCATCACCGTGTACGCGGACAGAAGCTTCAGCTTCGTTACCAAGACTCCGCCTGCGGCTGTTCTTCTGAAGAAGGCCTGCAATCTGAAGTCCGGTTCCGGCGTGCCGAACAAGACGAAGGTTGCTACGATCTCCAAGGATAAGGTAAGAGAGATCGCTGAGACGAAGATGCCTGACCTGAATGCGGCAAGCGTGGAAGCGGCAATGAGCATGATCGCCGGAACGGCAAGAAGCATGGGCATTGTTGTAGAGGACTAAGGGACATGTACGGGAACCGCGCTCGATATGACCACGCGGATTTCCCAGACTGTTTTATTTGTAAAAATTGGGAGCAGCCTCCGGCCGAAGGCCGAAAACCAGAGAGCGCTGCGTTAACCACCAACGGAGGAATGGAAAATGAAACATGGTAAGAAATATACTGAGGCTGCGAAGCAGGTAGACCGCAGTGTAGCATACGAAGCTGCTGACGCTATCGCGCTGGCCAAGAAGACCGCTACTGCGAAGTTCGATGAGACCATCGAGGTTCATATCAGAACCGGCTGCGACGGACGTCATGCGGAGCAGCAGATCCGCGGCGCCGTGGTCCTTCCCAACGGAACCGGTAAGACTGTTAGAGTGCTGGTTTTCGCCAAGGGAGACAAGGTGAACGAGGCAGAGGCTGCCGGAGCGGATTTCGTGGGAGGAGACGAGCTCATCCCCAGGATCCAGAACGAAGGCTGGCTTGATTTCGATGTGGTTGTCGCCACCCCTGATATGATGGGCGTTGTGGGACGTCTCGGTAAGATCCTCGGACCCAAGGGCCTGATGCCCAACCCGAAGGCAGGTACGGTTACGATGGATGTTACCAAGGCCGTGAACGATATCAAGGCCGGTAAGATCGAGTACAGACTGGATAAGTCCAACATTGTTCACGTTCCGATCGGAAAGGCTTCCTTCACGGAAGAGAAGCTTCAGGAGAACTTCAACGCGCTGATGGATGCCATCGTAAAGGCAAGACCCTCCGCACTGAAGGGACAGTACCTGAAGAGCATCACCCTCGCTTCCACGATGGGACCTGGCGTTAAGGTTTCCACCGCAAAGTTTGGCTGATCGACTGAAGTTAAGCATAATCAATAGAAAGGATCTTCAATCCGTGCAGATGCGGGTTGAAGATCCTTTTTTTAAAATTATGAGGGCTTTTATTCCCCTGTGTTCTTTGTGTCCCCCGTCTCCCTGCCGGGCTATCCGCTTCATCGCCTTTTCCACACCTTATCCGGCTGCGCCTTGGAAACAGGATAGCGGAACAGCAGCGTTTTCAGCGCCTGCCAGTTGAAGGGGAACAGGGGCCAGAAATAGCTTTTCCCCCCGAAGGTGGGCGTGGTCAGGACGGAGATGAGGATCAGAGCAAGCCCGCCGAGAAAACCCCACAGTCCGAAAAACGAGGTGGTCAGGATGAGGAAGATCCGGTACAGCCGGATGCCGTCCCCGAATTCCAGACTGGAGAGGGTGAGAGAGGCCAGCATGGTGACGGCGGCGTAGAACAGGATTTCCGTGGAGGCCCAGTTCAGCTCCACCGCGATGTCTCCGATGATCAGTCCGCCGATGATGGAGAGGGAGCCGGAAAACTGGCCGGAGCGCAGCGTGGCGGAATAGCGGAACAGATCCAGAAGAAATTCCACGGCAAACACATAGAAAATGATGGTCGGGCCGGACAGATCCTCTGTGGAAAGCAGGTTCCATCTATCGGAAAACTGTGGAAAATAAGCGGTGAGCAGCAGAAACAGCGGCATGAGGATGAGGCTAACCGGGATGCAGAGAAAGCGCACCAGCCGGAAGTAAGTGCCAACCACCGTGCTTTTGTAATAGTCCTCCGGGCTCTGCGTGAACTGGAAAATGGTGCAGGGAAGGATCAGAACGGCGGGAGAGTTATCCACAATGACGGCCACATGCCCCTCCGTCAGAAAGCTGCATGCAACATCAGGCCGCTCCGTCAGGAAAATGCTGGGAAGAAGATGAAACCACTTTTTTTTCACCAGCAGCTCCTCCAGACTTTTGGAGCCCATGGTCAGGGCGGTGACGGGAAGGGAAGGGAGAACCTCCAAAAGCCGCCTGACCAGCCCCATATCGGCGGTCTGATCCAGATAGGCCACCGCGACATCCGTTTTGCTTTCACTCCCAACGCTCGCAAGCTCGAAGGTCAGCTTCGGGTCCCGGATGCGCCGCCGGATCAGATTCGCGTTGAAAAGCAGGGTCTCCACGAAGCCGTCCCTGGCTCCCTTCGTCACCTTTTCCGCATCCGGCTCGGAAATGCTCCGCGCCGGATAGGTTCTCACATCAAGCAGGATCGCCTGGCCAAAGCCGTCCAGCATGAGGAGGGAAGGGCCGCTCAGCAGATTGCGCAGAATGTCGTTCCAGTCATCGGAAAGGGAGGTCTGTACATAGCCGATCTTGGAATCCATGTATTTCTGAACGTCCTCTATCGTCAGATTTTGCGTATAAAGGGGATTCTGCAGATCGGAAAAGATCTGCTGCAGGATCTCTACCTTCAGAAATCCGTTTACACCGATCCAAAAGGCCTTTGTCTCTCCCAGATAAAGCTGCCGCGTCACCAGATCGAAGCTTTTGTCCAGGGGCAGAAGCTCATGGGCGCGGCGGATATTTTCTTCAAGGTTTGTGGATAATTTCATGTGATCAGGCGCCTCGTGTTGATAAAATATACGGCCCCTCACGTCGGGAGGGGCGGATCGTTTGAGCTGCTGCTATTATGCGCAAGATTACGGCGCTTTATACCTGTTTTATGCCTGCACGCAGAAGCGCGGCGCTTTCCGCTTGACGAAAAAGGGCTTCATGAAGCATAATGGGTGCAACAGACACAGCGCCGGACGGGTTCAAACGGGCCTTCGCGGGCGGCCTTCGGTATGGGAGGACGGAAAATGGTGCAGAAAAGAAAAAGAAAAGGAAAACTGCCGCTCTTTGGGCTGACATTGCTGCTTACCGTGCTGGCGGGGGTGACTCTCCTGCTGACAGGCTGGACGATCCTTGGGGAAGAGGCCGGCCTTGCGACGGTGATGGTGACGGGAACGGCCATTCTGCCTCCGGAGGATGCGGCCGCCGCAGGCGGCTCCGGAACGGGTGCGGGCGATGCCGCCGCGGATGAGCAGCCGGCCGGCCGGTATTCAGACCTCCTTTCCGACCCTGCGCAGATGGCGGCCGGGAACATGATCCCTCTCATTCCTCAGAAGGAGGATGAGATCAGCCTTATGTTCGCCGGGGACATCCTTTTTGACGACAGCTACAGCATTATGGTGAAAATGAAGGGCCGTGCGGGAGACGGCAGCCTGGTGGAGGCCGGCTTTGACGCCGCAATCCTGGAGAAAATGCGCGGGGCGGATGTGTTCATGGTGAATAACGAGTTCACCTACACCACGAGAGGGACGCCGACGGAGGGAAAGGCGTTCACCTTCCGCGCAAAGCCGGAGCACGCGCAGCTCCTTTCCGAAATGGGAGCGGATATCGTTTCCCTTGCCAACAATCACGTTTATGATTACGGAGAAATTTCCCTGCTCGACACCCTGGATACGCTTGCCGGAGCCGGGATGCCCTGGGTCGGAGCGGGAAGAAACCTGAGCGAGGCCGTCCGTCCGGTGTACTTTGTGACGGAGAATGTGAAGATCGCCTTCCTGTCCGCCACCCAGATCGAGCGGATGGACAATCCGGATACGAAGGGCGCGACGGAAACCTCCCCCGGCGTTTTCCGCTGCCGGAATGTGGATCTGCTTCTTTCTGAGGTGCAAAAAGCGAAGGCGGTGAGCGATTTCGTGGTGGTATATATCCACTGGGGAACGGAGAGCACCACGGAGCTGGACTGGGCGCAGAAGGAGCAGGCGCCCCTGATCGCGCAGGCCGGAGCCGATCTGATCATCGGGGATCATCCTCATGTCCTGCAGGGAATCGAGTGGATCGGAAATACCCCCGTGATCTACAGCGTGGGAAATTTTCTGTTCAATTCCAAGACGCAGGATACCTGCCTTGTGGAGGCGACGCTTGATGCCGAAACCGGGAAGCTCACCGGCTTCCGCTTCCTTCCTGCTGTTCAAAAGGACTGCCGCACCAGCCTTCTGGACGGGGCGGAAAAGGCGCGGGTGATCAGCCATATGCAGAGCCTGTCGCCCGGCGTGACCATTGACGCGGACGGCCGCGTGGTTCCTTCTGTCTGATGCCGGGAAGGAAATCAGGAAGGAGCGGCCAAAAATCTGTTTTTTGAATGGTTTCCTTTGAAAAAGGTAAAGTTTGTTTTTAGAAAAGAAAAGTTTCTATTGACGTAAGCCGGGGAATGTGATATGTTAAACAAGGTTCGGACGCGGCTTTGCGCCGGATCATGCCGAAGACAGCAGGTACCGCTCAGGTGTAAGGGTTTGAACGCCTGCCGAGGAAAGAGTTGACGTCAGTTCCCGTTTCCGTCGGAAACGGATGGATTGGACAAACGGATGGCCCCAAAGGGCATATCCATTGTTTGGAACGATTTTCCTCTCTGTGTCTTCACGGAGAGGTTTTTTTATTCTGAGAAGACTGCCGCAGGGCGGACGGAATCAGAAAGCGGCCTTTGGCCGGTTCCCAGAGCGTTTACTCCTTTCGGCACTGAAATTTTTTTCAGAAAAATCTATAAGGAGGTAAAGAAATGGCAAAGGTTGAATTGAAAGCGCCTGTCGTTGCGGAGATTTCCGAAGCGATAAAGGACGCACAGTCTGTCGTTCTTGTGGATTACCGCGGACTGACCGTTGAGCAGGACACCGCTCTTCGTAAGCAGCTTCGTGAAGCCGGAATCACCTACAAGGTGTACAAGAACACCATGATGAACTTCGCGTTCAAGGGCACGGATTTCGAAGCACTGGCTCCTTATCTGGAAGGTCCCAGCGCTGTGGCGATTTCCACCACGGATGCTACGGCTCCCGCCAGAGAGCTGGCAAAATTCGCAAAGACGGCTAACAAGCTTGAAATTAAGGCCGGCGTTGTGGAAGGCGCGGTGTATGACGCAGCGGGAATGGCTGCGATCTCTCAGATCCCGTCCAGAGAAGAGCTGCTTTCCAAGCTGCTTGGAAGCATCCAGTCTCCGATCGCAAACTTCGCACGTGTTATGAAGCAGCTGGCTGAAAAAGGCGGCGCGAGCGCATGTGAAGCCGGAGCAGAGGCGGCGGAAGCACCCGCTGAAGAGGCCCCTGCAGCAGAAGCCCCTGCAGAAGCATAACTGCCGGGAAGAAGGATTCCCTTTCGGGAAATCCCAGAGATAAAAGCGGACGAGGTTCCGCAGATTGAAAAATGATTATGGAGGTAAATAAAATGGCTAAATTATCCACTCAGGAAATTATTGATGCGATCAAAGAGCTTTCCGTATTAGAGCTGAATGATCTGGTGAAGGCCTGCGAAGAAGAGTTCGGCGTATCCGCAGCAGCAGGCGTAGTAGTTGCAGCAGCAGGTGCCGGCGAGGCGGCAGCAGCTGAGGAGAAGACCGAGTTCGACGTTGAGCTGACCGAGGTTGGCCCGAACAAGGTTAAGGTTATCAAGGTTGTTCGTGAGGTTACCGGACTTGGCCTGAAGGAAGCGAAGGACGTTGTTGACGGAGCTCCCAAGGTTGTTAAGGAAGGCGCTTCCAAGGAAGAGGCTGACGACATCAAGGCGAAGCTGGAAGCTGAAGGCGCTAAGGTTACCCTTAAGTAATAAGCCCTTACAGACTGCAATACATGCGAACCGCCGTCCTGCCGGATCATCCGGGCAGGCGGCGGTTCGTTTCGTTGTCCTTAGGGAGAGCCGCTGCCAGGTTTCCGGAAAAAGTTGTCTTTCTGTAAAATTTCGGGTTGACTTGCCTAACCGCTTGTAGTATACTGGATAGTGCACTATTGTGGTAAGCTATACTATTTTTGTGCGAAAAACCGGAAATAAAGTATCACGCTGATTGTTGCAGGGAGCTATAAGCCGCCCGCAGCCGACTGATCGCCGGCCATGAGGTTCGGCGGACAAATCATTAGAACGGGGTGAAAATGTCAATGGAAAAGAACAGAATACGTCCGATTGCCACCGGCAAGAATATGCGTATGAGTTATTCACGGCAGAAGGAAGTATTGGAGATGCCGAACCTGATCGAGGTCCAGAAGGATTCCTATCACTGGTTTCTGACAGAAGGGCTGAAAGAGGTTTTTGACGACATATCTCCAATCGAAGACTACAGCGGTCATCTGAGCCTGGAGTTCGTGGATTTCGAGCTGTGCGAGGATGACGTCAAGTATTCGATCGAAAAGTGTAAGGAAAGAGACGCGACGTATGCTGCTCCCTTAAAAGTGAGAGTCCGCCTTTATAATAAGGAAAAGGAAGAGATCACGGAGCATGAGATCTTCATGGGCGATCTTCCTCTGATGACCGAGACGGGCACCTTCGTCATCAATGGAGCGGAGCGTGTTATCGTCAGCCAGCTGGTACGTTCCCCCGGTATTTATTATGGAATCGGCCATGACAAGATCGGAAAAAGGCTCTACAGCTGCACGGTGATCCCCAACCGCGGAGCATGGCTGGAATATGAGACGGATTCCAACGATGTGTTCTATGTCCGCGTGGACAGAACGAGAAAGGTTCCGATCACCGTTCTGATCCGTGCGCTTGGCGTAGGCACCAACGATGAGATCCGCGCCCTGTTTGGAGATGAGCCCAAGATCGAGGCCAGCTTTACGAAGGATACCGCCGAGAATTATCAGGAGGGTCTGCTCGAGCTGTACAAGAAGATCCGTCCCGGCGAGCCTTTGAGCGTGGAGAGCGCGGAAAGCCTGATCAACGCCATGTTCTTCGACCCCAGAAGATATGATCTTGCCAAGGTTGGAAGATATAAATTCAATAAAAAGCTGATGCTTAAGAACAGGATCCGCGGCTTCGTGCTGTCGGAGGACGTAGTGGATATCACCACCGGAGAGCTGATCGCAGCCGCCGGAACGAAGGTGACGGCAGAACTGGCCGATCAGATCCAGAACGCCGCCGTTCCCTATGTTTACGTGCAGACGGAGGAGAAGAACGTGAAGGTTCTCTCCAGCATGATGGTGGATATCACCCATTATGTGGACTGCAACCCCAGAGAGCTTGGCGTGACTGAGCTGGTGTACTATCCTGTTCTGCAGCAGATCCTGGATGAGCATTCAGGAGATCCGGAGGAGCTTGCGGAGGCGATCCGTAAGAATATCCATGAGCTGATCCCCAAGCATATTACGAAGGAAGACATCCTGGCTTCCATTAACTATAACATCCATCTGGAATACGGAATCGGAAATGACGACGATATCGACCATCTGGGCAACCGCCGTATCCGTGCGGTGGGCGAGCTTCTGCAGAACCAGTACCGCATCGGACTTTCCAGGATGGAGAGAGTGGTGCGCGAGCGCATGACCACCCACGACGCCGAGGAGATCTCTCCCCAGGTGCTCATCAACATCAAGCCCGTGCAGGCGGCGGTGAAGGAATTCTTCGGTTCCTCCCAGCTGTCCCAGTTCATGGATCAGAACAACCCGCTGGGCGAGCTGACCCATAAGAGACGTCTTTCCGCTCTGGGCCCCGGAGGACTGAGCCGTGACCGTGCCGGATTCGAGGTACGTGACGTACATTATTCCCATTACGGAAGAATGTGCCCCATCGAGACGCCTGAAGGTCCCAACATCGGTCTGATCAACTCCCTCGCCTGCTACGCGAGGATCAATGAGTACGGCTTTGTTGAGGCTCCCTACCGCAGGATCGACAAGTCCGACCCGGCCAACCCGCGCGTTACCGACGATGTGGTCTACATGACGGCGGATGAAGAGGACAATTACCATGTGGCGCAGGCGAACGAGGCGCTGGATGCGGATGGGCATTTTGTGAGAAACATGGTGTCCGGCCGTTACCGTGAGGAGACCCAGTCCTATCCCAAGGCTGTGTTCGACTTCATGGACGTTTCCCCCAAGATGGTGTTCTCCGTTGCAACGGCCCTGATCCCCTTCCTGGAGAACGACGACGCGAACCGCGCGCTGATGGGCTCCAACATGCAGCGTCAGGCCGTTCCGCTTCTGACCACCGAGGCTCCCGTTGTGGGAACCGGTATGGAGGTGAAGGCGGCGGTGGACTCCGGCGTCTGCGTTGTGGCGAAGAAGTCCGGAACCATCGACTACGTGTCCTCCAATAAGATCCGTATGACGGCGGACGACGGAGAAAAGATCGAATACCATCTGACCAAATTTGCAAGAAGCAACCAGAGCAACTGCTACAACCAGAGGCCCATCGTGTTCAAGGGCAACCGTGTTGCGGCGGGACAGGTGATCGCGGACGGCCCGTCCACCTCCGAGGGAGAGCTGGCGCTGGGCAAGAACCCGCTGATCGGCTTCATGACCTGGGAAGGCTATAACTACGAGGACGCCGTCCTCTTAAGCGAGCGTCTGGTACAGGACGACGTATATACGTCCGTTCATATCGAGGAATATGAGGCGGAGGCCAGAGATACCAAGCTTGGGCCGGAGGAGATCACGAGAGACGTTCCCGGCGTGGGCGACGACGCTCTGAAGGATCTGGATGACAGAGGAATCATCCGTATCGGCGCTGAGGTGCGCGCAGGGGATATCCTGGTCGGAAAGGTAACCCCCAAGGGTGAGACCGAGCTGACCGCTGAGGAAAGGCTGCTTCGCGCCATCTTCGGTGAGAAGGCGAGAGAGGTGAGGGATACCTCCCTGAAGGTTCCTCACGGAGAATACGGAATCGTTGTGGACGCCAAGGTGTTCACCAGAGAGAACGGCGACGAGCTGTCTCCCGGCGTGAATCAGGCGGTCCGCATTTACATCGCGCAGAAGAGAAAGATCTCTGTGGGCGACAAGATGGCAGGCCGTCACGGAAACAAGGGTGTTGTTTCCCGCGTGCTTCCCGTGGAGGATATGCCTTACCTGCCCAACGGCCGTCCGCTGGATATCGTTCTGAATCCTCTGGGCGTGCCTTCCCGTATGAACATCGGACAGGTACTTGAGATCCATCTTTCCCTGGCGGCAAAGGCGCTCGGCTTCAACGTTGCGACGCCGGTATTCGACGGGGCGAACGAGAACGACATCATGGATACCCTGGATCTGGCCAACGATTACGTGAATTTAAGCTGGGAAGAATTTGAAGAGAAGCATAAGGATGAGCTGCTTCCCGAGGTGATGCAGTATCTCTCCCTGAACAGGGATCACAGAGAGCTGTGGAAGGGCGTTCCCATCAGCCGCGACGGCAAGGTGCGCTTAAGAGACGGACGGACCGGAGAATATTTTGACAGCCCGGTCACCATCGGCCACATGCACTACCTGAAGCTGCATCATCTGGTTGACGATAAGATCCACGCGCGTTCCACCGGCCCTTACTCCCTGGTGACGCAGCAGCCTCTGGGCGGTAAGGCGCAGTTCGGCGGACAGCGTTTCGGTGAGATGGAAGTTTGGGCCCTTGAGGCTTACGGCGCGGCTTATACCCTGCAGGAGATCCTGACGGTGAAGTCCGACGACGTGGTGGGCCGCGTAAAGACCTACGAAGCGATCATTAAGGGTGAGAACATCCCTGAGCCCGGCATTCCGGAATCCTTCAAGGTTCTGCTGAAGGAGCTGCAGTCCCTTGCACTGGATGTGAGAGTGCTGCGTGACGACAATACGGAAGTCGAGATCATGGAAACGGTGGACTACGGTGACACGGACTACCGTTATGAAATTGAGGGTGACTCCAAAGGTTATGAGAAGTATGAAAAAGATTCTCTGGGTGCGCTCGGATACCAGCATCAGGAATTCGACGAGGGCGGAGAGCTGGTGAGCACGGAGGAAGAGAGCACGGTTGACGATCTGGAACTCGACCTTGAGGAAAGCTTTGACGATATTGACGAATAAGCTTTTGAAATTTGACGGGAAGCGGCCTCCTGCCGGAGCCGCCCCCGTTTTGGAAGGAGTGCACAATGTCTGAAACAACAGCAAAGAATGAAGTATATCAGCCCATGACCTTTGATGCGATCAAGATCGGTCTGGCATCTCCGGATAAGATCAGGGAATGGTCCAGAGGAGAGGTGCAGAAGCCGGAGACGATCAACTACAGGACGCTTAAGCCGGAGCGCGACGGACTTTTCTGCGAGCGTATTTTCGGGCCCACCAAGGACTGGGAATGCCACTGCGGAAAGTACAAGAAGATTCGCTATAAGGGCGTAGTCTGCGACCGCTGCGGCGTTGAGGTGACCAAGTCCAGCGTCCGCAGAGAGCGTATGGGACACATCGAGCTTGCGGCTCCCGTTTCCCATATCTGGTATTTCAAGGGAATCCCCAGCCGTATGGGACTGATCCTGGATCTGTCTCCCAGAGTGCTGGAAAAGGTGCTTTATTTCGCTTCCTATATCGTTCTTGACAAGGGCGAGAGCAATCTGGAATACAAGCAGGTGCTGTCCGAGAAGGAATATCAGGACGCGAGAGAGACCTGGGGAAATAAATTCCGTGCCGGAATGGGAGCGGAGTCCATCAAGGAGCTGCTGCTTGCCATCGATCTGGAGAAGGAAGCCGTCGAGCTGAAGGAAGGCCTGAAGGATTCCTCCGGACAGAAGCGCGCAAGGATCATCAAGCGCCTCGAGGTGGTGGAAGCCTTCCGCGAGTCCGGGAACCGTCCGGAATGGATGATCCTGGATGCGATCCCGGTCATCCCGCCGGATCTTCGTCCCATGGTACAGCTGGACGGCGGTCGCTTCGCAACGAGCGACTTAAACGACCTGTACCGCAGGATCATCAACAGAAACAACCGTCTGAAAAGACTGTTGGAGCTTGGCGCTCCGGATATCATCGTCCGCAATGAAAAGAGAATGCTGCAGGAGGCTGTGGACGCGCTGATCGACAACGGCAGAAGGGGACGTCCGGTAACGGGTCCCGGAAACCGCGCGCTGAAGTCCCTCTCCGACATGCTGAAGGGTAAGTCCGGACGCTTCCGTCAGAACCTTCTCGGAAAGCGTGTCGACTATTCCGGACGAAGCGTTATCGTGGTAGGGCCGGAGCTGAAGATCTACCAGTGCGGTCTGCCCAAGGAGATGGCCATCGAGCTGTTCAAGCCCTTCGTGATGAAGGAGCTGGTGGCGAGAGGCATTTCTCAGAACATCAAGAATGCGAAGAAGCTGGTGGAGAGGCTGGACTCCCAGGTATGGGATGTGCTGGAGGACGTGATCAAGGAGCATCCTGTCATGCTCAACCGCGCCCCTACGCTGCACAGACTCGGTATCCAGGCGTTCGAGCCCATTCTCGTAGAGGGTAAGGCGATCAAGCTGCATCCTCTGGTATGTACCGCCTTCAACGCCGACTTCGACGGCGACCAGATGGCCGTACACCTTCCGCTTTCCGTGGAAGCACAGGCGGAGTGCCGCTTCATGCTGCTCTCCCCCAACAACCTGCTCAAGCCCTCTGACGGAGGCCCGGTTGCGGTGCCTTCCCAGGATATGGTGCTCGGTATCTACTACCTGACCCAGGAAAGACCCGGTGCGAAGGGCGAGGGCAAGTATTTCAAGAACCTGAACGAAGCGATCCTGGCTTATGAAAACCAGTCGCTGACCCTGCATTCCAGGATCCGGGTGAAGGTGACGAAGACCCTGCCGGACGGCACCGTGCTTTCCGATATCGTGGAGTCCACTCTGGGCCGTTTCATTTTCAATGAGATCCTGCCTCAGGATCTGGGCTTCGTGGACAGAAGCATTCCGGAAAACGCGCTGAAGCTTGAGGTGGATTTCCACGTCAGCAAGAAGGGCTTAAAGCAGATCCTGGAGAAGGTCATCAACATCCACGGCTCATCCAAGATGGCCGAAGTGCTGGACGACATCAAGTCCACCGGATATAAATATTCCACCCGGGCGGCGATGACCGTATCGATTTCCGATATGACCGTACCCGCGCAGAAGCCGGAAATGCTGGCGCAGGCGCAGGCGACCGTTGACCGGATCTCCCAGAACTTCCGCCGCGGACTCATCACGGAGGAGGAGCGCTACCGTGCGGTGGTGGAGACCTGGAATGAGACGGATAAGGAGCTGACCGACGTTCTGCTTGCAGGACTGGATAAATACAACAACATTTTCATGATGGCGGATTCCGGAGCCCGTGGTTCCAATCAGCAGATCAAGCAGCTTGCGGGCATGCGCGGTCTGATGGCGGATACCACCGGACGTACCATTGAGCTGCCCATCAAGTCCAACTTCCGTGAGGGACTGGACGTACTGGAATACTTCATGTCCGCACATGGAGCCCGTAAGGGACTTTCCGATACCGCGCTTCGTACCGCGGACTCCGGATACCTGACCAGAAGAATGGTTGACGTATCCCAGGAGCTGATCATCCGCGAGACGGACTGCTGTGAAGGACGTGAGGAGCTTCCCGGAATGGAAGTCAGCGCCTTCATGGACGGCAAGGAAACCATCGAGAGCCTGAAGGACCGTATCACGGGAAGAGTATCCTGCGAGGATATCTGCGACCGTGACGGAAACGTGCTCGTTAAGAAGAACCACATGATCACTCCCAGCCGCGCGGAGCGCATCTTAAGCGTCGGCGTGGATAAGAAGGGAGAGCCCATTGAAAAGGTGAAGATCCGTACTATCTTAAGCTGCCGTTCCCACAACGGGATCTGCGCGAAGTGCTACGGAGCCAACATGGCCACCGGCGAAGAGGTGCAGGTCGGCGAGGCAGTCGGAATCATCGCGGCGCAGTCCATCGGTGAGCCCGGTACCCAGCTTACCATGCGTACCTTCCATACCGGAGGTGTGGCGGGCGACGATATCACCCAGGGTCTTCCTCGTGTTGAGGAGCTTTTTGAGGCCAGAAAGCCCAAGGGACTTGCGATCATCGCGGAGTTTGGCGGAACGGCCGTGATCAAGGATACCAAGAAGAAGCGTGAGGTCATCATCACCAACCACGAGACGGGAGAATCCAAGGCATACCTGATTCCCTACGGCTCCAGGATCAAGGTGGTGGACGGCCAGGAGCTTGAGGCCGGAGACGAGCTGACAGAGGGTAGCGTGAACCCTCACGATCTTTTGAAGATCAAGGGGATCCGCGCGGTGCAGGATTACATGCTCCGCGAGGTACAGCGCGTGTACCGCCTGCAGGGCGTGGATATCAGCGATAAGCATATCGAGGTGATCGTGCGCCAGATGCTGAAGAAGGTGCGCATTGAGGAAAGCGGAGATACCGATTTCCTGCCCGGAACGCTGGTGGATGCTCTGGAATATGAAGACCTGAACGAGACCCTGTATACGGAAGGAAAGCAGCCGGCCGACGGAAAGCAGATCCTTCTGGGAATCACGAAGGCGGCCCTTGCCACCAATTCCTTCCTGTCCGCGGCATCCTTCCAGGAGACCACTAAGGTTCTGACGGAGGCGGCCATCAAGGGTAAGGTTGATCCGCTGATCGGCCTGAAGGAAAACGTTATCATCGGTAAGCTGATCCCGGCGGGAACCGGAATGAAGCGCTACCGTGACGTGCATCTGAGCACGGATATCGGTCTGGAGGATGAACTGGATCTGGACGATGAGCTGTACTTCGACGAAGAGCCTGATGGAGCGGACGTTCTGGGAGGAACGGATGCGCCTGATATGGATGAGGCCGATGCTGAGCTGTCCGAGATGGATGAGGCTTACGCCGATGAAGCGGACGGAGAGATCCTGGACGAGGCAGCTTCGGACGAGGAAGGCGGCGCTGAAATTGATGAGGCGGAAACCGTAGCGGTCGGCGCTTCGGAGGAAGAATAAAAGGATTACCACGCAGAAATGCAGTTTTCGTCGGAATCGCGGCGGAAGCACAGACGCAGGGGCGGCAGGAGCGGAAGCTTTTGCCGCCCTCTGCCCGTTATGGCGCATGCGGTCCGCATCCCTTTTCGCGGGCGGTATGCCGTACCGCATGGCGACTGTGAAAAGGGACGCGCAGGAACAGGATGTATGCGGGAAAGCGGACGTAAGGACTGCGCGGATGAGGATCATGCGAGTGAGGAGGGTATATGGGAGAAGGGCATATGGAGCTGGAAGAAAGGACGGGGGCCTGGCATGCTGAAAAGGAGCGGGAAAAGGAAGCGGAGCTGACGAACCTTCGGTATGAGGTCGCTTCGGCAAAGCGTCAGATCACAGCGCTGCAGAATACGCTTTCTTCTAAAAACAGGGAAGCGGCCGCCCTGCGGGATGCGCTGATCGAGAGGGACGTGCTCTTAAAGGAGGCTGCCTGCTGCATCGGCGACGCCCTTGCGCTCTGCCGGGAGCAGCTTGCGCAGATGGATCGCGCGAGCAGACTGTATATGAGCTATGAAATGGAATGGCAGTCGATCAGCGCGCGCCTTTCCAAAATGAAGGACCGTCTTCCTGAGATACCGGCCGCTCAGGAACCGGCCGAAGGAGGGAAGGCCCTGGAATCGGTCAGAAACAGGGTGGGAAGCCGCATGGAGGCGGCGGAAGAGAGTCTGCGCAGAATGTTTGAAGAATAGAAAGAGCGCGCTTTTTGTCAGAAGAGTGCGTGTGAGCGGATTTCAGCCGGATTTTACCGCATCTTTGCAGGATTTTTTCAGGAAACGGCTTGACAAGGCAGAGGGAAGCACGTATACTGATTTAGCGTGCATTCGGATGCATGCTTTTTAGGGAGCCGTCAAAGGCTGTCCCTGCTGAGCTGCTTGCTGCTTCCGAAAAAACGCATACAATGTCAACCTATACCGCAGGAGGTGAAAAAGAATGCCAACATTTAACCAGTTAGTGAGAAAGGGTCGTCAGACCAGCGTGAAGAAGTCCACTGCACCGGCTCTTCAGAGAGGATACAATTCCCTTCACAAGAAGCCGATCAACGCTTCCTCCCCTCAGAAGAGAGGCGTATGCACCGCTGTTAAGACCGCTACCCCCAAAAAGCCTAACTCCGCTCTTAGAAAGATCGCCAGAGTACGTCTTTCCAACGGAATCGAAGTGACGAGCTACATTCCCGGAGAAGGACACAATCTGCAGGAGCACAGCGTTGTTCTGATCAGAGGCGGCCGTGTTAAGGACCTTCCCGGTACCAGATACCACATCATCAGAGGTACGCTGGATACCGCAGGCGTTGCGAACAGACGCCAGGCCCGTTCCAAATACGGCGCTAAGAGACCGAAGGCCGCAAAGAAGTGATTTTAGAGAAAATCACTTCTTCGAAATAATCCGTTTTATTTCTTCATGCGGAAAGTACCACAATAGGAACTAATTATAGTGTTGGGATTCTGATTTTCATTTTTGCGAACAGATATACCGCACGAACACATTCCATGTGAAAGAAAGCAAAGCTTTCCCAAAGCAGGCAATGCTTTCTCAAAGCAGGCAATGCTTTCTCAAAGCGAAGCTTTCTTAATAATTAGTAAAACAGATGTGAGTACCGATGATCTAATTCAGATTGATTAAGGAGGGAAGAACCGTGCCACGTAAAGGACATATTCAGAAAAGAGATGTGCTGGCAGACCCCTTATACAATGACAAGGTAGTGACCAAGCTTATCAACAACATCATGCTGGATGGTAAGAAGGGCGTTGCTCAGAAGATTGTATACGGCGCGTTTGGCAGAGTGGAAGAAAAGGCCGGAAAGCCGGCTCTGGAAGTATTTGAAGAGGCCATGAACAACATCATGCCTGTTCTTGAGGTTAAGGCGAGACGTGTCGGCGGCGCGACCTATCAGGTGCCGATCGAAGTCAGAGCTGACAGACGTCAGGCGCTGGCTCTCAGATGGCTTGTAACCTTCTCCCGCAAGAGAGGCGAAAAGACCATGGAAGAAAGGCTTGCCAACGAAATTCTCGATGCATCGAACAATACCGGTTCCGCTGTAAAGAGAAAAGAAGACATGCACAAAATGGCAGAAGCGAACAAGGCTTTCTCCCACTACAGATTCTAATTCCGGGAGGAAGCGCCCGGCCGCTTAGGGCCGGGTGGCAATATGAAGGAGGAAGGACCTTTGGCTGGAAGAGAATATCCATTAGAGAGAACCAGAAACATTGGTATTATGGCTCATATCGATGCGGGTAAGACTACTCTGACCGAGCGTATTCTTTACTACACCGGTGTAAACTACAAGATCGGTGATACCCACGAAGGTACTGCTACCATGGACTGGATGGAACAGGAGCAGGAAAGAGGTATTACCATCACGTCAGCCGCTACCACATGCCACTGGACGAAGCACCATGAAGCTAAGGTGGATCCCAACGAGCCTGAGTATCGTATCAACATCATCGATACTCCCGGCCACGTGGACTTCACAGTGGAAGTTGAGCGTTCTCTGCGTGTTCTGGATGGCGCAGTCGGCGTGTTCTGTGCGAAGGGCGGAGTTGAGCCCCAGTCGGAAAACGTATGGCGTCAGGCAGACACCTATAACGTACCGAGAATGGCGTTCATCAACAAGATGGACATTCTTGGAGCAAATTTCTACGGCGCTGTGGATCAGATCAGAACCAGACTTGGCAAGAACGCCATCATTGTGCAGCTGCCGATCGGTAAGGAAGATGAATTCAAGGGAATCATCGACCTGTTTGAAATGAAAGCCTACATCTATAATGATGATAAGGGCGAGGACATCACCGTTACGGATGATCTTGGAGACATGAAGGACGATGCAGAGCTGTATCGTACCGAGCTGGTTGAAAAGATCTGCGAGCTGGATGATGATCTGATGATGATGTACCTGGAGGGCGAGGAGCCTTCCAACGAGCAGATGAAAGCGGTACTGAGAAAGGCTACCTGCGAATGCACGGCCGTTCCGGTATGCTGCGGTTCTGCTTACAGAAATAAGGGCGTACAGAAGCTTCTGGACGCAGTCGTGGAATATATGCCCGCGCCTACCGATATCCCCGCCATCAAGGGCGTGGATCTGGACGGCAACGAGGTGGAGAGACATTCCTCCGATGAGGAGCCCTTCTCCGCTCTGGCATTCAAGATCATGGCTGATCCCTTCGTTGGAAAGCTGGCATTCTTCCGCGTATATTCCGGAACCATGAATTCCGGTTCCTACGTTCTGAATGCTACGAAGGACAAGAAGGAGCGCGTTGGCCGTATCCTGCAGATGCACGCCAACAAGAGACAGGAGCTGGATAAGGTTTACTCCGGTGATATCGCCGCTGCGGTAGGCTTCAAGTTTACCACCACCGGCGACACGATCTGCGACGAGCAGCATCCGGTAATCCTGGAGTCCATGGAGTTCCCGGAGCCGGTTATCGAGCTGGCGATCGAGCCCAAGACCAAGGCCGGTCAGGGCAAGATGGGCGAAGCGCTTGCGAAGCTGGCAGAAGAGGATCCTACCTTCCGTGCTCATACGGATCAGGAAACCGGCCAGACCATCATCGCAGGCATGGGCGAGCTGCACCTGGAGATCATCGTGGACAGACTGCTGCGTGAATTCAAGGTGGAAGCGAACGTCGGCGCGCCTCAGGTTGCTTATAAGGAGACCTTCACCAAGGCTGTGGATGTGGACAGCAAGTATGCGAAGCAGTCCGGCGGACGCGGTCAGTACGGTCACTGTAAAGTTAAATTCGAGCCCATGGATCCCAACGGCGAAGAGACCTTCAAGTTTGAATCCCAGGTTGTCGGCGGCGCGATTCCGAAGGAATACATCCCGGCAGTCGGAGAGGGTATCGAAGAGGCTTCCAAAGCCGGTATCCTTGGCGGTTATCCGGTGCTCGGCGTACACGCCATCGTTTATGACGGATCCTATCATGAGGTTGACTCCTCTGAAATGGCATTCCACATCGCCGGCTCCCTTGCTTTCAAGGACGCCATGCACAAGGCGAATGCGGTTTTGCTTGAGCCCATCATGAAGGTTGAAGTTACCATGCCGGAAGAGTATATGGGCGACGTGATCGGCGACATCAACTCCCGCCGCGGACGTATCGAGGGTATGGACGACATCGGCGGAGGCAAGATGGTAAGAGCTTATGTACCGCTTGCTGAGATGTTCGGCTATTCCACCGACCTTCGTTCCAAGACGCAGGGACGCGGAAACTACTCCATGTTCTTTGAGAAATACGAGCAGGTGCCGAAGAACGTACAGGAAAAGGTATTAGCCGCAAAAGCAAAATAATTATTGAAAATATCGGCGTTATCGAATATAATCAGAAGTAGCCGAGTAAAAAGAAAAAACAATCAGTATCTATTGTTTTAAGGAGGATTATCAAAAATGGCTAAAGCTAAATTTGAAAGAACCAAGCCCCATTGTAACATTGGTACCATCGGCCACGTTGACCATGGTAAGACCACTCTGACGGCTGCCATCACCAAGACTCTGAATGCCAGACTTGGAACCGGTGAGGCTGTTGCCTTCGATCAGATCGACAAGGCTCCCGAAGAGAGAGAGCGTGGAATTACCATTTCCACCGCACACGTTGAGTATGAGACCAACAAGAGACATTACGCTCACGTTGACTGCCCTGGCCATGCTGACTACGTTAAGAACATGATCACCGGTGCTGCTCAGATGGACGGCGCTATTCTGGTTGTTGCCGCTACCGATGGTGTTATGGCTCAGACCAAGGAGCACATCCTTCTGTCCCGTCAGGTAGGCGTTCCTTATATCGTAGTATTCATGAACAAGTGCGATATGGTTGACGATCCTGAGCTGCTCGAGCTGGTTGAGATGGAAATCAGAGACCTGCTGAACGAGTATGAGTTCCCGGGAGATGACACCCCGATCATTCAGGGCTCCGCTCTGAAGGCTCTGGAAGATCCCAACAGCGAGTGGGGCGACAAGATCCTTGAGCTGATGGACGCTGTTGATGAGTATGTTC
>DWWS01000006.1 GCA_019119595.1 Candidatus Eisenbergiella merdavium | reverse complement strand
CATGCCGTCCTCCTTTAAGAGCCATCCCGGCAGGCCGCCGAATTCCCATTCCGCGCAGATATAGGGGGAGGGCCGCAGGATCACGTACAGGCCCAGCTCCTGGGCCAGCAGGACGAAGCTTCTGATATCCAGCATACCGTCAAATACAAACCGGCCTTTCTTCGGTTCATGCATGTTCCAGGGGATATAGGTCTCCACCGTGTTGGCGCCCATGGCCTTCAGCTTTTCCAGCCTGTCCCGCCAGTACTGCGGCACGATGCGGAAATAGTGGACCGCGCCGGAGATGATCCGGAACGGCTCGTTGTCCAGATAGAAGTTGTCTTTGATCTCTAATTTGCTCATCCTCAATCTCCTCTTTTCCAGTCTCGGTAATGGGCATCATTGTTCACGGCTGTCTGCCATGTTATTCAAAAAAGGGTATGGACAATCTCTGTCCATACCCTCTGACTGCCGTATGCAAAACAGATCCTGTATCTGTTATCCGGCTATACCTGCCGCATTATTCCGCAGCAGCAGTTCCGTAGAACGCATCCATCTGAGCCTGCACGTTTGCGATCACATTCTCAACGCCGGCAGCGCGGAGCTGCTCCTGGAATTCTGCAACACAATCCTCTGCCGTTCCCTGGAACTGACCATGGGTAAGCAGCTTGGTGTAATTGGTAACGATCTCATTCAGAGTGCTCATGGTGCCGCTGATCTCGTCCGTTACAGGAATGAACTGCAGATAAGGGTTGTCAACCGCTACCGCATCATACTCTGCGTACAGAGCGTCGATGGTATCCCAGTTAAGCTGAGCGTTTCTCAGACCAACAGTATCGTTACGGCCAGCCCAGAATGCAGTATCAACCTTATCCTCGGTGTCTACATAGCCTTCCGGTCTTTCAAACAAATTGTCGCCAACCAGATTATACTGCTCGCCTTCGATACCATACATGAACAGACGATAGCATTCCGGATCATTTCTGATCAGATCGTAAACCATCAGCGCCCTTTCAGGATTCTGGCTTCCGGAGGACAGAGCCATTGCGCCGTGAAGGATGGAAAGATTTACAAGGAAATCATTTTCTTCGCCAAACCAGAAGAAGCCGGCTTCCGCATCAGGATCTTCCTGATAGAATACATTGCTCGGATCCCCAGGGCTGCAAAGTCCGGTCCAGGTTTCGGTATGATGCTGGTCAACAGCGCCGCGGCCCTCTTTGAATGCCTGTCTGGTATCGGAAGTGGAATTATTCAGGACGTCGGTTCTCCATACGCCCATCTCTGCCCAGGACTTCATCAGGTTACCATAAGCAACCAGAGCGTCCGTCTCTTCCAGATACTGGCACTTCACCTGGTTGTCTGCATATCCAACGATACCGGCACTGATACCGATCAAAGGATAACTTTCTACACCGGCAGATGCCAGATAACCTCCAGTACACTCAGCAACAGAGCTTCCGCCATTCACATCCCAGGGAATCATATCCGGGAAGGTATCCAGGCAATACTGGAAATAGGTAGTCATATCATCCCAGCTATGTACGCCGTCTTCCAAGCCAGCTTCCTTCGCCCAGTCAAGACGATAAATGAAGCCATGGTTGGTCCACTGTCTGTAGTTATCCTCCGGAATCAGATAAATCTGTCCGTCAGTATAGCGGCACATATCCCAGTCACCAAATTCATCCACCTGTGCCCAGGTAGCCGGCGCGTAGGTCTGGATCATCTCGTCAGGAATCTCCATGAAGGCGCCTCTGTCTACGTTCTGCCACGCATCCAGCCAGTCATCTGCGGTTACGACCAGATCCACGGAACCATCCATGGAAGCCAGTGTCAGGTTGTAGTTTGCAAGATAATCGGTCCATCCGATATAGTTAAGCTCCAGGGTAGCGTTCACTTTCTCCTGAAGAATCTTGTTCAGTTCAACCATCATCTCATCGGTATCAGGATTGGTAGGCTTGTCGCTTACGCAGAGATAGTTGATCACTACAGGCTCGGACGTGTCGATATTTGCCCACCCTGCCCAGGGATCATTGGGGTCAATTTCAGCTGCTGCCGCCTCTGTTCCTGCCGCAGCATCATCTCCGGCTGCTTCCTCAGCGCCTGCAGCTTCCTCAGCAGGTGTGCTCGCTGCGGTGTTGCTGCTGCTGTTTCCGCAGGCTGCCAGACTTACTGTCATGGCTGCAGTCAGCAGGATCGCTACTAACTTCTTTTTCATACTTTACCTCCGTTCTTTCTGGATAAAATTTATCTCAAACTCCCGCTTGCGGGAATCAAGACCATATGTAAATACCGATTCTTTCAAAATCCTTTTTTCTTCTCATCAGCCCTTTACCGCTCCAACGGTAAGTCCACTGATGAAATACTTTTGTACGAAGGGATACAGCAAAATAATAGGGCCCGTTGCCAGCATGGCGTTCGCCATTTTCACCGTTTCTGTAGGGAGATTTCCGATGGTGACGAACTGGGACGCTACGGAATTTTTCAGGGCGTCCGCCTTATTTACTACCTCATACAGGTAATACTGCAGAGGCTTTACATCCACCTTGCTGCTTAAGAACAGGGAGGACTGATACCACTCGTTCCAATATCCCAGTGCCAGGAACAGCCCGATCGTAGCCAATGCAGGCTTCAGCATAGGGAGAATCAGCGATACAAAAATTCTCATATCTCCCGCCCCGTCAATTTTTCCGGACTCAGAAATCTCATGCGGAATCGCCTTAACAAAGTTCTTCATCAGAATAACCAGCCAGGGGCTCATCAACAGCGGAATTAATACTGCAAGGTAGTTGTCTTTCAGATGATAACGCTGAGTCATGGTCAGGTAATAGGGCGCAAGACCTGCCGAAAACAGGCTTGTGAAGTAAATGTAGAAAGAAATCGCATTGCGGAAGGGGAAATCTCTTCTCTGCAGCGCATATCCCGCCATGGAAATAAACATCAGGCCAAGGAAGGTACCTACAACGGTCATCGTGATGGTAAGGATGTAAGACTGCCAGATCCTTCCGCCCTTAACGACCATCTCATAAGCCGCAGTGGTGAATTCATGGGGAATCAACGTCACACCCTGGGAGGTAACATAGGATTCACTGGTAAACGAGGTCCCCAGAATAATCAGGAAGGGGACGATACAGGCCAGGGCATAACATGTAACAAGGGCGTAACCGAAGCCTCGGATAAACATATCCGACATACCAAGCTTTACTTTGGCACTCCGCTCAAAATTCTTACTGTTCTTTGCCATTTCGCTTCCAACCTTTCTTAGAACAGGGAATAATCCGGTTCTATCTTCTTAACAATAAAGTTCACAACCATAACGATCACAAAGCCGATAATCGACTGATAAAATCCTACTGCGGATGCAGTGGAGAAGTTGAATTCCGCCATCGTCGCACGGTATACATAAGTTTCAATGATATCCGTCGTGTTGTACAGCAGTGTGTTGGTTCCAATGATGTTGTAGAACAGTCCGAAATTACCCTTTACGATTCCGCCAAGCGCGAAAAGCAGCAGGATGATAATCGTAGGCTTCAGACTGGGAAGCAGGATATAGCGTATTCTCTGGAAGCCGTTGGCACCGTCCACCTTGGCCGCTTCGATCATCTCCATATCGATTCCCATAATGGAAGCGAAGTAAACCACTGAATTGTATCCGGTCTGCTGCCATAGATATACGACGATCAAAATCGCCGGCCAGACCTTTGGATCAGCATAAGGCTGCCATCTTTCCAATCCCATATTTTCCAGGATCCCGTTGACAAAACCTGTATCGTAGTTCAGCATGTTGTAAACCAGAATGCCGACCAGTACCTGTGAAATGAAGTAAGGCAGAAACATCAGTGTCTGAGATACCTTTTTGAACAATCTGCTCTGCATTTCATTAAGCAGAATCGCAATGAATACTGCAAGGAAATTACCCAGCAAAATGAATGCCAGATTGTACAGGATCGTATTCTTCGTCAGGCTCCAGAGCTTTCCGGAGGATGCCAGAAACTCAAAGTTTCTCATTCCTACAAATTCGCTCCCAAAAATACCATCCCGGACATTGTAATCTACAAATGCAATCCAGATACCCGGAAGCGGCACATAGCTGATAAAGAAGAAAAACAGGATTGCCGGAAGGCACATCAGAAGCAGTACCCGATAGCGGACGACATTTGCGATAAACCCTCTCTTCGGAGGCGCCGCGACCACCGCTGTCGCAGCTTTACTTTTTCCTTTTTTCACTTTTTCCCTCCTGTTCCGTTAGACAAACCGGACAAATATCCGGCCACGATTTTAGCAGATTCTGTTTTTGAATCCGCTTTCATAGTGTGATTATAAGCCTAACCCCCCCCCTGTCAACATTTTGTATAAATTTTTTCCTACTTCTTCTCCGTTTTGTGCAAATGTTATATTTTTCAATTTCATCAAGGCCTTGGCAAGGCCAAAATTGGACATTTTTCACAGTGTCTTGATTTTATTGCGACTATTTTAAAACTTTAATGCATCTTTTTTATGAATTCGGTTTCGGAGGTAAGAACTATGCTGTTAATGTTTAAGGTAAATGATAAAAAGGGTTTTGAACGAACCGGCACGGAGCTTTCTTTCGGAAGCAAATACCAAAGAATGCTGGGCGCTTATAAAAAGCTGCCCGCGGAAAGACTTTATATTGCCGTACTTGAATATTTTCTTGAAGATGAGGCCAGAAAAGAAATACTCGAAGATTTTGTCGATTTCTTCAGCAGGGAATACAATGTATTTACTGAAATTCTTTTTGAATCCACGGTAAAGGGACTGGCCGGAATGGTCGGCCTCTCCCAAAAGCTTGTCAGTAATAAGGCATACAGAAAAAGAGTGGAACATTATCTTCGTTTAGTCGATGTCGGAATCAAACGCCTGGATGTGCAGGAAGAAATGATTTTAGACGAGCGCTCCGGTAAAAAAAAGAAAGAGAAACTAATCCGTACCGTACACGATATCTATGATGAATCAGGAAATACAGTTGGAGAAAAATGTTTCGATCTGCGTCAGGAATCTACAGGCACCCACTGCTGACAAAACTGATCGTTGATATTTTCTGTTCCGATCAAAACAAAAAGGCACAGCTAATCTTTACTACTCATGATATTTCGCTGCTCAACAACAATCAGTTTCGGCGTGATGAGGTGGTATTTGTGGATAAAAATGAACGGGGCGAATCCAGCTTATATGCTCTTTCCGACCTGAAAATACGCGAGGATGCCACTTTTAATAAAGATTATCTTCAAGGCAAGTATGGGGCTATTCCTGTATTTCGCTATGATGATATTATGGATGGTGAATAAATGGGCAGAACAATGTTACCGTCGCCTGTCGTCTCATTTACATGGTACATATTCTAAAGGCCATAAGGGAAAAACCCGTGAGATCATTCAAAACGGCAATATCGTAAAAGCCATCGACAATGCAAGGACTCTGGAACAACGGTATTCCGATGAAGGAAAAAGTATCCTTTCAAATATCAAGGACATGAACCCATTCTCAAACGTCTATAAGCTGATAGAACAATTTATGGTTGAAATTTCAGAAAACTGATTTCTCATTTCAGACAGCCTCATCTGCCGTCCGGCGCCTTCCTATATTGTCCCGGCGTCATGCCTTCCACCTCCCGGAACACCCGGTTGAAGCTTCTCTGGCTTTCAAAGCCTGCCTCCGCCCAGATCTCGGTCATCGGGCGGCTGGTAGAACGGATCAGCCTTCTGGCATGATCCAGCCGGATGTGGTTCAGATACTCCCGGAAATTCATCTGCAGCTTCCGGGAAAAGGTATGGGACAGGTAGAATTTGTTCACGTGAAGCTCCCTTGCCAGACCCTCCAGGCTCAGCGGCTCCTGAAAATGCTCCCCGATATACTGGATCAGGCGCCAGGTCAGGTCCGTGCTTTCCGGCCCCGTATTCTCCCGCATGGGAAGCCCTGGAAGGAGGGAGGCCAGAAGGACCATGAGCCAGGCCGCGCGCAGCTCCCCGTTCTCTCTGACCGGAAGCTCGCACAGGCACTCAAGCGCGATCCGCGCATCCCGCGGGATCTCCTCCTTTTTCACAAAGGGGGCTTCCGGGCAGCTTTTCTGCAGCATTCTTCCATAGGAGCCTGCTGCCGCGGGAGAAAAAATCATCATCAGGCTCCGGCTGTGCTCTTTCGTCAGATATCCGTGTATCTGTCCGGGAAAGATCAGGGCGCAGCCGCCCGCCTCCACCTCTTTTGTCTGATCCATCACCGTCACCTGAAGGCTTCCTTCCAGACAGTATAGGATCTCAGCCTCCTCGTGCAGGTGAACCGGAAACACCATGTTTTCCGAAATTCCCACATGAAGATACCTGTCCGCCTTCTCATAAAAGGGGCTTTTTCCTTCCTTCACCGCGTTCTCCCTTCCGCAGCCTTCCGCTTTCGTCCATTAACAGAGCAATTTATGGCCGCTTTTCTTTTTAATATGGCAATCATTATACCGCTCTGCCTGCTATAATACAAGCATCAGAAAGCGGAAAATGCAGCGCGGCATCCAAAGCTGCGCACTGCAGGTCAGGCGGCCCCGGCGGGCCGCCCCGGGAAAGGAGAAGGATATGGAAAAAGGAAGGGTATTGATCTTCAGAGGAGGCTGGGACGGCCATGAGCCGCAGAAGGTTTCGGAGCGTTTTGCGCGGATCATGGAAGATCACGGCTATTCCTGCCGCATTTATGACGATCAGGAGGCGCTTTCGGACCTGGAGCTTGTGATGGCGCAGGATCTGATCATCCCCTGCTGGACCATGGGAACGATTGAACAGACGGCGCGGGAAAATATCGTTAAGGCCGTAGCCGCAGGCACCGGGCTTGCGGGCTGTCACGGCGGCATGTGCGACGCCTTCCGTGAGGATGTGGAATGGCAATTTATGACCGGCGGGCAGTGGGTGAGCCATCCCGGCGGAGACGGGGTGAGCTACCGGGTGAACATCTGCAGGGGCTCAAGTCCCATCGTGGAGGGGCTTGAGGATTTCACCGTATGCAGCGAGCAGTATTATCTGCATGTGGATCCTGCTGTGGAAGTGCTCGCCACCACACGCTTCCCAGTCGTTCCCTACTATCACATTTCCAACAAAGAGGTGGATATGCCGGTGGCCTGGACCAAATTCTGGGGAAACGGAAGGGTGTTCTACAACTCCCTGGGCCATCACGACGATGTTTTCGAAAAGTCCCCTCAGGCGCAGATCCTCATGGAACGGGGCATGCTCTGGGCGGCGGAGGGGAAACGCTACGCCAGAGAGCATGGACTTACCACAGAGCGGTTTGAGAACACGGCCAAGATGTATTAGGAACCAGGCAGAACGCAGAAATGAGGAAAAGAATGGAAAAAGTAAGAATCGGAATCCTGGGGCTTGGAGCGATCAGCGGCATTTACCTGAAAAACCTGACCTCGCTTTTTAAGGAAACGCAGGTGCTTGGCATCTATGATCTGGTGCCGGAAAAGATGCAGCAGGCGCAGAAGGAATACGGAATTGAGCGCACCTATTCCTCCATGGAGGAAATGCTTTCGGATGAGGATATTGAGATCATCCTGAACCTCACCCGCCCCTTTGAGCACTACGACACCACCAGGGCAGCCCTGCTGGCGGGCAAGCATGTATACAGCGAAAAGCCGCTTGCGGCCACTTTTGAGGAGGGAAAAGAGCTGGCCAGGCTGGCCCGGGAAAGAGGGCTGATGCTTGGCGGCGCGCCGGATACCTTCCTGGGTGCCGCCATCCAGACCTGCAGAAAGCTCATCGACGACGGCTTCATCGGACATCCCATCGGAGCCACGGCACAGATGATCTGCCGCGGCCATGAAAGCTGGCATCCCTCGCCGGAGTTTTATTACCAGCACGGCGGCGGCCCCATGATGGATATGGGCCCATACTATCTGACCGCCCTGGTGAATCTGCTGGGCGGCGTGAAAGGGCTGACCGGACTGACGTCCAAAGGCTTTGAGGAGCGCGTCATCACCAGCGAGCCAAAATGCGGAACAGTGATCCCTGTGGAGGTTCCCACCCATGTAAACGGTATCCTGCAGTTTGAAAACGGAGCGGTCGGCACCATCACCACCACCTTTGACGTATATTACGACAGGCAGGATAAGCTGGAAATCTACGGAAGCGAAGGCACCCTGCGCGTTCCAGACCCCAACGGCTTCGGCGGCAGCGTCATGCTGCTGCGTCCGGAAAACGGGCAGTTCCGCGAGATCCCCCTGCTCTTTGATTACGCGGAAAACAGCCGGGGGCTTGGGCTTGCCGACATGGCGAAGGCCCTGCGCACCGGCCGGGACGCCCGCGCAGACGTACAGCAGACGCTTCACGTTCTGGAGATCATGACGGCCATTGAAAAAAGCAGTCAGGAGGGACGCTATGTATCTCTTTCGACCTCCTACGAGCGCCGTCCCGCAATGACGCGCCAGCCGGTGAAGGGAATTCTTGATTAAATAAAAAATAAGGACTGTCCGGATACAGCCAGGATATTTCCGCTGTTTCCCGCAGTCCTTTTTTGTCTTGAAAGGAAGGTTCGCCGCTGACGCCGCAGCTATCCCACGATCCGCCTCACCGATAAAATGGTCTTGTAGGTCGCTGTTCCGTATTTGATGCCCGTTTTGACGCTGCTGGCGTGGACGATCCTGCCATTTCCCAGATAAATGGCAACATGGCCCGCATAGCAGATCAGATCTCCCGGCTGGGCCTCCGCATAGGAAACCTCCCTTCCCGCGCTTCTCTGCTCCGAGGAAGTACGGGGAATGCTGTAGCCAAACGCCTTATAAACGGACTGGGTAAAGCCGGAGCAGTCCGCTCCCTCCGTCAGGCTGGTTCCGCCGGGCACATAGGGATTGCCCACAAACTGGCAGGCAAAATTAGCCACCTCACTGCCCTTTGCCGAGCCGCCGGAGGATGCTGCCGCGGGGCTTGCGGCGGATGAGGCTGAGGAGCTTTGGGATTCCGACGCCTTCTGTGATTCCGACTCGGAGGACTTGGATGAGGCATCCGCTTTCTGCCTTTCCTCCTCCGCTTTTCTGCTTTCCTCTGCTTTCCGGCTCTCCTCTGCTTTCCGGCTTTCCTCCGCCCTGCGGCTTTCCTCCTCCGCCCTGCGCTTCGCCTCTTCCTCCTCCGCCCGCTTGGATTCCTCCGCAGCGGCGAGCTGTTTGATCTCCTCGTTCTGCTTCTGGATCTTTTCCTTATAGGCGGCGGCCTGCTGCTGGGCTCTGGCAAGATCCGCTTCATAATCCGCGGAAATGGCCTTCTGCTCATCTAAGGATTCCTGAAGGGAGGCCTCCTCCTGCTCCAGCTCATAGTGCGACGCCTCAAGGTCGGATTTTTTGATCTCAAGGGATTCCTTCAGATCCGCAACCTCCTGTACGGTGGCCGCGTAATCGTCCAGCATTTTCCGGTCATAGGTGTAGATTTCCTGCACGTACTCCGCCTTATTGAGCAGATCCCCCCAGCTCTTCGCCTCCAGAAGGATCTGGAGGTAGCTGTTTTCCCCCTTTTCATAAAGGTACTGGATCCGCTTCTTCATGGCGGTGTACTGCCGTTCCTCCTTCGCCTTTGCCGCGTCGTAATCCTCCTGGGCCTGGCCGATCTGCACCTCGGTGTCGGCGATCTCCTCCTCCATCAGCTCAACGCTGACCATGATCTCGGCGATCTGGGCCGTCATCTCTCTGATCTGGGCGTCCACCTCTTCCTTTTCCCCGGACAGGTCGTTCATCTGATCGTTTATGGCATCCAGCTCGTTCTGGGTGCTGTTCTTCTGGCTTTCCTTTTCTTCCCTCTGCTTTTTCAGCTCGCTGCTGCTGGTGGCCGACACCGGCTGAACCGATGAAAACGCCACCATGAGCATCAAAAACAGACTGAAAAGTTTCTTTCGCATATCCTGCCCCTTCTTTTGTCACAAAATCTGTCAGGTCCCATCCTGAGGTTTTACAGCTCGCAGTTCTTAACGGTTCTCGGGAACGGGATCACGTCCCTGATGTTTCCCATTCCGGTCAGATACATGACACAGCGCTCGAAGCCGAGGCCGAAGCCCGCGTGGCGCGCGGAGCCGTAGCGTCTTAAATCCAGATAAAACTCATAGTCCTCTTTTTTCAGACCAAGCTCATCCATCCTCTTTTCCAGAAGTTCCAGCTTGTCCTCTCTCTGGCTTCCGCCGATGATCTCCCCGATGCCGGGAACCAGACAGTCCATGGCCGCCACGGTCTTTCCATCCTCGTTCAGCTTCATATAGAAGGCCTTGATCTCCTTCGGATAATCCGTCACGAAAACAGGGCGCTTGAATTCCTTTTCCGTCAGGAATCTCTCATGCTCCGTCTGCAGGTCGCTTCCCCAGTGAACCTTGTATTCAAACTCATCGTTGTGCTTCTCCAGGATCTCGATGGCCTCGGTATAGGTCACATGGCCGAATTCAGAGGAAAGCACGTGCTGCAGCCTGTCGATCAGGCCCTTGTCCACAAACTGATTGAAAAATGCCATCTCCTCCGGCGCATTCTCCAGCACATAGCGGATGACGTATTTCAGCATGCTTTCCGCAAGGATCATGTCGTCCTTCAGATCCGCGAAGCACATCTCAGGCTCGATCATCCAGAATTCCGCCGCATGGCGGGTGGTGTTGGAATTTTCCGCACGGAAGGTGGGGCCGAAGGTATAGACGTTGCGGAAGGCAAAGGCATAGGCCTCCGCGTCAAGCTGTCCGCTCACCGTCAGGTTGGTGGGCTTTCCGAAGAAGTCCTGACTGTAATCCACCTTTCCCTCCTGGGTCCTTGGCACGTTTTCCAGATCCAGGGTGGTCACCTGGAACATTTCGCCCGCTCCCTCGCAGTCGCTTCCCGTGATCAGGGGCGTATGCACGTAAACAAAGCCCTTTTCCTGGAAAAAGCGGTGGATGGCATACGCCGCGAGGGAGCGGACGCGGAACACGGCCTGGAAGGTATTGGTTCTCGCGCGCAGGTGGGAAATGGTGCGCAGATACTCAAAGCTGTGGCGCTTCTTCTGAAGCGGGTAATCGGACGGGGAAGCGCCCTCCACCAGAACCTCCTGCGCCTGCATCTCAAACGGCTGCTTCGCGCCGGGCGTCTCCACGATGGTTCCGGTCACGACCACCGCAGCGCCCACACCGATCTTCGCGATCGAAGCAAAATCGGCAAGCTGATCGGAATAAACCACCTGAAGCGGCTCAAAAAAGCTGCCGTCGTTGACCACCAGGAAGCCGAAGGTCTTGGAGTCCCGGTTGCTCCTCACCCAGCCGCCGACCGTCACCTGTTTCCCTGCGTATTCTGATTTTTCTCTGAATAATTCTCTGATGCTTGTCAGTTCCATCTCACTCTTCCTCTTTTCCATTCATTCTATCATCTGTCCGTTATCCTCAGGCCTGTTCTGCCAAACAGCACGGCTCCATGCTGTTTGGCCCCGTTTCCGGCGCGGCGGCCCGTTTTTACGGCTCGGCTTTTTTTACGGTTCCGTGCTTTCCGTTTCAGCTGTTTCTGTTTCCGCGCTTTCCGTCCCCGCGGCTTCTGCGGCGGTCTCCGGCTCGTTGTCCGTCACGACCGCGTTGTCCAGAAGGAAGGCCAGCACCTTTTCCGACATCATATATTCGCGGTAGCCCTCCACGTCCAGGGACGCGCGGTATTCCTCCGCATCCTCATAGCCAAGGCTTGCCGCGTTGCTTTCGATCTCCGCATCCAGCTCCTCATCCGTCACCTGAAGTCCTTCCGCATCTGCGATCGCCTGCATGGTGATGATCTCACGGCCCGCGTCCGCAGAGGATTCGCGGACGGAATCCTCGCTCATGCCCTGCATGCTCAGAAAGGACTCCAGATCATAGCCGTATATGGAAGCGTAGTAGGTCATATTGTCGATCATCCGGCTGTAATAACGGTTCGTCATATCCTCCGGCGGATCCTGAAGCTGCGCATTGGCCATCACCGCCTCCAGCACCGCGGCCTCGGCGTTGGCGTCACGGGTCGCCTGTTCCTCCTCCATCAGCAGGTCATAGGCGTACTGGCGGAATTCCTCCACCGTCTGCACATCAAGCTCCAGCCCCTGAACAAATTCATCCGTCAGCTCAGGAAGGGATTCCACACTGATGCTGTTCACCGTAACGGTAAATACCGCATCCTTTCCGGCCACCTCTTTTCCCTGGTAATTCTCAGGGAAGGTCACGTTCACATCCAGCGTTTCCCCGCTCTGCGCACCGATCAGCCCATCCTCAAAGCCGTCGATGAAGGTTCCGGAGCCGATGGTCAGATCATAGCCCTGTGCGGTTCCTCCGTCGAAGGCCACGCCGTCGATCTTTCCCTCATAGTCGATGTTGACGATATCTCCCTCCTCCACCGGCCTGTCCGTGATCTCGGTCTTGACCATGTTGCTCTGCAGCACATAATCGATATAGCTCTGCAGATACTCGTCCGTTACCACTGCGGCATCCACGGACACTTCGATCCCCTTATATTCTCCAAGCGTCACATAGTCCGCCGCATTGATCCCGTTCAGATAGGCCTCCGGGCCGTAATCCTGCGTTTCGGCCTCCGCAGCCGTCTCCGTCCCGGTCTCCGCCGCGCTTTCCTGCGCCGTTTCCTCCGTTTCGGTCTCAGCACTGCCGCAGCCCGCCGCCAGCGCGCCCAAAAGGGTAGCTAACGCCAGTGACAGCGCTGCCTTCGTGATAAATTTTTTCATTCCTACCTCTTTCCTGCCGCTTTCTGCGGCATTTTATTAAATGGAATTTGCGTTCTGCGCAAATTCCCAGGGCGAAGGCCTTCGCCCGCTCCTCTTTCCTGCCGCTTCAGCGGCATCTTAATTAATGGAATCTGCGTTTTACGCAAACTCCCAGGGCGGGTATTTTTGCCCGCCCCTCATTGTAGCATATTTTTTTCTTCCTTAAAACCCTTTGTGCCGGAAATTCACAAAAGCTCACCCAGGAAACGCGGCGCATAGATTCCCGTTCAGAAGCATTTTCCCGAACGCCAAAGAAAATCGGCAGGTCGTGCAATTTCCTGCTGTTTATTGTTTTCCCTCCAATCCCTTGCCTTATTCACGGAATTCTGCTACAATGTCATTGCATTTCACAAAAGGAGGAGGTTGCCCGTGAATACCGTAACCATTGTATTACTTGTAATCCTGGCCGTACTGATCGTCGCCGTTGTGGCGTTATATTTTTTCGGCAAAAAAGCCCAGAAAAAGCAGGCGGAGCAGCAGCAGCAGATCGAAGCGTATAAGCAGACCGTTTCCATGCTGATCATAGACAAAAAGCGGATGAAGCTGAAAGACGCCGGGCTTCCCCCCATGGTGCTGGAGCAGACGCCCAAGCTTCTGCGCGGGACAAAGCTTCCCATCGTCAAGGCCAAGATCGGCCCCCAGATCATGACTCTGGTATGCGAGGAGAGCATTTTCGATTCTGTTCCGGTGAAAAAAGAGGTGAAGGCCACGGTGAGCGGCATCTATATCACCGCAGTCAAAGGGCTTCACGGCAATTCACTCGCAAAGCCCGCTCAGAAAAAGAAGGGCTGGTTTAAGAGACAGGTGGAAAAGCTTCAGGAAAAGGCAGGCGCCAAGCCCTTAAAATAGCTTCAGGCCGCTTCCTTTCCCTGTGGAAACTGAATATCCGGATCTGATTACAGAAACCGCAGGCGGGGAATCCCCGCTTGCGGGATTCTTTTTTTATGGAGAAATATGGCGGGATAAAAACTCCCTGACTCTTTCTGAACGGGGATGGGTAAAGATCTGCTGCGGCGGGGCATCCTCCTCAATGACGCCTTTTTCAAGGAATAAAACGCGGGTGGAGATGGAACGGACAAAGGACATCTCATGGGAGACGACTATCATAGTCGTTCCTTTTTGCGCCAGGGATCTGATCACCTCCAGCACTTCGCCCACCATTTCCGGGTCCAGGGCGCTGGTGGGCTCGTCGAACAGCATCAGCCGGGGTTCCATGCACAGCGCCCTTGCAATGGCCGTTCTCTGTTTCTGACCACCGGAAAGCTCTGCAGCACGCCGATGCAGGAAGGAGGCCATGCCCACTTTTTCCAGATTTTTCAATGCGATGTCCTTTGCCGATCTGCGGTCCAGCCGCCGGACCGTTATCAGAGGAAGGGTACAGTTTTCCAGTACCGTCCGGTTGGCAAACAGGTTGAAGCTCTGAAAGACCATTCCCACTTTTTCGTGAAGCTGTTTCAGAGAAGCAGACGTATCGGCATAATCCGTCCCATCCAGGATCACCGCTCCCCTGTCCGGTTCCTCCAGAAAATCAATACAGCGGATCAGCGTGGACTTTCCGGAACCGCTGGGGCCGATGACGGAGATCACATCGCCCTGGTACACGTCCAGATCTATTCCCCGTAGGATGACCTCTCCGTCAAAGCTCTTTTCCAGTCCCCGCACACGGAGGACGCATTTTTTCTCATCCATTCGCTCTGTCCCCCTTTCCGGGACCTCGCCCGTGCAGGGCACGGGCCACCAGCTTATTCAGGCCGCCGGAAAGCAGGACGACCAGCGCCAGGTACAGGACCGCCGCCACAAGATAGGTTGGAAGATAGCGGTAGGTTTTTCCCGCGATGGACGTGGTTGCAAACATAAGCTCTCCAAAGCCGATGACCGTAAGCACGGAGGTCCCTTTGATATTGTTGATCAGCTCGTTGACAATGGAGGGCAGGCTGTTGCGTATGGCCTGTGGATAGACCACTCTGGTGATCGACTGCCAGGGCGTGAACCCCAGGGAAAATGCCGCCTCCTTCTGACCCTGCTCAACAGAATCGATACCGCCGCGAAGCACCTCTGCCAGATAAGCGGCAGAGTTCAAAAGCACCGTGATCAGCGCGGAGGCGAACAGTGACCAGACCTGATTGATCTGCGTGACAGACGCCCCCGGCATCAGAGCCTTCACGACCGCAAAGCCTCCATAATAAATGATGCAGGCCTGCACCATCATGGGCGTCCCCCGGATAACGGTCACATACAGCTTTTCCAGTGTCAGCAAAATATATTTCACATACCGGACGGGTCCTGGATCCCGCAGCGTGGGCTCGTTTTGCCGGATGTAGGCCAGCACTACGGCAAAGGCAAAGCCAATCCCGGTGCCGGCTGCAGAGGCAGCCATTGTCTGTCCGATTCCGCCAACCCATGCCTTTCGCTCGCTCATCAGCAGATAGAGCATGGCGTCCAGATCGCCCTCCGGTATTTCAGACAGACCCGTCACCCGGATAAACCGGTATATCAGCCACGCTGCAGCAGCAAGCCCGAGAACAGCCACGACGCCCCAGAACAGGCAAAAGTCTTTTGCTTTCAAACCTGTTTTCATGATCCCTCACTCTCCTCCACGTTCGATCGCAGCATCAAAGAGCGCTGTTCTGTCTGCCTCGCTGATCTCGGCCAGCGCCGCATTGACCTTTTCCAGCAATTCTGTATCACCCTTGCGTACCCCCACACAGATTCCGCTGAAATCCAGCTCGAAGCCCTTTCCTTCATCAAAGGTAAGACCGGTCAGCTCCTCGTACTGGGATGTATAGACCGTAACGGTTTCCCGGTTAATGACGATTCCGTCCACCGTTCCTTTCAGGAGGCGGTCCAGCATGGCAGGGATGGTGTCCACCGGCGAGACATGGTTGACGCCGGGAATCTGGTCGATCACGGTATCCAGGCGGGTACCCCGCTGCCCAAGTATGGAAGCGCCGCCAAGCTCCTCCAGAGAGGTCGCCCCGGCATAGGCGGAATCCTTATTCACCAGAACCGTGTACTCTGTTCTGGTAACAGCATATGTATCAGAAAAATCCGCGGCCTGACGGTGCTCCGGGGAATCCAGCATGCCGGAAACGACCATGTCGATCTGGCCGTTATTCAGCGCCTGCATCAGCCCGTCAAAGGAAACCTTTACAAACACAGGCTCCTTTCCCATAGCCTCAGCCACCAGCCTGGCGATCTGCACATCGTAGCCGTCGCCGTAGAAGCCTTCATGATTTTCAATCGGCGCATTGTATTCTGTGGCGCCATCTTCCTCCCAGTTATAGGGAACATAGGCAAATTCGCAGCCAATGCGCACCGTATCATCATCCCCTGCCAGACCGTCAGAAGCGCTGCCGCATCCGGCGGCAAACAACAGCGTCACTGCTGTTAACACACCCAAAAACTTTTTCATGATTTTTATCATTCCTCTCCAAAAAATTCCTCCAGCTTCTTTCTGATCCTCTGACTGTACCAGTCATAAAACAGCAGACAGCATCTGGCCGTGTCAAAAGATGTCCCATTACCGCAGTAACCATGCAGCATGGCGGATCGCATGGCCAGATCCTGCTGAATCTGTCTGTCGGACGGGATTGTTTTCTCTTCTGTTTCCTGAACGCTCGGAGTAAACATGCTTACCATCCTCCCATGTGGATATGTCCCTCCGGGCTGGTGCTGTACTGCTCCAAAACCAGCTCGTCCTCTTTCGGATATCCCACCCCGATAAAGCAGGGAGTCATCCATCCCTGCGGTACCCCGAGCGTTTGCAGCACAACATCGTGCTCCCTGTTCAGAGGGATCCGCAGAGAATAGCCCAATCCCTCATTGATGGCAGCCAGCATGATGTTTTCCGCGACGCACCATGCGGTGGTAAGCGGATTTAATTTGCTCACCCATTCCGCGTTGAGCCTGCTGCATTTGAACAGCGGGACGATCACATAGGGGCAGTCCACAAGCATGGTATACTGCCTCGGCATGGCGTAGGCATACATTTTCTGCGCCAGATTGGGCCGCACATAGGTGCGGCTGCTGTCCACATAGCGCTTTGCGACAGCCTTTGCCCAGGCGAAGGCCCGCTCCTTGTCCTCACGTTCATGAAGGACAATAAACTGCCAGTTTCGGTAGTGATCCCAGGAGGGAGCCTTCATACCGGCTTCCAGAATCCTTTTGACCGCTTCAAACTCAACCTCTTTATCCGTCCACTCCCGGCTTGTTCTTCTTTGATCGATGACTTCGTTAAATTCCATTTGCTATTCCTCCGTTTCCTGATTCACCAGCATGGTGAGATTTCCGGTAAATGTACGCGACAGATCGATCAGCTGCTTCTGCTCCTCCGGCGAAAACAGCGCCATCGCCGTATCCTCCGCCCAGGTGATATGGCGGACTGCCTTTTCGCAGTATGCACGCCCCGCATCCGTCATCTGCACCGTTTTGTTCCGTCTGTCTTCCGGACTCTCCGTGATGGTAACATAGCTGTCTGTCCAAAGATTTCTGACGATCGAATTCACAGTCTGCTTTGACTGAAAGGTCCGCCTGCATATCTCCGCCTGCGTCATCCCTTCCTTTGCATAAAAGAGCGCGTTCAGCACCAGCAGGGTCTTCATCATCATGCCCTGTCGCTTCGCATATTCATCATATAAGGCAAACTGCTGGTCCCTGAATTTGCAATAAAGGTATGCATTTTTCTTATCCTCTCCTGTCATATCCCACCACCTTAAGTCCAATATTTTATAGTCTGATATTTTACTATTTCATTGTAAGGAACGCGCAGTGATTTGTCAAGTATCCGCTTATAATTTGTGCGGCCGCATGTAACTATTCAGCCAGGTCTGCGCATTTACTGCGCAGACCGTGCGAAAATGCATCGGCGGGAAGCATCCGGCCCATCGCGAAGCGATTGGAATGGCCGGATGCCGTAACAGTTTAGCCAAAGGCTGAACTGTTACGGCCGCATTGCATAGCCCTCCGGATTATGCTACACTCTGGGAAACGGTTTGCATGAAACATGTTCCATTCATTCAGGGAGGTATCCGATATGTTAAAAGATCTGGTTCTGAAAAACAGAAGCTATCGCGGCTACGACAAGACGCGGAAAGTTACAGGACAGGAGCTGCTGGAATTTGTGGATCTGGCAAGAATTACGGCGTCCAGCGCCAATATCCAGCCGCTGAAATATTATGTTTCCTCTAAGGAGCAGGAGGTGGAGGATATCCTGAAGCTGACCAAATGGGCGGCTGCCCTTCCCGATCTTTCCCTTCCCTATCCGGACATGGGGCCCTCCGGCTTCATCGTGATCTGCCTGGATACGGCCATCGGACCCAATGAAACGACATTTTTAAGGGACATCGGGATCGCCGCGCAGACCATGCTGCTGGCCGCGGCGGAAAAGGAGCTGGGCGGCTGTATGATCGGGAATTTTGACAAAAACGGGCTGAAAAAACTTCTGCAGCTTCCGGAAGGAATCGAGCCCAATCTGGTGGTAGCCTTCGGCCGTCCCGCGGAAAAGATCGTGCTCACGGACGTGGGGGAGGATGGGAATACGCGCTATTACCGGGATGAGACCGGAACCGTGCATTTTGTTCCCAAGCGTTCTCTGGAGGACGTTCTTCTGTAGGAAAATAGCCTCTGCGGCGTTTTCCCCGCATGTCAAGGGCCGGGAGCCTCTTTTGAAGGTTCCCGGCCACCTGCTCTTACCGCCGCTCCATTCGCTGCTCTGATCAGATGCAGCTTCCCTTTTCATCCGTAAAGAACACGTACTCTCCGGCCTGCACTTCTTTTTCCACTCCGCCGATCACGAGGGTCGCAGGCGCAGGGGTGATGATCTCATAGCGCACCTTCCGGCAGCCGTTTTCTTCGATATGGCTCCAGGCGGAACGCACCAGGCCCTGTCTGGTTTCCAGGGACGCCTCCAGCCATTCCAGGCGCGCGTCCGGCTTCGGCGCGATGCGTATCTTTGCAAAGCCCGGCTCCGCGGGTTTGATCCCTGCCGCCTCCTCATAGACCCAGTCCGCCACCGCGCCGTAGGCGTAATGGTTGAAGGAGTTCATATCCGTGCTCCAGAAATCGCCGTTTTCCATGATGCCGTCCCAGTGCTCCCAGACGGTGGTGGCGCCCTTTGTCACAGGGTAGAGCCAGGAGGGATATTCCGTGCGCAGAAGCAAGGTGTACGCAAGCTCCGTATGGCCGTAGCCGCTCAGCACATGGAGTAGATAGGGCGTTCCCACGAAGCCGGTCTGCAGCTTCTCTCCGTCCGCCTTCACCTTTTTGGCAAGCTGATCCGCCGTTTTCTGAAGATCCTCCGCCAGGCCGAAATGAACGGCAAGCACCATTTCCGTCTGGGTCCTGTAATCCGTAAAGGTCTGCCGGAAGGCTTTCACGATGTTTTCATACAGCGCCTCGTATTCGCTCACATCCTCGCCGAGCACCTTTCCGGCCTTCACCACCAGGCTGGTGGAATAGGCGTAAAAGGCGGAGGCGATGAAGTCCGCTCTGGAGGAACCCTTATAGCTTCCCACCGGAGCGTCCAGTCCCAGCCAGTCCTCATAGTGGGTTCCGCCCGTCCACAGATATTCGTCCTTGGTGGAAGCGCTGATATAGCCGATATATTTTTTCATGCAGTCAAACTGCTGACGCAGGATCTGCGGATCGCCGTAGGTCATATAGACCTGCCAGGGTACGATCGTGGCCGCGTCGTCCCAGGCCGCGCTGCCGCTTCCTGTTCCGCAGGCGGGGATCACGTGGGGGATGGAACCGTCCTCACACTGATCTGCCGCCATGTCCGCAAGCCATTTGGTGAAAAATTTCTCCACGTCATAGTTGTAGCTTGCCGTCTTCACAAAGGCCTGGGCGTCTCCCGTCCAGCCCAGCCGCTCGTCCCGCTGCGGGCAGTCGGTGGGCACGTCCAGGAAATTGCCCCTCTGTCCCCATACCACGTTGGAGAACAGCCGGTTCAGAAGCGGATTGGAGCTGGAAAGCCGTCCCGTGCGCTTCATGTGGGAGTGTACGGCCACCGCCGTAAACTGCTCCGGCGCAGGCGTTCCGGGGAAGCTGTCCAGGCGGATATAGCGGAAGCCGAAGAAGGTCATCCGGGGATGCCAGGTCTGCAGGCCGTCCTTACAGGTATAGCGCAGCTTCGCCTTCGCTCCCCTGTAATTTTCATTATAGAAATTTCCCTCCTTATCCAGCACCTCGCCGTGGGAAATCTCCACCTCATCTCCCGCCTTCGCGTCCACGGTGAAACGCACATAGCCCGTCACCTCCTGGCCGAAGTCCACCACGAGCTCTCCCTTCGGCGTGGTGAAAATGCGCTCCGCAGCCACATATTCCTGCTCCCGGATCTCCTCGCCCTGCTGGGGGATCAGGTTCTGCGTGTCCTTTTCCAGGCAGACCACCGGCTGCGCTTCCTTCGCCTCAAACGAAGCGTCGCAGGTTTCTCCGTCATAGATCTCGCTGAAACGGATCGGACTCTCCTGCGCCGTCCAGTCCGCGTCCGTAGCGATCACGCTCCTGGAGCCGTCCGCTCCGGTGATAACCAGCTGCGCGATCAGCCCGGCGGGCAGCTTGGCCCTTGCCCCCTTTCCTTCCTCATTTACCCAGCCCGGCATGGGACTGCGGTACCAGCCCTTTCCCACCGTGACCTCCAGACGGTTCTGTTCCTTCAAAAGCCCGGTCACGTCATAGCGCTGATACTGAAGACGCTTCTCATAAGAAGTCCAGCCGGGAGCCAGCACATATTCTCCCACCCGCTCTCCGTTTAAGAATGCCTCATAAACGCCCATTGCGGTGATGAAAAGCTCTGCCTTCGTCACGCCCTCTCCGACCGCAAATTCCTTCACGAACACCGGGCACACATCTCCCATTTCCTGCGCCGGCGCGATCCATTTCGCACTCCACTCCATAATTAACCACCTTTCCGCCGCCTGAGGCGGCACTTCTTTTTACAGACTGATCCTGCTTCGTATATTACGGTACTGCATCGGGGTCATGCTGAAGCTTTCCCGGAAGTTCCGGTAAAAGCAGCTGATGTCCGCATAGCCCACGGCCGCCGCGATCTCCTCGATGCTGCAGGAGGAATTTTCCAGCATCTGAACCGCCTGCTTCATGCGGAATTCTTTTAAAAGGAAGCGGAAGGTCTTTCCCGTCTCCCGGCGGATGTATCGGCTTAAATACCCTTCGCTCCTTCCGAAATGCTTCGCAAGCTGCGGGAGCGTCACCGTGGTATAATTTTCCCGGATGTAACGGACCATTTCCGGAAGGACAGCGTCCGCCTCGCTCAGATGCCCCACGCTCTCCATCTCCCCGGCGTGCTCCTTCATGGCCCTGCCGAACAAAAGCATCACATAGCCCTTCATCATCAGATTTTTCCCGGAATTCTGCCCCGGACTTTTCCCGAGGCTTCTCCCGGGATTCTTTTCAGAAGGTGCCCCATTTCCGCCTTCACTCTGATCCAGGATGCTCTCCGCGCACATTTCCAGCACCAGCCTGGAAAGCCGCTCGTCCTTTCCGCAGCGCACCAGCAGCGCCCGTTCGTTTCCCTTGCTGTAGAGCATCTGCCAGAAAAAATCGGAAACCTCGTCGTTTTCCATCAGCAGGCTGTAAAAAGCCTCTCCGAAGGTGCTCCGCTTGATGATCACGTTCACCGTGACCGCTCCCTCATCCCCGGTAAAGACCGCCTGACTGACCTCCGGCGGAATGACGACGAAGTCGCCCTCCTCCATCCGCTCCCTGCGGTCCCGGCCATTCTCTCTCAGATAAAAATAAAAGCCTCCCCGCAGGGCAAAGACAATCTTGATGAATTTCAGGCTGTGATAGAACGGCGGCACATACCGGTCGTGCAGAAGAACGGAAACCTCCGTGCTCTCATCCGGGAAGCAGTCCTGCTCGGTCAGAAGGCTCCCCATGAAAAAAGGCGCCTTTTCCTCCAGGGAAAGCATTCCCTTCCCCGCCGCCTGCTCCTGCGGCCTTTGGTTTTCCTGCAGTCTTTGACGCTCCTGCGCCTTCCGATACTCCTGTGTCCTTTGATACTCCCGCGAAAATTCCTCCCAGCTCCATACCACATGCGCAAAGGGCTCCGGATTGGCTTCATACAGACGCTTCGCATTCACCTCAAAATCCCGAAGCTGTATCAGGGCCCGTTCCATGTCCGCATACTCCATCCGCCGCCTCCCTTTCCTTCTCAAAAAAGCCCGCGTTCCTGAAGCGCTGTCTTTTTCGGTAGCTTTTCATACAGGCGCGCAGGCTTCTTTCAAAGCATGATCTCTTCTGCCGCTTTCCGCTTCTTTTTCATCTTATCCCAGCGGTCAGAAAATGTCACTATTTCTTTTGACTGTCTTTTTATGATCTCATTCGACCGCCAGAACGGCACTCACCTCCACGGTCAGGCTTTCTTCCGGCAGCCCCTCCGCGCTCACCTTAAGGCAAAGCGTTCCCGGCTCCTTTCCCGCCCGGAGGACGGCCAGCGCCCGGCCCCTCCAGGTCATGCGCCTGCCCGTCCCGTAGTTTTCCGGCGTACATGGATTGCCGGAGCCAAGGCCCGCCAGAACGCCGGGGCCCTCCACGTGTACGGCCACCTCTCTGTCATCCCCGGTGACCGTCCGCCCGGCCTCATCCCGAAGCTCGATCCGCACAAAAGCGAGATCAAGACCGTCCGCGCCGATCCGCTCCTGCTCCGCAAGGAGCGCAAGCTTCACCGGCTTTCCCGTGGTTTCCAGCCTGTCCTGGGCGCAGCGTTTCCCGTCCCGAATGGCGTGCGCTTCCAGGATCCCCGGCTCCCAGGGAAGCGTAATGGAGGTGATGAAACGCTCCGGCGCGGCCGTTCCCAGGAGTCTTCCGTTTAAATAAAACTCCACCTCGTCGCAGTCTCCGTAGGCGTATACGTTCACCGGACTTCCCAGGTATTCCTTATCATAGGTCCATTCCCGGCTCACATCCTCCCAGTGCCAGCCGGTTCCCCAGTATTCCTGATCCGTATGCTCCGGGTGGCGGGCAAACAGATGCACGCCCTCGTCCAGTCCCCAGAGGATCTTATGATAGTATCCCTGGGGCCGGATATTCCCGTCCAGGTCGATGTCGCCCTGGCTGTTGGAAAGCCAAGGGAATTCGCCCACAAAGCTTTTGTCAAAGCGGGCGGGATCCCATTCCACCCGTCCGGTTCCCGCCTCGCCCAGATAATCCATGGCCGACCAGACGAAATCCCCGATGCAGTTGTCGTTGTTCAGAACCGCCTTCCAGTAGTCGTACAACATGGAAGGATGGATTTCCGTCCCCATGATCACCCGGGCCGGATGCTTCACCCCGTCGGTCCCATACCTGGGCCAGATATAATTGTAGCCCGCAAGGTCAAGCTGCTCCCAGCCGTTTTCCGTCCACATGTCCCAGTAATCTACGCCGTCCACCACGCCCGGCTCCTCCGGCACCACGGCCTGGAGCTGCTCAAAGGTCAGATCCGTCTTCGCACCGAGAAGCTGCCGGTTCAGAACGCCGTGCTGTCCCAGGGTGACGGGCCGGGAGGCATCCAGCCCTCTGACGCAGACCGCCAGAGACTTCACGATGGCAAGCCCCCGCATGCTTCCGGTAAATTCCGGGATCTCATTTCCCACGGACCAGGCAAAAATGCCCGGATGGTTCCGGTCCCTTAAGACCATGGCGCTCAGATCCCGCTCCCACCATTCGGCAAAAAAGCTGTGATAATCGTTTTCCGTTTTTCTTCTTTCCCAGCAGTCAAATGCCTCCTCCAGCACCAGCATGCCCAGCCTGTCGCATAGATTCAAAAAGGTGAAGGAGACCGGATTATGGGCCGTGCGCACCGCGTTGAAGCCCTGGCTTTTCAGGATCTCCAGCTTCCTTCTCTCCGCCGCCGGATAGGCGCAGGCTCCCAGGGAGGCGTTATCGTGATGGATGCAGCCGCCCCGCAGCTTCCGTTTTTTTCCGTTCAGGCGCATGCCGTCCTTCGCGTCAAAGGAAAGGCTGCGGACGCCGAACTCCTGCGCATGCCGGTCGATCTCCCGGCCATCCTCCTCAACGGTGAGAAGGACGGCGTAAAGAAACGGATCTTCCGTATCCCACAGACGGACGTTTTCCAGCTCAAGCCGCATCAGCTCCGCCGTTTCCCGTCCGGCCTCCGCCGTCATTTTTATCTCGCATTCCCGGACAAGGCTGTCCGCAAAATCCTTTTCCGGCTCCTGCCCGCAGTCCTGGCGGACCGGATCCGCAACCCTCGTTCCGATGGCATAGATCCTGGCCCGCACGGAAACCCGCGCGTTTTTCGTCCTTCGGCTCGTCACGCCGAAGGAAATGCGCAGCCGGGCCTTTTCCGCGCCGGTTCCACCCACGGTTCCATCCGCGATCCCCTCCGCCGTCTCCTTAATCCCCTCCACCGTCTCAGCCGTCACCTGCACCGACCAGGGATGGATGAAAAGGCTGTCTCCCAGCCAGATCTCCGCCTGCCGGTAAAGGCCGCCGCCCGAATACCAGCGGGAATTGGGCTGGCAGCAGCGGGTCGCGATCTCCAGCCGGTTCCTTTCCGAAAGCCAGGGCGTCAGCTCCACGAAAAAGGGCGTGTAGCCATAGGGATTTTTCCCGATATACTCCTCATTCAGCGCCACCTGGCTGTTCATATACGCGCCGTCTATGTAGAGGAATACGTTTTTCTCCCTCCACTCCTCCGGAAGGGCAAATTCCTTCCGGTAATAGGCAAGGCCGCCGCCAAAATAGCCGGTGTAGGCCGCGCCGATGGCCTCCGGGCCGCGCGCCGTATCCACGATAAAATCATCCGGAAGGTTCACTTCCTTTTTATCCAGAGCGGGCGTGCGCGCGATGGGGCCGAACCGCTCTCTCATCCAGCCGTCCAGAAACGATATTTTTTTCATAGTTCTCTCCTGTTCTGCGGGAATGTCAGATGCACCGATCGGTCCGGGCCGCATTCCGCAATCCTCCTTTTTGTTTTCTCTATTTTACCTGAAACCAGAGGAATGTGGAACACAATCCGAGAAAAAAACGGCCCGCCGCTCCCGAAAGAAAAAACGAAAGCCCGCGCACCGGCAGGCATGCGGATGCGAAGGCCTTTTTTATTTTCCTCTATGACCATACAGGCTGCCTTTATCGGAAGCGGTATCCGAGGAAGCCGCAGCCTCTGGCGTTATTTTCTCCCACGCCCGTTCCAAGCGCCATATAAAGCAGCTCCTGCGCCATGCTGTTGCAGGCCGCCGTCAGACTCACCTTGTCCCCGAGCAGGGAGACGTTGCTCTGGGATACCCGCACCGGCTTTCTGTTGATAAATTCGATATTTTTAAACAGGGAAAAATTACCGGACAGATTCGTATGACAAAAGAAATTGTATTTTCGGATCAGATTTGTTTTCAGCCGTTCCTCATATTCATCCACCTGCATCCGGTTGCGCCAGTATCCGTATCCGGTCTTCACCACCACCGGCGTCAGCGTATGCACCCGTTCTAGAGCGCCCCGGGGGATCAGCCGCAGGCCTCCGCCAAGCACCTGGAGGCAGTCGCTTCTGCACAGGGGAAGCATCCTGCTGAAAAATTCCGCAAGCTCCTGACTGATGGTGCGGATGCGGACCGTATAAACCTTTCCGGTGCAGTAAACGCGCTCCGCCTCCAAAGGATAAGGCTGATCGAAGGTGTAGGGACGAAACGAAGGTCTTCCTTCGTTCTTCGAAGCAAAATCTCCGTCCTCCGCCTCCGCGGCGGCGTTTTCCAAAAAGCCCCGGACCCCCGGAAAGAATTCCTCCTTCTGCAGCACAGCGTCCAGCAGGCGCGCGATTTTTTCCGAAACACATTCTGAAGGCATCGGGATCAGAAAGCAGATCTGCAGCGGCAGCTCAAAAACCAGCATGGCATAAGTCCTCCCTCATTCTCCCGCGTAAAAAGGGCATCCCCTCCCGCCGCAGGAATCTTTTATCGTCAGCAGACACTCTGTGTTGCGGTTCATTCACGTTCACTTCGTCAATAAGAAAAAAGAGGATCTTATCCCAAAAGCAAAACAGACACTCTGTAACCAGATGTGACAGAAATGGAATACTGATATGACACAAATGTATTTTAATACACAGATATGTGTCTGTCCACACAAAAAAATATTTTCGTCCACATGTCTCAGAAAGAATACGGGAGATTTTTTCCCATTTCCTCCGTTTTCGTGAATTTTACCAAAACCGGAGGATTTTCTGCCAATTTCCCATTGCCCGATATCCATATTCCGTTTAAAATAGAAACTGACAGGCCGGAAAATACAGGGAAAACGGCGCTGCCCGGCCTGTACGGACAGCGCGCATTCTCCGGCAGCGGCACGGGCCAGGGGCTCGTACCCAGGAACGGCTCCCGCCGTTCTTCTATGAATTTATGCCGCCTGCAGCGGCAGAGAAGGAGGCAACTATGGAAATGGAAGAAAGACTTCCGCTTACGGACGAATATCTGCAAAAGATGGACGCCTACTGGCGGGCCGCCAATTATCTGGGCGCCGCCCAGCTTTATCTGCTGGACAACCCGCTTCTTCGCGAGCCGCTCAAATGGGAGCACGTGAAGAAAAAGATCGTGGGACATTGGGGAACCGTTCCCGGGCAGAATTTCATTTATGTACATCTGAACCGTGTGATCAGAAAATATGACCAGGACATGATCCTGATCTCCGGCCCCGGCCACGGCGGCAATTTCTTCGTGGCAAATACTTATCTCGAGGGCACCTACAGCGAGGTGTATCCCAACATCGGAGAGGATATGGACGGCTTAAAGAAGCTGTGCAAGCAGTTCTCCTTCCCCGGCGGCATCTCCAGCCACGTAGCGCCCGAGACCCCCGGCTCCATCAATGAGGGCGGCGAGCTGGGCTATTCCCTCGCGCATTCCTTCGGCGCGGTGTTCGACAATCCCGATCTGGTGGCCGCCTGCATCGTGGGAGACGGAGAGGCGGAGACCGGCCCTCTTGCCACCTCCTGGCAGTGCAACAAATTCCTGAACCCGGATACGGACGGCGCCGTGCTGCCCATCCTGCACTTAAACGGCTATAAGATCAGCAATCCCACGGTGCTCGCCCGCAATTCCCATGAGGAGCTGGAGCATTTCTTTGACGGCTGCGGCTGGAAGCCCTATTTTGTAGAGGGCGACGTTCCCATGGAGATGCACCGCAAAATGGCGGAGGCGCTGGACGCCGCAATGGACGACATCAAGGCCATCCAGAAAAACGCCCGGGAGAATCACGATTCCGCCAGACCCAAATGGCCCATGATCGTGCTGCGCACGCCCAAGGGCTGGACCGGCCCCAAGGTGGTGGACGGGAAGCAGATCGAAGGCTCCTTCCGCGCCCATCAGGTACCGATCATGATGGATCAGCCGGAGCATCTTGACATGCTCAGAGACTGGCTGATGAGCTATCATCCGGAGGAGCTTTTTGACGAAAGCGGAAAGCTGATCTCCGAGCTGAAGGCCCTGGCTCCCGAAGGGGACAGAAGGATCGGCTCCAATCCCCATGCCAACGGCGGAAAGCTGCTGCGCGACCTGCGCATGCCCGACTTCCGCGATTACGGCATCGACGTGCCCGCTCCCGGCTCCGTGGAGGCTCAGGATATGGTGGAGCTTGGCGGCTTCGTGCGGGATATCTTCCGGCTCAACGAGGATGCCCGCAACTTCCGTATCTTCGGCCCGGACGAGACCATGTCCAACCGTCTGGGAAAGGTATTCGAGGAAACCAGCCGCGACTGGAACAACGAGCTTCTTGACACGGACGAATTTCTGGCCCATGACGGGCGCGTGATGGATTCCTTCCTCAGCGAGCACATGTGCGAGGGCTGGCTGGAGGGCTATCTTCTCACAGGCCGCCACGGCTTCTTCGCAAGCTATGAGGCGTTCATCCGCGTGGTGGATTCCATGTGCGCCCAGCATGCGAAATGGCTGAAGGTCTGCAACCAGCTTCCCTGGAGACAGTCCATCGCCTCCCTGAACCTGATCCTTTCCTCCAACGTGTGGCAGCAGGATCATAACGGCTTCACCCATCAGGATCCGGGATTTTTGGATCATATTTCCAATAAGAAGGCGGATGTGGTGCGCCTTTACCTTCCGCCGGACACCAACTGCCTGCTTTCCTGCTTCGATCACTGCATCCGCAGCAGGAACTATGTGAACGTGCTCGTGACCAGCAAGCATCCCAGACCTCAGTGGCTGACCATGGAGCAGGCCGTCAAGCACTGCACGCAGGGCATCGGCATCTGGGAATGGGCGAGCAGCGACGCGGGTGAGGAGCCCGATATCGTGATGGCCTGCTGCGGGGATACGCCAACGCTGGAAACCCTGGCCGCAGTCACCATCCTGAGGGAGGCTCTGCCGGAGCTGAAGATCCGCGTCATCAACGTGGTCGATCTGATGAAGCTTCAGCCCTCCTCCATGCACCCGCACGGCCTGACCGATCCTGACTACAACGCGCTGTTTACCAAGGATAAGCCCATCATCTTCGCTTTCCACGGCTATCACACGCTGATCCATGAGCTGACCTACTGCCGGGAAAACCGCAACATCCATGTGTTCGGCTACAAGGAGGAGGGGACCATCACCACGCCCTTCGACATGCGCGTGCAGAATGAGATTGACCGCTTCAGCCTGGTGAAAAACGCCATCCAGAATCTGCCTCAGCTCGGGAACCGCGGCTCCTACCTGATCCAGAAGATGAACGACAAGCTGGTGGAGCATAAGCAGTATATCCATGAGTACGGCATCGACCTGCCCGAGGTGCGCGACTGGAAATGGCATGTGCCGGAAGCAAAATAAATGGAACGGATCTTAGTAGTAGAAGACGACCTTACGCTGAGCGCAGGGCTCTGCTTTGAGCTGGACAGCGCGGGATATGCCTCCGTGCCCTCCTACACCTGCGCGAAGGCGCGGCATCTGCTCGCGGAGGGCTCCTTCGCCCTCATCCTTCTTGACGTGAACCTGCCGGACGGCGACGGCTTTGCGCTGTGCCGGGAGATCAAAGCGCAGAACCCGGCGCAGCCGGTGATCTTTCTGACCGCGAACGATCTGGAGGAGGACGTATTGAACGGCTTTGACCTGGGGGCTGAGGACTATGTGACCAAGCCCTTCCGCATGCAGATCCTGTTGAAACGGGTGGAGGTCGCCCTCCGCCGGAACGGCTCCGGGGCCGCCTCCAGGGACGGCCGCTGGAGCGACGGCTGGCTTTCCCTGGATTTTGACGCGCTCAGCGCGACGAGGGGAGCCGGCGGCCGTGCCGAGCGGCTTTCCATCACCCCAAACGAATATAAGCTGCTGCGCATCCTGACGGAAAACGCCGGAAACATCCTGACCCGCCAGCGGCTTCTGGAACGGCTCTGGGACAGCGGCGGTAACTTCGTGGACGACCACACCCTCACCGTGACCATGAACCGGCTGCGGGCCAAGATCGAGGACGAGGCCCACCCCTATATCCGCACGGTGCGGGGCATGGGCTATATCTGGACAGGAGAGCAGATTTGAAGAAATGAAAGAACAAAGGAAACGGCAGAAGGAACAAATGAATCATCCAAACGTAGCCGGGCCTTCCGGGAAAGAGCATTTTTCCCGGCGGGCCTCTTTCCTGATCCCGGCTCTTTTCCTGCTGGCCGCAGCCTGCCTTCTGGCAGCTCTTCTGTGGCTTTTATGGAGCTTCATCCCCAGAGCGGCGGTGCGCCGGGGAATTCTTTTGATCTGCGCCGGGCTCTTCGGTCTTGCCGGACTGTGGGCCCTTTGGGTGCGCCGCCAGACCGTCCGCTTTGCCGACGAGCTGTGCGAAACCCTGGACGATCTGCTTTCCGACCGTTCGCCGCTGCTGCCCCATCCCTACGACGATTCCCTCGTTTCCAGGGTGCAGGGAAAGCTGATGCAGTACTACGAATACGCCAACGAGGGCCGGCTTCAGAGCGCACGGGATAAGGAAACCATCCAGGGACTTGTCAGCGACATCTCCCATCAGGTCAAAACGCCCATCGCCGGCATCCGGATGCTCGCGGACATTCTGCGCAGGCACACGCTCTCCGACGAACAGCGGGAGGCCTTTCTCGTCTCCATGACACAGCAGATCGACCGGCTGGATTTTCTCCTTCAGTCCCTCATCAAAATGTCCCGCCTGGAAACGGGCACCTTCGTCCTTCACATGGAAAGGAGCCGCCTCTGCGACACCATCGCCGACGCGATGAGCGCGGTCTTTACAAAGGCCGGGCAGAAAAGCATCTCTCTGTCTGCGGACTGCGATGAGGCCGTCTGCGTGCAGCACGATCCAAAATGGACCGCGGAGGCTCTTGAAAATATCCTGGACAACGCGGTAAAATATACGCCGGCGGGCGGAAGCGTCTCTGTTTCGGTGCGGCCCTGGCTCTTTTATACCCGCATCGATATCACGGATACCGGGATCGGCATTCCCGAGGAGCACTATCACGACGTATTCCAGCGATTTTACCGCGGCGGGGAGGCCGCCTCCCAGGAGGGCGTCGGGCTCGGGCTGTATCTGGCAAACGGCATCATCACCCGCCAGAAGGGCTACATCAGCGTTTCTTCACAGGCGGGAAAAGGCACCACCTTTTCCGTCTACCTGCTCAGCTGATTTTCACAAAAAGAGGCATACATGGATATCGTAACGGTCAAAGATCTGAAAAAATATTATGGAAGGGGAGAAAATCAGGTGAAAGCCCTGGACGGGGTAAGCCTGTCCCTGGAAAAGGGAACCTTCACCGCCGTCGTCGGGGCCTCCGGCTCCGGCAAGACCACTCTGCTTAACATGATCGGCGCGCTGGACGTGCCGGATGCGGGCGAGGTCGCGGTGGACGGCATCCGGCTTTCCGGCCTGAAGGAAAGGGAGCTTGCGGTGTTCCGCCGCAGCAGGGTGGGCTTTGTCTACCAGAATTTCAATCTGATACCCACCCTGACGGTGCGGGAAAACATTCTGTTTCCCTTAAGCCTGTCCGGCGCCGCGCCGGATGCGGCTTTTTTTCAGGAGATCACGCAGACCCTGGGGCTTTCCGCCCGTCTGGACGCCTTCCCGGATGAGCTCTCCGGCGGCGGTCAACAGCGAGCCGCCATCGCAAGAGCGCTCATCACAAGGCCCGCCGTCCTGCTGGCGGACGAGCCGACGGGCAGTCTGGATTCCAAAAACGGCCAGAACGTGCTCGGCCTCCTGAAGCTTTCGGCGGAAACCTGGCATCAGACCCTTGTTATGATCACCCACAATCTGGAGCTGGCGCAGATGGCGGACCGGGTGGTACACATGGAGGACGGGCGCATCAGGGAGTGAAACGGGCCGCTGCCCGGCGGCAAAGGAAAGGAAAGCGGCATGCTTGCAAACAACAATCTGAAAATCTGCCGGAAGCTGGTCCGGCGGGATTTTTTCTTTCATAAGGCCGGAAGCCTCCTTCTGATCCTCGCCGCCGCTCTGGTGACGGGGCTGTATTCCTTTATTTTTCTGCTGGGAAGCGCGGTGGAGGGCGCTTTTCTTTTAAGCTACCAGTACGCCTACGGTTCCTCCAGCCACATCCTCTATACCGGGATGACGGAACGGCAGGCCGAAGCGGTTTCCGGCCACCCGGATGTCAGAAGCGCGGTCCGGTCAGGAAGCCCGGGGCAGATCAGCTCCCCGCTCATCGGGCAGCGTACGGTGACGCTTGCCGTGGCCGATCGGGACTATGCCGAAACCGTCTTTTCCCTGCCCGCCGCCGGACGCCTGCCGCAGGAGGCAGATGAGATCGCGCTGGATATCTACACCATGGATTCGCTCGGCATCCCTCACAGCCTGGGCGCTTCCGTCTCCATTCCCTGGATCGATTCCGGAGCAAAGGAGCACACCGATACCTTCACGCTCTGCGGCTGGTGGGAAGGCCCCGCCAATTTCACGGAAGCCTGCGCCTGGATCACGCAGGAGACCGCCGACGGCCTCCTGCCCGGCTGGGATGATAAAGACGCGCCCTGCGTCACCCTCGGCGTCACCCTCTGGCAGCCGAAGGATCTGGAAAAGCAGGCTGCGCTTCTTCTTGCGGATCAGGGAATCTCCGGCGCAGCCTTCACCACCAGCCTGGCCTATGACCAGCCCCGGCGGGAGCAGGCGGCAGGTCAGTCCATGCCCTACTACGCCCCGGCCGCTCTGGTGCTGGTCTGCGGCTTTCTCATGATCTACGGGATCGCCCACGTGGACAGGGAGCGGGACGTCCTCTTTTTTGCCGGGCTGAAGGCCCAGGGCATGACGCCCCGGCAGCTTCGGTATTTTCTTCTGGCAAAGGGCTTTTTCGTCACCCTTGCCGGACTGCTTCCGGGCTGGCTGATCGGATTTTTTCTGGAGTATCTCACCGCCGGACGGCTGATCTCCGGGATATCGGCGCATCCCGCGCTGTATTTTCTTGACTGGCCGCCCTTTCTTGCGGCGGCCCTCTGCACCCTCGGCACCGTCCTGCTCTCCCTCCTGCTTCCCATGCTCCGTCTGTCGGGCAGCCTTCCCGCCCGGACGCTCCGGGAGCAAAACGGCTCTTCCCGCAGGGAAAAGGGCTTTCCCGACGGCAGGATCACGCTTCCCCGCCTTGCCTTTCGCACGCTGAAAAGGAGCCGGGGCCGCATTTTTTTATCCGCCTGCGCCCTGAGCGCCTCCACGCTGCTTCTGTCCGCGCTCTGGCTGCTTTTCATCGGTCTGAAGGAGGATGTCTACCTCTCCGCCCTGTCCCCCTGGGATTATTCCATCACCGACGGCTCGGCGGCCCTTTCTCTGCAGATCTATAACCAGGACAGCCGTGCCCTCACGCAGGATGCCCTGCGGCAGCTTGCGGATCGCCCGGAGACCGTATCCGTCAGCGCCCTGAAGACCAGAGAAATATCCCTGACCGCCTCCGCCGCGCTGCGAAAGCGGCTTACGGATTTTTACAACCAGCCCTATGATGAAACCCGAACCCTGCGGGATACCCAGAAAGCCTTTCCGGAATGGTGTCAGGGCCTTTCCCGTCTGGAGCAGACCGGGGAATATACGGCGCTCGTCATCGGCATGGAGGGAGCTTATCTGGATTATCTGCTGGAATACAGCCCCTTCACCAGCGGCAGCTTTGACGAGGATGCCTTCCTGTCCGGCAGGTACGTGATCACGGGCGGGGCCTGGCATGAGGGCGTTTCCGCGCCGATGGCCGGTGAGACCGTCACTCTGGCCGGACAGACCTTTTCGGTGCTCGGCTCCGTGATGCACGACGACGCCTACCTCAGCGGCTCCGACAGCCCGGAGGCGGCCTTTTCCATCGCCTTCATCCTCCCCCTGCCCGCATTCGACGCCCTTTTTCCCGGCCAGGGCATCCGCCAGATCGCGGTGAACATCGACCATTCGGCGCAGGCTTCCTTTGAAGCCTGGCTGGACGGCTGGACGCAGAGCCTTGCCCGCGGCGTTGGCCTGAACCGCCGCAGCGAATATCAGGCCAACTTTGCAAACGCCCGGCTGAACATGGTGCTTCCGCAGCTCATCGTCAGCGCCGTTCTGATGGGGATCGCCCTGCTGAATTTCTGTGATCTGCTGATCGCGAAGGCGGTGAGCCGCAGGCGGGAATTCGCCGTATACGAAAGCCTGGGCATGACCGGAGGACAGCTCGCCTCTCTGCTTTTGCTGGAAGGCTTCCTCTACGGCGGTCTGTATGCCCTTTTCATCGGGCCGCCCGCCGTCCTTTTTACCCGGTTCGTAATGCCCGGATTTGTCAGCGGATACTCCTGGGCGTCGGTCTATACCTTCTCCCTCGCCCCGCTGTGGATCATCCTGCCCGTGATCCTGCTGCTCTGCCTTCTGGTTCCCCTTTCCTGCCTGTGTTTTCTGCGCCGGGGGAGCATCCGTCAGAGGATGGGGACGGAGCGCAGGAGTTAAAAATGCCGGGGATCAGTCCCCGGCGATCACAGCGGCCGGCATGAAAGCCGCTGAGCGGCCGAGGCTATTCCTCATTCACAGCCTTCAGCGCCAGGATCATGCCCTCGACCTCTCCTCCATAAATTCCGTTTCATCATCAAAATGGAATATGGAAATTTTATTTTCGCCAAGATACTCAATGAAATCTTCCAGCGGCATTCCGGCTATTTCGGCACAATATCCTATAGAAACGCCGTTTTTTGTATAATACTGCAACGCCACTGCCTTTCTTACATAGGCGCTGGCCTCCTCCTTACTCATTCGTGTGTCATAAAAAACAGCGTCCGGTATATTCACCGCTATATTACACATGCTTTCTCTACCTCGCTTTCCAAAATGGGAGTTGCAGAAGGCTCCCTGCCTGTCATTTATAAGTCAGTCTATCACATCATGCTGCGGATTACAAGAAACCGGCTATGTTACAAAACTGTACCATAAAAGTACCTCTCCTGTAACACTCCCATGCTATCCTTTTCCTGAAAGAACGGAGCGGGGATGATCCTTCATGGAGGGATCACAGCCCCAAATTCTCCGGCATGGAGGTTATGTGCATGAAAAACGATATCATTCTGCAGGCCCGCGGCCTGAAAAAATATTACGGGAAGGGAGAAACCCAGGTGCGGGCGCTGGACGGCGTGGATCTGGACATCGAACGGGGGAGCTTCACCGCCGTCATCGGCACCTCCGGCTCCGGCAAGTCCACTCTTCTGAACATGCTGGGGGGACTGGATACGCCAAGTTCAGGCAGCATTCTGGTGGATCACACGGAGCTTGCCGGACTGACCGACGAGGAAGCCGCCGTATTCCGCCGCAAGCAGATCGGCTTCGTATTTCAGAATTATAATCTGGTTCCGGTCTTAAGCGTATGGGAAAATATCATCCTCCCCATCTGCCTGGACGGCCGCAGGCCGGACCGGAAATTCATCATGAAGATCGTTTCACTCCTTGCGCTGGACAAAAAGCTGGACAGCCTCCCGAACCAGCTCTCCGGCGGCCAGCAGCAGCGCGTCGCGATCGCAAGGGCACTGGCGGGCAAGCCCTCCATCATCCTGGCCGACGAGCCGACCGGAAATCTGGACACCCGGACCAGCGATGATGTGATCGGCCTTCTGAAAATGACCAGCCGGGAATTTCATCAGACCATCGTCATGATCACCCACAATCCGGGGATCGCCCGCATGGCCGATCGGATCATCCATATCGAGGACGGACATATCGCAGGAAGCCCGGCGCAGGAACGGGCATAAAAGCAGACACAGGGCCGGAAAACGGTACCAGGGACTGCATTGGAGGTTACCATGAACACATTTTCTGAAAATAAAGAATTTCACCCGATCCGGGTGCTTACATCCCGTACCTTTCGCAATAACAGGGGCAGAAATCTGGCGGCCATTCTCGCCATTCTTCTGACCACGCTGATGTTCACCACGCTGTTCACACTGGCGCAGAGCCTGAACCGGAACATGATCGAAATGACCTTCCGGCAGACGGGGAGCGACGCGCCGGCCACCATCCGCGGGCTCACCGAAGAACAGGCGGCGCGGATCGCCGCTCACCCGGATGTGAAGGAGACCGGAGAAAGCATCGTTCTCGGCCTTGCGGAGAATACCGCGCTGACCGGAACACAGGTGGAGATCCGCTGGGCGGATGCCGTTTACGCCGCCCATTCCTATTCCGCTCCCACCACCGGCAGGCTTCCGCAGACGGCGGACGAGGCGGCGCTCGATACCCTCACGCTGGACCGGCTGGGGATCCCTCATGAGCTGGGACAGACCATCACGCTGGAATGGCGCAAGGACCTGTCTTGTGATGAAGTTACAGTCTCCTCCTTCACCCTCTGCGGCTTCTGGGAGGGAAACGAATCCTCCTACTCCCACAGCGCCTGGGTGAGCAGGGAATACGCCGACGCCATGACGGCGGGTGCGGCTGAGACGGATGCAGCCGGTGTGGAGACGGTCGGAACGGATGCAGCCGGTGTGGAAACGGTTGGGGCAGATGCGGACAATGCCATGCTTGGGCTTCGCATGCTGCAGATCTTTCCTGATACGGATCAGGATATCGAAGGCGTCATGGACGGCATCCTGGCCGAAACCGGGCTGACCGGCCTTAAGTACAGCGTGAATCTGGCTTATCTTCCGGAGATGAACGCCTCCGTCTTTCAGGAAAGCCTTCCCATGTACCTGGGCATGCTTCTGGTGTTCGCCGCGGGTTATCTGATCATCTACAATATTTTCCAAATCAGCGTGACCGCAGACATCCGCTTCTACGGCAGGCTGAAGACCCTGGGCGCGTCCACACGGCAGATCAAAAGGCTTCTCTACGGTCAGGCTGACCGTCTCTGCCTCATCGGCGTCCCCGTCGGCCTGCTTTCCGGCTGGCTGCTCGGCATGGTGCTGGTTCCCGTACTGATGGGAACCGCAGCCCAGGCGTCCGTATCGGCAAGCCCTGTCATTTCCCTTGGCTCCGCCCTGTTTTCCTGGCTCACCGTGCTGATCTCCTGCCTGCGCCCGGCCCGCCTCGCCGCCAGGATCTCCCCTGTGGAAGCGCTGCGCATGAGCGATGCGGATGCGCCGCAAAAAGACCGCCGCATGAAAAAAGCAGCCGGGAATACCACGGTGAAGGGACACCGCATGGAAAGCAGCCATCCCGGGCGCACCGGCAGCGCCTTCCTTCTTTCTATGGCCTTCGCTAACCTGGGCCGGAACCGCAGGCGCACCCTCACCGTGATCTGCTCCCTGACCCTGGGTCTGGTGCTTTTGTGCTGCTTCTATGCACAGAACGCCGCCTTTGACATGGAAAAATATCTGGCCGATCTGACCCTTGCGGACTTTGAGCTTTCGGAGGCCACCAGCGAGGATTATATGGGCGGCTATGACCCCCAGGGCACCACCCTTTCCGACAGCCTGGTCAGCCAGGCGGAGGCCCTTGCAGGGCTGGAGGAAACGGGCCGCCTCTACTCCGCGCAGATCGAATGGGAGCTTCCGGAGGATACCGTTCAGAATCTGGCCGCTTTTTACTCGGAAGATCGGCTCGCCGACTGGGAAAGCTATGATCCCTCCGGCGCGCAGATGCTTCGTGACGCGCTGGATACCCGGGCCGCCTCCGCCGTCCTTTACGGGCTGGACGGCATCCCCCTTCAGGCGGCGGTGCAGGAATCATACCTGATGGCGGGTTCCTTCGACGCCCAGGCTTTCTCTACAGGGGCCTATGTCCTTGCCGTTGGGCCTTCCATTGAACGGGGCACGGTTCCTGACGTCATCCCCGCGCCCACACCGGGGACTGAAGTATCCTTCAACGGACAAAGCTACACGGTGATGGCCGTGGTCTACCCCTTAAATCCCGTGACCGAAGGCGCTTCCCAGAAGGATGCGGACGCCCGTTTCCAGCTTTGCTTCATTCTGCCCGCCGATGGATTCCAAAGCCTGTGGCCGGAGCATACCCTGCGGAAGCTGTTCCTCAACGTGGACGACGGACACCTGAAGGAAGCGGAGGCCTTTTTTGAAGAATACACCGAAACGGTGAACCCCGGCCTTCCCGTCGTTTCCCGGCAGAGCATGGCCGACCAGTATCAGGCCCAGACCCGCTCCGCCGCCGTGACGGGCAGCGCCGTCAGCATCGTCATCGCCCTGGTGGGCGTCCTCAACTTCGTCAATTCCATGGTCACGGCCATCCTGTCCCGCAGGCGGGAATTTGCCGTCATCCAGTCCGTCGGAATGACGAAAAAGCAGCTCTGCCGGATGCTTGTCATGGAAGGCCTCTGCTACGCCCTCATCACCCTTGCGTCCTCTCTGCTGCTTGGCTCTCTCGCCGTGGGTGTGGGCGTGCGCGCCATGGTGGCGGGCGGCTTTACCACCTTCCGCTTCACCCTGCTTCCTCTCCTTCTCTGCACGCCCATCCTGCTTTTTGCCGCGGCGCTGATCCCCTTCCTCTGCTTTCGGAATCTGGAAAAGCACAGCATTGTGGAACGGCTGCGGATGGAATGAAGGCCTGCGCAGTAAATGCGCAGACCTGGCTGAATAGTTACGTATAATATCATTCCACATATAATATTGACTTTTCCCTGCGGCTTTGACATAATACTTCCTGATAAAGCGCGTTTCCGCGCCGTCTTAGGGGAGACAGGGAGATTCTTTTACATAAGAAAACCGTTCCGGAGGTTTGAAAATAGAGGTGTTGTTCGGGATATAGCTGGTTATAACTATATCCTGAGCAGCATTTTTTTCGCCCGGTCATGCATCCCGGCAGAGATCATGCGGCGTAAAGCATCCGGCAGGAAAGGAGCGGCCATGGACCGTTTCAAGGGGAAATACCGACATGAACAGAAATACCTGGTGAATGAAGCGGATATCGCCCTCATCACAGCAAGGATTCAGCCGTTTATGGAGCCGGACGCCTTTCATCCGGAAGGCGCCTACCGGATTCGCAGCGTCTATTTTGACGACTGGCAGGACAGCGCTCTGCGGCAGAATTTAAGCGGAATCTCTCCGCGCAGCAAGTTCCGGATCCGCATTTATAACGAGAGCATGGAAACCATCCATCTGGAGCAGAAGATCAAGTCCCACGATCTCACGCAGAAAAAGAGCTGTCTGCTGCGTGAAGCGGAATGCCTTCTCCTGCTTCAGGGAAAGCAGGTGCGCCCCATGGATACGGAGCGACCCTTATTCCGCCTTCTGCAGACGGAAATGCTGCTGCACCGGCTTCTGCCCAAGATCATCGTGGAATACGAACGGACCGCCTATACCTGCCGGAACGGGAACGTGCGCGTCACCTTTGACCAAAATCTGGCCTCCTCCGGCTACGTGCTCCGTTTTCCGGACCCGGAGCTTCCCAAACGGCCCGTCATGGCGGCGGGATGGCATATCATGGAGGTAAAATACGACGAATTCCTCCCGCGTCATATCCGGGACGCGCTGGATACGGGCAAGCTGGAACGGACCACCTTTTCCAAATATATGCTCTGCAGGCGCCACGCGCTGGGAGGCGCGGCGCATTAGGCAGCGAAATTGCCGCTCCGGGCGGCGGAAAGTGAGAGGATTTTTTTCAAATGAGCTTTCAGGATATCATTAAAAATTCCATTCTGGAAACGCTGGAAAACAACACGCTGTCCACAGCCTCCATCTGCATCACGCTTGGCATCGCGCTTCTGTTCAGCCTCTATATTTACGCGATCTATTATCTGTCGCAGAAAAAAGGCTTCTACAACAAGCAGTTCAATATCGTGCTGGGGGTTCTGCCCATCATCACGGCGGGCATCATTCTTGCGATGCAGTCCAATCTGATCATCTCCCTCGGCATGGTCGGCGCGCTTTCCATCGTCCGTTTCCGCACCGCCGTCAAGGAGCCCAAGGACCTGCTTTTTCTTTTCTGGTCCATCGGCGTGGGAATCATCCTCGGCGCCCGCAATTATGAGCTGGCTCTGCTCATCTGCCTCGTCGTCACCATCCTGCTCTTTCTTCTGGAACTGATCCCGGAGGGCCGCGCAAGCGTCCTTCTGGTGGTCAACATGGACCGGGAGGGAAAGGAGGACGAGCTGACAGCCGCCGTGCGCAGGCTGACGGGAAGCTTCAAGGTCAAATCCCGCAACCGCACCATGGACGGCACGGACCTCATCATCGAGTGCCGGACAAAGCAGGAGGGTGAGCTGCTTGACGCCGTTTCCTCTCTCAGCCACGTCCAAAGCGCTTCCGTCATCGCTCATGACGGAGAAGCGGTCTATTAAAAGGGAACCTGTGATCACATGAATAAAACGTGCAAAATCATGGCGCTGTTTCTGCTTCTCGGCGTTTTCTCCCTGTTCTGTCTGGCAGCCCTGAAACAGTCGCTCACCCTGTTCATCAGCATACGATCCGAAGGCGGGGATATCTCCGGAATCACCGCCCGGCTCACCGGCGGGGAAACCATCCTTTCCATAAACGCCTGGCGCAGCGATACGGGAGACTATTATCTTTTTCTGCCCTCCTGGGCCGAGGGCCGTCTGGTTCAGACAGAAGGCGCCGGATCACAGAGGGATTTTTCAGACGGCAAGAAGCTCTTTTCCCTTCCCCGCCTCTCCTCCGGTCAGACCCTTCGGCTGGAAAACGGACAGACGCTCACCATTCTGACCGGCTCTTCCATCCCTTCCGTTTATCTTACCCTGAAGCACGACCTCTCCCACATCAGCTCGGATAAGGAGCAGTCTGACTCCGGACAGGCCGTCATTCTGGACGGCTCCGGGAAAACCGTCTATTCCGGAGGTCTGGAAAGGATCAAGGGAAGAGGGAACACGAGCTGGGAGCAGGATAAGAAGCCGTACAACATTTCTCTGGAAAATTCCGTTCTTCTCCCCGGCATGACCGGACAGGCTGAGGACTATTCCCTTGTTACCTCCAGCGACCTCACCTTTCTTCGGAACCGCATTTCCAACGAAATGGGCGAGCTCGCCGGAACCTCTTCCATGCCCTGCATCCGGGTCAATCTGTACATCAACAACAGCTACGAGGGCGTTTATGAGCTGTATCAGCGGATCAGCCCGGACAACATGGGGCTTACCGATCTGGAGGAGCTTACCGGACAGGCCAATCCATCGCAGGATGAGGACACTCTCAGCCAGCTCACCACCGGTCTGACTCTGGATGACTGGAACCAATCCATCACCGGAAAGTGGTGGGATCAGAAAAACGATCCGGAAAATATCACCGGAGGCTATATACTGGAGGGAGACAACGCCATGCGCTATACGAACGAGGCCAGCGGCTTCATTCTGGAAAGCGGCGCTTATATGGTCTCAAAATCTCCGGAAAAGCTGTCGGAGGCCCAGTATCAGTATATCTCCTCCTATGTCCAGGAATGCGAAAGCCTCATGAGGCAGAGCGTGGGGCTGGATGATTACCAGGCGCTTTCCGCCTGTATCGATATCAAAAGCTTCGTCGGCAAATATCTGGTGGAGGAGGTGAGCAAAAACATCGACAGCTCCGCCACCAGCCAGTATTTTTACAAGGATCGGGACGGGCTGCTCTATGCCGGACCTGTCTGGGACTACGACTGGGCCTACGGCGTACAGCGGCTGCAGGAGGGGATCGACTATACGGATCCGGAGGGCTTTTCCGCCCGGGAGATCCCGGGCAGCCTGATCTGGTGGCAGCTTCTGTACTACAACAACGCTTTCTATGCGGATATGACCGACGTATATGAAAATATCCTGTATCCCTGGCTGAACGGGCTGGCGGAAACCGGACTGGCCGAATGGGAGGAGGAGCTTGCGGACAGCGCCGTTATGGATTATCTGCGCTGGGGACGGGTGAACGCAAAAGACGCGGAGGGAGCCGTTCTGCCTGACGGCGCTTCCAGCGGCGCCGCACAGGCGGACGCATCCTCTCTCATCCAAAGGGCCCGTCAGGCCTATCAGGAGCAGGTGGAGCAAGTACGCTCCTTCCTGGCGGTCAGAAAGGAATTTCTGTACGGAGAATGGATTGCCGCCGAAGACGGCGCGTCATGAACAGCGGTTTGGATTATTCTTGTATATTTTTCCAGTCCTGTAGTATAATAAGCTTCGTCAGATAACCGACCGGCTCCGCCGCGCTGGCCCATGCCGGATCAGAAAGGGATTCCCATGCTGTTTAATTCGTTTGGCTACGCTGTTTTTCTGCCTGTCATATTCCTTCTGCACTGGATCACTCCCAGAAAATGGCGCTGGACGCTGCTGCTTGCCGCCAGCTGCTTTTTCTATGCCTCATGGGGGCCGGAATACCTGACGGTGCTCTTTCTTACCATCGTGGTTTCCTACTGTGCGGCCCTGTACATGGAACGCGCGGGAAATCGGAGCAGGGGAAAAAGCGACCGTCCAAAAAGCGACCGCCCAACAGGCAGCCAGTCCAAAAGCAGCCGTTCAAACAGCAGCCGGCCTCAAAGCAGCCGTACGCCCCCGGCTTCCCGGACCGCGCTCATCCTTTCCGTGCTGTTCTGCGCCGGGCTCCTTTTCTTTTTTAAATACCTGAACTTCTTTTCCGAGAATATGGCGCTGCTGCTGCGCAGCCTTTCCATCCCTGTTCAGCCCCTCACACTGAGGCTCGCGCTTCCCATCGGGATTTCCTTTTATCTGTTTCAGACGATCAGCTATCTCGTTGACGTATATCAGGGAAAGATTCCCGCGGAACGGCATTTCGGGATCTATGCGGTATACATTTCCTTTTTTCCCAAGGTCATGCAGGGGCCCATCGAACGGGGCGCCTCCCTGCTTCCTCAGCTCCATAAGCCCGGCCGCTTTCATTATGAGCAGGCCTCCTACGGCATGAAGCTGATGGCCTGGGGCTTTTTCAAAAAGCTGGTGCTTGCGGACGGCCTTTCCATTTATGTCAATCAGGTCTATGATAACCTTCCGTCCTACACAGGCTTCTCCCTCATGCTTGCCACCTTTTTTTACGCCGTTCAGCTTTACTGTGATTTCTCGGGCTATACGGATATCGCGCTCGGCTCCGCGAGGATCCTGGGCATCCGCCTGACTCCCAACTTCCGTTCCCCCTATTTCGCCTCCTCCATCAAGGATTTCTGGGGAAGATGGCATCTTTCCCTGTCGGGCTGGCTGCGGGACTATATCTACATCCCCCTGGGCGGAAACCGGGTCGGACGCGTTCGGCATGCCCTCAACATCATGATCACCTTTCTGGTCAGCGGCCTGTGGCACGGCGCAAGTTGGAACTTTGTGCTCTGGGGCGGCATCCACGGCGCGCTTCAGGTCGTCGAGGGATTTTTTCCCTGGAATAAAAAAAGCTCCCCCTTTCAGACGGACAGGAGACTGCATGCCCTGCTGTGCATCGTCTCCGTTCCTGTAACCTTTCTTCTTGTCTGCTTTGCCTGGATCTTTTTCCGGGCCGCGACCATCGGCGACGCGTTCTACGTGATCCGCAGCATGTTCACGGGCATCGGCTCTCCCTCCGCGTATTTTCACGACTGCGCGCTTCAGATGGGGCTTGGGCTTACCAATCTGATGTTTCACTGCCTGCCCATGATACCGCTGTTTTTGTTCGATCTTGCTTCCCTGAAAACGGATGTGATCGCCCTGATATCCAGACAGCGCTTTTTCATCCGCTGGCCGGTTTATATCCTGCTTCTGCTAGTGATCCTGCTTTTTTCCGAGAAAGGAGTAACCACAGAATTCATTTACATGCAATTCTGACAGACGCCCATGAAATCATTTATCGTCAAATGTGTCCTCGCCGTATGCATCGCCTTCTGCTGTCTGTTCTATCTGGATATGATGTACGAGCAGAAGGTGAGCACAGGCATGTCGGAGATCAACGCGTTCAATTTCATACCGGAGCACATCCAGCTCGCCAACGTGGGGAGCTCCCATGGACAGTGCGCCTTTGACTGGAATGCCCTGGCGCGGGAGCGCGGCTATGAGACCTTCAATTTCGCCCTCACCAGCCAGTCCTTCCTGTACGACTATTCCCTGATCAATATGCACCGGGACGATTTTGCGGACGGCAGCCTTCTTTTCATTCCCGTTTCCTACTTTTCCTTCAACGAGGAGGCCACGGATCCGGCGGACCAGGAGGCCATCAGCGTCCGCTATTACCGCCTGCTTTCTCCCAAATACAATCCGGACTACAGCCTGTACAAGGATCTGGTCACGGTGCGTTTTCCCATCCTTTCCGCCGGGGACGAGATCTTTGAGCTGTTCAAGCCGCCCATCATCTTTCCTTCCCTGTCTGAAAACAGGAAAAACGTCGTCTACGCGGCGGAGGCCGCCGAGACTGATGTGGAAGAAACGGCGGAGGCTGCTGCGGAAGAAACGACGGACGACGCAGAAGAAGTGATGGACACCGCAGAGGCCGCTGCGGAAGAAGTAACGAATGCCGCGGAGGCGGAAGCCGGCACGCCCGAGGAAATTTATGGCCCGGAAACCGTTCAGGATTTCCAGGCCAAGGGACTTGCCAGATATCAGAGACATTTTGAGAATAAGGACGAGTATTTTGAAGCGGATAAGAAGCAGGATCTGATCGACCTGATCACGCTGTGCAAGGAAAACAACATCGTCCCTATCCTGATCACCACGCCGTTTACGTCTTACTACAATCAATATGTGTCGGCGGATTTCCTCTATGAATTCTACAGTGTGATCAACGAGATCGCGGTGGAATACGGGGTCAGCTATTACGACTATTCCCACGATGAGCGGTTTCAGACCAATCTGAAATACTTCGGTGACGCGGATCATCTGAACCCGGAGGGAGCGGTATACTTCACCAGCCTGCTGACGGAGGAGATTCCCGAGCTGAAGGCTTATCTGAAAATACACTAGGCCGGGGCGGGGATTCCGCCCCGGCCTCCGTTTAGCGGCTCCGCCAGGGGCCAGCCGTCAGATATTTTTCTTTTATACGAATTGGTACACTCGCTTTCCGGCATTTCTCAAATGCCGGACTCTAATCCTTCCGCCGTTACGCTGACACGCAGACCCTCGCCTCCCCGGACAATGGCCTGAGCCAGTCCGCCGAAGGCGTGGCGTGTGCTTCCTCCCGGCGCGTCATGGTCGGAAGGATCTCCGTTTGCCGTTCCCAGGATTTTTCCGTTTTCCGCCGAAAATGTCAGCAGATGCTCCGCGTCCGGAACGATCTGTCCCTCACAGTCCACGATTTCCGCCCGAAAAATGTGGATCTCTCCCTCCTGATATTCCTTCGCAAGCCGTACCGCACAGGCCGCTCCCGTGGTCCTTCTTTCAGAGACAGCCGCTTCCTTCCCTTCCGAAAATCCTCTGCCTGCAAGAACGCCCTGCTCCCACTCGATTCCTTCCCATACCAGATAGCCGTCCGGCTCCATGGTCTTTCGTCCCAGGCTTCTTCCGTTCAGGAACAGCTCCACCTCCTCACAGTTGGAAAACACATGAACGTCCTTCTTTTCTCCCGGCTTCCCGTTCCAGTGAGGGAAGATATGGAGCAGCTTTTCCTTTCCCCACCAGGCCTTATAATAATAGTAAAAATCCTTGGGAAAGCCGCACAGGTCCATGGCTCCGAACTGGGAGCTGATGGCAGGCCAGGCATAGGGCGTCGGCTCCCCGTAATAGTCGAAGCCTGTCCAGATAAAGCAGCCGCTCATCCAATCCGGACGGCAGACATGCCACTGGGCGGCTCCCGCCATGTAGGAATCCGCGTTTTTGTCCGTAATGGCAAGATGACAACGGGCCGCATCTGTTTTATCGCATTCCCTGGTGGATCGGAAGGTGCCCTGCTCGGTGCAGATCATGGGCTGATCCGGATAGGCCTCATGGTATGCGGGCCACCTGTGGGCATGGTAGTTAAAGCCCGCCACATCGAGCTGTTCTGAAATACCGGAAATCGCGCTGATCTCCTCTATGGGAACGCCGTTTTTCAGATCCCACATCAGAAGGGCCATGGTCACGGGCGTATGGGGATCCAACTGGCGGATCTGCCGGATCATGGTGCCCGCGATCCGCGCTCCCTGGGGCGTAGCCTGCGACTGCGCCTCCTCATTTCCGATGGAATACAACATCAGGCAGGCATGGCTTCTGTCCCTGCGCACCATGGTGGAAAGCTGCTCCAGATCCCCCTTCTCACTGGACAGAAGACGGTTTTCATCCATCACCAGCATCCCCTCCTGGTCGCAGATGTCAAGCAGCTCCGGGGCGGGCGGATAGTGAGAGGCGCGGAAGGCGTTGGCTCCCATTTCCTTCAGTTTCCGGATTCGGAAGCGGTATACCTCGTCCGGGACCGCGGTACCGATGCCGCCGTGGTTCTGATGGCAGCATACCCCCTGAATCTTGGTCGGAACCCCATTCAGAATCAGACCCTTCTGCGCATCAAAGCGGATCTGACGGATCCCAAAGGGCACGGTCATGCAGTCTGTCTCCAGGCCATCCATTCCGTCCAGCCCATCCGTTCCGTCCAGCCCATCCATACTGTCCGTTCCTTCTGTCCCATCTGATCCATCCAGCCGGTACAGCCTCACCTCAGCGCGGTACAGGACAGGCCGCTCCGGGCTCCAGAGCTCCGCCTGCTCCACCGGGACCGTCAGGAGTACCTTTTCCCCGCTTTCCGCCGTCACAACGCTTTCCGCTCTCACAACGCGCTCCGCCCGGCCCGCAGGCTTTCCGTCCGGCCCGAAGATCACGGCCTGCACCCGCAGCCCCTTTGCGGCATTGGAAGCTTTGATGCACGACCCCTTCGCGGCATTGGAAGCCTTGGGACACAGCTCCTCCAGACCAGCAAGCTCCGTCTCCACATTCACCACGGCGCTGCGTTCCTCCGGATCCACCTTGCAATGGACATAGACATCTCCGATATGCAGCCACTCCGTCTTCAACAGGCGGACGTGGCGGTAGATGCCTCCGCCTTCGTAAAACCAGCCCTCCGCCGTTCTGGCGTCGGCGCGCACCACAAGGACGTTGTCCTCTCCGTAGGCCGCAAAATCCGTGATATCGACCACGATGCGGCTGTAGCCGCTCCTGTCTCCGCCCACATAGAATTCATTCAGCCAGATCCGGCTGTCCCGGTAAATCCCCTCGAAAATGAGGTACAGCTTCCTCCCCTCATCCTCCTTCGGAATGAAAAAGCGCTTCCGATACCATCCCACATCCTTCGGGAAGGATCCCGCCGTGGTGTGCATGTTATTTACATCCTCCATGGCCGGGATGGCGTTGTCCTCATCAAATTCCTTTTCCATATACGGCTCGGGCACGGAAGCGATCACAAAATCGTGAGGAACGTCCACCTCCTCCCAGCCGCTGTCGTCAAAGCCCCGGCTCTCCGGCCCCTGATTCCAGGAGCCTGATTTCCCCCAGGCCCACCTGTTCCGAATGGATACGATGTCTCCCCGGTGGAATTTCCACCCCTGATCCATGGATATCTGTTCTCTTCCCTTCATTTCATCGTCCTCCTGTCTTTCTGAACCAGACAAGCTTTTCCAAAGGTGCGTCCACGCTGACGGTGCGTCCGCCCTCCCAGAGCCTTCCTTCCATATCCTCCCAGCTTCCCTCCGGCAGCTTCACCAGCCTGCTCCGTTCTCCCTTTTTCAGAACCGGAGCCGCAAGAATCTCCGCTCCCAGCATGAACTGATCCGACACCCGCTCCATGCCCTGTCCGGGAAATGCATAGGCCATGTGGCGCAGGATGGGCTCTCCCGTCCGGGCGGCCTCTTTCGCAAGCCGGGCGATATAGGGGCCGAAGCTTTCATGTAGCAGGGCCGCCTGCTTTACGATGGCAAACTGCGCTTCATCCAGGATCCTCCAGGGCGCTGCGGAAAACTGCATCATGGGGCACAGAGCCGCGGCCTGGGCATAGCGCACCACCAGCTCCGTGTCCAGATGGGAAGCATTTTCCCGGAAGCTCTGATATTCCCCGCCTCCGATCATGTCCGGGCAGTGATAGGCATAGCCGGAAAGAGACTGGATCAGGGAGTTGGGGATCAGGGTGTTCAGACCGTTTTCCTCCCAGCTGTGAAGCTTGTCTGCAAGCCGCATCACAAGGGGCTGCCCGCCCAGACGCCAGCCGGCCCGGAATTCGTTAAGGGCGAAGCGCTTCCCGAACAGACCGTAAATCCTCGTCTGCTCCCAGGCCGAAGCGGGCCGGAAGGTGCGGTCGTCGTCCCGGTACATATCCGGATCGCCGCCGTCGAATTTGAAGCCGTCCACTCCGTATTCCTCCATCATGCCGCGAAGCTTTCCCTCAAACCAGGCCTCGCAGGCCGGATTCGTCAGATCCAGCACGGCGCTCAGGCCGTTCCACCATCTTCTGACCGCCGTTTCCCCGGAAGCGTCCTTCAGCAGATATCCCTTGGGCTCCAGCTCCCGGAAGGCCGCGGAATCCGGTGAGATATACGGGGTGATCCACAGCATCAGACGGAAGCCCATTTCATGAAGCCGCTCCATCATCCCCTTCGGATCCGGGAAAGCGCCGGCCCGGAAGGAAAACCGTCCGTAATCCTCCGCCCAGCCCTCGTCGATCATCAGGATCCCGGCAGGCAGCCCGTGCTCCAGGATGCCCTCGGCATAGCGCAGGATCCCCTCCTGCGTCTGGTCGTACATCAGCTCGATCCAGGTATTGTACTGCGGTCTGGAAAAAAACAGCGGCTCCACATCTTCTCCCGCAAAGGGGAAATGCGCCTTCATGGCCGCAAGATAAGCCCCCTTTAACGTCCCGAAGCCTTCCTTTTGCTCCACCGGAGCGTCCGTCCGGATCTCCCCGTCCTCAAAAACGGCCGTGTATGGGCTGTCGCTCCAGAGGTATCTGCCCGCGGAGGACAGAAGCAGGGGAGACGCCTGATTCGGCGTTTTTACGTTTCTGAAATCCACCACGGCTCTGTCCTCTACGCCAAGAGGCATCCGGGTTCCCTCGTTTACGATGCCGGCCCACCAGTATTCGTTTGGTAAGATTTTAATGTTCATTTTCCTTCCGCTCCTTTACATGAACCTCCTTCACCGTCACGTTTTCGATCGCCTGCGGATCAAAGCCGTTCCTTTTCGCTTCGATCTCCAGGCCCTCGAACGTGAAATCAGAAAGCCGGTACTGGCTCTCCTCTTTTTTTACCTGAAAGAAGGTTCCGCACTCGCATCTGCAGTTTCTCATCACGATATGATCCGCAAAGGACAGAGGGATGTCCTTCCTGTCCTTCAGATCAAAAAACTGGGTCCACGGGTTGATATTGAGGAAATTACCCATATTCCCTTCCACATCCTCCACCATGATATATTCATAATGCTGCGGAGTATCCGGCCGCATTTTCAGATTGAGAAGATTGTGGGTACCATTTACCCTCGCCCGGCGCAGGACCACATTCCGGTCATGCACCGACTCCGACCCGCAGGTGAGACAGCTGTGGCAGAAGCCGTAGGTGCAGTCCTCCACGAGAATCCTCTCATTGGAGCCGTTTTCCTCCGCCTGATCCGCCCAGGGCCCCTTTCCGCCCTTCAGCACGACGGAATCGTCGTTCACCTCCAGATAGCAGTCCTTCACCAGTACGTCCGTACACACATCGATGTCGATGGCGTCCGTGCTCGGCGCTTTCACAGGCACAGCCGGGGAGCAGATGGTGCAGCCCAGATATTTCACATGGTCGCATTTATAAATATGGGTTGTCCAGAAATGGGCATTGATCAGATGCAGGCCGGCGATCTTCACATTCCGGCAGCCGGACAGGTACACAAGCCTCGGCCTCTGCTCATCCTTGTTGGTGCAATGAGGATTCCATTCCCTGCGCAGCCAGAAGGCCTTCCAGGAGCGCAGGCCGTTGCCGTCGATGGTTCCCGGCCCGCACATGGTAAAGCCGTCCAGGCCGTCCGCATTGATCAGGGCCGCGAAATACAGACAGGTCTCCCCTTCGATCCGCGTCAGCCGCAGGCTGTAGTCGCTGACATCGTCGCTTCCCATCAGCACGCCGCCCTCCTCCACATAGAGATTGACTCCCTGCCGGAAGAAAAGGGAGCCTGTCCGGAAGGTACCCTGCGGCACCACGATCACCCCGCCTCCATTCTCATGAACCCTATCGATCAGGCCCTGTATCTCCTGTGTATACAGTCTCCCGTCGTCCCGGATGCCGTGCTCCGTCAGCACATAGGGCCTTCCCAGCTCCGAAAGCGCCGGGGTCCTGGTATCGTAGAACCAGTCGTCGATCGGCGTCCCGTCCGGGAAAAATTCTTTTTCTCTTTCTTTCATCGTACATATCCTCCTTTGTCGTCGCCTTCATCCGTGGAAAAATCCACCTCCGGATCCGTGCAGGCACCGATCAGCGTCCGAAGGCTTTCTCCGTCGATCCGGATCCCGGGCCGGAAGGCCCCGGAACAGATGTAATGCTCCAGAAGCTGTCTGAGGTAAACTGTCCCCGGATCCTTTCCTTCCAGATTCAGGGTACAGACAAGCAGCTTTCCCTTTCCAGCCTGCAGCTCGAACATGGCCGCCTGCTTCCGGATGATCTTATAGCCGCTGACCATTTCGATGATGGGCTTAAAGGGAACGGGAAGGCCGTTGAACACCACAGCCCTTCCGCCGTCCATCATGGGCTGAAACTGCCAGCCGCACCAGCCCTCATGGGGAAAAAGGCGGGTGACGGGATGATCCTCGATCACCGTGGCGTTCAGGCCCTGCGGCCTCCCGGCCGACATGATCTGAAAGCCGGTCTCCACGGAAGGAAACGGCCCGCTCCCCAGAAGCAGCACCCGCTCTCCGCCAAGAAGCGCGCGGATCGTCCCTTCATCCAGCCGGTCCGTGACGATGCCTCCCTCCTCAGCGTCCGTCTCCTCAAAAAACGGGGCGATTTCCGGAAACAGCCAGTATTCCCAGCTGTTTTCCAGCTGGCAGCTCCCACAGGACAGACGTATCTTCAGGTCGGCCCGCACGGGTTCCTTTATCCCCGGCACGGCGATCACGGCCTCTCCCAGATACGAAACGCCGTACCGCCCGGGCGCCGATACCGGGAAGCTTCCCCTGACAAAGGTTTTCTGCCCTTCTCCGGTCAGGCGGTATTCCACCACCGCCGTCTCTTCCCCTTCCACGGCATTCGCAGCCTCTCCCCAGAGCGCCGCGTAAACCGGGATCCTTAAGATATCTCCGCCCTTCCGGTTCCGTTCCTTTCCAACGTCCGCAAGCAGCACGCTTTCCCCGTTGAAGGCAAGAAGCTCCTGCCTGGAAAAACCGCTTTTTGCCTCATAAAATTCATTCAGGAAGCCGCAGGCATAGCCCGTCCTGTGCCAGTGACAGTCCACGGCCCCAAGCAGATCGTAACCGTCCGCAAGCCCGCACCTTCTCGCGTTTTCCAGCGCATATTTCAGGGTGAGCTTCATCCAGCCGCAGGAATTCTGATAATACAGCGGCGCACGCTCCAGCACTCCCATCCGCCCTGCGTACTCCCTCACCGCCCGGTAAAATCCTCCTCCTGACCGGGCCTTTTCATAACGCGCCTCCAACGTAAGATCCGGATAGCTGTCATTGATCCCGATCTCATGAAGCAGACAGGGACGGCGGAATTTTTCAAGCTGAATCCTGATGTCCTCCTCCTTTGTATCCATGGAGTGATAGCTGAACAGCCTGCCATGGGGAGACAGCACATCGCTGAAGCCTTCCAGCCGCTCCAGCCTGTCAAAGCGGAACAGCTCCTCGCTGAATTCCAGATGACCGTCCGAGGTATCGTATTCCAGCCCCCGCAGGGACTCCATCGGATGGAACAGCGCGTCGGGAGCCAGGGTGCGCAGATGCCCCGCCATCTTTTCCAGAAAGGAAAGCATGGCCTCATCCATCCTCACCTCGTTCCCGCAGCAGTAGAGGATCACGCTGGGGTGGATCCGGCAGGTTCGGACGGCGTCCAGCCATTCAGATTCCGAAAAACCGTTTGCCGTCTCCACCTGAATGAGCATTCCCAGGCGGTCCGCCGCCTCCATACATTCCTCAGGCGGGATCCAGGTATGGAAACGGATCCAGTTGAAGCCATAGCTTTTCAGCGTTTTCAGGGTATTCATATAATAGGAAAGGGATTCCGGCGCCGTGCAGGTTTCCGGAAAATAAGCATGATCCGTGGCTCCCCTCAAAAAAACCGGCGTTTTGTTGAGGAAGATCAGCGTCCCCGCCGTCTCCGCCAGCCGCAGCCCGAAATCCCGCTCCAGCTCATCCACCGTCAGCCCGTCTTTGACCAGACGCAGATGCAGCCGGTAAAGCTTCGGGGCACGATCCGACCATACCCGAAGCCCCTCCGCGCCGCTTTCCCACTGCAAAAACATAGATGCACCTTCCGCACCGGTACATCCCGGCCATACTTCTTCCGGCCCGGTGCATCCCGGCCATACTCCTTCCGGCCGCGAAGCACCGTCCTTACAAACCGCGTTCTGTATTTCCACCGTCCCGGCGTTCACGATCCGGTTTTCACTCAGATCCCGAAACTCCCACTCCATTTTTCCCTTCTTCGCTCCGGAAAGGACAGCCCTCCAGCACAGCCGCTCCATGGAGGGATCCGGGTATACATAACAGTCCTCCAGCCGTTCGCTTCCCGTGATCTCCAGAAAAACCCCCTTGCGGATCCCGCCGCTTCGTCCTTTGTCACCCCTTATGCTGCAGCCGGACCGGTCCCTTCTGATATTGGAAACTGCAAGGATCAGCTCGTTCATCCTCCCCGCCTCCACCTTTCCCGAAAGGCTGAACGAAAAAGGCGTCTGATGCCCTTCATGACGGCCGACCGGCTTCCCGTTCAGCCATACCCAGGCTTCCATGGTAACGCCTCCGATCTGCAGCGCTATGCTTTCTTCCTCCCAGTCCGCTTCCGCATAAAAGCTCCGCCGGTACCAGCCGCAGCCTACAAGATAGGGAAACGACATGTCCGGAGGGCTTCCGGAACCTGCCGGAATGGTAAGGGGTACATAATCCGGATTGATCCTCCTGTCTCTGGACCAGAATGCCGCCAGCGACAGTCTGTCCTCATGATCATCCCAGCATCCGGGAACCGGCATGAGAATATCATATTCCCGCTCCTCCGGAAACGGCCCGTTCTCCCCCGGCCCGGCGTTCCGATATGCAAAACTCCACTCTCCGTTCAGTGAAACCTGTTTTCTGACCCACCTGTTCATTTCTTTTCTCCTTCCCTACAGTCTCAGGTAATTGCGAACCGCTCCCGATAGCGTAAGCTCAGGGTATGATCCGGGTGAAAATCGATGGGAAGCCAGATATAGGAGCAGCGCTCGAAGTTTTCCGTATTATGCCGCTCCGCCATGTGGATATAAAGATCATCCTTTCCCTGCACCCGAAAAATAAAGGTGCTCTGAGACTGGAAGGTAGTGTGCGTCTCATCCCCGATGCAGGGATCCCCCATATCCTCCCATTCCCCCATAAGCTCCCTTGTGCGGAAGTATTTCGCCTGATTGGCCGCCCAGGAGGTCAGATCCGAGGTTATCATATAGTACCAGCCATCGTGCTTTACCAGCGCCGCCGCTTCTCTCCAAAAAGCGGCATCGATCCTTCTGTACTGCCCGGTAAAGGAGATGTAATCGTCGGAAAGGCGGACGATATGCAGGCACCGGTCCTCTCCCACCTGCCTGTCATAAACAAACCAGGCGCTCCCGTCCTCATCCTGAAATACCGTGCAGTCCCGCACCAGTCCCCTTTCATCAATGGGCCTTGCCGTCCCGAGCCAGGTATAGCTTCCGTTCACCCGGTCACAGACCGCCACGCCCGCCTCCGCCGTTCCTTCCGTAAAGCCGTGATCTCCCGGATGCTTCACATAATGGCACCAGAGCACATACTGTCCGGTGCTGCGGTTATAAACGATCTTGGGCCGTTCAAAGCGCATGGGCCCATAGAGCGGGCTGGCCGGATCCGGGGAACAGGCCAGGATCACGCCCTCAGCCTTCCAGTGATACAGATCCTCCGATTCATACATGACCACCCCCGTGGTGGTCGTCTGCCCGCCTTTTCCGTCCCCCGCAAAGGGCAGCGGCCGGAGCGCCTGTCCATACCAGTGATACTTTCCCTCCGCGTAGATGATCCCCCCGTCGCTGGCATTGATGATGTTTCCGTCTGTGTCATGCCACTGCACGTATTCGTCCGTTGTTCCGTTGATGATCATGATCCGTTTTCCTCTCCCTCTTCCCCTTCGCGAAGCCTTTCCGTCACGTGATACTCCCGGAACCGGGACGGCGTCACTCCGTAATATTTCTTAAAGGCCGTAGTGAAATAGGTGCTGTTGTTATAGCCCACAAGCTCCGCAATCCGGGCGATGTCGCAGTCCGGCTCGGAAAGCAGCAGCTCCCTTGCCTTTTCCATACGTACCTTCAGCACATAATCCAGCATCTTCGTTCCTGTAAACTCCGTGAAAAGCTTGCCGAAATAGGCTGCGCTGATGTTCAGCCTGTCCGCGAGCAGATTGACGCTCAGGCTGCTGTCGTCATAATTATTGCGAATATAATCCACTGCCTCCTCCATCAGCGCCGCAGTGGAATGCCCCGCCACCTTGCTGATGGAAAGCGCGGCCTCATCGTACAGTGACTCCAGCCACAAAACCAGCTCCTCTCTTCCCGAAAGCGCGGCTATATGCTCCCTCACCGGCCCTGTATTCTTCTGTTTGTACCCTTCCGCATATCTCACGATCTTTCCAGCTCTGGCAATCTGACGCACCAGAAGCTCCAGCTGTGCCGCAAAGGCCTCATACGGCATCATCCCGCAGGCGGAAAGGAGCGCATCGACCGCCTCCAGATAACCGGGCTTGTCCCTCTTTTTCAGGCATTCCACGATCCGCTCCGTTCCATCCTCCGATATCCTTTCATCCGCCTGCGGCAGTACAGCCGCTTCCGTACAGCCCAAAAGCTGTCTTGTCTTCAAATATTCATTCATCCGGCGGAAGGAGCGGACACAGCCGCTTCCATCGTCCTGAAAGCCCTCGGAGACCATCATGTACAGACGCACCGGGGACAGCCTGCGGGCAGAGCTTTCCGCACGCTGAAGCGTTTCCAGAAGCTCCTGCGTCTGTTCCTCCTTTCCGGAGATCAAAAACAGCAGCCTTCTCAGCCCTGCCTCAAAGCCCGTACAGCGCCCGTTCTGCTCCAGAGCGGTCACGAACACGCCGCTCACCATATTTCTGAGCATATCGTATTCCTGCATGCTCAGACTGTCCTCCCGGTCCTCACTTTCCAGAAAGACCACCGCCATATAATAGGGCTTTCCTTCAAAAAGGATTCCCTTCTGCCGCAGAAGCAGACCGACCTCGCGCCCCTGGGTTCCCAGCAACATATTTTTTACGATAAAATCCTTTTCCTTCTTGTCGTTCATCAACTGCATCTGGGAGGAAACGCCTTGGTAAAAATGCTCCAGAAAAGCCACCTCATCCTTTTCCGGATCCATCTTTTCCGCAATCTCAGACTGCTTCAGGCTTCCCACCACCTGATGGAAGGGCTGGAATATCCTTCGGGAAACCAGGACCATCAGAAGGATGATCACTCCCGCCGCCAGCAGGAGGACCGCCGTAATGATATAAAAAATGGAATTGATATTCATGATCTGCGTCACATAATCCGACTGGGCGGCGATCCAGAAGCCCTGATACTGCATGGAAGCCGCCAGAATCTCCCAGCGCTTCCCATCCTCCTTCATTTCAAACTGTCCTTCTCCGTCCAGAACGCGGCGCACCCATTCCTTTCCGGACCAGTCCTCTCCCAGCTCCTCACGGCTGCTGCTTCCCACCACCATTCCATCTGCGTTGAAAATGTAGATCCGAAACTGCTCCTCCTGTTCATCGGAAAACAGCCCCTTATTCAGTTGGGCCAGATCAATATTGACAACCGTCATTCCGGCAAAATTTTCATTTCCTACAGGCGCCTCCGCCATCGGCATGGTAAGAAGCGGGATCATTTCCTGATCAGACTGATAGCTTTTTACCTTCCATGCAAAAGGTTCGTTCCTGCTGTCCTCCTGTGTTATCTTATCCACCAGGATCCGTTCCAGATTTTCCGGATAGGACACATTGGAGCCCATGTTGAGAGCCATCTGCCGCTCCCGGTTAATGAAACAGACCGACTGCAGCCAGGAGGAGCCTCTCAAGGTTTCCTGTACCCGATTGATAAAGGACATATGATCCAGCGCATCCGTATCGCTGTCAAGACGCAGGCTGACCCCGTCGGCCGAGGCATACCACTCCATCAGAAGCTCTCTGGCATCAGAAAGATTTCTGGAAAAGACCGCGTCTGTATTTCCCATGACAGCTCCGGTCAGCTCATAATATCCCCTGACCATTTCTGTCCGGAACCAGACAAACAGGCCTCCCGCCGTTACAACAAGTACCGTCAGGGATATAGCAAGCATCCCGAACAGCGTTTTTGAAAATAAGGTTCCTGTTTTCTCCCTGAGCCATTTCATTTGTGTTCCCCTTTCTCCCCGCTTAAGACGGCAGGCCGCAGTCCCGGCGCATCCCCTTTGGCATATTTCCCGTCCTGATTCGTGTTTTTCTATTTTATCACATATAACAAAAATTTGCGGCTCCATTTTTTGAAGCTGTCCGCTTTATGAAACTTTTTCATTCATGAAATCAGTGTTTCAAACGGATTGTCAGCGTAAAGGGTGCCTCCCTGCTTCTCACATCCGCTGCGAACCGCACAGGCCTGCGCTTTTTCCCGATATCCAGATACAGGCTTAATACTGCCTCATCCCCGCCACCCTGAGGAAGCGGCAGCTCCACCAGACACATCTTTCCGCCAAGCTCTGCTCCATTTATCCTTACCCCGGTTTTCCGACCTTTTATTTCCGCCTGAAAGTACAGGGTTCCGGGCGGATTGGCACAGCCGTCGTTTACCATTCCCAGAATAAGGCTTTCACCTCCGTCCTTCTTTTTCTGCTTCCATACGATGGAAGGGCGCAGCCGGTAGCCCAGCCTTTGAAAAAAAGGTTCAAACAGCTGCGGCATCATATGATCGGCATACAGCGTATCCGGAATGTTAAATCCCACAATCCCATAAGCCGCTCCATAGTCGCACATTTTATCCGGCGTATCCATAAAGGTATGCCGAAAGGCAGGATCCTCATGATCCTCCATTCCGATTCCCGGCATCACCGTTTCAAAAATCATGGCCGCATCCCCGCATTTATGCAGTCCATGCCAGGCCTGATCCGCCTGAAACCAATGATAATAGCTGTCCCTCCGCACCCAGCAGCCCTCCCGGATCGCCCGCTCGCCGGCCCTGTATTCACTGAGAATCAGATTCAGCACCATCGGGGTCATTGGAAAGGCTTCCCGATGGCTGTCGATCAGTCTTTCCACCACCTCTTCCATCCGTTCCCTGCTCCCAGGCTCCAGATTCACCACAGGGCCGTCCGGTGTCGCCCTGCAGCCATGGTGCCCCTCCCCCCACAGGCCGAAGCCGGACACGTCGGCATATTCCAATGCCGGATTGCCGTCATATCTTTCTCCCAGAAGAAACAGCATCTCCCTCCAGTATTTCAGATATTCCTCCGTATACAACGGAAGCTTCCTCGGAGAGGGCCCGTAAACCGCCCCGTCATAATATGGGCACATCGGAACCCGGTCCGCCAGAAAGTCCGGCAGCAGATGCTCTCTCGGATTGCTGGGAGATGCCTGCATGATACGAAAGCCCCAGCTGATTCCGGCTCTTTGCGCCGCTTCCACGGCCATCTCAAATTCCGGAATCACATCCAGGCGTCCCTTTTCCTTCTGCACATCATTCCAGCCGACGCGGATATAAAGATTATCAATGTAGGGAAGAGCCGTTACCTCCTCCAGCATCCTGCGTGTCAGACAAAAGGGCTTTTTCAGATCATTTGCCGCTCTCTCCTGAGGCGTATATCCGGTCACCATATGATCGCTGATCGCCATGGATACGATTCCCATCCCCGGATTATGAATATGCCCTCTGTACGGCGAAAAATATGCCACCTGCTCATAATCGGCCCCTTCTTCAGGACAAAATATGCCTTCTCTCAGTTCGTTTCCCATTTTCAGCTCCCCTTTTCAATGTATGTACAGGAAGGGCGTCTGCACCATGTCAGACGCCCCAGGCAGATTAAGCTAATTAATTACTGATTCTGCTGCGCATAAAATTCTGAAAACTGTCTCTGGTATTCCGCGACATAGGTATCCAGTCCGGCGGCCTTCATTTCCTCGATCACGCCGTCGATGTTCTCCTCATAGTCCATCAGCCCCCACATCATGGGCTTGAGCTTCTCATCATAAATGGAGGTCAGCATCGCGATTTCCGTGGTAACCGGCGTGGTATCGAAGGAAAAGCCGGTCAGCTTGGAGAATACAGCGTCATCGTCCCAATGCTCATACTTGTTAATGGTTTCCTGATCAAAGGAAGGATCATAGGTATTGTAGGGAATCGCTTCCATAAACCAGCTGTCAATGAAGGAATCGGATACCAGCTTGGTGATCGTTCCATCCTCATTCACCTCATAATCCTTGCCCTCTACGCCGTATACGCAGAAGTTAAAATGCTCCTGATCCTTATTCATCCAGTTGAACAAATCCAGCCAGCGGGCTACATTTTCCTGATCCGCCGCAGAGATGGCGATTCCCCAGTCATAATCCTTATTCTTGATCTTTTCCTGATCGCCGATCTTTACCATGGTCTCATAGGCATCCGGATCTGCCGTCTTCAGCGTGCTGGAGATCAGAGAGCCGGGCATTCCATTTCTGGCAAGACAGTTTGCCGCGTTCCAGTCCGCGTCGCTCTGGGAGGGATTGGTGATCAGATCCTTATCGATATATCCGGCTTCCGCCCATCTGCTGGTGATTTCACACAGATTTTTAAACGCCTCGGATTCAAAATAGCTGTAAACTTTGTCCCCTTCCTCTTCCTCATTGACATAGACGAAATCATTGCCTTCATTCAGGGATCTGGTTCCCTCTCCGCAATACGCCCAAAGCGCATAGGGCAGGAAATCCAGGTTCATGACCGTGCGCATCTCAGGATGGCTCTCCTTACAGGCTGCGAACACCTCCTCCAGCTGCTCCAGCGTGGTAATATCCTCCGGGGCATAGCCCAGCTCATCCAGAATATCCCCTCTTACGTCAAAATACTGCATGGAACCGGAATAGGGCTTATTTCCAAAGGGAACCGCGTATATCTTTCCCTCGTACTTCACACATTCAAAGCCGTTGTTCTCTCCGCGCATGGCGATCAGATCGGGCAGATGGGTTTCCAGCAGGGACTCGTCGATTTCCGCCAGATATCCCTTGGTATGCCAGTCATAATTGGATACGATATATTCCACCGCGAATCTTTCCCCGCTTGCCAGCATGGTGGATATGTTCGTATCGGAGCCCCAGGGCAGGAATTCCACCGTAAGATCGATGTTCAGATCCTCCAGAACAGCGTCATGGAATTCATTTTTGAAAAATTCCTCCCGCCGCGACGACATATCCCCGTAGAAAATCAGACGAAGCTCCACCAGCTCCTGATTGGAAACAGCCTGCGCATCAGCGCTTTCTTCCGCATCTTCCCCTGCGGCCTCCTCTGACGCGGCGGCCCCCTCCGCCGACGCCTCGCTCTGCTGCGTTTCCCCCGCAGTACCGGATGCGCCCTGCGAACCGCATCCCGCAAGAACGGACGCCATCATCAGAAGGCTCATTGCCAGTGCCAAAAATCTCTTCTTCATTTCTTCCTCTCTTTCCGCGGCCTCTTCGCGCCGCTGCTTTGATCTATGGATTTCCGCAGGTGTGGGGGCAATCACCCCTTCACCGCCCCCACGGTAATTCCCTTTACAAAATATCTCTGTGCGAACGGATAGAACACCATCACCGGAAGCACTGTAAAGACCGTCATCGCCATCCGCGCCGTATTGGACGGCAGAACGATATGCTCTCTGGCCGACTGCAGAGTCGAATTGGACAGCAGAGCCGAAATATTGGACATCATATTATACAGCAGCTTCTGCAGGGTATACAGATCCGTTTTAGTGATCAGGTACAGGGACAGATAGAAGTCGTTCCAGTACTGAAGAGCCATGAAAAGTATCACGCTGACCAGCCCCACCTTTGCCAGCGGGAGCGCGATGGTAAAAAAGATCCTCGCATCGGACGCCCCGTCTATTTTGGCCGCCTCCACCAGCTCCTCCGGAACCGCCCGGAAATTATTTTTCAGCACGAACATATAAAATACATTCATTCCGTAGGGCAGGATCAGCGCCCATACGTTGTTCTGCAGTCCATAATACCGGGTACACAGAATATACCAGGGAAGCAGACCGCCGCTGAAGATCATGGTAAACCAGGCAAAAAAGGAAAGCGCGTTGGCGAAACGGAAGTTTTCCTTTTTCTGGGCGGCAGCGTAGGCGAACAGAGACATCACAGACACTGAGTACACGGTTCCGATCAGCACGCTCACGAAGGATACCCCATAGGCTCTCCACAGCATGGTTCCCTTATTGTTCAGAATAAAGCGGTAGGTTTCCAGGGAAGCCCCTCTTGGAAGCAGGGAGAAGCCCTCATTCACAATGGCCGTCTCATCCGAAATGGAGGCGACAAACGCGATCCAGAACGGAAGGAAGCAGCTTATCGCCACCAATCCCACCACCACATAGCAGAGGACGCTCTCCTTTGTTCTGCGCGACGGCATTTCCTGTATCTTTTTTCCTGTTTTCATTTTTTTCATTTTCATCTCCATTCCGGAGCGTGCGATGGGGCGATGCCAGGATCCATCTCAGCCACGCTCCATTTTATCAGAACAGCGCGTAATCCGGATCCACCTTTTTCACCAGCAGATTCGCCCCCATCACCAGAAGGAAGCCGAACATGGACTGGTACAGCGTGATCGCCGACGCGGATTCAAACTGACCGTTTTGAATCGCGGAACGATACACGAAGGTGGCGATCGTGTCCGTGGTTTCCAGCAGGAACGGATTCAGGCTGGTCATACCCATGATCTGATCCACGCCTCCTGCGAGAACGCCGCCCACATTCAGCAGGAACATGATAATGACCGTGGGCTTCAGAAGGGGAATCGTGATGCGCCGGATCCTCTGCCATCTTCCCGCCCCGTCGATCTCCGCCGCCTCATACAGGCTCTGGTCGAAACCGGTCAGCGCGCAGAAATAGATGATGGAACCGTAGCCCGCGCCCTTCCAGACAGTGGTAAAAATCATGATCGGCCACCAGTAATCCGGATTGGAATACCAGTCTACCGGCGTTCCTCCCAGCGCGCTTATGATGGAATTGATCATTCCCGTATCCTCATCCAGAAGCGCCAGCGCCACCATACCTACCACGATCCAGGAGATAAAATAGGGAAACAGCATGACGGACTGGGTGATCTTGCGATAGCGTTTCGCGTTGATCTCATTCAGCATAATGGCAAGCCCCACATTGACCACCACGCCGATCACGATGCTGAGACCGTTGATCACCAGCGTATTTCTTGTGGCGCGTATGGCATTGTCAATGTTCATAAAGAAAAATTTGAAATTCTGCAGACCCACAAATTCACTGCCGAACAGCCCTCCCTGGTAGGTATAGCGTTCAAAGACCACATACAGTCCTGCCATCGGCAGATAGGAAAACAGGATCAGGCAGAGAATTCCGGGAATCGGGATCAGATAGAAGAACCACTTTTTCCGAATCTCCTGCATCAGGCTCATCCGCTTCCCCGGAATGGCGGCTGCCTTTTTTGCGGCGGCATTCTTTTTCATCATCAGGACCTCATCTTTCATTTTGATCGTCTTTTTCTTTTTCAGCCGCTGACCCGTTCGGCCCGGCTCCGTCTGCTGCGCCCTGTCCGGCGCTGCTTTTGTTGCGGCAAGCGTATCATTTCTTTCATGGCATATTCAACCATAAATAGTTTAGATCTCTTAAAAAAATGTGCATTTTTCATAGTTTTCAAATTTTTTAAGCCCTATTTTTTTAAAATTAATTATTAAAATTTGGAATTTTACAGATATTCTGTCCGTTTACAACAACAAAAAATAAATTGCCGGGTGGCATACAGAAATTCAAGACATGATAAAAGCAGGCGTTCCGTCACCTGGATACAAATTTTGTCGTCCGGCCTTTCGACCTGAAAGTCCAAAAAAGACAGGCAGCAGTTCTCCATCGGCCTGCCGCCTGTCTTTTTTCCTTTTGTTCCGTATTGTCTTTTCTTTTATAACGCGATCTCGATCCGGACCGGTCTCATCCCGGTAAGCGCTGCGCTTCTCTCATCGGGCTGGCTGGTTCCCACGTAAAGGCTGAAATGCGTCCCGTCCACGAGCCGTCTGCCCTCTTCATCCACGACGGTCAGGGAGGAAGCCGGAACGGTCAGGCTCACTTCCTTTCTCTCCCCCGCCTTCAGGCTCACTCTGGCAAAGGCACAGAGGGAAGGATGGAGCGGAGCCCAGACGGAATCCTCCGCCCGGATATAAACCTGGAGCACCTCGTTCGTATCGAAGGAACCGGTATTTTCCAGCACCGCGCGCACCGTATAATCCCTGCCGGCCTGCGGCGCATCAGGAAGCGCGGCCTCCTTCACCTCAACGCGGCTGTAGGTCAGGCCATAGCCGAAGGGATAGAGGGGCTCCTTTTCCAGATAGCGGTAGGTGCGGCCCTTCATGGAATAATCCGTAAATTCCGGGAAGCCCTCCAGATCCCGGTAGAAAGTCACGGGAAGCTTTCCGGAGGGAGAGCAGTCTCCGAACAGAAGTGCAGCAGCGGCCTTTCCGCCTCCCGCGCCGGGATACCATACCTGAAGGACGGCGTTCGCATGCTCGTCCGCAAAGCTTAGATCCACCGCGCTTCCGGTGAGCACGCAGACCACAACGGGCTTTCCGCAGCCGCAGACGGCCTCGAGAAGCTCCCTCTGGGATTCCGGAAGCCGCAGATCCTCCTTGTCACCGGAGGCATAGCTGTTTCCGGTATCGCCCTCCTCACCCTCCAGGGTTTCGTCCAGACCAAGGCAGAGCACCACAACGTCGCTGTGCGCCGCCACTGTGAGTGCCTCCGAAATGCGGTCCTGTCTCCAGCCGAGCCCTTCCACCCGATCCTTAAACAGGTGGCAGCCCTCGGAATAGAGCACCCGAACCTCGTCACCCACCGCGTCCTGGATTCCCTCCAGCATGGTGATGTAGCGGGAAGCGGTTCCGTGATAATTTCCCACCAGAGGGCTTCTGCTGTTGGCGTTCGGCCCGATCACGCCGATGGTTTTCAGGCTGTCCTTACGAAGCGGCAGGGTTCCGTCGTTTTTCAGAAGGACCATCCCCTCCCTTGCGATCTTCTGCGCAAGCTCCAGATGCTCCCGGCATTCCACCGTCTCATAGGGGATCCTGTCATACTCCGTTTCCGTAAAGCAGCCCAGCATGAAGCGGGTGGTGAACAGCCGCTCCGCCGCCTGCGTGATCTCTTCCTCCGTCACAAGCCCCTGTTGGTACGCCTTCAGAAGATGCAGATAGGTGACGCCGCAGTTCACGTCGCAGCCCGCCTTCAGCGCCATCGCCGCGGACTCCTCCGGCGTTTTGGTCACCAGGTGGTGCTCATGAAAATCCTTGATGGCCCAGCAGTCGGACACGAAATGGCCCTGAAACTCCCATTCCCCTCTCAGGATCCCGCGGATCAGAGTGTCGCTGCCGCAGCAGGGTTCCCCGTTGGTACGGTTGTAGGCGCCCATGACGGCTTCCACCTCTCCCTCCTTCACGCAGGCCTCAAAGGCGGGAAGATAGGTTTCGTACATATCCTTTTTTCCCGCTTCCGCGTTAAATTCGTGGCGCACGCCCTCCGGGCCGGAATGCACTGCAAAATGCTTTGCGCAGGCCGCCGTCTTCAGATACTCTCCATCCTCCCCTGTTCCCTGCAGGCCCTCCACATAGGCCACGCCCAGGCGGGAGGTCAGATACGGATCCTCTCCGTAGGTCTCGTGTCCCCTGCCCCATCTGGGATCCCGGAAAATATTCACGTTAGGAGACCAGAAGGTAAGTCCCTTATAGATGTCCCTGTCCCCCCGTTTTGCATATTCGTTGTACTTGGCGCGTCCCTCCGTCGCCACCGCGTCTCCGATGGTTCGAAGCAGCCCGTCGTCAAAGGCCGCCGCCATCCCGATGGCCTGCGGGAAGCTGGTCGCAACGCCCGCCCTTGCCACGCCGTGCAGCGCCTCGTTCCACCAGTTATAGGCCGGAACCCCCAGCCTTGGGATCGCGGGCGAATCATAGCGAAGCTGGGAGGCCCTCTCCTCCAGCGTCATTTGGGATACCAGCTCCTTTGCGGCCGCCTCGGCCTTCCTTCTGTCTCTCATCCTCTTTTCCTCCATTTCCTGAAGCGTCCGTGCTTCTCTGCCGCAGTGGGAGGCCGCTGCCTCAGCTATCTCAGATGCCTCAGCTTCCTCAGAATCCGTTCCCTCCCGTCCTGCGCTCCGTCTGTTAAAATCAGTCAAATATCTGTTAAAATCAATAAAATAAGTATAAGCCGGTTTTATTCCATCCGCTTCCGAAAAATGGCTTTTCACTGGTCAGATTTTGCTTTTTTAGTCCTTTTCTGCTTGCATTTCAAAGGCACACACATATGTAAATATCAAATCTACACCTTATTTTACTGCTGTTTCAAACGCCTTTTCTCTAAAAATCCGGTAAATTCTTTTTGTGCAGGCGTAGCAAAGCCGAACACTTTGTCTGATACTTCAATACTATCATGATTCATCATATAAAAAGCCTGCTTATCTTACTTCACAATGAAATAACAATAATCAAGAATTACATTTCCTTTGTCATCTGGTGTTGTATAGCGGGGACACAGACAATTTTCAAAAGACCATACCGCCCCCTTATCGTCACTCCATATCTTCATACCGTTTTCAGCAAGTTTTTGCTCACAAGCACTTGTGTCGTGGACTTCGTTTTCTTTGCCGTAAATCCAACAAGTCCCTAAACTCAAATCCCTAAAATCAACGCTTACAAAACCTTCAGGTACAAGTGTATTTTCAGGAGCAAACATACCTATGTAATATTCAAAAGGTTGCCCGTCCGCCCGTCTTTCAACGCCAATATAACCGCCACCATTTTCCCATAGAACAGTTATTTTGTCTGTACCGCCCATGGTTTTTTCAAGAATATCAAACCAACCATTTTGCCACCATTCGCCCCAATGTCCAAAATTATCGTATTTCTTTCCGATAAATCTCATGGTAGGTATATTTTCCTTGAATACGTTAATAATCTCTGCCATAATGCATTCTCCTGTGCAAATTCTGATTTTTCAGTTCTATAATATTATTTTTTATCTGGCCTTTTCCCTTTGTCCGATATTTCCCTTTTTACCGTCCTGACCTCCCCGTCCGGCCTTTCCCTTCTTCCGGCATTCCCCCCAGAAACGCATCAGCGCCACGGCGCAGACCGTGGCGGCCCCGAGCTTCACCAGGGCGGAATAGGCGTCGGTATATTCCATGATCACGCCCCAGGATTCTCCCGCCATCGCGCCAAGCAGCACCAGCATGGTATCCCAGATCAGGCTGCCCGCCAGAGTAAATGCGGTGAAGCGTCCTGCCCGCATGCCCGCCATCCCGGCCGGAATGGAGATCAGACTCCGGATGATGGGCACGCACCTGCCAAAGAAAACCGCTTTTTCTCCCTTTTTTTCAAACCAGGCGAAGGTGTCCCCCACCTCTTTTTCCTGAAAGCCGAGCCGCTTTGCCAGCTTTCCCGAGGCAAGGCCCTGCAGACGCTTCGGGCTGAGCAGACGCCCAAGCCCGTACAGGATCCAGGCCCCGGCCAGGGAAGCTATGGTGGAGGAAGCGATCACCCCCATGACGGTCAGTTCCGTGCAGGTAGTCAGAAATCCGCCGAAGGTGAGGATCACCTCCGACGGGATCGGCGGAAAAACGGTTTCCACAAGGATCAGAAGCCCAATCCCCGGATAACCGAAACGATTCATGATATTCTGTACCAGCTCCTGCATAGACCGGCCCTTTCCTTCATCATCTTTTCTGCTTCCAGTCTATGCGGCTTCGGGAATGTCCCATGCCCGGCTTGCGATCACCCCTTTTTCAGATCGCTTTCCAGGAGCTCGACAGCCACCTTCAAGTCCTTCTCTGCGGACAGATATGCATATCTGCCGCTTCCGTCCGCGTATTCCCCCTTCTGCTCCAGCGTCATTCCAAAATCCCTGCAGTTTTCTATGGCCTGCTCCATGCGCATGCCGCCGACCTCAAAAGCGAGATGATGCACCCCTTCTCCATGCGTATCCAAAAATTCGCGCCAGGTGGAGGGCTCCTCGTTCGGCTGGATCAGCTCGATCTGAAAACCGGGAAAATTAAAAAAAGCAAGCAGACTTTTCGCGCCCGGCGCTTCCTCACCCTTATACTGCGTGCGGGTAACAGCATATTCTCCGGAATCACCCACGGGCGGCTCCTCCACTCCAAGAAACTGTGCCCATTTCTTTTTTGTTTCATAAATGTCCTTTACCACAAACCCAACCTGCACAACCGCGTTGGTTCCAGCCAAGCCGCTCATATCTTTCCCCTTTTCCTTTCCGGCCTTTTTCCCGGCCTCCTTTTTCTGCCTTTTTTGAGGAGCCGCCCTCGTTCCCTGTGAATTCTGTCAGGAGCCTTACCCGACGGTATTCGGCTCTCCTCCGGCCTACCCTGCCGGTATTCCTTCCTCCAGATATCCCTTCAGTCTCAGATAGGCGATGATCAGCTCCACCGCCCCATCCACTCCTGTCTGGGAGGTATTGATCATCAGCGCCTTGTTACGCTTGTCTCCCCAGACCTCGTCGGTATAATACTGATAGTAGTTTCTGCGGATCTTCTCCGTCTTGCGGATCAGCTTGGCCGCCTTCTGCCGGTCTCCCAGGTGGTACATCCGCTTGATGCGCCTGATCTTGTCCTCCATATTGGCATAGATGAACACGTTCACCACATCGTCCTGATAGGCAAGGATCACGTCCGCGCACCGCCCGACCACCACGCAGGACTCCTCTCTGGATTTATGCAGGATGAAGTCCGCCTGCATGTCAAACAGCTTTTCGTTCAGATTTTCCGATTCAAAATCATAGGGGATCAGAGACTCGCGGAAAGGGGACGCCTTAACCTCGTCCCGGTTCATCAGCTCCTCCACGCTGATCCCGCTTTTCTTTGAGATTTCATTCAGGATGATCCTGTCAAGGAAGGTAAAGCCCAGCCGCTCGGCCAGCTTTTCACCAACCTCATGTCCTCCGCTCCCGTACTCTCTCCCGATGGTGATCGTCACTCTCTTCATACCTTCCTCGCTTTCCGCCGCCGCACGGCGGCACAATTTTTAGAGGGAAGAAGCGCCTCGGCGCTTCTTCCAGGAAGACGGCCGGGCCGTCTTCCGCCTCCCTTTTCCGCCGCCGCACGGCGGCATTTTATTCCAGGACATCAGTCTTCCGGCTTCTCCACCTGTTCCTCCACCTGCGTCTCCTCCGTCAGGTCAGAGGTGCAGTGGCAGCACTTTACCGCATCAATCGGGATCTCGCTTTTACAATACGGGCAGATTTTGGTCTTCGGCGCAGACGGAGCTTCCTCCTCCGCCTTCTTTTTAAAGCCGAGCTCTGAAATCTTGTTGATCAGCTTCACCAGCAGGAAAATCACAAAGGCCATGATCAGGAAATTGATCACAGACGTGATAAAGGCGCCGTAGCGGATCTCCACATCATTGACCTTCAGCACCAGATAGCTCAGATCCATATTGGCCACCAGCCCCAGGATGGGAGAGATCACGTCGTTGACCAGGGAGCTGACGATGGCCTGAAAGGCCGCGCCGACGATGACACCGACGGCCATATCGATCACATTGCCCCGCATGATAAAGGTTTCAAACTCCTTCAGAAATTTCTTCACTTCTATCTCCTCCGTTTCTCTTTTGTAAGGCCCCGGAATGCCGGGAAGCACCCCGGCGCCCTCCCTCTGTTTTCATTGTATCATGAATTTCCATTCGCTTAAAGAAGTAACTTGGTTTTTCAGTCATCTATTGTTACAGTTCACTCCGCGCCATTCGCAAAACCGCGCTTACGCGCTTTCCGCTGCTCCGCAGCTCCCTTTGCGCATAAACGGGCGCTCCCTTCGTCCGCTCAGAGCCAGTCATCTGTTCGTGCAAGCACGACATCTGCCTGGTTCTGGCGGACGAGTGAACTGTAACCATCTATTAAACAGACATAACAGACTTCGGCCGAACTTATACCGCCCCCACATTTTCTGTGATATACTATGGATATGGACGCTTCCCTTCGGTTCAGATGAGCGTCCCGGAAAGGTAATCGAACATTTATGAAGAAAAAAATGTTTTTCCATTCTGCGCGGATTCGCGCTGCACTGCTCTGCGCTGCGCTGTTCTGTATTCTGCTGACCGCCGCGGCGGCCGGGCTTAAGACCTTTTGGATAAAAAGTCCCGGCTATGTACGGGCCTCTGAAAGCGTATCCGCCTCCGACGCGCGGCCGCAGGCGGAAAGCAATCCCTATCCATCTCTCAGCGTCCCTTCCTGCGTCACCAGGATCGGAGAGGATTATTTCATCGTGGACACCTATCACGACCAGATCATCTGCAGCGACAGCCTGACGAGGCCCCTGAACGAATGGCAGGTGGTGACCGACCGGATCGCGCGCGGCCACACCATTGCCGGAGACGGGACGATCTACCTGGCGGATGATACGGAAAACGACCGGATTCTGGTGCTCGAGAAAAAAGACGGCGCATTCCTTCTCACCCAGGAATTTACCGGCATCGGCACCCGCCCTCACTATGTGGTTTATGACGAAAGGACGGAACGATTCTATGCCTACAGCTCCATGACGGGAGAGCTGTATGTGTTCCGGCGGCTTGCGGATTCCTCTCAGGCAGTTCTGGAGGAGATCCGATGCCTGGAAAAGCTGAACGGGGTCTATGTGCGCTCCTTTACCATCATGGAGGATGAGATCTATTTCGTTTCCGGCAATTCCACCATCATCCGGGCCCGGCTTTCCGACCTTTCCATTCTGGAGGAATACCCGGTCACACCGGAAATCGCGGGCATGATCCAGCTTGAGAAAATACAGGATTATTACTATATCACCGTCTCCACGGACGCTGCAGGAAGCCAGGACTATGCCACCATCCTGCGCACGGACGACCTGCATTCCCTCGCCTCCGGAGAATATGAGGATATTTATTCTTATTTTGTCGGCGGCGGAACGCCCTATTATATGGGAAACTTTGACGGACATTATTACCTGACGGAGCACCGGATACCCGGCTGCTCCATCTGGCAGTTTGACGTGATAGAAAATGAGATTGAGAATGTGACTCTGCTGTACTGACCGAAACGGCAGATCTTGTCCGGCCGGCCCGGCCGACGCGCGGCGCTCCCGCCGCTATGCCTGCTTTTTCCTTTCCCGGCTGCTCCTGCCGTCCGGAAGCGGGGCGTTCGGAAGAGGTCCGCCCGGAAGCGACGTATTCGAAAGCGGTCCATTCGGAAGCGGAGCATTCGGAAGCGGTGCTTCCGGAAGATTAACGATCAGAATGCCTGCGCATACCAGCGCCAGAGCGGAAAGGGCAGACCAGCCAAGAGCCTGGCTGCCCTCTCCCAGAAGCAGGGCGGAAAGCAGGAAGCTGAACACCGGGTTCATAAAGCCGAATACGGCGACCCGCGCTACCGGATTGTATTTCAGAAGGATCCCCCACAGCGTATAGGCGGCCGCGGAGATCAGGCCCATATACCCGAGCAGCGCCCAGCCCCCGGCCGGCACATCCGACAGCTTCACCCGGCCTCCCGCCGCAAGTCCTGTCAGGGTGAGCACGATCCCGCCGCACAGGAACTGATAGCCGCTTAATGCTACCGGATTCTCCTTTGCGGAATATTTCTTGATCAGACCGGAGGAAAGAGCGTAGCTCAGCGACGAAAGCAGGATAAAGCCCTCGCCCAAAAAGGATACGCTCATATCGATTCCCTTTCCGGAAACATTGATGATCACCACTCCCGCAAAGCCTGCCGCGCAGCCCAGCAGCTTCCTTGGCGTGAGCTTTTCCATATGAAAGACCGCCACCGCGATGAAAATGGAAAGAAACACGTTGGAGCCGCCGATGACCGCCGCCTTGACCCCGGTGGTGTGCGCCAGGCCCACATAATAAAAGATATACTGGGCCACGGTCTGCACCATGGCAAGCTTCAGGATCAGAGGCAGGGAGGTCCTTGCCGGCTTCAGCAGCCCTTCGCCTCCCTCCTTCCTGCTCAGCAGGGTTCCCGCCAGAATGACCATGATCCCGGCCAGCATAAAACGCATGCCGGCAAACACAAGCTGCGCCATGCTGTCGTCCGCCGCAATATCAAACAGCCGATAGCCGATCTTGATGCTTGGGGCGGCGCTCCCCCATAAAAAGCAGCAGATCAGGGCGCAGCCAAACACTACGCCCGTTCTGCTCATACGTTTCTCCGCGTTATTCATAAGCTGTCTCCTCGTTCCCATACCGGCACAGCGCCGATGGGGAAACCTTTTTTCTCTTGAGAATTTCCTTTCCTACTCTAACGCGGAACCCGTCATTTTTCAAGCTTCTTTTTCGTTCCTGTAATACTCGCGGATCGCTTCCTTTACCGCCTGGTATGCTTTCTTTGGTTTTCCGTTCACATCCACAATTCCCCACCAGCACTCCGACGGGCAGTCCGACGCGCCGCAGTGGTAGCAATGGCGCGCATCCTGAAAGCAGAACAGAAAGCTTCCGAGCACATGGGGATTTTCCGCAAAAATCTGCAGTCCCCGGCGCAGATACCTGGCCTGCACCTCTTCGGTATGACCTCCCTCCACCGCATGGAACCAGCTCTTTTCATAACAGACGTCCGGAATCCCTTCCGGAAGGACAGACGGATCCGGCCTTACTTCCTTCACCGCCCCGCCGGAGGAATAGCCCCATTCATTCGCCAGCACCGGAAGCTGATAGCGCGCATACAGCGCTTCGATCACATCATTCCAGCTTTCCACCGTTTTTCCCTGCCAGGAGCCAAAATACTGATCGTCGCCGATATAGCCGAATTTGTGGCCGGGGGCGTAGACCAGATCCGCCACCTTCAATCCTTCCTCATGATACCGGGACAGATTGATCCCGCATCTCGCCTCCGGATTCTCCCTTACGATCCCTTCCGCGCTGGCCCTCGCCGTTTTCGTGGTGACATCCACACTGTAGCTCCCGGAAAACGTGGGTATGTCGATTTCATTCATACACTGCCACAGATTTCCGGCGATCCCCTTTAAGTCACGGCAGATAAAGGCGCAGGTGTCCGCCACGTTTCTGTAATATTCCTCCGTTCCCTTTTCTCCTACAAAATCCGGCCAGGCGTCCTGATACCTGGTTTCCTTTTTCTTTTCATCATAATAAAATCCGCCCATTCCCGGCGTGGAGGGCATGATCTGAATGCCGGCGCCGTGTGCCCTTTCCATCTGCTCCCTGTCCCGCAGATAGGCTTCGCTCAGCGTTCCGAACATCCGATCCTTCCAGGGGAAGCAGATCCCCATCCGCATCCAGGAAAACCCAAGCTCCAGGATCTCCTGGTAAGCGTCCTTTACGTCATAAGCATATACGATCCCCAATACCTTATCCATTTTAACCTCCGTTCCGAAGCGTTTTCTCAGGCAAAGGTCACCCTGACGGCACATTCCGCAAGCCCCTCAGCCCTGATGGAAACCGTCGCGTCTCCTGCTTCCTTCGCAGACCGGATCACCGCAAGGGCGCGGCCGTGGAAGGCGTGCATCTGCTTTCCTCTCATGCTCTCCTTCCCCTCCGGGTTTCCGTTGTCCAGACCGATCAGCTCCGCCGGCCCTTCCAGGGACACGCTCAGCAGAGCGTCGGACTGAGGGCAGAAGTTTCCTTCCTCATCCTCCACCCAGATCTCGATCTGGGCCACATCCTGCCCGTCCGCTTTTGCCTTCTCCCTGTAGCACGCGGCCCGGAGGACGGCAGGCCTTCCCGCCGTTCTCACCGTATGGCGGGCCGCTTCCTTTCCATCCCGGTATCCCACCAGCTCGATACAGCCCGGCTCATAGGGAACGTCCCAGCTCAAAAACAGATCGTCCGTATTCACCGGCTCCGGCTCTCTGTCAAAATGTCCATAGCGCTCCGTCATGCCATAGTCCGGATAAGCATAGGCCTTTCTTCCGTAGGATTTTCCGTTCAAAAACAGCTCGGCGCTGTCGCAGCTCGTATAGCCCAAAACCGGAAGGATGGTTCCCTGCTCCACGTCCAGGTTCCAGTGCGGAAGCAGATGGACCATGGGCTCCTCCCGTTTCCATATGCTTTTATAAAAATAGAAGCTGTCCTTCTCAAAGCCGCAGGTATCCAGCACGCCTGCGCTGGCGGAGCGGGCCGGCCAATGCGCCTCGCCCAGATAATCGATACCCGTCCACATGAAATCTCCGGCAACGTAGTCATGCACCATGGTAAAATGCAGCAGCTTTCCTACCGCAACAGGCGCGCTGTAATAGGGCCGCTTCCACCAGCCCGCATTCTCCGACATGCGCAGGCTGTACTCTCCCCGTACGCCTCCAAGCCCTCCGTTCTCCGTTCCGATCACACAGCGGTCCGGACGGGCTCGCTTGTCGTCGTCATACAGGGTTTCGGCCCTTGTGCGCCACCTTCCAACATAGTTGTAGCCCACCACATCAAGCTCATCCAGAAATTCCTCCCTTGCCGCCCTTGGCTCGGCGCAGATCTGATCGTTGGCCTGGGTTACGAAGCAGCCGGGAACCAGCTTTTTGCACAGCGCCTTCAGGCTCCTTGCCGTCAGATATCCTTCCGGAGCCGTCTGGTCCGGCACCTCGTTTCCAATGCTCCAGATCACGATGCAGGGATGATTCCTGTCCCGCAGCAGCATGACGGTCAGATCCTCCTCATGGCATTCCTCAAACCATTCCGAATATCCGCGGCTCTCATGGGTATTGCTCCCAAGCTCCTTTCCCTTCAGGATGCGCCACTCGTCAAAGGCCTCGTCCATCACATAAAAGCCCATCCGGTCACAGAGCTCAAGCAGGGCGGGATCCGGCGGGTTGTGGGACATGCGCACGGCGTTCACCCCCATGCTTTTCAGCTTCTCCAGCCGCCTTTCCCAGATCTGCGCCGGCACCGCCGCTCCCATGCTTCCGCCGTCGTGGTGCACGCATACACCGTTCAGCTTTTCACGCCTTCCGTTGATCAGGAAGCCCTTTTCACTGTCAAAGAAAACGCTGCGGATTCCGGCTGGAACGATCACCTCATCCTGCTTTTCTCCATCCGTCCATACGCTGACCTTTACCTGATACAGAAAGGGGTGCTGAGCGGACCAGAGAGCGGGAGAGGCTATTCGGATTCTCTGGACAAATGTCTGCTCTTCTTCGGCTGTTTTTTCGGACACTGCTGTTTCACCGGGAACAGCCGTTTTCCCGGTCGCGCCCGCTCCTTCGGAGGACGCCGCCTTCTGAGCTTCAGCCGTTTCCGCCTCCGCGCACAGGGCTCCGGCCGGCGCATAAACGCAGCTCTTCACACACACTCTTCCGTCCGCTCCGGCACCCGTCCCTGCCACCCTGGTTTCCACGACCAGAGCGGCCTCCTCCTCCGTCACATCCTCACATCGTACGAAGACGCCATAGGAGGCGATATGTACGGGCCTTACACCGATCAGCCACACATCTCTTGTGATTCCGGAGCCGGAATACCAGCGGGAATTGGGCTGGGCGGAATTGTCCACCTCCACCTCCACAATATTTTCCTCTCCGTCCGCCTTCAGAAGCCCGGTCACATCCCATTCAAAGGGCGTGTATCCGTACACATGGCGGCCAAGCTCCGTTCCGTTCAGCCATACCCGCGCGAGCATGTACGCGCCGTCAAAGCGCAGGATCACCCGTCCTTCCCTCACCGCCTCCGGAGCCACGCGGAATACCTTCCGGTACCACCCGGTTCCCGTTTCCGCATACCCGCCGGAGCCGCAGGAGACCGCATCCTGTGAAAAGGGATAGTCCAGGCTCCAGTCATGAGGCAGCTTCACCGGACGCAGCCCTTTGTCCCCTTTTTCCAATACAGGCCTTCCCCCCTGCCTCTCCTTGCAGGCGGCGTCCCTTTCATGACAAAAATACCAGTCCAGATTAAAGCTTTCCTTTTTTCTCACTTCATTTCCAGTTAAATACATATCAATACCCCCGTTGTTGTTTGCATCTCTTCGCCGGAAAATTCAAACCGCTACCGATACATACGTCCCGTAGATTTTCTCACCAGGATCTCATAATTCAGCTCAATCCTGCCGCCTTCTCCTTCCGTTTTACCCCCCCCCTCTCGTCCGGCTGCACCGGGCGTTTCCTCCAGCCAGGCGATCAGCCGTTTAGCCGTCTCATTTCCAAGCTGCCTTGCCGAAATATTAACCGCCGTCACCGCCGGGGAAAAGCATTCCAGATTCACGCTGTTGTAAAGAGACGCGATGGATATATCCTTGGGGATCCGGTAGCCCTCGGCCTGCATGCGCGACATCAGCCGGGTGCAGATCACATCATCCCCGCAGATGATGCATTCCGCCCTTTTCCCGATCACATCACTGATAATGCTGTCAAGGATTTCCATATTGACAAAATTATTATAAACCAGCTGCTGCTCCATAGGAATCCCATACCTGTCCAGAGCATCCATACAGCCCTTCAGCCTTCGTTCATTCACCAGATAGGACATACTCCCCAGTATAAATGCAAAACGCCGATAGCCTTGACTGATCAGGAGGGAGCAGAGGCTTGCTGCCGAGGCCCTGTTGTCCGTGTCCACCTGAAGGATATTGTCGTATTCGCAGGTTCCGATCAGCGCTGTCGGGAAGCTGCGCTCCGACAGATATTGAAGCATCCGGTCTCCCTGCATGCTCCGCATCAGGATGGCGCCGTCCACCTTTCCGTTTCCCACAAGCTCCTCAAGTCCGGTAATATCATTGGAGGCTCCGGTCACAAGCATCACATGATATTTCAGCATCCCCGCGACCTCGCTGATTCCAAGCAGGCTTTCCTGAAAAAAAGGATAACCGATGGTATAGACGTCCGCCGGGATCACAACGGCCAGGTTCCCCGTACCGGTGGATCTCTTTTCGAGCTTTGTCTCTTTCCAGATTCCCTTCTCCTGTGCGTAAGCGCGGATTTTCAGCCTGGTTTCCTCCCCGATACGTCCCTTTCCGGATAAGGCCCGGGAAACCGTGCTCTTAGATACGCCAAGCTCTATTGCCATTTCTTCTAAGGTGATGGCGCCTCCCCTCCTTTCCTGAGAAAAGCCGGTCTCAGGGACCGGCCTTTCAACTATTGCATTGCTCCGCTCGCCGTATTGCTTACCGGGTCGCTGCCCATGCGTCGTACTGGGTGTAAAATTCGTCATAAATGTTCTGCAGCCCCGCATCATAGCACTTCTGAATGCATTCGTCGATCGTTGCATCCACATCATCCACCAGGCCAAGCTGCAGCATCGGGATGTAATCTGCAAGAACGCTGTCCACTGCCGACATATATGCGGTCACGTTCGTATCATCAAAAACGAAGGTGATGGTAGGGTTCATCTCAACCCTTTCCTCCCATGCGTCCGTAATTACCTGCTCCCGCTCAGGAACTCCCGCTTCCTTCAGCTCTCCATTCTTAATCGCCCAGGAAACCGAAAGTGCATTTGCTGCAAAATTCGTGGAATTCTCGAGCTCTGAGTATTCATTCTGTTCGTTGATGCTGTAATGGTCTCCCTCGATGCCAAGGATCAGAAGCCTGTTCAGATAAGTATCAAACTTCATCAGATCCAGCACCATCGCCGCGCGCTCCGGATTCTGAGAACCGGCGGTGATCGCCATATCATTGTTGGAATATGCTTCCGCGCTTACCAGATGATCCTGGGTGACGTCATAGGCTGCACATTCCACGCCCTCCGTCTTTTCCGCCTGTTCCATATAGGTAAAGACGGAGCCGTTCCAGGCAATGGACGCACCCTGCAGGTTGCCGAAGGCGTCGTCGTCCGTCACCGTATTGGTCAGAGCGCTTCTGCTCCAGGCTCCCGCGTCCGCCAGCGTCTTCATATCATAGCAGAAATCCCGGAAGAAATCCAGCTCGCAGACCAGCTTGATGTCCTCCTTCGCCGGGATCCCGCCGTCATACTGATAATACATGATGACGTTTCCGCTCTTTACCGCCTCAAAGGTATCATACTGCTGCCGATATACGTCCCAAAGCTCGCTGTTGTTTCCGGAGGCCGGCATCGCATAGATTCCGCTCTCAGGCGTTTCCTGCTCCGCGATGGTAAGGCAGAAGTTCATATAGTCCTCCCAGCTTGTCAGCTCGGAAATCCCGTACTTGTCCGCAAGATCCTGACGGATGGCGACGATCTTTCCCATGGGAGAAGCCACGTTGGAGGGAACCGCGATCGTCTTTCCGGAGATCGTCGTCTCATCCCAGCTTTCCTCGGCCTGATATTTGCTCGTCAGCGGCATATTCGCGGCGATGAATTCATCGGTCAGCTCATAGAAGGAGCCCTTCGCCGCCTCGGTATACATATAGCACCAGGGTGCTGTAAAGATCAGATCCACCTGCTCGCCGCCCGCCAGCACCAGGGAATACATGGTCTGATAATCGCTCCAGCTCATGATGGTCACGTTCAGCGTAGTGTTGAACGGCTCCAGATATTCGTTTGCAAGCGCAAGGACCTTGTCCCAGTCATTCGGCGTATCTCCGATCAGATACATGTTCACCGTATACGGCTTGCTCAGATCGATGGCGGAGTACATCTCCGGCGTTGCGGTGATCGTTCCTTCTCCCACGGCGGCAGGAAGGCTGTCCAGCGATGCCGCGGCGCTCTCCGCCGCTTCCGTTCCGGTCGTGCTGTCCGCAGCCTCCGCCGCGGTGCTCTGCGCGCTTTCGGCCGTTCCGGTTCCGGAGCTGCTTCCTGCCGAGCTGCCGCAGCCTGAAAATGCCGCCGCTGTCAGACACAGGCTCATTACGATTGCCAACAGTTTTTTCTTTTTCATATCCAACCTCTCTTCCTTTTTATTTATGCTCAGAAGCCCTTCCGGCTTCGGATACATCTTGCTTTGGATATACCTCGCTTCAGATACTTCACACTGCGGATATCTGGGTTATTTGTGGCCTTGCCGACTCTTTATCCCTTAACCGCTCCGATGGTAAGTCCCTTTACGAAGTAGCGCTGTACGAACGGATACAGAAGAACGATGGGTCCGGTAGCGACAACGGTCATAGCCATTTTCATACCCTCCAACGGAATGGACGGAAGGGCGATTCCGGATTTTTCAGCCACGATCCTCATGGCCTCCGCGCTTCCCAGCATCCTCTGCAGATAATACTGCAGGGTGAACATATCCTCCTCCGTGATATACAGCATGCAGTTATACCAGTCGTTCCAGTAGGCCAGCGCGGAAAACAGTCCAAGCGTTGCGACCAGAGGCTTGCTCAGCGGAAGGATCAGACGGATGAAGATCGTGAAGTCGCTCGCCCCGTCCATCTTTGCCGATTCGCTGATGGCGCTGGGAATCCCGGCCATGAACGACTTCGCGATGATCATGTTCCAGACGGAAAACATCAGCGGCAGCAGCAGCGCAAGATAATTGTTTTTAAAGTTCAGATATCTGATGCACAGAATATAGGAGGGCACCAGACCGCCGCTGAACAGCGTGGTAAAGAAAAAGAAAAAGGAAAACTTATTCCTCCAGGGGAAATCCTGGCGGGAAAGCACATAGCCGGTCATCGTCGAAATGAATACCGCCACCGCTGTCCCTGCGATGGTAACGCCGAAGGTGGTCCCGTATGCCATCAAAATTGAAACCGGATTTTTCAGGCACAGCACATAGCTCTGTACGCTGAAATCAACGATCGACGGCAGCAGGGGATAACCGTCCCTGATCAATGCGGATTCATCCGTAAAGGAAGCCACGATGATCAGATAAAAGGGAATCACACAGATCAGCGCAAACAGGCCGATCAGGATATATCCGAGTACGTTTACTGCAATGGCGTCCTTTCCCTTTTTGACCCTGACGCCCGCATTCATTTTCTTTTCTGCCATTTTTTCCTCCATTCCGAAGCGCTTTTGCGCTGAGGAACGCGCGCCAAATTTGAGATTTGACGCTGCGATCCGGGGATTTGTGACGCTTCGGCACAAATCCGGATTGAAAAATGTGCTCTCGAGCACATTTTTCAATTTTTCCTCCATTCCTCGCATTAATACAGCGCGTAATCCGGATCCGCCTTTTTCACCAGTCTGTTACAGATCGTGATGGTGATGAAGCAGAGCACCGACTGATACAATCCCGCAGCGGCGGATACGCCGATATCGCTGTTGTTGATCAGCAGGCGGAACACATAGGTATCAATGACATCCGTAACCGGCTGAAGCAGGGCGCTGCTCTTCACCGTCTGATAGAACAGTCCGAAATCGCCCCTGAAGATATTTCCGATCGCAAGAAGCACCATGATCATCATGGTCGGAAGCAGGGAGGGAATCGTGATGTAGCGGATCTTCTGCCAGGCGCTCGCCCCATCGATGGAGGCGGCCTCAAACATTTCCTGATCCAGTCCCGTGATCGCTGCAAGGTAGACCACCGATCCGTATCCGGTCTGCTTCCACAGCTTCAGGAAGATCAAAACGACGGGCCAGGCCGCCGGCGTATTGTAAAGGTCGAAGGGCGCTGCTCCGAACAGCTCAAGAATATGGTTGAACACACCCTTTTCATAGTTGAAAATGTTGTACATGATCGCGCCGGCCACAACCCAGCTTATGAAGTACGGAAGGAACATGAAGGACTGGGCGATCTTCTTGAACCATTTTCCCAACAGCTCGTTCAGCAGGATGGCGCTCCCCATTTCAAAGATCACGCCCAGAAAAATGAAGGCAATATTGTACAGCAGCGTATTTCTCGTCACCTGCCCCAGCTTTCCCGCCACCAGCAGCGCCTTGAAATTATCCAGCCCCACCCATGGGGATCCGTAAATTCCTCCCGCATACTGGTATCGCTTAAATGCAAGAACGATCCCCGTCATGGGCACGTATGAAAAGATCACCACGTACACCACAGCCGGAACCAGCATCAGAAGCAGCATCCAATGCTTTTTTGCCGTTTTCAGGACCGGCGTTCTGTACTTTTTCTGTTTCGCAGTTTTGCTCATTCTCCCTACCTTTCCCTTTCCTTTTTCGACCGGCGCCCATCGCCCCCTCTTTGCGGCGCTGCCGCAAGCATCCAGACGCGATGTGCATTTTCCCATTTTCATGCCGAAGCGCAGCATTTCTATTCGTATATTTCGCACATAAAAATACCTTATATTTATTATATAACTGTGCTTTTTCACTATCAATTCACAATAATTCCAAACATTCTTTGTTCCGTCAGGTATATTCCCCCAATAATATCCCTGATTTCTGCGCAACACATTTCAAAACTGCGCAACGGCATTCCCATGGATTTTCCCCGGTCTGTTTCCCTGGAAAATCTGGAGAAATGAAAACGGTTCTTTATTCCCGTCTTACAGCGGCTATGAAAAGATTTGCCCATCCCACGCCATACACAAAATCATTTTCCATTCATTCCCTCTTAAAATCATCATTTTGATTGACGTTGTAAAGCAAAAGACATATAGTATAATTGAAAGGTGGTGATCATATGGCTACAACGCCTACCCAGATCAGAATTGATGCTGATATTAAAAAGCAGGCCACAGATTTATTTAATAATCTTGGACTGGATATGTCCGGTGCAGTCAATCTGTTCCTCCATCAGTGCGTTCTCAGAGGCGGCCTCCCGTTTAGTGTTGAAATGCCTCGCTACAGCCAGCGCACGCCTGATGCTATGAATGAGGCCAGACGTATTTCCCGCGATCCTGACGAGTTATAAGCTCATGAGAAAACGTGGCCTGGATCTTTCCCTGCCGGCTCCTGGTCTATCTCATTGAAAACGACATTCTGACACTTACTCTTGTCGATACCGGAACACATTCAGACATTTTTAAACTTTAGCGATGAAGCGGGATATCCAACCGACAATATTCCGCCTTAGAGGAGAAACTTATGGGGACATTTTTCAGACGTGATGAAAAAACAGCCACAGTAGAAACCACAAAAGGAAAGGTGCAGGGATACATCCTGAACGATATCTGTGTTTTCAAGGGAATTCCCTATGCCAGAGCGCGGCGCTTTCACGCGCCGGAGCCTGTGGAGGGATGGACGGATGTATTCGACGCGTGCAGCTTTGGCTTTGTCTGCCCGCTCTTTTCCCTTCCCAGACCAAACGGAGAGCTTTACGTGCCGCACCGCTACTGGCCGATGGATGAGGACTGCCTGAATCTGAATCTGTGGACGCCGGGCTGCGATGATAAAAAACGCCCCGTCATGGTCTGGCTGCACGGCGGCGGTTATGAATCCGGCTCCGCCATCGAGCATATCGCCTATGAAGGGGAAAATATGAGCAGATACGGAGATGTGGTCACTGTTACGGTCAACCACAGGCTCAACATTCTCGGCTACCTGGATCTTTCCGACTTTGGAGACGAGTACGTCAATTCCGGCAATGCCGGGGGAGACGATATCATCGCCGCCCTGAAATGGGTGCGCGACAATGTGGAGCGCTTCGGCGGGGATCCGGAGAATGTGACCGTATTCGGCCAGTCCGGCGGCGGCGGAAAGGTTACGACGCTGCTGCAGTCGCCGGACGCGGACGGCCTGTATGCGAAGGCGATCTGCATGAGCGGGGTCTGGGAGCAGAAGCCTCCCGTCGGAGAGGAAGGCGGAAAAGCGCTGGTGCAAAGCCTGATGAAGGAGCTGTCCGTCAAACGGGCCGGGGAATTGGAAACGGTTCCCTATTCCCGCCTTGCCGCGGCCTATGAAAAGATCCGTCCCGCCTTTATCCGGGAAAACCGTTACGTGGGAAACCAGCCCTTTAAAAACGCTTTCTACGCGGGCGATCCTCTGATCTACGGCTTCCGCAGGGAAACGGAGCAGATCCCGGTTCTGGCCGGCTCCGTCTTTGGTGAATTTTCCTCCTTTGCTCCGGGAAATGCGGAGAGGAAAACGGCGGGAGATGAGGAACAGCTTCGGCTGGCGGAAGCGTTTTTCGGAAAGGAGCACGCGGCCGCTCTGGCCCCTCTGTTCCGCGAGGCATATCCGGAGCATCCGCTCTGCGACCTCGTCCGGCTGGATCACCTCTTCCGCCCGGCGACACAGAAATACATCCGTTTAAGAAGCGCCCGGAATGCCTGTACCTGGTCCTATCTGTTCGATCATGAGATGCCCATTGACGGAGGGACGACGCCGTGGCACTGCGCGGATATCCCTTATGTATTCCACAACACTCAGTTCGTGCCCTCCACGCAGGAAGAGGGTGTTGAAAAGCTGGAAAAGCTGATCTTTGATTCCGTCATGGCGTTTGCAAGAACAGGCGATCCCGGCCATCCGGGACTCCCTTCCTGGCCTGCCAGCACGCCGGAGCTGGAGCAGACCATGATCTTTGATGACAGGCCCTTCCTCCACACCAATCACGACAGAGAGCTGATGCCTCTCTTTGAAGCGTATATGAAGCCCATATTTGACGCAAACCGGGAACAGATCACAGAAAAAGCGCAGCATTGATCCTCAATGCCGCGCCCTGCAGGCTTTTCCAATAAGGGAAAGATCCGTGAAGCAGGGGGCTCCCCCCCAGAAGGCCGGAGGCATTTGTCAGCCTCCGGCTTTCGTTTCCAGATACTTTTCCCGCAGGCGCAGCCTTGCGCCCTCATCCAGTCCCATTTCCCGCGCAAAAAACGCGTCCAGGCTTCCGTAATCCTCCATGATCTCATCCTGCACGCTTCTCAGATAGGAATCCTGCACCTGCATCAGACGGCGCAGACATTCCAGGAGCCTTTCGTCGGGAACCCTTTCTCTGATCCGGGAAAGCTCCGCTTCCACCGCCCCCCCCGGGTAAGCTCATTCACCTTCCTGTAATCCTCATAGACCGTCTCATCCGGAACGCCCAGCGCCCACAGCAGGTAGGCCGTTCCCACGCCCGCCCTGTCCTTTCCGGCGCTGCAGTGCCACAGCACCGCGCCCTCCTCCTGTTTTAACAGAACGTCAAAAAAGCGGCGGTACTGCCTGCGGCAATATTCCTGCTTCACCATACTCCTGTACAGTCCCTGCATGTATTCCGCCGCTGCGTCCACTCCGCTGTCCAGCCTCTCTGTCAGAAGCTTCAGCATTCCCTTTTCCGATTCCCGATCCCTGGTTATCCCTACAGACAGCTCGTCCAGTATGGGAATCTCCAGATGATCCACTCCCTTCAGGGCGGGATCCGGACTCTCCTCCTTCTCCCTCTGCGTTCTGAAATCCACCACGGTTTTCAGGCCGTAGCCTTCCGTCAGCACCCTGACGTCGCCCTCCGTCATGCCGAAAAGCTGGCCGCTGCGGATCAGTCTGTGCGGGCGGATCCGGCGCCCGTCCGATGCTTCGATGCCTCCCAGATCTCTTGTATTATAGAGCCCTTCCAGGGGGATCCGATCTGCTGCTTTCATCCTTCTATCAAACCTCTCCTTTTCTGCTGTCTCTGACAGACGGCGTTTCAAGCGCTTGCCGCTGCCGGCAGGCTTCCCTGCCCCCTTATTTTATCTCAGACAGCCTCTTTAGGAAAGATATTTTCCGTTCCTATCCCTGAAATAATCCGTCAGCCTGGTAATAAATTCCGAATTGGTCGGCCTTCTGCCCTCCGCATGGCTGTAGCCGAACAGCATTTTCTGCGTTCTTTCATCCCCTCTCTGCCACGCCGCTTCAATGGCATGTCTGATCGCATGCTCTACTGTCTCCGCAGATGTCTGATGCGTTCTGGCAATATCCGGATAAAGCCGCTTTGTCACGCCATCCAGCTCCTCCATGCTCTGAATGCACAGATCAACGGCTGTTTTCAGATACCGGTATCCCTTCAAATGAGAGGGAATGCCGAGCATGGACAGCACTCTTTCCATATCCTTATACATCAGTCCTCCGTCTCCTCTTTCGTCCATATAGGGCGTTCCGGAGGACAATATGATCCGCAGATCCTCGTCCTCTTTTATCATCTGGGTAAGATGATAAATATGCGACTGACTACATTCCGTTACCGATACCCACATCAAACTCATATGACCTCTCCTCTCATAAAAGAGCATACAACACTTTTGTGTATACAATTTATCCTCATGAGATATTTTATCAGAAAATATTTATTTGTAAAGGTAATATATGGCACCGTTTTTTTAATAGTATATTCTTTTAAAAAAATTTTACAGACACGTTTCAGAAAACCGACAAAGGCAGCCGCCTTCTTTTCTGCATAAAAAAAGACCCTCTGATTCTTCCGGTCAGAAGGCCCTTTCATTTTTCCTTTTTCATTTTTCCTTTTTCACTTGAAACGCCATGTCCCGCCTACCAGCGCTGCCAGACCACAACGGCACAGGCGGCCGCCGCCACCGCAGCGCAGGTCAGCGCCCGGACGGCTCCCCCGATCCGGGCGAAACGCCCTGTTGGGAACAGCGCAGCGCTTTCCGCCATTCCAGCCCCCATATACAGAAGGCAGATCACGATATAACGGAAATCACTGCTGCAGGTATAGGGATACTTGACGGTAAAGAGGACAAAGCTGAAGAGAAAAGCCAGATACCCCGTTCCAAGAAAGCTGCTTTCCTGCAGCGCCCGGGAACGAAGCAGCGCTCCCGGCTGCTTTCCCTTCGCCTCTCCCACTGCCAGCAGAGTTTTTTTCCGCCAGACCGCGGCAAAAAGGAGGGCGCAGGCTATCGCTGCCAGAATGGAGAGCACAAACGCCGTCCGGCACAGAAGCATGGGAAACGCAGCCAGCCCCGCCGGATATTCCTCCGCAAACAGCGCCGTCTGAAACAGGATCACCCAGGTGTTGCAGCAGGATTCTGCGCTGATCCCATGGAAGGGGAACTGAAAATTCCAGTCCGCCGCCGCTGGAAGCCCAATGCGCTGCCACAGACCGTACGCCCCCGTATACATGACGGACTCCGGCGTGGCAGAGGAGATGCCGGGCTTTACGGAAAACAGGATCAGGTTTCTCGCGATCCAGGACAGACCCACGACGCCCGAGGTGATCCCGAACAACGCGTAATTGCGAAGCGTCTTCCAGGTCTCCCTTCCCACGCGGCCCTCCCCGCGAAGGACGCCTGCAAGATCCATCAGAAACACAAGCGCCACGGGAAGGGCGATCACCGCCGTATTGATCTTGCAGAGCAGCCCAAGCCCAATCGAAAGCGCCAGCGCAAGCAGAAGCGGAAGCGTTTTTTTCCGGATCCACAGCAGACAGAGCCAGATGCTGCAGGCGGTCAGCAGCGTGGAAAGCATATCGTTATTCACGCTCCCGGCCAGATACATGAGGGAGGGATGCAGCCCGCACAGGAACAGTCCGGCGTACAGCCCCTTGCCCCGCGCGCCAAGCAGCTTAAGAACCTGAAGGCATACCAGCAGAAACAGCCCGGAATACAGAAGGGGAAGCACCTGCAGGCTTTCAAAAGCCGGCCCCTCCGCCATGCCCGCCCCTGTCAGAAGGATCAGCCACAACCCGGAAATCACATAATGCAGCGGCGGATGGTAATAGGAAAAAAGCTCATACGGATTCATATCCGGCAGCTTCCGGAATTTGTAGATAAACTCAATATAGCCCAAATGTCCCGGATTCACCTGCTCATCCCCGATGCCGGTATAGACGCCAAGATCATGCTGGCGCTCATACAGGCCGGATAGGATCACATAGGCGCAGCGCAGCAGCATGGACAGACACACGATCAGGAAAACCATTTCCCTTTCCGGGATCTTTCCGGTCACAGCCCCAAAGACGGCGGCAGCCAGCAGCAGAAAGAACAGGACGGCAAAGCTTCCCCGCTTCACCTCCTCCGGGATGGCTGCCAGCGCAGGAATCCCCTGCATGCACAGGGCAAGCAGGCAGAAAAAAAGAACCGTTCCCGGCAGCAGAAGGCCTTCTGCCGCGTTTTCTGCCCCATCGTTTTTCTTCGTCTCCATCGTCCTCACGTACCTTCCGTTTCCGTCGTTTTCTCTGTTTTCAGTATTTTTGCTGATTTCGTCGTTTTCGCCGCTTTCGTCCTTCCCGTCACTCCACCGCTTCCGCCCGCCCAGGCTGAGCCGCAGCCTGGGCGGGCAGGGCTGCCGGCGCGCCTGCGGGAACCGCACCGCTCATTCCCTCCGTCAGATAATAGGCGTACAGGTTCCGGTAGGTCGTATCGTCATAATGAAGTCCGTCCACGATCCGAAGCCCTGCGGCCTGCATCCAGGAATAGCTGTCGATCCACAGGATACCGGGAGAAAGGTTCGCCCGAAGCTTCCGGTTGAACGCCTCGACCTGCTCCTTCGTCACATAGGGATTGGTCCATACAGGATTGACCGAAGCATAGTATACCGTAGCTCCCCGCATCGTCCATTCCGCCGCCTTCCGGTTGAAAAAAGAAATATAGCGGTCGATGTTTCTCACATCGTTCACCCCAAGGTTGATCAGCACCCTGGTTCCCGTACCGATCACCGCATCCGCCCGCTGTACCCCCTTTTCCTCAAACCAGTCCAGGCCCTTGCCGCTTTCCGCGATCCATACACAGGGATTTTCTCCCACCGCTTCCTCCATCTGAACGAAACGGGAATCGCCGATGAATACCACCCCCGCTCCGAAAACCGCAGGCGCGGCGGCTTCCGGGGCCGAAGCCGCTTCCGCAGGCGCCAGATACGTGCCGTTCACATAACCGCTCATGCCGCCAAAATCGATCACTCTCCAGCCGGACGGATCCTCTCCGATGACCAGGACCGTCTGTCCCGGCAAAAGCACGCCGATGCTCTGCCACTGTGCTCCGGGGCCCGTCCGCACGTTCACCGCAGCCACGGCCTGCATCGCGGTTCCCGTCTGAGCGGAAACGGCTGCTGCCGCCTGGTCAGAAGCTGTTGCTGCCGCCTGATCCGGAACTACTGCTGTCATCTGATCCGGGGCCGCCGCTGCCCCCTGATTCGGAATCTCCGCTGCTTCCTGATCCGGAACCGCCGCTGCCGTCTGCTCCCCTGTCCCCGGAGCCGCGCAGACCCTGCTCTGCGTTCCCTGGCCCCACACAAGCAGCAGCGCGGCGAGCAGTGAGAAAAGCGCCCTCGTTATCTTTCCTTTTTTCTTCATCCTCATTATCCTCTTTCTTCCTCCTGCGCGCATCACACGCCGCACATGCTCAGCCGCCCCGCCGCCTTTGGGGAGCCGCTCTGTCCACCCATTTCCACAGCCACTCCCAGAGCAGGGAAAACAGTCCCGCGCCGAGCACGGCGCTTCCCAGGGCGGCGGCAAATCCGCCCGGCGTTCCCAGGCTCAGCCGGTTCACCACCTGATAATACAGGAAGGCATGCAGCAGATACAGATACAGGGAATTTTTCCCAAAGAATCCCAGAAAGCGGCAGACGGCACGCCCAGGCGCCCCCGCCGTTTCCGGAAGCTTTTTTCTTTCATCTCCCCATCCCTTCAGACAGAAAAACATTCCGATCCAAAGGGCAAAAAGCGTATTGGAAAGAAGCTGCAGCCGTCCCCTGCCTCCCGTCTGCAGAAGCAGCGTCCGCTCCTTCATCGCCGCCGGGATCAGGAAAACGCACAAAATGCTCAGCAGGATGCCAAATGCTGCGGCAGGCAGCCGATTTTTCCTTCCCCATTCCAGCAGCCTTTTCTCATACAGCCCCAGCGCCGCTCCAAGAGGGAAGGCCAGATTGGAAACATACCAGAAATCCTGGCGCCCCATCCCGCTCAGCCAGGCGGAAAAGGCTGCGGTCATAAACGAAAGTGCCGCGATCCGGAACCGTTTTGCCTGAAAGCAGAGGAAAAAGGCCAGGTAAAATATCATGATATTAAAAATGAACCAGTATTCCTGCGCCAGCAGATAATTGACGATCCGCCCGGCAGAATATACGCCGCCCGCGCAGATCTCAATGATTCCCGCCAGGATGAGATAGGGCAGATAGGTGCTCCGCAGACGCCTGATCCAGAAAGCGCAGCCCGGCCTTTTCACCGAAGCGCTTTTCGCAAGCCCGTAGCCCGACATCAGGAAAAAAATATCCACGCCGTACCTTCCAAGCCCCATGAGCAGCTGGGAAAGCGCCGGAAGCCCGATGGCCCCCGCATACCATTCTCCATAATGGGAGGCCATCACCATCAGGATGGCGAGCCCCCGCAGCGCATGGGAGGCCTGACGGCTGAACAGTCCGCCCTCCTTGCCCCTTTTTCCCTTTTCAGATCTGGAACAGCCGTTTTGCCCCATAATACAGAAGCCTCCCGTAATTTTTCAGATTGACGCTGTCCCCGCAGGCGAATACGATCAGAAACGCATACAGGGCGTGCTGCAGAAGGGCCGCCCGCAGGAAAATAAGCCCGTACCTGCGCGCCGCTCCCCGCTCTTTCTGCTCCTGTATCCGCTCCGTATTCCGCTCCCTCTGCATCCCGTCAAACAGCGCGAGCAGCACAAAGCAGGAGGACAGCGCGACCCCGAAGGCGGCGTCCGCCGTATACCGCTGCAGGATTCCCGCCGCATTGGCGTCAAAGCCCACGATGATCACGGAAGCGGCAAGGGCGCACGCCAGAAGCCCCAAAAGCTCCTTTCCGGTCCTGTTGTTTTCCCCGGCTCCGGAGGTTTTGTCCGCCGCCCCCGCAATTTTTTTCCGGCAGGCGGGCAGAAGCGCCAGGCACCAGCAGACCGACTGGCTCGCCAGAATCCCGCCGAACAGAAATTCCGACACCATTTTTCCCATATAATTGTTTTCCAGGCCGTTGGCCGTCAGGAAGGGAAAGACTCCCTCATACCTGGCAGGCTGCAGGAAAAAGGCGTATATGCCGTACAGGATCCGGCTCAGGTTCGTTCCCCTGTGCGTCATGTCGTTGTTCGTCAGGCTGTAGGCCGCGCCGAAATCAAAGGGCGAGGAAAAACGCAGTCCGTTATAGAACAGGATTCCCGCCGCAACAGCCGCATAAGGCAGAAGCAGCGCCGCCGCCTCTTTTACCAGGCAGGCCGTCCCCCTTCATGCTCCTTTTTTCCAGGAAGCTTCCGGAGGATCGACGCGCTGACAGCGGCGCGGGAAGCAGCGCCGACAGCGATACAGGAAACGGAGCAAACAACGGTATAAACAGCGGCAGCGCCACCGCGGAAAACAGGAGCATCTGGGGCCTGCAGCCGGCCACCAGAGCCATGCACAGAGAGCCCGCGAAAAAGAAGGCCGTCCTTCTTTTCTTCCGGTTCAGCCCGCACAGCCACAGCCAGAGACCGGCCGCCGTGAACATGTTCGCCGTCATCAGCGGCACATGGTACAGATCGGGCCGCGCCACGAGATAGACAAAGCTTCCGAAGGTGAGCGTCACGCACGCCGCCGTCAGATAGAGCACATAAGAAATATCCGGAAACCATCTTTTTACGGCTTCCCGGTAAAGCCCGAATACGGAAACCGCAAAGCCGGCAAAGGCAAAATAAACCGCGAGGAAATTGGGGAACGCCCTGCCCGTCAGCGCCAGGCACGGCAGATAAAAAAGCAGCTCGGGCACGATCCCGAAATAAACGTAATAATTTCCCCCGTAGTAGGCATAATCCGCCAGATAGGGGATCTCCTGCGCCAGCAGGTAAGAGGTATCATACGGGTTTGAAAGCTCCAGAAGCTCCGGCTGCCGCCCCACCCACACATGCCCGTCCAGAATGGCGGAAGCGAGCTGCCTGTACTGCTGATGATGCTCCCAGGGCGATTCCACGCAGGCTCTGTTGGAAAGCGCCAGAACAAGACCAAGCAGCAGAAAAGCCCCGAGAAAGCCTGCCGTTGCCAGATTCTGCCTGCGGCTATCCGCCCGGAAGCGGACGCGGTAAACGCCGCTTTTTTCTCCCGAAAGCAGCCAGAAGGCTCCTATACCAAACAGCAAAAGCATCCTTGGAAGCACCAGCACGAAGGGCCGCCGCACATTCGCCCGAAGTCCGTCAAACGCAAAGCCCTCCGCCCGCACTGCGGACGCGCTCTCCGGCCCCTCCCAGACAGACTCGGGCAAAAGCAGCCCTCCGTCCTCCTGCGCCTCCATCACGATCTCCAGGCTGTGCACCTTTCCATAAGGGTACAGGTTCGTATAACAGGTGGAGGGATACCGTCCCGCCGCCTCCATCACCGGAAGAGGATAGGGATACCGGTTCCCTTCGTCGACCAGGCTGATGGATATGGACACCACCGCGTCCTTTGGCATTTCCAGATCAAAATGCAGGTTGTCGATCCGCATGTCCAGCCCGTCTATCACCGCCGTCAGCCGCTTCGCGGCTCCGTCTCCCTCCGGCGCATCCGCTTCCCACGTCACCTCCAGCCGGTCCGTCAGGTCTGTTTCCTGATAAAAAAGGCTTCTGACAGAGGAATAATTTCCAATCAAAATCTCAAAAAGAAAAACGGCTCCGGCAAGGACTGCCAGCCTCCGCGGCAGGCTTACGCTCTTTTTATCCTTCCTTTTACCGCTTTCCTCCATTCTCTGCCCCATTCCAGTCCCCTCATCCGATGTATGTAAACTTCCGGTACACGCTTTTTCGCTACTCAATCATAGCATCCGGCCGCGGCTTCTGTCAATGAAGGGCGCTTTCGCACACAGCCGTCCTTGACAAACGCGGCGGATTTTTATACCTTATTCCCATAAATCAAAATGAAAGATCAGTGATGAGGAAAAAGCTTATGGAACAGAAAGGAACCGTCAGAATTGAAACCGGGCGGCTGATCCTGAGGCGCTTCACGCCGCAGGACGCAGGCCCCATGTTCATAAACTGGGCCTCAGACCCGGAGGTGACCTGTTTTCTCACCTGGCCCCCGCACCGGGACGTACAGGTTACGGAGCAGATCATCGCGGAGTGGTGCAAAGGCTATCAGACCCCTGATCTCTATCTTTGGGCCATTGAGCTGAAGGAGGCCGGGGAAGTCATCGGAAACATCAGCGCCGTCCGCATGGACGAACGGACCGGATCCGCAACCATCGGCTACTGCCTTGGAAAAGCCTGGTGGGGACAGGGCATCATGAGCGAGGCGCTGCGGGAGGTGATCCGATTCTTCTTTGAGGAAGTGGGCGCAAGCTGCGTCAACGCCTGCCACGATCCCCGCAATCCTGCCTCCGGAAAGGTCATGCGCCGCTGCGGCATGAGCTACGAGGGCACCCGGCGCGCCGGCGGGATCAACAACCTTGGGATCTGCGACGAAAGCTGGTATTCCATTCTGCGCCGGGAATACTGCGGCCAGGAAAAGCCCCCTCTTTTCATCCGTCCGGAAACGGAGGCGGATCACCGCGCCGTTGAGGCGCTGACGCGGGAGGCCTTCTGGAACCTATATGCGCCCGGCTGCTATGAGCATTATCTGGCCCACCTGATCCGCGGCCATAAGGATTTTATCCCCGAGCTGGATCTTGTGGCGGAGGCGGAGGACGGCAGGCTTCTTGGAAACGTCATGTACACCAGAGCTACGCTCACCGACGAAGCGGGAAATATGCGGGAGGTTCTCACCTTCGGCCCCATCAGCGTCCGCCCGGACTGCCAGCGCAGGGGAATCGGAAGGGCTCTGCTGGAGCACAGCTTCCGGGAAGCCCGCCGGATGGGCTTTGGCGCCATCGTCATCTTCGGAAGCCCCGACAATTATGTTTCCAGAGGCTTCAAAAGCTGCGCAAGATATCAGGTCTGCGCAGAGGACGGAAGCTTTCCCGCCGCCATGCTGGTCAAGGAGCTGACGCCCGGCTTTTTTGACGGAAGAAAATGGATCTATCAGGAAAGCCCTGCCTTTCAATTCGATCCCGCCTGCGCGGAACAGTTTGACAGCCGGTTTCCGCCCATGAAAAAGGAAGAACGCGCAAGCCAGGAAAGCTTTTACATCTACAGCCATTCCGTCATCCGCATGCAGGCGGAGTGAGGGAAAGCGGACGAATGCTTTTGACGGGTATCGCGCCGGATTCTTTTGACGGGTATCGCCGGATTCTTTCTATTTGAATTCACCGGACAGATATGTTAAGATGGAAATAATGATTATCCAACAGCGGCGCCGTTGCCTGAAAGCTGCGCCGCATCAATCTGTGCGGCACGCCATATACACGCGCCCGGAAAGGAATCCGAATTCTTATGAGAAAAGCTCTGATTATAGGCGGCGGACCGGCCGGCCTGACGGCGGCATACGAGCTGCTGAAGGCCTCGGAGACAGCCGCCTCCGCCGAAAGGTTTGAGGTCATCGTTTTTGAAGAAAGCGGCCAGCTTGGGGGAATATCCAAAACAGTGGAGCACAACGGCAACCGGATGGATATGGGCGGACACCGTTTTTTCTCCAAGGATCCCAAGGTAAACGAATGGTGGAACCATATGCTTCCGCCCCAGGGCGCTCCCGCCTATGACGATATCGTTCTGAAGCGCACTCCTCCCCTTGCGGCAGGCGGCCCCGATCCGGAGAAAACAGACCGGGTCATGCTCACCAGGAACCGGGTGTCCCGCATTTACTTTGACAGAAAATTCTTCGACTATCCCATCACTTTGAAATGGGAAACCTTTAAAAACATGGGGCTGGCAACGACCATTCAGGCCGGATTCAGCTATATTGCCAGCGTCCTGCACAAGCGGAAGGAAAACTCCCTGGAGGATTTCTATATCAACCGCTTCGGAAAGAAGCTCTATTCCATGTTTTTTGAAAAATATACGGAAAATCTCTGGGGAAGAAGCCCCGCGGAGATCGATCCCAACTGGGGCGCCCAGCGCGTGAAGGGTCTTTCCATCATGGCCATCATTTCAGACATATTCCGAAAGCTCCTTCCCGGCAAAAAGACCGGCCACGTGGAAACCTCCCTCATCGAGGAATTCAGCTATCCCAAGCTCGGTCCCGGCCAGCTCTGGGACGTGACCGGAGCCGAGATCGAGAAGATGGGCGGACGGATCCTTCGCGGCTGCCGGGTGGTGCGCTTTTCCAGAGACGAAAACGGCCGCATCCTCAGCCTCACCTATGAAAAGGACGGAAAGGAATATCAGGAGGAGGGCGACATTTTCATCTCCTCCATGCCCATTAAGGATCTGGTGGGCGGTATGAACGACGTTCCCGCGCGCGAGGCCGCCATCGCGGCAGGTCTTCCCTATCGTGACTACATGACCCTCGGCGTTCTGGTTCCCAAACTGAACCTGGTCAACAAAACAAAGATCAAAACCATCGGCAACATCGTTCCCGACGACTGGATCTACGTCCATGACCGCACCGTACAGATGGGACGCTTCCAGATCTACAACAACTGGTCCCCCTATATGGTGAAGGATCTGGAAAATACCGTCTGGGTGGGCCTGGAATATTTCTGCGACGAGGGCGATTCCCTCTGGCGCATGTCCGAGGAGGAATTCTCCGTATTCGCCGTATCCGAAATGGTAAAAATGGGCCTGATCGACAGCCCGGACATGGTTCTCGACACCCACATGGAAAAGGTGAAAAAAGCCTATCCTGCCTACTTCGACACCTATAAGGATATGGACGTGCTGCGCGACTGGCTCAATACCATCGACAACCTTTACTGCGTGGGAAGAAACGGTCAGCACCGCTACAACAACATCGACCATTCCATGGTAACGTCCTTTGAAACGGTGAAAAATATCCTGAGCGGCGTCCGTTCCCGGGACAATATCTGGAACGTGAACACGGAAAAGGAATACCTGGAGGGGAATGGGAAGGGCTGACGGGAATGAGCTGGTGGTCTGAGCAGGTGAGAAGCCTTAAAATATGAGCAGGCCGCCGCTGGCATTAAGAAATGGAGATCACAATGAATCAGGATACCCTTACTTCCATTATAGAGGATCAAACCAGACGGGCCCTGTGGGAGGTACGAAACGTCATCGACTGCATTCCCGACACGCTGTGGGACAAACATTACTGTGACATGCCCTGCTGGAAGCACGTTTACCACATGCTCCACTCTCTTGATCTGTGGTACATCAATCCACGGGACAGGCATTTCCAGGAGCCGGATATCCACGAAAAGGATCTGAATAATCTGGATATCCCCTCCTCCAGACGCCTCTCCCGTAAAGAGATCACTTCCTATTTTTCCGACATTGAGAAAAAAATACTTTCCTATCTGTCCGATCTGACGGATGAGCGCCTGAAGGAGTATCCCACAGACTGCGAGTACAGCAGATTCACCCTGATCCTTGCCCAGTTCCGCCACCTGCACTCCCACATGGGAATGCTGATGGGCTTCATCATTGATGATACGGGACTGTGGCCAAGGGTTCTCGGTTTGGAAAATCCCTTTCCTGAAGGAGACTACAGCAGGTATTTATAAAGCCGCCAGCGCTCTATTCTCTTTCATTCAGAACCTCCTCTATGGACGCATAGCCCTTTCTGGCAAACAGAGCCTCAAAGTCATCCTCACATCCCAGCGCAAAAGCGATCTTTACGAGTGAGGTCAGAGAAATCTCCCCGGTACGCTCAAAGCGCTTGATCGATCCAAGACTTACGTCTGAATATTTCGCGAGCTGTACCTGGGTGATTTTCTTTTCCTTCCTTTTCCGGCTCATCCGTCTTGCTATATCTCTGTTCACTTCATCCGGTGATTTCAGAAAATCAAAGTTATTCATAGCTAATATCTTAACCTTTTTTGCCAAATTTATCAAGTTTCGGCTCATATATTATCCGAAATTCTTTTTTTGATATTATCCAAATTTCCAGACAGGCCGTTACACGAATTTTTTCCCATCCATCTTTTCCCTCAAAATGCCGCCTTACAGCGCATAAAAAAAATGGACGCCGCACCTTGATATCACGTACAGCATCCATTCCTTTTTTCAGATTTTCAGATATCCTTTCGAGACTTCCGGCGTCCCTCCCGGGACCTGGCACCTCATTTTTTCCTGTTCTTTTTCAGAATATCGTTCACAATATCCATCCGCAGTCCCGCGTCGATGAAATCACAGTGCTTGCAAAAGGGATAATTCTGTCTGCCGTCCTTCACGGCCTGACGAAGCTTCTGATAAGCCGGACTGTTCCAGGCGTCCTTCAGGGGCATTTTGGTCAGGTCGCCCATATCTGTCACCTCAAAGTTGTCGCAGCAGCAAATTCCCAGCTTGCCGTTCGGTGTGATCCACATATCCGTATAGGGCATCAGGCAGGTTTCCTTAATGACCTTCTCCGTAGCCGCCTTGTTCGGAGAGCTCCCGGCACGATTGGTCAGAACCTCCTTCAGATAGCGCATCTGGATCAGGATATCCACATCCTTAAACTCGTCCGGATGGCTCTTTACATATTCATAAATCTCCTGGATATTGTCATGGAATTTCATATCCAGACAGTAATTGTTGATGATGAGCTGGTTCACGTAGGGAACGATGGCCTTCACCTTATCCACGGTCAAGAGCAGGCCGTTGGTGGACATGAAAATGAACACATCCGGAAGCTGCTTCCTCGCGTACTCGTGAAACTCCACGATCCTGGTATCCAGCCAGGGCTCGTTGTTGCCGTACAGGGTCAGATGGCCCTTATAGCCCCAGTCGCGGAGCTGGTCGATGATGCTGTAATACAGCTCGTCCGACATCCTCGCATAGGGACGCTTCTCCGCGTTCTTGTTCGCCGTGCAGAATTCGCAGGTGCTGTTGCAGCGGTTGATCGTCTCCAGATTTACCACGTTGGGATGGGGGATCGGATCGCTCCCCATAAAATACTCGATATAATCCCTCTGGGATTTTCCCCTCGTCAGAAACTGCAGGGCCAGGTATCCCTCGCTCGCAAGCTTCGGGAAATACTTTCTCATGTTCCAGCCGAATTTTCCGGCGTAGTTATGAACTCTGATCGGCATATCACTATCTCCTTCTATTCTTTGCTCTTCTGCCAGAACGGCCGCATGATGCGTTATCATCATATCACCGGGAGGGTTTTCTGTCAATTCCGATGAGATTCTGCCACAGCTCCTATGGATATGGCAATATCATTTATCATCGCCGTCATGGCGGGTGTGGTTTGCCACCTCATCTGCAGATGGCTGGACGGCGATGAATAGTCGGTAACCAGCCTGTGGTTCAAGCCGCCACACAAAAATGGAATAGAAAACCCCGGAGCCACAACCTCCGGGGTTTTCGTTGTTGTCCCATATGGACAGACAATATCATTTATGCCTGTTGGCATTATAGCATATGTCATTTCCAAATACAATATTCTGACAAAAGAAAAATTTCACAGAATCATTGGGAAGCATCCCTCCCCTTAGATACCTGATCCCTTATCCTTCATTTCCATACACATAAACCGTATAAGGCGACCCGTCCCCGCTGTATGCTCCGATCAGCGTAAATCCAAGCTCCCCGGCATTTCCGATCTCGATCCGGGAAAACAGATATTTTCCCCCAAGCTCCCGGAACATATCCGCGTCAATGCAAAGCGTATCGTCCGACACCTGCATGGTGCGCACTGCGTTCCAGGTGTTTTCGCCGGAGCCGGAAAAAATGTAGGCCCGTGCGCCCCAGTCCCAGAAATAGGTATCCCATTCCTCCACCCGCTCTGTGGCAGGCCGGATCATGGCGCCGAACGCTTCCTTGTACTCCTGGGGATAAAAGCCCAGGTATCCGTCCAGCGTGGAAATGCCGTTATAGGACAGCACGGACGGATGCATGCCGTAGGCGATGCTGTATTCCCCGTCGTAGCCGATCTCCTCCTTGATCCCGTCGAACAGCTCCTGCGAGAAAAATTCCCGGTAGTTCAGATTTTCCACCTCCACGCCCTTCACCAGGCGGTAAGCCTGATAATAGCATGTATAGTAAAAATCATTGTATACGGCGGGTGTGAGCACCACCACCGCGAGGCTGACGAGAAGCAGGAGGTTTCCAAACCATTTTTTCCTTTTGTCATACAGGTATTTCACCAGAAGGAACAGGGCCGCATACCAGAGAAAGGGGTTGAAGAATACAGTTCGGTTGAACTGGAAGCCCTCCAGCGGCGGAATCAGCGTCTCAAACAGCTCCCGCAGGCTGCCCCAGTAATAAAAGCCGTAAACCAGACAGTTTCCCACGATAAAATACAGCACCAGGCAGAAGCTGTCCGTCAGGATCCGCCCCGGCTTTCCCTCGCGCCAAAAGCATATCACACGGTATGCGAAAAACAGCAGACAGAGCGGAAGCAGGAAACGGGTATGGGAGGGCTGCGCGTGGAAAATTGCCTGAGAAAAAACCTCCCAGACGGTTTTCACGATCTGCCCCGCCGTAAAATTATCCTCCGCCATGGTGCTTCGCATGGTCACCACGTCGGAAAGGAGCATCTGTCCGAACAGCCGGTATTCAAAAACGATATATCCGGCCGAAAGCACGACCAGCGCGATCACCAGCCGCCCGCTCACAGCGCGCCATCCCCGCTTCTCTTTTTTCCACAAAAATCCGTCCCTCACCCACAGGATCAGGATCGCAAGGACCAGATAGCCCAGAATGAAAATGCCGAAGTAGGAAAAATAGGAAAGAAGGGGGTAGAAAAACAGAAACAGACAGCTTACCAGCCATCCCCGCCCGCTCTTCCCGCCATTCCAGGGAGCCTCCCCCCGGTAGATCCGGCGCAGCAGAAAGACGACCAGCGGGATGGAGGCAAAGGCGATGCCATAAGCGGGGAAAAGCGGAAGCAGGCCGTAGATCAGGCCGCAGACCACCGCTATGGGGCGGTATCTCTCCCAGCCGCCCGCCCTTTCGTAAACGTCCTTCGCCAGAAGATAAACGAAGCCCGCCGCGATGAGGATTTTCAGAAAATAGCCGCACAGATACGCGGCAAAGGGCGGGAGCAGGTAAAACAGGATATTATAAAGGGAAAACTCCGAGCTCAGATAATCCCTTGTGATGCCGCCGAGGATGGGAACCGTGGCATTCCGGGCAAAAAAGGTTCCCGAATGCTTCATCGCCATAAAATGCCCCATGAACAGATCCAGATTGTCATGAACGGCGATATAGCTGTTTTCCCCGAAAAAAAGAAACACCGCCGCTTCCCCACAGACGACGGCTCCCAGCAGGAACCAGTACCATTTTTCAGTGACAAGCCGCAGCAGTCTCCTCATCCTTACCTCCATTCCGAAGCGCTTTCGCGCTGAGGGACGCGCCATTTCCCAAATTCTGCGTGTCGATGCGCACAGGCGCTCAGAGGCCCCCTGCCGACGTCCTGCGCCGGCCGGAGACCTCCTTTTGATTTTTTATCTCTCATGATGCCTTTCCACCAGATCCGCTATGGTCACGTGATCCACGACACCGCTGACCGCTTCCGCGAGCTGCTTCCATACGCCCGCTGTCTCACAAAAGGACCGCCTGGCGCAGCCTGCGCCTGCGCTGCCCCCGCCTGCGAAGCCTCCGTCAGCGCTGCCCTCTTCCCCGCAGTCGTCCAGGCAGGGAGCCGGGTTCAGCGTCCCTTCCGTCAGGCGCAGGATCTGGCCCACCGTATAGTCCTCCGGTGAACCCGCAAGGCAGTATCCGCCCTGCGCGCCTCTGACGCTTCGGACGAATCCTGCTCTGTTCAGGACAGCTATGATCTGTTCCAGATATTTTTCCGATATCCCCTGGCGTTTTGCGATCTGCTTTGCCTTCACGTACTCCCCCTGGCCGTACAGGGCCAGATCCAGCATCACCCGGACCGCATATCTGCCTCTGGTCGAAATTCTCATGGCGCTCATTCAGTATTCCTTCAATTACGGTAATTCTCAATCATTACTCAAAGGGAACCACGGAGCCCTGATAGGTATCCTCGATAAACTGCCTGATCTCATCGGATTTCAGCACCTCTACCAGCGCCTGAATCCCCTCGCTGTTTTCATTTCCTTCCTTCACGGCTACCACGTTCACGTATTTCTGAACGGCTTCGGAATCGGAGGTCTCCACCGCAAGAGCGTCCGTGGAGGCGTTCAGTCCCGCCTGAAGCGCATAGTTTCCGTTGATCACCGCAAAGTCAAAATCAGGAAGGCTTCTGGGAATCTGCTCCGCAGCCAGCTCCACGAAGGAAATCTTGTGCGGGTTATCCGTGATATCGTTCACGGTGGCGTTGATGCCCGCGTCCGCGTTCAGGGTGATCAGCCCCTGCTCCTGCAAAAGCAGAAGGGCTCTCGCTTCATTGGTGGTGTCGTTGGGCACCGCGATCTCCGCTCCCTCCGGGATGGCGGAAAGGTCGCTCTGCTTGCCGGGATAGATGCCAAGGGGCTCGTAGTGGATACTTCCCGCGCTCACCAGATGGGTTCCTCTCTCCTCATTGAAGCTCTCCAGATAGGTGATGTGCTGGAAATAATTCGCGTCGATCTCTCCGCTCTCCACCACCTCGTTGGGCATGATATAGTCGGTGAATTCCGTCACCTCAAGCGTCCAGCCCTGCTGTGCGAGAAGGGGAACCGCCGCCGCAAGGATCTCCGCATGGGGCACGCTGGTCGCCGCGACCGTGATGGTTCCTTTGGCTTCCGCCGTCGTTTCCGCAACGTCAGCCGCGTCCGTGCTCTCCGCCCCGCTCTCCGCAGAGGCCGTCTCATCCGCCGCTTCGGAAGCCGCGCTTTCCGCCGGAGCCGCAGCTTCTCCGGATGCCTCACTTTCGGCTGATGCCGCGCCGGTCTGCGCCGTGTTCGAGCCGCAGCCTGCAAGCAGGCCGGCTGTCAGAATTGCCGTCAAGATCAATGATACCGCTTTCTTTTTCATAATCTCCTCCTAAAAGCTTGAAATAAGGGGCTGCATTTTCACAGCCCGCCCTTTTGCGGCGGCAGACGCACGCCGCTCTATCATCAACCGTCAGCCCGTGATCCTGTGATCCAGCTTTCTCGCAAGCCTCATGCAGACCGCCTGCATGATCTGGACAAGAAGCACCAGAAGGATCACGGTAACGATCATGATATCAAATTCATAGCGGTTATAGCCGTATCGGATGGCGATATCGCCAAGTCCGCCTCCCCCCACCGCTCCGGCCATGGCGGAGTAGCCGAGAATGGTCCCCAGCGCGATGGCAAGGTTGGAAAGCAGGGAGGAACGCGCCTCCAGCAGCATCACCTTCATCACGATGGTGGGAATGCCCGCGCCCATGCTCTTCGCCGCTTCGACCACGCCCCTGTCCACCTCGAGCAGAGAGGATTCCACCAGCCTTGCCACAAAGGGCGCCGCCGCAAGAGTCAGGGGAACCACCGTGGCGCTCGGGCCGTAGCTTTTTCCCACAATGGCTCTGGTCAGCGGGATCACCAGGATCAGAAGGATCAAAAAGGGAATGCTCCGGGTGATGTTTACGATCACATCCAGAACCTTGTTCACCGCCGCGCTGGGCTTAAGCCCCTCGCGTCCCGTCACCACCAGCGCCACGCCCACAGGAAGCCCGATCACATAGGCCATCAGCGTGGAAAGAAGCGTCATATAAATGGTGGCAAACGTGCCCTCCACGATCATCATTACTGTCGCACTATTCCACATAACCGTCCACCCCCACATAATCGTCCAGCTCTTCCACCGTTAATTTTCTGTCCTTCAGATATTGGATCATCCGTTCCGCCGTCTGCGCATCTTCCGGGAGCTGAAGGACCATCTGCCCTCTCGCGATGCCTCCCACATCCTGGGTGTCCGCAAGCAGGATGTTCACCGACGCCCTGCATTCCAGCACCATATTTGCGATCACGGGCTCGAAGGAGGAATTTTCCGTGAAGACAATACGAATGCAGCGCTTGCTGGTCATGATCGGGGTCTTCTTTTCTCCTTGGAACACCAGCCTTCTCGCCGCCTTCGATTTTGGCGAGGTAAAGACCTCCTCCACGGTTCCCGTTTCCACCAGGCTTCCGCCGTCGATGATCGCCACATGGCTGCAGATTTCCTGCACCACGCTCATCTCATGAGTGATGATCACGATGGTGATCCCGTATTCCCTGTTGATCCTGGACAAAAGCTCCAGGATGGAACGGGTGGTCCTGGGATCCAGCGCGCTGGTGGCCTCGTCGCAGAGAAGGATCCTTGGGTCCATTGCCAGCGCCCGCGCGATAGCCACTCTCTGCTTCTGTCCGCCGGAAAGCTGCGCCGGATAGGCGTCCGCCTTTTCCTCCAGCTCCACGACCTTCAAAAGCTCCTTCGCCTTCTGCCTGGCGTCCTTCTTTTTCATTCCGAGGATTTCCAGAGAAAAGCACACATTGTCAAGCACCGTCCTCTGCATCAGCAGATTGAAATGCTGGAAGATCATGGCAATGCCGTTTCTCACCTTCCGAAGCTCCTTATCGCTGCAGGCGGAAAGATCCGTTCCGTCGATCACCACCGTTCCTTCGGTGGGCTTTTCCAGAAAATTCAGACAGCGCACCAGCGTGCTCTTTCCCGCTCCCGACATGCCGATGATGCCGTAGATATCTCCTGCCTGGATGTCCAGGCTGATCTGCTTTAAGGCCTCCACCTCTCCATCCTTTGTCCGGAAGGTTTTGGACACATTCCGGATCTGAATGATGGGTGTTTTGGGTGTCTGGGATGTTTTGGATGCTTCCATTCCGATCTGCTCCCCTCGCTTTTGTTTCTCCGCACGGTTGTTGGGCCGTATGGCACATGTCCGCAATACGCGCACATCGTCCGCCATATACGTGCGCCGTACACGCTCATTTTCTCAAGATTGAACCAATCATACCACATCCCGGCCGTTTCTGTAAATAGGCAGGCCGGCCCGACGTCCGGAATCGGCTATCGGGCCGGGTCACAGTTCGCCGGCTTGCCAGTGCACTGTAACAGGCGGGTACTGCTCACGGGTTATCCGCAAACAGCGGCGTGGACAGGTATCGGTCTCCGGAATCCGGAAGCAGTACGACGATCATTTTTCCTCTGTTTTCCGGCCGTCCGGCAAGAAGCTCTGCCGCATAAAGCGCCGCCCCGGAGGAAATTCCCGCAAGAATGCCCTCCTGCGCGGCCAGCCTCCGGCCCGCGTCGTAGGCTTCCTCCTCCTTCACCGGGATGACCTCATCGTAAACCTCCGTGTCCAGGACGCCGGGGACAAAGCCCGCGCCGATGCCCTGAAGCCCGTGGGCACCCGCTTCTTTTCCGGAGAGGACGGCGGAGGAGGCAGGCTCCACCGCGATCACCTGCACGGAGGGCTTTTTCTGCTTCAGGAAGGCTCCAACGCCCGTGATGGTGCCGCCGGAGCCAACGCCCGCCACAAAAATGTCCACCCTGCCGTCCGTATCCTCCCAGATCTCCGGCCCCGTGGTCAGAAGATGCGCCTTTGCGTTGGAGGGATTGTCAAACTGCCCCGGGATGAACGAGCCGGGAAGGCTCTCATGAAGCTCCTGCGCCTTTGCGATCGCCCCCTTCATCCCTTCTTTTCCGGGCGTCAGGACGATCTCGGCCCCGTAAGCCGCAAGCAGCTTTCTGCGCTCCAGGCTCATGGTTTCCGGCAGGGTCAGGATCACATGATAGCCCCGCGCCGCCGCGATCGCCGCCAGCCCGATCCCCGTGTTGCCGCTGGTCGGCTCGATCACCGTCGCGCCCGGCTTAAGCCTTCCGTCCGCCTCCGCATCCAGAAGCATCTGCAGCGCCGCCCGGTCCTTCACGCTTCCGGTGGGATTCAGATACTCCAGTTTGGCCAGAAGCGTCACTCCTTCCAGCCCGGCCCTTCTTCCATAATTTTCAAGCGCCATCAGGGGCGTTTTTCCGATCAGCTCCGTAATACTTCCGCGAATGTCTGCCACCGCGTTCTCCCTTCTCCCTTTGAGGGGTAAAAATTTCAGGCAAATGCCGCCATCCATCCCATTTCATGGATCGTCTGCGCCTTTTATGGGTTTCCATCCTCTTTATGGATTATCCATCCTTTTCAGCTCCGTCCGGCATCTCTTTTTATAGCAGGCAAAGCCATACGCAAGGACGGTATCCATTCCCTCTCCGCGCAGTCTCGCGGCATAATCCTTTTCTTCAATCTGCCTCAGAGCCTCGGCGCAGGAGGTTTCCAGCTCCCCGGCGTCCTTTCTTACGGCGGCCTGCATCCAGTCCTGGATCTGGGTCATGAAAATACTCCGGATCTCCTCATTGGGAATGACCAGCCTCACCAGGTTCCGCCTTCTGGGATCCGGCCTGCCGTTCTGCGTCAGATATCCCGTTGTAAACAGCACGCTCCAGACGTTATCTTCCGAATCATAGATATCCCGGTAGGTCAGCTCGTTTCTGATCTCCTTCAGAACCGACTCTCCGGCGATCAGCCGTTCCACCTCCTCCCGCGTCCCCGCCGAGGCGTTTTCAAGCAGATGCCTCACGATATCATTTCCGCTGGTATTGATCCAGTAGGATTCCGGGTAGAGGGTCGGGTCGCTTCTCCGCTTATCCGCATAGCTGATCACGTCCCACGGGCAATAGGCCCGGATATTTCCAAAGCGATATCCGTCATACCAGGCCTTTACGTCCTCATAGGCCTCTTCGATTCCGTAATATGCCAGAAGCGCCTTTACTTCCTCGTCATTAAATCCGAAATGCTCTTCAAACTGCACGTCCATGATCGACAGGACATTCATATTATTCAGTCCTGTAAAAATGCTTTCTCTGGAAACGCGCAGACAAGCTGTTCATATCGGCGGCGTTCCACCGGATTCAGACGGCTGCTGCTCTCCAGCAGATCATAAAAGCGCATGGCCTCATCAACAATGAGCGAGCATAACAGAGCCCGCGACGTCTCATAATCCGCGCCGTCCACATTTTTCAGGCTGATGGATATCACCGGAAATTTTCCCATATATTTTTCACAGAGAGCCGTTTCTTTCGAGATCGCAAGCCCGTCAAACAATTTTCCGTCACAGCCGATCTCAAAGAAGGACTGCAGCATGCTCATATTCAGAGACTTGCCGAATCTCCTCGGTCTGGTAAACAGATTAACCTTTCCCCACTGGTGAAGCAGATCCCTGATCAAAGTCGTCTTATCCACATAATAAAATCCTTCTGTACGGATTTCTTTAAAGCTCTCAATTCCAACGGGAAGCCTTTTCTTTTCACAGTCCTTCATCAATCCGTCTGCTCCTTCCTGCCTCACATGTTAAATCGGTGAGGCGGAAACGATCCTGCTCCAGCTGTTGCAGGCGCAGAGGGTATGCTCCTCGCCCTCCCTCACCGGTCGGAAGGGAAGTCTGGGCTCCTCCAGCTCGGGCAGACTGTCCGTCTCGCCCTTCACATAGGCCTCCACCCGCTTCTTCGCGCTCTCCAGGCGGGCAAGCAGGCCGCCGATGCGGATATCGAGCACCTCGAAGCCGAAGATGCGGCTTTCCAGATTCCAGAGCGCTTCCCTGCAGTCGCGGTATACGCGGATCTTTTCCATCGCAAGAGGGATTTCCTTTTCCGCCAGAGCCGCAAGCGCCTCCATGTCCTTTTTCCCGTATGCCTCATGCAGCTTTCTGCCCAGGGGAGCCTTAACGGAAAGTGCATCCGCCAGGCGGATATACAGGGAAAGCACGCTGTGCGCATAGCCGTCCCGAAGGGGAACGCCCGCGCCGTCCTGCCATGCTGTGACATCCTCCAGCTTCTGAAGGGCGCCGCGCAGCCGTTCGTACCAGGCCTGCACGTCCCAGTCCTTCACCTGCTCATCGAACAGGCCCATCAGCGCGTCCTGATAGAGCAGGAATTTGGACGGATTGTCATAAAATCCGCTGCCCTGCGGGCGGTCGAATTCTCCCAGCAGCTCATAGGCCTCCCAGGGAGCCCCCGTTAAAAAGGCGAACTGCTCTCTCAGCGCTTCCTCTGAAATCTCCTCTGCGAAGCCGTGCTCCGCAAAGCGGACGATGGAGGAAAGTCCGGCGCCCATCGGGGTTTCCGCGCCGTCGTCCTGCCACATGGTGCAGACCGCCTCCCGGATCCCCGCCGCCTTTACCGCACGCATGGCCGGCTCCGTGGTATCCCTCGCCCCTTGCAGGTTGGGAGATACGCCGTTCCATACCCAGCCTCCTCCGGCGAAGATCACCTGGTCGGATAGCTGTCTGTGCATGCGCAGGTACTGTCTGTAGAAATTTTCATCCGTATGATAATAGTCCCAGTAGACCAGGGTCACATCCTGCGGCGGCTTCACCGCCCCGGAAAGATCCATATCCAGAGGGAGGTCGTAGTAGTCGTTGTTTTTCGAGCTCATGCGAAGGTACATGTCGCTCCAGATCATGGGCTCCAGTCCCAGGGAGCGGCAGATTCCGGCCACCCTCTCCAGGTGGGCCGCCATGATCTCCGTCTTGGGATGATAGCCGTTCTTATGCAGATATCTGCCAAGCCCCAGCGACCAGGCTTCATCCATCCCCAAGTGAACCCGCTTCGTCAGGAAGGGCTCCGTGGCCCGGCGGATGCAGGCCTCCACGAAGCGGTAAACCTCCTCGTCTCCCACCATCAGGATATCGTCGGTATCCTGCATGCCTGCCATAGCCTCCCAGCGCAGCGTATTTTTCAGGTGGGCGAGCGCCTGGATGCAGGGGATCATCTCAATGCCGAACCGGTCGGCGTATTCGGCAAGCTCCCTAAGCTCTTCGCTGCTGTAGCGGCCCCTGTATGCGCCGAAGTAAGGATATTCCGGCACCTCATAGGTGTCCTCCGTATACAGCATCAGCGTGTTCATGCCGAGCGACGCTTCAAAACGGATATACCATTTGATCCGCTCCACAGTGAGCACGCTGTTTCTGGAGCAGTCCAGCATGACGCCGTTACGGTCCAGCCATACCTTCTCCTCCACCAGAAAGCTTTCTTCGCATCCTCTTTTTTCCAGCTCCCGCACCAGCCGCATCAGAGCGCGGAAGATAAATGCCCTGCCGCATGATGAAAGCACTGCGCTGCCTGCGGCCGGAGCGCTTGCTGACGGAACATTTTCCGCGGTCGGAGCGCCGCCGGACGCCTCCCCGCCGTCTTTCGCGGTATAGGCCGCCGCAACCTTCTTTTCTGCGGTCGGAACGATGCTTATGTCAACCACCGGCCCTCTTCCGGCTTCAGCCTCTTTTTCTGCTCCGCTCTCTCCGGGAGCACATACTTCGTATCCTCTCTCGCGAAGCAGCTCCGCGGCTGCCTGTCCGTACCCCTCCGGTATATTTTTCAGTCTGAAGATCATATCCTGATTCCCCCTGTTTTTGTATTTTTATCTACATTCTCATCCGCGAATCCGATTCTCCTCTGTCCTGAGGCTTCATATGGGCGGTGGAAATGCCTTTCTTTTCAACCGGAAGCCTTGCGTCCGGGGCTGTCTTTCCCGCGGGCTGGACGCGGATCTCGATGCGGCAGTCCGCCAGATATTCGTAGTTTACCTCCAGGGCGTATTCCACCAGAAGGCGGATCTCCTCCTCCCCTTCCGAAAATTTCACCCGTCTGGTATCCATGCCGATCAGCAGGCTGCCATAAGGGGTGAGATAATTGGTGACGTTCTTTTTGCATTCTTCAAACGCCATATAGACATTCACCGCGCCCCGCTTCGTCAGGTTCATTTCCTGTTTCCGGATCTTTATGATGTTTCTGACCGGCTCCTCAAAGCCCTCCATCATCTCGTCATAGATGATATAATGCGTTCCGTCCTTTTTATAATACTTCCCCCACTGCACAGTTTCGATCTCTTCGCTGTCCGGGCCCTGGTCAAACTGCAGCCCGCGTATGGTGAGCATTACTTCTTTTGTCATGGCTAAAACTCTCGATCCGCCGCCTCTGCGGCCCTCCCTTTCTCTTTTTTTGAAGAAGACTTCCCTGTGGTTTCGTCCGTTTTAATATTCCTCTATCGGAATTGTTTTTGCGGAAAGGATCCCGTATTTGATGATGGAATTGGCAAAGCGCTTAAATTTTTCCGCCGCGTCGCTCACGTAAAAACGGTAGCGGTTCTCTCCCAGCGCGGGCGCTCCCGGGCTTAAAAGTCCCTGCTGCGAAAGCAGCTCCTTCAGCTCCACCGCCGTCTCATAAGCCGGATTCACCAGGGTAACGCCCTCTCCCATGATCTTTCCCACGGTTTTGCGGATCAGGGGATAATGGGTGCAGCCCAGAACCAGGGTGTCGATCCCGATATCGATCAGCTCCGCCAGGTAGCGGGAGGCGATCTCATCCGTCACCGGATCCTCCCACAGCCCCTCCTCAACTAGAGGCACAAACAGGGGACAGGCTTTTCCCGTCACCTGAACCTTCGGATCGATCTGATGTATGTAGCTGGAATAAATGCCGCTTCCCACGGTGCCTTCCGTTCCGATCACGCCCACGCGGCCGTTCTTCGTGGTCTCCACGGCCGTCTTCGCCCCCGGCTTCACCACGTCGATGATGGGAAGCTCCGTTTTTTCCTCCAGCGCCTCCAGCGCGTAGGCGCTCGCCGTGTTGCAGGCCACCACAATGGCCTTTACCTGCTGTGTCTGCAAAAACCGCACGATCTGCTCGGAATAGCGGACCACCGTCTCCCGGGATTTGCTCCCGTAGGGCACGCGGGCCGTGTCCCCGAAATATACGATCTTTTCATCGGGGAGCTGGCGCATGATCTCCCGCATCACGGTCAGGCCGCCCACGCCTGAATCAAACACTCCGATGGGCTTCTCTCTGTTTTCCAGCAATTCCAATGTCATCATCCTCCCTGTGTGTTTCCGTTTCCGGCCTCTGCCCGGCCTCCGTCCGCTTCCCCTGCTTTTTTCCCAGGAAGCTGAAGGTGATCCGAAGCTCGCCTTTCTCCGCGTTCAGGAGCTTTTCATAGTCCGACGCGTCCGGAGCGCTGCCGTCCGTCTTTTGATAGGTTTCCGGCGGAAGGGCAAGCTCCGGATAAAAAAGGCCCCAGAAGCAGAGCATCAGAAGGGCCGCCGCGGCAAGCTCCTTCCATTGTATCCGCTTCCTGCCCGCAGGCTGTTCTTCGCTGTCCGAAAGCCTTCCGCCGTCCTGCAGACAGCGTTTTTTGTTCCGTTCGCGCTCCCGTTCATGCCCCTGTGCGCTTTCCTGCCCGTTCTCACGTCCGTTCACCCGTCCAAAAACGGCTTCCTCCACTATATTTTTCCAATATTCCCTTCCAGCCTGCATGCCGCACTCTCCTTTTTGCTTTTACGGAGAGTATTGACGCAGGAGGAGGTTTTATACGCCTCTGGAGCGCGGCCCCTTCTTTTTCTGCTGAATCTGGGTCAGAATGGACTGCTCCTGATTGTAAATGTGCATCCGGATGGCCTTCGCTCCGGCCTCCCGGTCCCTGCTCCGGATGCAGCGGTAGATTTCCTCATGCTCCTCGATCAGGCGGCCGTGCTGGCTGACGTCCTTGATATATTCCAGCCGGTAGCGGTACATCTGCTGGGACAGGTTGCCCACCATCTGAATCAGCCTGTCGTTGCCGCTGGCGCGCACGATGATATCATGAAGCGCCACGTCGGCCTGGGCGATGCGGACCGCGTCCTGGGTGCGCGTCGTCTGCACGAAGGTATCGCAGGCCCTGCGAAGCTGGCGGATCTCCTCCTCCGTAATGCGCTCGCAGGCAAGCTCCATGGCGAGGGCGTCCAGAGCCTGGCGCACCTCAAGCACATCCCTCAGCCCTTTTTCCGTGATCTGGGCTACCTCCGCTCCCCTTCGGGGGATCATGGTGACCAGCCCTTCCAGCTCCAGCATGCGGATCGCTTCCCGGATCGGCGTGCGGCTCACTCCGAGACGGTTTGCCAGATGGATCTCCATCAGCCGTTCCCCGGGCTTCATCTCCCCTGTCAGAATGCTTTCGCGCAGCGTGTTGAACACCACATCCCTGAGGGGCAGATATTCGTTTGCTTTTTCTTCCGTCTTCATCCATCCTCCTTCGTCGTTTCCCTTTTCCCGGCCGGTCTCTCCGGCAGAACGCTCATTCCACGCAGGTAGTATCCGTAAGGGTGGTCAGATACGCCTGCGCCGTAAGGCCTGTTTTTTTCAGCTCCTCCAGCGCGCTCTGCGCTTTTCTTTCATCGTCGAACAGGGCGAATACCGTCGGGCCGCTTCCGCTCATCAGGGCCCCCAGCGCTCCCCTCTTTCCAAGAAATTCCTTGATCTGCGCGATCACCGGATATTTGGGAACGGTGACGGTCTCAAGCACGTTTGACAGCCTGTCCGCAACGCCGGAAAGCTCCCCCCGGCGAATGCTTTCCACCATGCCGTCGATATCCGGATGCTCCTTCACCTGATCCAGATGCAGATTCTGATAGACCCATTTCGTGGAAACATGGATATGGGGCTTTGCCACGATCACAAAGCAGTCCGGCGCGGAAGGGAGCGGGGTCAGCTTTTCTCCGATCCCCTCGCTGAGGGCCGTGCCGCCGCAGATGCAGTAGGGCACGTCCGCGCCGATCCTCACCGCCCGCTCACAGAGCTGCTCCTTCGTAAGCCCCAGGCCGAAGAGCCGGTTCACCGCCACAAACGCGGCGGCCGCGTCCGTGCTTCCCCCGGCCATTCCCGCCGCAACCGGGATCCGCTTATCCAGACGGATATGAAGCCCCTCTCTGATCCCGAATTCCTCCTTCAACAGGGAAGCCGCCCGGATGATCAGGTTGTTTCCGTCCACGGGAAGCTTCTTCATATTGGCTTCCATGGTAAGGGCGTCTTCCTTCCTTTTTTCAAAGGTGAGTCTGTCATACAGCTTCACGGTCTGCATGATCATCCTCACCTCATGATAGCCGTCCGGCCTGCGTCTTACCACATCCAGACCCAGATTGATCTTTGCCATTGCCTTCAGCGTCAGTTTATCCATCCGTTCCCCATTCCTTCCCCTTTTGTATACACTGATTGTTTTTGATTATAAACAATTCCCGTCGTCCCGTCAATGGCCGTCTGGGCCGTCCGGCCGCGGTTCGCGGCAGCATGCGGCCATCTCGACCGTCCTCAGGAGACGCCCTTTACGATCAGAAGCTTTTCTCCCGGCTGGATCTCGTCGCCCGCAAGCTCGTTGATCTCCCGGATCTGAGCCACCGGAACATAATAGCGTTTCCCGATATCCCACAGGCTCTCCCCCTCCCTCGCGATGTAGGCCACGATGCCGGGAAGGGCTCCCAGCTTTTCCGGATCCGGCTCCGAGACCCGGATATCCCGGATCATGGGTTCCTCGTAATTGTCAAAAACGATTCCTTTAAAAACGATCACCAGCTTCACGTCCGCTTCCTCTCCGTCCGTCATTGTGACGGAAAGCTCGCAGACCGCGGTCTCCAGCCGCCAGGTGCAGCTCTCCCGGATGCCGGGGATCTCCAGCACGTAGCTGAAGGGGATCGTGCCCTCAAAGCTGCTGTAGGGAAGCTCGGGATCCTGAGTCATATACAGGCTTTCCACCACGGCCGCGCCGGTGATGCGAAGTCCCTCCTCCACGATACGCACCTCCGCAAGCTGGACCATACAGCCGCTGTGACAGATCTGCTGGATCGCGGGCATGCCCTCCGCCACCTTAAAATGGCCGCTAAGCCGTGTCCGTCCCGTATTTTTCATCAGAAGGTTCTTCAGCTTCGCCGTTCCCGTGACCACGTCGATCTCCTTGGTCACGCCGTATACGTCGGAAAGGATCTCGGTCTGCTCCTCCTCATAGATCTTCATGTCCAGATCCAGCACCAGCTCCAGGCCGATCACGCGCTCCTCGCCGTCCGCGTCCGCCTTCACCTCGATCTCCTTATGGCCGATGGTGCAGGCGATATCATCCACCATCGCCTCCCGCAGCCCCTGGCAGTCCAAAACGCCGCTGAAGGGGAGCGAAGCCTCATGCCAGGCCACCGGCCGTCCCTCTCCTTCCCCTTCGTAGAGGAAGAAAAGCTGTACCTGCCCCTGTACGGCGATCCTGCCGTCCGAAAGCCGAAACTGCACGTCGGAAAGCCCGCAGGTCATCCAGAAGATCTCAAAAATGTTCGGATGTCCCGAGGGAAGCGCGATCTCCTCCCGGATGCGGAAAATATCCTTTTTCTGAATGGCAAGTCCCGCCAGATCGATGACCTTCCGTTTCAGCTCCACTGGCTCCTCTCCCGAAAGCTCCACGGCCGCCTCCTCGTCGTACAGCTCCTCCACATGAAGGCTTAAGCTGATCAGGGCCTGGACGCTCAGCTTGCGGGAATTGATGATGCCAACGCTCAGATCCTCCAGCTCCTTTTTCACGGCCACGCCGTCTGTAGGCGCAACGCCCTCCATGTAGATCTGTTCGTCAAAGGGGAGATTTCCTTCCATGCTGGACGGTCTGCGCACATCGTCGTCGGAAAGATAAAGCACGGTGAATTTGAGAAATCCCTTCACCCGGACATGATCCTGCGACGAGCGAAGCTCCTCAATGACGATCTCTCCCTGTTCCTGCACGAGCTGGTAAACGTCCGGCCTGGCGTCCGTGATGTTGATGTCGTCCTCCAGCGCCACCTGTGTTCCCGCTCTGCATTTTACACGGTCGATATGTATATTCTTCCTGATCAGCTCCATAAAAATACCCTCCATGCGCTGCTTTGTACAGTGTATTCGCATGGAGGGGATTTAGAACCATTTTCAGGAAAGCTGATCGCGGAAGCGCTGACAGCGCGCAGCGGCCGGCTTTCCTGCGCAGCGGGGCGGCGCGCAGCTTAATGTACGCAGCCGATCAGCTCCGCGATATCCGAAACGCCTTCTTTTTTCATAAAAGCTTCGATGCCGGAGGCGATTTCCTGCGTGGCGTATGGATTGATGAAATTGGCGCAGCCCACTGCCACCGCCGTCGCTCCCGCCATGATGAATTCCAGGGCATCCCCGGCGGTCATGATGCCTCCCATGCCCACGATGGGAATCTTCACGGCCTGGGCGCACTGGTAAACCATGCGGACGGCGACGGGCTTTACCGCAGGGCCGGACATGCCGCCCGTTTTGTTGGCAAGGACGAAGCTTCTTTTATGAATATCGATCTTCATCCCGGTCAGGGTGTTGATCAGGGAAATGGCGTCCGCTCCCGCCGCTTCCGCCGCCCGCGCCATCTCGGTGATATCGGTGACGTTGGGGCTCAGCTTCATGATGACCGGCTGGGCGGCCTTTTTCTTAATGGCGGCGGTGATATCATACAGGCAGTCCGCCTTCTGACCGAAGGCGATGGCTCCCTCCTTCACGTTGGGGCAGGAAACGTTGATCTCCAGCATATCCGCGGGAGCGTCCGCAAGCCGCTCCACCACCTCCAGATAGTCCTCCACCGTTTTACCGCACACATTGACGATCACTTTGGTGTCGTACTGCTTCAGGAAAGGCAGGTCCCTCTCCAGAAAAACGTCGATGCCGGGATTCTGCAGGCCGATGGCGTTGAGCATTCCGCCGTAAACCTCCGCCACTCTGGGCGTGGGATTGCCAGGCCAGGGCACGTTTGCCACTCCCTTGGTGACCACGGCTCCAAGGCCGTTTAAGTCCACAAATTCACTGTATTCCATACCGGAGCCGAAGGTGCCGGACGCGGTCATGACAGGGTTCTTCAGCTCGATTCCCGCAAGGCTTACCGATGTTTTCATCAGATCTCCACCTCCTTTGCTTCAAAAACAGGGCCGTCCGTGCAGATGCGGGCGTTATTCACATGGGAATGGGCATCCTTCTTCACGGTTTTGCACACGCAGCCAAGACAGGCTCCCACGCCGCAGGCCATTCGCTCCTCCAGGGAAATGTAAGCGTCGATCCCCGCCTCTTCGGCATATTTCTTGATGGCGCGGAGCATGGGAAGCGGTCCGCAGGCAAAGATCACGTCGGCCTTCAGGTCGTTTTCCCGGATGGCGTCCATCACGTTTCCCTTCGTTCCCGCGCTTCCGTCCTCCGTGGCGATGAAAACCTCCCCGTTTTGTTCAAAATCCTCCTTCAGGAAGCAGTCCGCGTCCCGGTAGCCCATGATGATCTGCTTTCTGCACCGCAGGCGCTTTGCAAGCTCCAGGATGGGCGGTACGCCGATGCCGCCGCCCATCAGAAAGGCGGTCTGATCCTCCCGCACCGCGTCCAGAGGAAAGCCGTTTCCCAGCACGCCCAGGATATCCACGCTGTCCCCTTCCTTCAGCCCGGAAAATTCTCTTGTTCCCGCTCCCGCGACCCGGTAAACGATGCGCAGGGTCTCCGCCTGCACGCCCGCCTCGCAGATGCTGATGGGACGGGGAAGCAGCGTGCTCTTATCCTTCGGATAGAGCGCGATGAACTGGCCCGGCTTTGCGTCTTTGGCCAGCGCAGTTTTCAAAAGGCAGTCGTAAATGCCTGGCGCAAGCTGCTTCTGGGCCAGCACCTGCGCCTGTTCTTTTCTCTTTTTTGCCGTCATGATCGTTTGTACCTCTCTCTTTTTTCAGGCGGTTTTATTCTGTAAACGCCGTTTTTTTGATTCCTTTTGATCCGTTTCTCGGAGCTCCCTTTGCGAAGCAGGTCCGCAATGAGACTGGGCCCGCGAAGGCCCCTGCCGACGAAGCTTCCCGTCAGCAGGAGCAGTATCAGCAGGAGCCGTAGACCACCCTGCCCCGGCAGATCGTCGCATGGATCCTCCCCTTCAGGGTTTGGCCGAGGAAGGGGGAATTCTGGGAGCGGGAAGAAAAACGCTGCGGTGTCCATGCTTCCGCGGGATCAAACAGTACCAGATCCGCGGGGCCTCCCTCCGCCACATATCCCGCATCCAGCCCGTACAGCCTGGCCGGAGCGAGGGACATGCGCTCCATGAGCTGCATGAGGGAAAGCCGTCCCGTATCCACCAGCTCTGAAACGCCGAGCGCCAGCGAGGTCTCCAGGCCGATGATTCCGCTGGGCGCCTCGGTGACCGGCCTGCTCTTTTCCTCCGCGCTGTGGGGCGCATGATCGGTGGCGATCATATCGATGGTTCCGTCCGCAAGGCCCTCCAGGATAGCCTGCCGGTCCGCCTCCTCCCGCAGGGGCGGGTTCATCTTGGCAAGCGTTCCGAAGCGGATGGCCGCCTCCTCCGTCAGGGTAAAATGATGGGGAGTCGCCTCCGCGTGCACGTCGGCTCCTTTCTCCTTCGCCTGCCTCACCAGCTCCACCGCCTCCTTCGTGCTGATGTGCTGGATCACCACGCAGGCTCCTGTTTCTTCCGCAAGCCTCACGTCCCGCCGCACCATGTCGATCTCCGCCTGCCTGTCCGAACCTCCGATCCCGAAATGGGCGCTGGCCTTTCCCGCATTGATCCCGTTATTCTGAATGAAGGCCGGATTTTCCTCATGAAAGCTGATGGGAACCCCTTCCGCAGCCGCGGCCTCCATGGCCGCCCTCGCAGTTTCCTCCGAAAGAAGCGGGATCCCGTCGTCCGTAAAGCCCACGGCTCCGGCGGCGTGAAGCCCCTTCATGTCAACCAGCTCTTTCCCCTTCATACCCAGGGTCACATTGGCGCAGGTTTCCACATGGATCGGCGTATTCGCTCCTTTTTCCAGCACATAGCGGAGGATTTCCGCATTGTCCACGCAGGGCTTCGTGTTCGCCATGAGCACCACCGTGGTCACGCCGCCCGCAGCAGCGGCCTGCGCCCCGCTTTCAATGTCTTCTTTATAGGTAAAGCCGGGATCCCGGAAATGCACATGGGCGTCCACCAGGCCGGGAACGGCAGTCAGCCCTTCGGCGTTCAGGACGGTAAGGGAAGCGGCGTCCCCGGCTTCCTCCGGGGCGATGTGCTCCCCGATCTTCCGTATTTTCTCTCCCTCGATCAGGATGTCCCGGATGCCATCCGTGCGGGACGCCGGGTCGATCAGATGAGCGTTCTGAATCAGCAGCATGTGTGTCCTCCTTTTTTTCACAGCCTCTTTCTCATGACGATGGTTTTTCCATGGCGGGCCGCTTCCTCAAAGCCCGCTTTTTGGTACATCGCCGCCGGCCCGGTAAAATCATAGACCGTCGGCGCTTCCAGCTCCTGGGGATAAACCTCCGCCAATTCAAAACCGTCCGTTTTCGCGTCCTCCAGAACCCGCTGCAGCAGCGATCCGGCGATCCCCTTCCCACGGTATTCCGGGGCGATCTCAAAGCAGACGACGGCCTTCACCTTCCCTTTTTCTCCGGGCGCAATGCAGTAATCCTCCTCCTGCTGTTTTCCCGGGTTAAAGGAACCGGTCCTGAGATAGTTCTGCCGGTCATTCGCATTGCACCAGCCGATCGCCAGTTCCCCGTCGTAGGCCAGATACCCCTGCATGATCCCCTGCTCCATAAGCCTTTCCGCCGCTTCCCGGAGCGCTCCGCGCAGCCCCTCATACCCGCCGCCCAGTTCCTGTGCCCGCTGTCCGACGCCGTTCTTTACCTCCTCCGGCGTCATGTGAAAGCAGCAGCAGTAGCATGGATTATACGGTGAATCATCTGTAAATGCGCGGTTGTCAAAAAAATCAAAGAAATCCGCGCGGTTGGACTGGGTTAAGGGCTGGATTGTGATATTCATAAATTTGTTTTGTCCTTTCTTTCAGGTGGTATTCCTATTTTTGTTTTATTTATCATACCATAAAAAAAACGCCTCGAAAAGGCGGTGTTCCATGTCAATGCGAACAAAGATATATTCTGTCCACCCGAAAAGCCTGCCAAAAAAGCCCTCCCGCCCCGTCGGGCAGAAAGGCTTTCCGGCATTTAAAGTGTTTTTCTGTCAGATTGTTTTCCCTTCCTTCACCGCAGGCGCAATGGAAAGATCCGCCGCGTGATAAGGGATCAGCGTGGCCTGCAGGGCGTGATACAGGTCGGATTTTCCGGGCCAGACGGTGCCGATCACGTTATTGTTCCTGTCAAGCTGGTGGAACCAGGAGCCATTTACGTGATCCAGAACCTTCTCGTCCAGATACTGCATAAACCGGGCGTAGTCGTCCGCATACCGCTGTTCTCCGGTCACATGCCAGAGCACGGAGGATGTGTTGATAGCTTCCGCAAGGGTCCAGTGCATACGGTCGTGTACCACCGGCTTTCCTTCCCAGTCCGTGGTGTACACGATGCCGGGTGCGCCGTCCGCGTTCCAGGCGTCCGCAACCGCTCTGTCATACAGATTGCGGGAAAGCCCCAGATACGGGGCCGCCCCTTCCCTGTCGTCCCGGTACGTGGAAAGCGCCCACTGGGAGATCAGCCTTGCCCACTCGATGCCGTGGCCGGGCGTGGCTCCATAGGGCTTAAACTGGTCGTCCGGCTTATCCTTATTGCACTCCAGCTCCGGCACCCACTCGCTGGTGAAATGCTCCGGGATCCTCCAGCCGTTGTCCCTGGCCCAGACTGCCACATGGTCGATGATGCGTCCGGCTCTCACCCGGTATTTTTCCTCGCCGGTGACGTCCGCGGCAGCAAGGAAGGCCTCCACCGTATGCATGTTGGCATTCAGCCCCCTGTAGCCGTCCAGAACGGTAAATTCCGTATTCCAGGTATCGCAGGAAAGTCCCTCCTCCTCGTTCCAGAACCGCAAGTCATACAGAGCAAGCGCGTCGTCCAGAAGCTCCTTCGCCCCCGGCCTTCCGGCAAGGACCGCGGAGGACGCCGCAAGGATCACGAACGCATGGGCATAGCACTGCTTGTTCGGCAGGATGCCGCCGTCCGCGGTCAGTCCCGCATACCAGCCGCCGTTTTCCGCATCGTGCAGCTCTCCCTTAAGGCCTTTTAAGCCCGCGTCCACAAGAGCCTCGCTTCCCTCATGTCCCAGGAAGCTTCCCAGGCTGTACACATGCACCATGCGGCTGGTGATCCACGTTTCCCTGCTGCGATCCTTCCAGGGCGTGCCGTCGTCTCCCAGATAGTAGGAGCTTCCGCCCGGCGAAGGAAAGCTGTGTCCGAAGCGGAGCAGATCATTTCGGATCTTCTCCAGAAATTCCCGGTTCTCCGCCGTATCGATCTGGTATTTTCTGTTTAATTCGCTCATGAATTTCATCCTTTCGTACGATTCCGCCGTTTTTTATGATTATTTTACCTCACACAGCCCACAAAGTAAATCATGCAAACGTCCGCCATACATTTTTGACAGTACCCGTGTTACAGTTTGCTCGTCATCTGCTTTCAGTCAAACACCACCGTCTTATCCCGGAATTCCACCTTGATCACGATATAGGGATAGGACGGGCTGTTTCCGGATGCGGTTCCCGCCTTTGGCCCCAGCAGGTTCGTGTTCACATAAATGGCGTTTTCCGTCTCGTACAGGGAATCCACCGTGATGCTGTAGCCGCCGCTGTCCTGCTTCCCGTATCCGGTGCAGATATAAAGATACCCCTCATCCGCATAGGTGAGCTTGAAGGCGTTCTCCTTTTTTTCCTCTACGATCTCCTTCAGCTCCTCCGGCAGCCGGTCCTCGCTCACCACCGTAAATTCCATCTCATCCTGGGATTCGCTCTGCTCGACGGAAGGAGTGCAGGCGGCGAGCAGAACCGTCATAAGACAGGCTGTGAGCAGGGAAAGCCCCCGACGGAGAGCTTTTCCTTCAGACGGGACAGCCGTTTTTTTCATGCGCTTTTTTTCCATAAAAATACCATCCGCCTTTTTTACTAATCTATTGGCGGATGGTATGTCCTATGACAGGTTTTCAATCCGGCTTAAAAGCTCATACAACCGCGGCATCCTGCGCCTCTTTTTTCCAGTAGATCGCTCCCGTGCAGAAGGAAAACCTGCGAAAGCGCATCCCCGGATAATCCGGTTCCGGGAAATAAGGCGCGAGGGTCTCCACAACCGGATAGCTCTCCTCCTCATCCCAGCCCTCTCCGGCGGCCTCCCTGCACGCCTCCAGCTCCTGCCGGGTTGCGAAGGCCACGTCTCCGATATAAAGCCCTCCGCCCGGTTCAAGGCAGCCCAGAAGCTCCCGGATCAGCCTTACCTTCTGCCCGTCGTCCAGATGGTGGATCGCATAGGTGCAGACGATCGCCCCAAAGCGCTTCCCGGCAAGCTCCTCCGGAAGCCCCTTTGAAAAATCATGGAGGATCAGTCTGGCGTCCGGCATCCTCCTGCCGGCTTCCTTCAGCATTTCCTTCGAAAAATCGATCCCGCAGACCGGGATCCCCTGATCGTACAGCATCCCGGCAAGCTTCCCGGTTCCGATCCCCACGTCCAGGTATCCGCCGCTTCTGGTACCCTCTGCCTCCTGTCTCAGCCATTCCATCAGCTCTCCGTACCCGGCAAAGGGATAGCCGGAGGATGCGTCCGTTTTCCGGACGCTTTCGTCATATTCCGACGCCCATGCGTCGAAGCCTTCTTTTTTAAGCATTATTTACCTCCATCCACAATCCTTCTGGCCACATCCGGCCTGTTGGTGATCACCGCATCGATTCCCGCCTCCGCCAGCCTGCGGATATCCTCCTGCCTGTCCACCGTCCAGACGTGCAGCAGAAGGCCGCGCGCTCTGCATTCCTCCACAAATCCCGGATACTGCAGGTTATAGAGCGCCGGATGCAGCGCGTCAGCGCCCAGCTTTGCCGCATACTGCGGCACGTTCTGAAAGCCGTCGGAATACAGAAGCCCCACTCTGGCCCGAGGATTCAGCTCCTTCATTTTCATGGCGCTGTAGTGGTTAAAGGAGGAATAGATGATCCGTCCTTCCATCCCCTTCTCCTGCTCCAGCCGGCAAAGCCGCTTTTCAATCTCGGGATAAAAAATAATTCCTGTTTTGATCTCCACATTGATCTCAAGGCCGGCGGGCTTCAGCAGCTCATATACCTCCTCAAGCGTGGGGATGGCGGCGTTCTCATATTCCGGATGGGTACGGTTGAATTTCATTTTCTTCAGCTCTGAAAGCGTATGATCCATCACCCGTCCATGCCCGCCGCTCGTCCGGTCAATGGTTTCGTCATGGATCACCACCAGCTCCCCGTCCTTCGTCATCTGTACGTCAAGCTCCACGCCGTCCGCTCCCTGCCTGACGGCAAGTGAAAACGCCTCCAGCGTATTTTCCGGCGCGTAAGCGCTGGCCCCTCTGTGTGCCCATACCTTTGTTTTCATGCCTTTCAAAACCCTCCTCCTTATCCTGTCAAACCTCCGAAAGACGCTCTCAGCACCCGTGATCCGGACAAACGGAACGCCTTCCCCGGTTTGATTTTACCACATGTGCTCCGCCTCAAAAAGTAAAATGTTTTTGACAAACGCCATAGAAAACAACCGGTATGACCCTACGCTGTCCCTGGCCTTTCATCTCGCAAGGGAGCTTGGGCTTACGGTTGATGAGCTTTTCACCCCATCAGAATAGAATGATCGGTCTTGAACAGCCGGCTGCGCCGGATATCTGCCCGCAGGAAATCACAAAATGGTTTCCTGCTTCTTTTATTTTTCAAATATAATAAGGTCAATTTGCCCATAATTTGTAAGGTCAGATAACCCATAATACTGTTGTAAAGTTTTGAATTTGAAATTCAAAAATAGTATTTATACCGGATTGTTGACACCATCGCGGCCGGTGAAAAATGGTTCTGCGCCATTCATTTCCGCGAAGAAAGGTATGGGATCATGACCAGATTAAAGGAACTGAGAAAGGAAAAGGGCTATACCCAGATCAAGATGCAGCATCTGACGGGGATCGATCAGAGCGATTATTCCAAAATCGAAAACGGGAAACGCTATCTTACCTATGAACAGTGCAGACGGATCGCCCTCGTTCTTGAAACCAGCATGGACTATCTGGCCGGGCTGACGGACGAGAAAAAGGCCTATCCCAGAAGCGGTTCTTTGGGAAACAAGGGGTGAACGTTTTCGTTTTTCCCAAAAACAGCTTACTAAATTATTTTTATATCATTTCCGAGAAAACCTTCGGCTATATAAGGGCAATATTAAATTGATTTTCAAAAATTTATTCACGCAAAACCGCCCCTATACAGCAGCAGCCGTGACCGAATGAATGCATTTCATTCGGTGCATGGCGATCGTTAAATGTCTTCACAATACCCCGCAAACTTAAACTTAACGGTGCTTATTTTTCGATATATACTTATATCATTACTAACGAAAGGGGCATTCATATATCTGAACCACATCCGAAAAGTACTGATGGTCTTATGCGGTATCTCCGAGACAAAAAAGGTATTGCCATTTTCGGTTCTTCACAAAAACGAAAACTAATGAATATAGGGTACTATCATGGATATAAAGGATATCGATATATTTATTCTCCTTCTAACCAGATTCCCTATACCAAATTTGAAGAGCTGGTTTCAATATACGATTTTGACGCGCAGCTAAAGGCTTTGTTCTATCCGTCTGTCATGTTAATTGAAACGGCTCTGAAAAATTATGTTCTCGATACTCTGGTTACTTCCACTAATTCAGAAAACTTTGCAGTTATCTATAATCAGCTTCTTGATAATTATAAAATGTTCTCTACCACAGGAAAATCATATAAAAGCGCATCTGATCATCGAAAAGCTGAGGATAAATTCAAACGCGAATTAAAACGCCGCCTGGATTTACGTAATCGAATATATAAAGTCCAGACAGATGCATACGGCAATGGGAATAAAATTGCAGAATAAATATTTCAAAAAAGCTTGGGATTCGTCCCGCTGATGATACAAATGCCATGATGCCGCAACGTCTCATTTATGCGACCAAAGATCTCAGAAATGCAATTGCACATAATGATGTAATTTTTGACACACGATTCCGAACGGGAAAAATTGATAAACAAGTGGGGCATGCTATCTCCAATGTAACTGGAATAAATAATCTTACATTTGATACGATAACAGATTACCTGATCCTTATCATTTATCAATTAAAACTTCTCTGTGTCTCCAAAACAGACATGAGAAAAATGATATCTGGTTTTGAAGATATTGTTGATAAACTAAGGCTGAACATTCCAACAAATATCTTCAGCCAAATCATTCATACTGATAACCAGTCCAAAATCACCATATTAAAAGCATTTGTTGCCAGGTAAAAAAACTTGCATTTTATTTTGATTTCTTGTATATTATAAGTGTGAATTGCGGTATGCCTCTACGGAGCATACTTAGGAGAACCGGATGCGTCTGGTTCTCCTTTTTGTTTATACAAAGCCCCCTGATATATCAAGAGCCGAACGCCATCATCATTCAGCCAGGCCGGCCTTATCCGCCGGCCTGTTTCCTTTCTTTTCTACGTATGTACCCATAATACCCCGCGCCGGCCACATCCGCCAGGGCCCAGCCGATGGGCACCGCCCACCAGATACCGGTTACGCCGATTCCCGGGACAGCGGAAAGCGTGTAGGCGAGAAGCACCCTCGTTCCCAGCGAGATCACGGTAAGGACGAGCGACATGGCCGGACGGCCGATGGCGCGGTACAGACCGTAGAGCAAAAACAGCCCGCCAATCCCAACATAAAACGCGCCCACGACCCGAAGATAGGAAACGCCGATGGCGAGGATCTCCGTTTCCTGAGGCTGAATGAAAATCAGCAGAAAGCCTCTGGCGAAGATCACGACCACCGCCGATACGCAAAGAGCGAAAACCACCGCAGTCCTGACCGCACACCGGATTCCCTCCCGGATGCGGTCTTCTTTTTTTGCACCGTAATTCTGCGCGATGAAGGTGGAAAAGGCATTTCCAAAATCCTGCAGGGGCATATAGGCAAAGGAATCGATCTTGACCGCCGCCGCAAAGGCCGCCATGACCGCCGGGCCGAAGCTGTTGACCAGCCCCTGCACCATCAGGATCCCCAGGTTCATCACCGACTGCTGCAGACAGGTCAGGACAGAGGCTCCCGTCACCTCCCGCACCGTTTCCTTTCTCACGCGCATCTGCTGCCGCCTTATCCTGAGCTCCGGGCATTTGCGCGCCTTGTAAAAAAGCAGGCCCACGCCGGAAAACCATTGCGCCAGAATGGTGGCAAGGGCCGCACCCGTCACGCCCCAGCCGCAGGAGACCACAAAGTACAGATCCAGCACGATGTTTATCACCGCGGATATTCCCAGGAAAATGAGCGGAACCACAGAATTTCCGACCGCACGGAGAAGGGAGGCATAATAATTGTAAAGGAAGGTTCCTCCGATTCCCCAGAAGATCACCCACAGATATTCCCGCATCAGTCCGTACACCTCCTGCGGGACGGAAAGCAGGCTCATGATCCCGTCCAGAAAAACGAACACGCTCACGTTGATCATCACGGTAAATGCCGCAATCAGCAGGAAGGAGACGAACATGTCCTCCTTCAGCTTTCTTTCATTTCCCTCTCCGAAGCGGATGGAAAACATGGCTCCGCTTCCCATGCACATCCCCAGCAGGATGGAGGTCAGAAAGGTCATCAGCGTATAGGCGCTCCCCACAGCCGCAAGCGCATCCGCTCCTAAAAACTGGCCCACGATCAGCGTATCCACCACATTATAAAGCTGCTGAAGCAGATTTCCGCAGATCATCGGAAATGCAAATTTCAGCAGCGTTTTTGTAATATTCCCCTGTGTCAGATCCGTTTGTGTCATTTTTTCCTCCATGCCAAAGCGCCGCAAAAGCGGACGTACTTATCAGCATCATACCATCCACACACAGGATTTGTATATCTTAAATTTTAATCTCAGAAAGCATTTTCAGAAAAAAAGCACTTCATGATCTCTGCCTTCGTTCCCGGAAGGCCTTCCACTGGCTTTCAAAAAAATAATCCGGCTCCGGTATGGGGCGGACCGGCCTCCAGGATACCCTGCACAAAAAAGGGGCTTTCCCCCGATGCTCCCTTGAAAAATCATCCTCGTTGTCCTTCGGCGCAATCCATATCTCCTGGACCATCCCTCCAAGCCTGCCCTCATCCATTTTGCAACGATACAGCTCCGGCATTTTTTCTCCGGGCTTTTCCCCGTCCTGACAGGTATAGACGGCGGAGCCTCTGCTTGCGCCTCCCTTACGGATATAGTCCAGCATGGCCGACAGATAGACCTTCTGCGCGATCAGCATATCCAGCAGATGATACAGCCTTCCCGCCTGCCGGCACTCCCCGATCCGGACGTCCGTTCCAAAATGCCTCAGCTCCCTCGTCGTTTCCTTCAGCGCTGCTTCCAGCTCCGCCTCGTTCCGGATCATGCCCGCGGCTCTGCTCATGCGAAGCGTAGCGCGCTCCCAGATTTCCTCCAGATTGGATTCCCCGTCTGACAGGGAAAGCAGCCGCATCCTGCTTCCGGCCATTTCCATGCAGTATTTTCTGGCGTCCGCCGACGGTTCCCACGGCGTCCGGGTTCTGACGAAGGCGATATATTCCGCCGCACGCACAGCGCCTGCCTGTCCGGCATTTAGAGCCGTCCCGCCGGGCCGGGTAACGCCGTGGCTTCCGCACACCTCTCCCACCGCGAAAACACCTTCTATATTAGTCTGCCAATGGCTGTCAACGGAAAGCCCTCCGTTATTGTGCTGAACGCAGACAGCGATCTCCAGCATCCTTTCTCTCAGATCCACTCCATGCTCCAGATAAAAGGAAACCGCAGGTTCATTCATATGAAGGAGACGTTCCACAGGCGTGCCGAAGCAGGCTTTCGCAGACCGCAGATATTCACGGGCTTCTCCCGGAAGCCTCTCAAAATCCACATCCCTTCCTCCCGGATTATGGAGGAAGTCCAGAAAGACACGGCGTCCCTTCAAGATCGTTTCCTGATAAACGCAAAGATCTATCAGGGAGGAGCCTCCAAAGATTTTCTTCGAGTCAAAGGGCCACTGATAGCCCTTCAGAAAAGTCAGATACTGCACCCTTGCGGGATCCTCAAAATATTCCAGAAGAAATTCCCGTTCATCCTCCCCATTCCGGTCGGTGGAAACAAAACGGGGCATGGCCTGCATATAGGTTCCGCTCACATTCCAGCGGGGCTTGAGGGAGGCCATTCCAAACTGCCATTCCGTGAGGTTTTGCCCCTTTATTCCCGCTTCAAACGCGATTCCGCTGCCGCCGAGCTGGGAGGCCGGATAGACGCTGTCATGATACATGCCGGCCGGGCCTCCGGTGGCGAGCACCACATTTTCACACCAGATGAGGACAAATTCAGCGCAGTCCTTCCGTTCCCTGTTCAGACAAAGCACCCCGTATACCTTCTCATCCTTCACCAAAAGCCGGATCATCTGCATATGATCCAAAACAGGGATGTTCCGCATCCCGGCCTCCCGTTCCAGGCATTCCGTCATGAGCTTTGAGGTGTACGGCCCTGCGCTGGAGGCTCTTTTTCTCCTGTCGTGATCCGTCTGATAACCGATATATTCTCCATATTCATTTTCCGGGAAGGGCACGCCAAGCTCTGTCAGATAATAAAAGCATCTCGCGGATAAGGCCGCTTCACATAAAGCCAGGTCCCCGTCCACACATTGTCCCCCGAAAAGCTCCTCCGCCATGAGGCGTATGGAATCCCCCCCGCTTCCGGCAAGGGACAGCTTATAATAGGTCTGCTTATCCGATCCGGTATTGCGGGAGGTCCCCGCCTTCACATTTTCAGACAGGATCGCGATATCGCCCGCCCCGCACTGATGAAGCCGGACCGCTGCGGCGTAGCCGGCCGCTCCCGTCCCGACAATGAGAGTCCTGATCTCCATTTCCTTAAGTGCCGCATTGATTATCTTCATATCCCTCACTCCTACAGCCGCCGGATATGGAAGCCGCCGTCAACATCCAGATAGTCTCCCGTGGTATAGAGAAGCTGATCGGAGCAGAACATGCTCACCGCTTCCGCCACGTCCTCCGGCGTCCCCCATCGTCTTATGGGAAAAACACCCTGCTCCAGCATCGCGTCATATTTTTCCTTCACCGCGCTGGTCATATCGGTGGCGATAACGCCCGGACGAACCTCATGCACCAGGATCCCTTCCGGAGCGAGCCGGTCCGCGAACAGCTTTGTGAGCATGGCGATTCCTGCTTTTGAAATACAGTATTCTCCTCTTGATGTGGAGGAAACCTCCGCGGAGCAGGAGCCCACATTGACGATGGTGCCTCTCTTTTTTCCGGTCCATTCCTGCTTCAGCATCTGCCTGGCCACAAGCTGTGTTAAAAACAGGGTTCCCTTCGTGTTGATGCCTGTCACCCGGTCAAAGCTTTCCTCGCTCATCTCCAGAATATCCTTCCGTTCCAGGGGCGCAACCCCTGCGTTGTTCACCAGCGCATCCACCCGGCCGAAGCGTTCCAGCGTCTCCTCAAGCAGACGGCTTCTGTCCTGTGCAGAGGCGATGCTTCCCTGGACATAATGCCAGATGATATTCTGTTCTGACAACTCGTTAAGAGCCGCTTCATACTTTTCCTGCGGGCCTGTGGCAAGCATTGCCACCTGATAGCCGTCAAGCCCGAGCCGTTTTGCGACAGCGTATCCGATCCCGCGGCTTGCTCCTGTCACGATCGCCGTTTTCTTTTCCATGATTCCCTCCCTTTTGCAGCAGCGGCGCGCTGCCCTTCATCCGCAGCGCGCCGCGCCATTTCCTGTCCGTTTTTCCGTCAGCCGTTTTGACCGGCTGCCTGCTGCTCCTGCTGGTATTCCCTGTAGTATTTCAAATAAACGTCCGTATCCCGCACGATGCATCCTGTGGGCTTTCCTGCCCGGATCAGGTCCCCGCATTTTCCGCAGGCGACGCATGTCTGCCCGGCGGCGATCCGCCCGTTTTCCATGATCTGCCTGGGAAATTCCGGATCTGCAAAGGACATTCTTCCAAAAAGCATGTTGTCGCACAGACCTTCCTCCACCGCGCCGGCGGCGTACAGATCCGAATACTGCCTCAGATAGGACGGCCCGGAGGCTGAAATGAACATGCCCGGAACTGCCTTCTTCACCCGGCCGATCCCGTTGATCAGCCTGGCGACACCGTAAAGCGGATGCTCGTCCGGGATATATTTTCCGCCGTCAAAGGGACGGGTAACGTGCGTGCTCACATACGGATTTCCCATGGTAAGATTCACCATCGGCAGACCGTATTTTTCATACAGCATCCGCACCAGGCTGACGGGCTCCTCCATATCGGGCTCCGATCCCTTTCCCTCTCTCACGCCAAAGCCGTAAGGCCAGGCGAAGCCGTCGTAGATCCCGATCCTTGCCGTCACCAGGAAACGCGCATCCTCATAGGCCTTCGCGGCGGCTATGGCGTTTCTCAGAAGGCGGCTGCGGTTTTCCAGGCTTCCTCCGTAGAGGCCCGGCCTCTGATATGCCGACAGCAGCTCCATCAGCAGATAGCCGTGGCAGGCTTTGATGTCAACGGCGTCAAAGCCCGATTCCTTTGCAAGAAGGGCGGCCTCCCCGAAGCTTTCCTCCAGCCCTTTCAGATAATCGTCCGTGACGATGCAGCCATCGTCCGCAGGCCGGAGCTTTTCATATTCCGGATGGCGGTACGCGATCATCGGCGCCGGCTTCCCCTGTGGATTGGAATAGCGGCCGCTGTGATTCGCCTGCATGACAAGGTAGGGCGCGAATCCGTTGGCCCGCATTCCCGCTTCCCGGATGGCGGCTGTAAATCTTTTGTAATGCTCCAGGTTCTCCCTGGTCAGCATGAGCTGGTGAGCGCTGGAACGTCCCTCCGGGACGATAGAAATAGCCTCAAACCAGATCATCGCGCTTCCGCCCTGCGCGTCCCGCACGTATCTTCTGAGGGTCAGCTCGGAGGGGGAGCCGTCCGCAAGGGCGTCCGCCCCTTCCATGGGGGCGACTCCCATCCGGTTTTTCAGAGTAACGTTTCCGAACGACACCTCCTGCATCAGCACATGGGTATCCTTTGCAAAGGGAAGATGAACCTGCAGCTCTTCCGCCTTTCTTCTGATATCCTCCAGGCTTTTATATGCAAATCTTTCGTGCTTCATTTTTTCTTCGACACCTTTCTTCAATACAATCTGTCTCTATCCCCCAAAAATATTCTTTCGTACCTCCGTTCGGAGTCTCCTGGTTTGCTGACATCATTTTTAGCTGTTTTCATCCTTCTTTTCTTCATCATCTGTTTAAAAATAGATTTCATGAGGCTTTTTCCCCCACACAGCTAAACCTTCTCCGGGCAGCTTCCACTCCCTCCAGCATTCATCCAATGTCTGAGCCAAACCCTTGCAGGTATATTGCCGGGTTTTCTCACTGTAGCTGATATATTTTTCCGGAAACGCAGGCGTTTCCGGAAAGCTGTCAGCCAAAGCGAGAATACATTTCAAATGGGGAAGCGTAGTTTCCGGCACACAGGGTATTGGCAAATTTTCCCTGATAGCGCTCGCCATGCAGAACAGCTTCCGCATGTCATCCGCGCCAGGTCTTTCATAGCCGATCGTCCGGCCGTCATCCAAATGTCCGCTAAGGATCTCCTTTCCCTGTTCATAATCCAGCGTTACCTGCCCCTTTTCTGCTTCCATCACAATTTCAGGTGGACGTTCCTGATCCTTTGGAACCGCATGAGTAGCGTAAAACAGCAACTCCACTCCGTCCCTGGTTCGAATACGGAGTGCGCAGGTATCAAACATTTCAATGGGATTTGCCCGGTATACCTCCGCCTCCATCACCTCCGGCTCCGCGCTTCTGTCTATCCGGTCCCCAGTCAGAAACAGCATATTGTGGAGGTAATGCGCCGCCGCATTGGATGCCACGCTGTCCAGGATCCATTCCCCCGAATCAAGGCGGCGCTTTCCCGCCCATCCCGTACCTCTGTGATAATAGTCCAGCGTGCGCGGAAAGTATACGATGGTTTTTATCCGGCGTATGTCTCCGTACAGACCGTTCCGGATATCCTCCTTCCATTTCAGGATTCCTTCACTGAACGACCATTGAAATCCGACAGCCAGCTTACGCCCTGTTCTGTCCCTCGCCTCCATCATGGCTTTCGCATCCTCCCACGTGGTACACAGCGGCTTTTCGCAAAGGACATCGCTTCCATGCTCCATGCAGTACCGGGCCTGCTGAGCGTGCAGATAGACTGGTGTTACGAGCAGCGCAAGCTGTGCAGTATGCACCCGGTAAAACTCCTCTAAAGTATCATAAATCGGAATGCCTCGTCTGACAAGTTCCTCCTTGAATTCACTCCGCTGCGCATAGGGATCCACCGCTCCTGTGATTCGGAACCGCGCCCAGTGCGGATCATATAATAATTTCTTTAAATAGGCTCCGGCAAAACCACCGATTCCCACCATCAATACAGATATCCCCTTCATATAACTCTCCCTATCCTTTTACTCCCGTGGTACTGATTCCCTCCACAAGACTTTTCTGGAAAATAAAAAACAAAATCAGAATCGGAATCAGAGAAGCTACGGACATAGCGAACATAGGGCCATAGTTGATTCCGTTTTCATCCCCAAACAGCTTCAGCGCATAGGAAACCGGATACATGGCAGGTTTATTCAGATATAGCAGGGCGCCCATAAAATCCGACCAGGATCCCATAAAGCTCAATACCGCCACTGTGGATATCGCCGGCTTTACCAACGGCAGCATGATGCGGAAAAACAGCTGAAACGGATTACAGCCATCCACGATCGCAGCTTCATCCATTTCCTTCGGAACGTTTTTCATAAACTGCATCAGCAGAAATACATTGAATGCTCCGCCGCAGAAATGAGGTACAATGAGCGGCAGATAGGTTCCAACCCAGCCCAGCTGATTGAACAGAAGATACTGCGGGATCATCAGTACCTGTGACGGCAGACACATGGTCAGCAGCATGGCCGCAAACCAGAATTTTCTGGTTTTAAATTTTATTCTTGAAAAGCCGTATGCGGCCAGTGTACAGGACAGCACGGTTCCTAACGTAGAGAGTACGGCTATGAAAATGGAATTTCCAAAAAATCTTGTGAAGGTCAGCCGTGCGAATCCGGACCATCCCTCTATGTAATTGGAGAACGCCCAGGATTTGGGGATCACGCTGTAAGGGGACGCATAATATTCCTCGTTGGTCTTCAGAGAGGAACCCAGCAGCCAAAACAGTGGATAAAGCATGATAAAGCTTCCGGCTACCATACCGATGTGATAAATAATGGCAAATATCTTTTTCTTCGCTTTCATGAATACCGCTTCCTTTCCTCCTTTTATTCCTGTTCGCTCTGATAATATACCCAGCCGGAGGAAGATCGAAATACAAGTGCAGTCAGCGCTACAATAATTAGAAGCATAAACCATGCCATTGCGCTGGCATACCCGAATTTACTGTACTGGAATGCCTGATTATATACATTCAGTCCATAATACAGCGTGGAATTTAAAGGGCCTCCGTTTGTGACCAGATAAGCCGAGTTAAATGCCTGAAGTGAACCGATAATACCATTGATCAGGTTAAAAAAAATACATGGCGTCAGCATTGGCAGAGTGATCTTTATAAAGCGCTGCCAGGAGCCAGCTCCATCCATAATCGCAGCTTCGTAATAAATTTGGGGAATATCCTTGATTCCCGCAAGAAAAATCAACATCGATGATCCAAACTGCCATACACCCAGCAGAATCAGCACATAAAGAGCTGTCCTGGTATCCTTCAAAAAATTTACGGATTCAAATCCCAGCACATTTAACAGACTGTTAACAGGCCCGTCTCCTCCCCATAGAATTTTCCAGGTCATGGCGACTGCAACGCTTCCCCCAAGTACAGAAGGAACGTAAAAGGCCACCCGGTAAAACCCGATTCCCTTTGTCGCTTTGGATAAAAGCATGGCCACTAACAACGCGAAGCCCAGCTTCAGGGGAACCTGTACAAGCGCAAATTTGAACGTAACCCTTAAAGAAATCCAGAACTTATCATCTTCCAAAAACATATCCTTAAAATTTTGTATTCCAACCCAGACTGGCGTCCGCAGACCGTTATAGTCTGTAAATGCAAGGAACAAAGAATACAAAAAAGGGATCGCCGAAAAAACAACCAGGCCGATTATAACCGGAAAAATAAACGCATATCCAATCAGCATTTTTTTTCGTTCTTTTCGGCGTTGTACAACTGTAAGCTTATTCATCTTCGTTGTCCGCATAAATGCCTCCTCACACCTGTCTTTAAAGAAAGAGCAGGAGACTCCCCCGCTCTTTCTCTCCGATTATAATTACTTATCTGCAGCGTTTTTTGCTAATATGGCATTTCCTTGCGCCATCGCCTCATCGGCCGCATCCAACAGTTCTTCCTTTCTAAGCTGTCCATAGTATAGTTGCTCGTAAACTTCAACGATATTTGAATCCGCCTCAGCTGCTCCTGTCGGCGCGGCCGGAGATATTGCTGTAGCCACTCCATCAGACAGATAGTTAATAAAGTCTAATATATATTTTTCTGTTTCATCCGCTGCAGAACTGATATGATCACGCATGGATGCACTGATCGGTACGCCCCTGTCCATTCCACATACATCATAAACAAAGGCATCATTCACGAAATAATTAATGAACGCCGCAGCCAGTTCCTTATTCTCTGAGGTGGAAGAAATTCCCCAAAGCATCGTAGGTTTTAAAAAGGTTCCACTTTCATTGGTCTCATCAGCGGAAGGATATGTGCAAAGGGAAAGTCTTTTTCCTGCCTGCTCTTCATTCAATATCAGGGAATTACTAAAACCATCTTCCCACATCTTGAGCCAGATGCCGGAATCATCCTGCAGACATGTTTCAATTTCTCCGTTATATTCAGCACTGCTCGTTGCAGCGCCGCTTTCATAAAGGTTATAAAATATCTCCAGATATGCTGCCAGATCTTCAGGTTCAAAACCATAACCCGTATTGTCCTCTGCATAAATTGATTTACCCATCGAGCGCAGATAAATTCCTAAAGAAGCTTCGTTTGGTTCCATAAATGCCTGCTTCCCTGTTTTTTCATAAACTGTTTCTATTACTTCTATAAGTTCTTTCCATTTAGGTGCCTGGTTGAGAGAAAGATTTAATTCCTCTAAAACGGCAGGGTCATAATAGAAACACGGCGCATTGATACCGGTAGTAATAGCATACATTCCCCCATCAACAATACCGCCTGACAAGAACGAGTCATCTACATCTGACAAATCAATAGTCTTTGATTCCATATAAGAATCCAACTGTTCCAACTGCCCAGAATTAACAAATTCGTTCATTTTTGAATAATCCATCATATACACATCGGGAAGGTTTCCTGCTGTAGCCTGTGTCGTGAGTCTGGTGAAATGATCTCCAAATTCTCCATATTCCACATCAATCTTCAGATTCGGATACCGCTTCTCAAAATTCTCAATGATCTCCACTGTCTGGGTGTTTCTTGCATCCCCGCCCCACCAGGAAATCCGAAATTCAACATCACTGTAATCTGTGTTTTCTGCTCCTGTTTCATTCTCCGTGCTGCTTTCATTCTGCGTCTCTGTTTCAGCCTGGCTGACTTCCATCTGAATACTTTCTGCCATTTCCCCTCCTGCTGCCGGAGAATGGTCATCACTGTCTGCCGCATTGCCGCATCCCGCCATCCCCAGCACAAGCGCCATGCTCATAAGCCACATCATCGTCTTTCTCATTTGCTTTCCCTCCATTCGCTTCTCCATTTCATTTGAGTGTTGGTTGATCTGCAGAATTAACAACCTGATGATGAAATATTAGCATGGTAAATTGCATAATAAAATCAAAATAGGTGCACTGTTTTTATAAAAAAGATCAGATTTCACACCTGAAATTTCCGATATTCTTTGGGCGTCATACCGGTATAACGCTTAAACAGCTGATAAAAATACGGCACATCGTGGCCAAGCCCTACCTGCTCCGCAATTTCTTCGATCCGCGCATCCCTCGTTTTCAACATCTGCTTGGCCTTTTCCATACGGATCTCCAGGAGATATTCGCTGAATTTGACGCCCGTTTCCTTAATAAAGCATCTTCCGACGTATTTTACCCCCAGATGTACGATCTGGTCAGCGATAAACTGCAGGTTCAGGGACTCCTCCATAAAATGCTGCTGTGCATAGCTCTTTATCTTTCGGACCGGCTCTGACTCCGTCTCCCGCTTACTGGAAACGGCATTCAGAGCTTCCGAAGCCGTCCGGAGGATATCTCCTTCCGCGTGATAAAACTCCGGGATCCACCGCTTCACAGCCCCGCTCCCGTCGTCCTCATACGTGAAAAAAAGGACCATTGCCTCTCTCAGCATAATGAGATCCGGATAACTCAGCATGACCGCCTGAAGCTGTTCCGGCTGTATTTTTTCATTTGTTTCCTTCAGGCTCTTTATTTCCTGAAACAGCCGGGATACCATTTCCGTTCTTTCCTGCAGCTCCATCCTCTTTTCCGAACGGCTTTTTTGAATCTGTCCGCAGCACTTTTGAAGCGTATCCTCCAGCTCCGCTTTTGAAAAGGGCTTCAGAAGATAGTTTTTTACCCCCTGTTCGATCGCTGCCTGTGCAAGGGTAAACTCCGCATAGCCGGACAAAATCACGCATTGAAGCGCAGGATTCATCTGTTTCGCCCTTGCGATCAGCTCAAGGCCGCTCATTACCGGCATCCTGATATCGGTGATCAGAATGTCCGGCATTTCATCGATCATCTGCTCCAGCGCGTCCATGGCATTATCACAATACCCGATCAGTTCAATGCCAAAGCTCTCCCAGGCAATATTTGCACAGATCTGTTCACACAGAAATGACTCATCATCTACAAGAAGCAGTTTTACCCTTTCCCCCATGGCCTTTCCTCCTAATCGCTATTTTGCTCCTGTTCATCTGGTATCCGGATGATCACCTGCATTCCGTTTTCCAGGCGTCTGAAAAACAGTCCGTATTTCTCTGAGAATGTATACTGCAGACGCTTTTGAATGTTCCGAAGAGCCAGCCCGCTCCCCTTTGCCCTCTCTTTCCCGTTTTCCAGCCGTTCCAGAATATCCTCCTCGAAGCCGGGCCCGTTATCCTCCACGACAATTTCCGTTACCCCTGCGCCTTCCGGTGCTGTACGGTCAAAGATGCGAATCCGGCAGTCCGCAAGTTGCTCCTCCATGGCGTAGGTAACAGAATTTTCCACCAACGGTTGGATGGATATACGCGGGATCAACAATTTCCCAGCTTTTGGGCTGATGCTTATTTCCGCATGCAGCCGGTTCCTGAAACGGAATTTCTGAATGAACAGATAGTCCCTTACCATCTGCAGATCATTTTCAACCGTAACAAGAGCTTTGCTGCTGTCAGTGACAGTCCTCATCATCCGCCCTAGCGCCTCTACCATATTTGCGGTTTCCGCGTCCTCATGGGAATAGGCCATCCAGCTGATAGCAGTCAGCGTGTTAAAAAGAAAATGGGGCTGAATCTGCTTCTGCATCTGAACAAATTCCGCTTCCTTCAAAAGAAGCTTATTATTATAATCTTCCTCCATCAGCTTTTTGTAATCCGAAGCCATGCGGTAAAAATGGCGGTACATTCTTCCAACCTCATCCGCACGCTTCTGAAAGGATATTCCGCTTTCTTCATCCAGCGGTTTTCCTGCTCCGAAATCATCCATCCTTTCAACCAGCCCGTAAAGGTCACGGATCACCATTTTTACCAGAACGCTGCTGAATGCAAATGCTGCTGCCGCAGCCAGAAGGGACAGCAGGATAGATCTCCAGTAAACGCCCTGAATGGAATCCCTCAGCTTTCCCCAAGGCGTCCGGACGACCATGGTGTAGCCCAGCTTTTTGCTGTTATAAACCGTCACAAAATCCTCTCCGTCTATATACCAACCATTTTCTCTTTTCCCCGCGGCGGCAGGCTCTGACCCGTCCGTATAAAGACAGACATCGCCGTCATAAACAGAAACACAAAGGGGTGTTTCTGCATGCCTGAGGGTTTTCTGCATATCCATGATGATCGCCGGGAAATCCACCTGTGCCACCACATAGGCCAGGTTAGACAGCTCAAGGCCGGCAGACAGCCGGATCTCTCTCACCAATATCAGCTGTTGATCTCCTGAGATCAGCCTCATCTGACCATTCGCGTCCGTTACAGTGCCTATATATTTCCCCAGGTCATCATGCAGGCCAATCGTTTCGTTTCCAAAACCAAATACATCCGCATCCGTCACAAGCAAAAACGCGCTGAAATATTCCTCCCTGTTTGCGTAACTGTTTACGGACGCGCTGATATCCGACCGGACCCTCAGCCATTCCCCATCTTCACTGTGTTCATCAAGATACGTCAGATTTTCCTGCAGATCAGGATCTGCTATCATCAGATAGGTGACATTCTCCATCCGGTCGAAAACATTTTCTATATAATCCATATGAATCATCAGTATTTGGGAATTATTCTCATAGAGAAGCTGATTATAAGAATGATAAGCTGCCTGCCGATTCAGCATTTCCAGCAGCGTTATTGCCAGCACAATTACCAGAATAAGCAGAAAGAATTTCTTTTTCAGACTTGAATCCCAGAACCATTTTTTCATATATATGCCCCCGCCATTCCCCAACCGCATCTTCTTCTGAAAGAATATTTAATTATATCACAGCAAAATCAAGAAAAAAATCGAAATAGGAACAGTGTTCATTCCTCTTTTTTCCAGTAATAAAACCGGAGCCGGAACTGTCCTTCTTTTCCAGACAGCTCCGGCTCCGGCGTTTTTCCGAATCCATGCTTTTCTTTTTCGATCTCCTAAACCAGCTCTTTATTCTTAAAATACATTTCCCTGATCCGCTCCAATGTAATCTCAGAAAGGCGCTTTCTGTCCTCCCTGGAAAGCTGCTCCGGCCAGATCGGATCCCCGTATTCAATCACCACATGGGTCTTTTTGATCCTGGGAGTATGATCCTCAAAAATATCCGCAGCATTGTTGATGGCCATGGGCACAATGGGACAGCCCGTTTTTTCCGCAATCTTAAAGCTCCCGGCATGGAAAGGCAGGAAGGTGTCCGGCGTTTTGTTGCGCGTTCCTTCCGGGAAAATGCAGATGGAGATTCCCTCCTTCACCTTATTGACCGCCGTAACGATGATCTTCGCTCCCTGCTTCAAATCCTTCCGGTCCAGAAACAGGCAGTGCAGGTTCTTCATCCAGTTGGAAAGGAGCGGAATTTTTTCCATTTCTATTTTCGCAATATATCCGGTCATGCGCGGGACGCGCACGTATGTCATGACGATGTCAAAATAGCTTCTGTGGTTTCCAATATACAGAACCGCCCGGTCCTTCGGGACGCGCTCCTCCCCGATGCAGGTGATCTTCACCCCCGAAAGCCTGAGCACCCAGCGGAATGCCCAGTTTACGATAGCGAGGGAGCTTTTCCCCTTCAGCTCCATATTGAATTTCCCGATGATCCACTCCGCGATCAGAAGCGGTATGCTCAGGATCAGAAACAGGACGACAAAAGAGGCCACAACGATAAAACGGATCATGGCAGTACCTTCCTTTACTTTTCATTCGGTCTTTCCGAAAAAACCTACGCTTTCCCGGAGTTAAACATTCGCCCGGCGGCAGACTTCTTTGAAAGGCAAAAAGCCGCAAAAAAGGCTGCTGCCGTCTCAGGCGGTTCAGCAGCCTTTTCCAGTATATACTACCCGTTCTCCGAAAGCAACAGGTTTCTTAGGAGGATATCCTCAGGCAAACCGCTCACGATACCGCCCATACGCCTCCGTCCAGGCCTGCGCATCCTCCGGCTCATATTTCTTCACCGGCTCCGACGCGGCCACAACGCTCCGAAGCTCTGACAGTCCGTTGATCTGTCCCGCCGCCATGAGCTGGATGGCGAGGTTTCCGTAAACGGTGGCCTCCACGGGCCCGGCAAAGACCGGGCGGGCGCAGGCGGCCGCGGTAAACCGGCAGAGCAGGGCGCTCTGGGTGCCGCCTCCGACCATGTGGATCACCGGGTAATCCTTCCCCGTGCAGGTGCGGATCTCGTCCAGCGTCATCCGGTATTTGAGCGCAAGGCTCTCGTCGATGCAGCGCACGATCTGGCCCGGCGTTTCCGGCACCGGCTGGCCGGTCCGTCTGCAGAATTCCCGGATCCGCTCCGGCACATTGCCCGCGGGAACGAATTCCGGTGCGTCCGGGTCGATCAGGCTGCGGAAGGGCGCTTCCTTCTCCGCAAGCTTTTCCAGCTCCCCGAAGCTGTATTCCTGTCCCTCCCGCTTCCACTGGCGGCGGCTCTCCTGAACCAGCCAGAGGCCGATGATGTTTTTCAGGAAGGAAATGCGTCCGCCAACGCCGCCCTCATTGGCGATGTTCAGCCTGCGGCTGTCCTGCGTGATGATGGGGGCGGGAAGCTCCGTTCCGAACAGGCTCCAGGTTCCGCAGCTGATGAAAATAAAGTCCTTTTCCTGCGTAGGGACGGCGGCCATGGCGCACTGGGTGTCATGCCCGGCTCCCGCCACCGTCAGCATGGGCTCGATCCCCAGCTCCTGCGCGATATCGGTGCGCAGAGGGGCAAGAGGCGTTCCCGACGAGGAGATGGGAAACAGGATGCGCTCCGGCAGTCCAAGAGCATCTGTTACCTCCTTTGACCAGGTTTTTTCCGCCGCGTTCATGAGCTGTGTGGTTGACGCGGCTGAGTATTCACAGCATTTTTCCCCGCATAAAAAGTAATGGAACAGGTCGGGCATCATCAGCAGGCAGTCCGCGCGCTCCAGAAGCTCCGGACGGTTTTCTGCAAGAGAAAGAAGCTGGAACACCGTATTGATCTCCATGAACTGGGTGCCGGTGATCTGGTAAAAGCGATCCGCGTCCAGCAGGGAAAAGCTTTTCTCCAGCATGCCGTTCACCCGACCGTCCCGGTAATGCACCGGATTTTCCAGCAGACGCCCTCCCGCATCCAGCAGGCCGAAATCCACGCCCCAGGTATCCACGCTGATGCTGTCCGCCTTCCCGTATTTTTTCGACTGCAGAAGCCCCTGCCTGATCTCATGGAACAGGCGCAGGAAATCCCAGTACATCGTCCCTCCCAGCGTGACAGGATCATTAGAAAAGCGGTGCAGCTCCTCCACGCTGATTTTTTCTCCGTCAAAGCCTCCCAGCATCACTCTCCCGCTGGAAGCCCCAAGATCGACGGCAAGCATCTGTTTTAAGGCTTTTTTCATTGGCCGGCGCTCCTTTCCGTTCGTTTCCGCCAGGGCGGATGTCCCTTTCGTCAAAGATGGGCCGCGCATACGGCAAGCCGCCATATACCGGCCCATCATTTTTTTATTGATTATTTATACAGCGGTCCGTATGCGGCGCAGGCTCTGTAATCCTGCCCCTCCTTGTCCATTCCGAAGGCGTTCCATGCGGAAGGGCGGAAGATCTTTTCTTCGGGAACGTTGTGCATGCTCACCGGGATCCTCAGCATGGAGCACATGGTGATCAGATCCGCTCCGATGTGCCCGTAGCTGATGGCGCCGTGATTGGCTCCCCAGTTGTTCATCACATCGTATGCCGTGGCAAAGGCTCCCTTTCCTGTGGTTCTGGGCGCGAACCAGGTGCACGGCCAGGTGTAATCCGTCCGCTTCCACAGCTTGTCGGTTACCTCCTCCGGAAGCTTCACCGTCCAGCCCTCCGCGATCTGCAGCACCGGCCCGAGTCCCTTCACCAGATTCAGGCGGATCATTGTGACGGGCATTTCCGCCTCCGTCACAAAACGGGAGGAATAGCCGCCGCCGCGGAAGTATCCGAAGTCCGCCTCATTCCAGGTGGTCGCTCCCATGATGGCCTTCTGGTCGGCCTCGTTCACCTCGTACCAGGGTTTCATCACGTTATTTCCGTCCGCATCCTTCGCCTGTCCGTTGGCGTCCAGGCAGGCTGCGCCGGAATTGATCAGATGGATGAAACCGCCCGCTTCCTTCGCAATGCCCTCGATCTCATAGCCCGTGGCCTTCTTCACCGCCTCCGGGCTCCAATAGGTACGCACGTCCGCGAAGATCTGCGCCCGGTTGGTCAAAAGCTTCATGAACAGCATGCCGAGGCCGTTGAGCACATCGTTTTCCGTAGCGAGCACATAAGGCTCCCTCGCGCCGTTCCAGTCAAAGGAGGTGTTCAGCATGGCCTCCGCGAAATCGCAGTTGGGGTAAAAATCCGTCCACTGGCGCTGTCCCTGGAAGCCCGCCGCGATCGCGTTGTGGCCCACCATTTCCTCTTCGCAGCCCTCCGGAAGATTTTTGTTTCCGTTCATCAGATCCTTGATGATGCACATCATCTTCACGACGAACTCCCAGTCCTGATCCTTCTGCTCTCTCGTCTTCTGCACTGCCTCCGGATTCTTGTCGAAGCCCTCGATGCAGTTTGCCTTCGTCCAGGCCAGCGCCTTTTCAAACTCCGCCTGATCGTAGATGCCCTCCGTCATGCGGCGGATGATCTCCACCTCGTCCACGGACTCCACGCGCATGCCCAGATATTCCTCGATAAAGGCGGGATCGATGATGGAGCCGCCGATACCCATGCAGATGGAGCCGATCTGCAGATAGGATTTTCCGCGCATGGTAGCCACGGCCACCGCCGCACGCCCGAAGCGAAGAAGCTTCTCCGCCACATCCTCCGGAATCTCCGTCGCGTCCGCATCCTGCACGTCATGTCCGTAAATGCCGAAGGCCGGAAGCCCCTTCTGCGCATGGGTGGCAAGCACGCTCGCCAGATAAACCGCGCCGGGACGCTCCGTTCCGTTGAAGCCCCATACCCCTTTGATGGTCTTGGGATCCATGTCCATGGTCTCCGCCCCGTAGCACCAGCAGGGCGTCACTGTCAGCGTGATATCCACGCCTGCCTTGCGGAACTTGTCCGCACAGGCCGCGGCCTCTCCCACGCGTCCGATGGTGGTGTCCGCGATGATCACCTTCACCGGCTCCCCGTTGGAATAACGCAGGTTCTCGGTGAACAGCTTCGCCGCAGACTTCGCCATGTTCATCGTCTGCTCCTCCAGCGACTCCCTCACCTTCAGATAACCCCTTCTTCCGTCGATCGTCGGCCTGATGCCGATCACCGGATAATCTCCCACATACCTGTTCTCTGCCATACCTCGTAACCTCCTTATTTTTTCCAAAAATCAGATACCACACTGCCGTTTCTCCGCAGACCGCCGCCCGGCAGCAGACTCCCGGTTACATTTCACCGGCAAGCCAGCGACCTGTAACCCTCCCGGTCTTTCTCCGTTCTAATCCCAGTATAACATTGCCACCCCCTCTTTTCCTGTGTTATAATGGCAAAAAATATAAAGATATTCACCTCTACGAGCCGGGCAGCCCCAAGCTCCCGGCCGCGATGAAAAACAGACGAAATGCCTTTTTTCGTCTGCTTTTCATCGTGGTTGGGAGTTTGGGGATATACGGCGACAGCCGCGAAGCGAAGGGCCGCAGGCCCTGAGCCTGCCCGGCGGACTTCCGGCCTCTGTACCCCCAGAAGAAAGGAGCCTCTCACATGCATTACCTGGACTACAACGAAAAGATCAACCACGGCACGCCGGATTTTCCCATCGCCTTTTACCATGTGGACGAACGGCATCCCCGCTACAACATGCCCTTCCACTGGCATAAGGAAATGGAGCTCATCCGTATTCTGGAAGGCTCCATCTGCATTTCTCTGGATTCTGTTTTTCTCACCGCGAGGGCGGGCGACCTCATCCTGATCGAGGAGGGCGTCATCCACGGCGGCACGCCGGAGCACTGCGTTTATGAGTGCGCGGTCTTTGATCTGAACCTTCTGTCCCATACCGACGCCTGCAAGCGCTATATCCGGCTGATCACCAGAAAGCAGATCCGGCTGTATAATTATTTTCAGGCGGACGCGCCCGAAAGCGCTCCCCTGCAGGAGGCGGGGAACAGGCTTTTTTCCGCCCTGCGCTTCCCCCACGCCGGAAGCGAGATGCTGACCCTGGGCGCGCTGTATGAGTTTTTCGGCCGCCTTTTTGAGGCGGAGCAGTATTCCCAGCTTCCCGAAGGAGAGGAAAACCTGCGCCGGAAGATGGACGCTCTCAAGCCGGTTCTTGAATATATCGATGCCAATTACGCCTCTCCCATCACCCTGGCGGATCTTTCCCGCCTCGCCGGGATGAGCCCCAAATATTTCTGCCGTTTTTTCCGCGCCGCCGTGCACCGCACGCCCATGGATTACCTGAACTATTACAGGATCGAGCGGGCCTGCTGCCTGCTTGGCTCCACCGACCTTCCGGTGACCGAGGCAGCCTATCGGTGCGGCTTCAACGACAGCAGCTATTTTGTGAAAACCTTCCGTAAATATATGGGCGTCACCCCCGGAGTCTACTCCCGCAGAAGCTGATCTCTGCGGATGCGCACCTTTTCGATCCTTCTTCCATCCATTTTTTCAACGGTTACGTCCATTCCCGCTTCGGAGAAATGCTCCCCCTCCTCCGGAACCCTGCCAAGCACATCCATCACCCAGCCGCCGACCGTGAGGACCTCAAACGTCCGGTCGATGCCGAAGGTTTCAAAGACCTTTTCCACATCCGCCTTTCCGGAAACCAGATATTCGTCCCGTCCCACCTTCTGAACCTCTATCTCTACTCTGTCGTGCTCATCCCAGATCTCTCCGACCAGCTCCTCCAGGATGTCCTCCAGCGTCACGATACCGCTGGTCACTCCGAATTCATCCACAATGACAGCCATATGTATCTTTCCCGCCTGCAGCTCCTTCATCAGCCCGTTTATCTTCCTCGTCTTTGTGATATAAAGGGCAGGACGGATGATATCCGCAAGCGCGCCGCCCTTTCTGTAGACGCGACTGTAAAAATCCTTCTCGTAGATGATTCCCTTGATATTGTCAATGCTCTTTTCATAAACCGGAAGTCTGGAATAGCCCGTGCTTTCAAACATCCCTGCGACCTCCTCCGGGTCTGCGTCCATGCGTATTCCCTTCACGTCAACCCTGGGCGTAAGGATATCGGCGGCTTCCAGATCGTTGAAGGCGATCGCGTTTCTGATCAGGCTTCCCTCCTGCTCATCGATTCCGCCCCCCTGCTGCGCTTCCTCCACGATGGTCAGAAGCTCATCCTCCGTGATCCCCGTTTCCTCACTGCTCTTGAAAATGCCGGACAAAAGCTTTTTCCACCCGGCAAATATTCTGTTGACCGGGGTGAGCACCTTCACCAGCACGTTGAGAACCGGTGCGGAGAACATGGCAAATTTTTCCGGTGATTCCTTTGCAATACTCTTAGGAGATATCTCGCCGAAAATAAGCACCACCACCGTCGTCACCGCCGTGGAAGCGCCCGCTCCGGCCTCCTCACCGAGCAGTCCGGTAAAGATCAGCGTGGCAAGAGACGCGGTTGCGATATTTACGATATTGTTTCCCACCAGGATCGTGGACAGCAGGCTGTCGTAATCCTCCGCCAGTCTCAGGACCAGCGCCGCCCGGCTGTTTCCCTTATCCGCCAGATTCTTGACACGGACACGGTTGATGGTCGAAAACGCCGTCTCCGTCGCCGAAAAATAAGCCGACATGATGATGCACAGAACAATAATGATCAACGAGATACTGTCACTTTCCATTTTTTTGTTTTACCCTTTCCTGAATCCTGCGGCAGTTTTTACGCACCAACGACAAACAGACATAACCCCTTTTTTCAAACGGGCCATGTCTGCTTTTCATCCTGTAATATCAAAACAGTATATGCGGTCAGCGCCGTCATCGGCGTCGCTCATTTTTTCCTGCCTCCTGGTTAGTTTCAGCAGAGATTATATCCGATTTCCGCCGGAGCGTCAAGAGAATTTATCTGCCTCATTGCGCGTTTAGAGGCCCGTTTAGCGGCCTCAATGCGCGCTTCCTTGCGCTTCTGCGCTCATACATCATTCCTCCTCCGCTTTTTCTTCCAGTACAAGATATTTTCCCGCCTTTTCTTCCTCAAAAATGATGATCTCATTCTCCCCCTCTCTCAAGAACTCCTTCGGCAGACAGATCCCTTTTTGAGGGCCGATGTTCCAATATCTTCCAAGCAGCATCCCGTTTACCGACACCATCCCCTTCGTCCATCCGGACATATTCATCCAGGTATCCTCACATTCATCTATTTCCACACAAAATCTGTAAAAGGCCGGCTCCTCATATTCCACGGGTTCCTGAAACCGCAGGTTTTCCAGATCATCCATCGGAAGGCAGTAGATCTCATATTCAAACTGAAACTGCCGGCCGTGAAGGATTCCCTCTGTGATCCCTTTCCTGTCTTTCATAAAGGGACCGTAATTGATCCTTCCCAGGTTTTCTGCCAATACGTCAAGCTCGACTTCATTTTTTTCAACCGCAAGTGAGATATTCTGCTCATGATTCCGGTCAACCGTCCCTATCTGTTTCCGGTCTGCAAATACCAGGGCTCTGTCCCGTACCTCATACAGGGTGAGCGGCATTTCATTTCGTGGCCCCTGTATCTTCGTACGATACAGAATATAGCCATAGCTCTGGTCAAAATATTCCATACAGTGCGGTATCTTTGAAATATATTTTCTTCCGATCCGTTCCAGCGAATCAAACAGGCTTACGCTTCCCTCCGCCGGATATTTTCCATAGCTTCTCAGCGGCGTATTCGCGGGAAGCTCTTCCTCCGGAACCGGAGCGTATCGGGAAATGCATTCCCGCATCAGAAGATATTTTTCCGTAATATTTCCGCATTCATCCAGCGGCGCGCCATAATCATAGCTGCCTGTATCTGGCAGATATTTTTTATCGGAAATGTCCATGTTGGCTCCGGACATAAAGCCGTAATTATTTCCCCCATAAAACATATACAGATTCAGAGAACCGTCCATTTTCAGGATCTCTTCCATCTGGCGCACACAGTCCTCACCGCTTCGTTCTCTGCTCGTATCCGGTCCGCCCCAATGATTAAACCAGCCGTCCCAGAATTCCGCGCAGAAAAAAGGAGCGTCAGGCTGGTATTTTTTCAGAATCTGATACGACTGCTGTGCGTTGCTTCCGAAATTCACTGCCCGAAACACATCCGGAAGCGTTCCTCCCTGCAGCATGAAGTCTCCCGGCCCGTCCGCCGTGAAAAAGAATGTTTTCTCCAGCCCGAGGGAGGTCATTTTATCCTTCAGCCATCTCAAATAATCATGGTCGTTTCCATAACTGCCATATTCATTCTCAATCTGAACCGCTATGATATTCCCGCCATTTTCTATCGTATGTCCGGCAAGCAGCGGGATCAGCCTGTCATACCATGCGGATACGGCACTGATATATTTTTCGTCCATACATCTTAACCGGATACCCTCTTCCTTCAGCAGCCACGCGGGAAGACCTCCGAAGTCCCACTCCGCGCAGATATAGGGAGACGGCCTTACGATCGCATACATCCCCTCCGCATTGATTTCATCAAGAAAGGCTTCCACGTCGTACATTCCCTCGAAGCAGAATTTTCCGCGCTCCGGTTCATGAACGTTCCACGGAATATAGGTTTCCACCGTGTTCAGCCCCATCAGCCTCGCCTTATGTATGATATCCCTCCATTTTCCCCTCGGCATTCTGAAATAGTGGATCGCTCCTGACAGAATTCTGAATTTTCTGCCGTCAAGATAAAAATGATTTCCTCTGTAAGTAAGCATGACTTTCCTTTCCTTCACGTTTGTATCAGGCGACGGTCTTCTGCAGGCCGCGAAACAAAAAGGCCTTTATTTTTACACAGAAAAAACAGGCCGTCCGAAAGGTTCTGCCAGAAATTGCAGATCCTCCTTTGCGGAACGGCCTGTCTTTTATTTAATACGCCTGCTTTTTCTTCCGTTTACCACCGGCTCTGTTCAGATCTCATACCACAGGATCTGATTGGCCTCCAGATCCAGCTCAAAGCTGCTTCCGTCGCCTCTGTAAACGGTGGTGTGCTGCGGCTCGTAGGTGTTGTTCACCACGCAGTATTTGCCGTTCTTGATGTAGGCGTGCACCTCCACGTTGTAGTTGGTGGAGAACCACTTGTTGATGTTTGCCTCGTCTCCGGAGCTCCAGAGGATCGCACGGTAGAGAAGCCTGCTGTTCTCGAAGCTGTAGGGAAGGCCGATCATGTAAACGGCGCGGCCTTTGCCGAATTCATTGACGGAAAGGCGCAGCTCCTGGTCCTCGCTCACAAGCACCTGGGTTCCCTCCAGCGCGTACATATACTTGCGGGTCTCGCCGAAGTCGATCTTATCCTTCACATCCTCCGTGATGAAATGGCTGTGATTCTCCCAGTTATATTTATCATAGCCGATGGTGAAGTCCTTTTCCTCCTCCACGCCGAATACGTTGGCGAGCTGGATGAAATGGCCGTTGGCCTGATGTCCGCTGGGCTCTCCCACGCCGATGATTCCGCCGCCGTTATAGACGAATTCCTTGATGGCGGAGGAAACGACGGGGTTGCACCACCACTCGCCGCCGGTCTGGGCCGTATCCGCGTCGCCCACGTTGATGATCACATCGATGTCCTTCAGGATGGCGGGATTCTCCGCGATATCCTCAAAGCTGATGAATTTCACATCGAAGGGCGCTCCGGACAGGGCTTCGATCACGCCGAAGTAGGAGTAATTCTGTTTATAGTACAGAGCATGATGCACCATGTGGTTTCCCCAGGCTCTCATCTTTCCCCAGCAGTTAAGCACCGCAACGCGCTTTACGCAGTAAGGGGTGGTTCCCTTCACATTTTCATACAGCTCGCGGAACTCCGCGCAGACGCTTTCCACGTAGTCCACGAATTCCGGGAACTGCACGGCCAGCTTCAGGTATCCGCCGTAGCCGATGCGGTCCACGGGCTTTCTCAGGATGGCTCTTCTCGCCGTTACCCAGTTGACCTTCGCTTCCTTCACGGGATCTCCGCCCTCATGGAAGGTATCCGGGAAGAAATAGGGCAGAAGACGTCCTTCCGTGTATTCCACTCCCTCGATATCGCTGATCAGACGCAGGGTCGCGCCGTTTCCAACGCTGCCCACCACGGCATCCAGGCCGATGGTCTTGAATTCATCCATGAAAGGCTCCGTGCCGATCCAGTGATCGCCCAGGAACATCATGGCTTCCTTGCCGCACTCATGGCAGATATCCACCATTTCCTTTGCGATCTTCGCCACTTCTCTTCTCTGGAAGGCCTGGAAGTCCTTGAATTCCTTTGAAGGGATCCGGTACTGGTTGTTGTAGTAGCCCTGATCGATGATGTATTCCGCGCGGAACGGATAACCGACCTCCTTCTCAAACTGCTCCAGGATATAGGGGCTTACGGACGCGGAATAGCCGTACCATTCCACGTATTTTTCTCTGGCAAGCTCGTCGAACATCAGCGTGAACTGATGGAAGAAGGTGGTGAAGCGCAGCACGTTCACGTAAGGATGCTCCTCGATGAATCTGCGAAGGCGCTTCATGGTGTATGCGTGGGTCTTGGGCTGGCGCACGTCGAAGGTGATCTGATGCTCCACATCCTTCCAGTCGTTCACCACCGCATTGTACATATGTACCGGATCCCACATGATATAGGCGAGGAAGCTCACCGTATAATCATGGAAGGGAACGCTCTTTAACACCACTTCACCCGAAGCTTCCTCATAATCCCAGTCAGAGACAGGAACCACTTCTCCGGTGGAACGGTCGATCACCTCCCACCATCTCTTAATATCGTCCCGGTTATTGGGCGTGAGCATATCCGGATAGAGTCCCTTCATCAGCGGAACCCGCAGCGTCTCCTCCGAGGCCGTATAAAAGGGCGTCATCACATACATCTGCTGAATTTCGTCAGGGTTGGCCTTCGCCCATTCGTTATCCTTTCTGGTGGTGTAATAGGTGGAATACACCTTCATGCCCGCATCCTTCAGCTCCACCGGAAAATCCGTTCCGTCGCAGTCTCGCACCGCGTCGGCTCCCCAGCGCTCACCAAGCGCCAGGGTCTCCTGAATGACATCCACATCCGTAGGGATCGTTACCCTTCCTTTGTTCTGACTCATGTAAATCTCCTCCTGCTTTTCCTTATCAAAATATGAATAACAGCTCCATCCCCCTGAAGGTACAGTCCGCTTAACCCTTTATGCCGCCTCCGGTAACGCCTGCAATGATCTTCTCGGAAAGGAAGATATACAGAAGGAACGTAGGCAGGAACACAATGACGACCGCAGCGAACAATCCGCCGTAGTCTCCCGTGTACTTCATGGAGTTGACGATCTGAAGCAATCCAACGCCTACAGGGGTCATTTCCGCAGAGCTGGCGAAGATCAATGCCATGAAGAACTCGTTCCACACGCTCAGGAAGTTGAAGATCGTCACCGTGATGATGGCCGGCTGAACGAGAGGCAGCATGATCACCCAGAAGGTCTTTCCGGGCGGGCAGCCGTCGATGGCCGCAGCTTCCTCATAGGTTCTTGACAACGTGGCGAAGAAATTCAAAAGGTACGTTGTGGTATAGGGCACTCTCAGGAAAATGTACAGCAGGATCAGAAGGATCCTTCCCTTGATCCCCCACTGTGTGGTCAGGGAGAAGATCGGAAGCACGATCATGATCTCCGGAACACTCATCGCCAGGATCAGGCTGCCCCTGATCTGCTTGCCTCCCTTAAAACCGAACCTGGACAGCACATAGGACGCCGGCGCAGAGATCAGAAGCACCACGCTGCAGGTAACGACCGCATACAGCAGGGAGTTTCCGAAGAATACGGATACGTTCTGCGCCTTCCAGGCATTGACATAATTCTCAAAATGAAGTCCGCTTTCAAACTTGAATACAGATCCGGAAAAGATCTCTCTGGATGTGGAAAGGCTGGCTCCCAGGATCCAGAACAGGAACACTGCGGTGAACAGCACCCAGATCGTTACGATCAGATATCCGGGAAGCAGGGACAGCTCTCTCTTCCAGTTAATCTTTTCTTTATAGACAATTTTTTCTTTTTTCCTTTTGCTCATGTTTTCCTCCATTTCAACGGCTATCCCGCAGGGATCAGTCTGTCTGAAGCCGACGGATTCTGACGGGATACGGCTGCGCCGCCCGTTTAGAACTCCAGGTCGTCATCCTTCAGCAGCTTGTTGGTGACAAGGTAGATCACCGCCACAAAGAGCGCAAGCACCACGCCTACTGCAGCACCGGCTCCGGCGTCTCTTTCTGAATTGCCCGTGGAACCGAATACCGTATCATACAGGTAAACAACAGGAACGATGGTGGATGCCTCCGAGGAGATCGGGGAGAACATCTTGGACCAGAGGAAAAACGTGATGGTATTAATGCTCCAGAAGGTCAGGTTCGTCTTAATGATTCCCTTTAACAGGGGCAGAGTGATCCTGAAAAACTGGTGGATCTTGTTCGCCCCGTCGATGGTCGCGGCCTCATACAGATCCTGAGGGATCCGCTCAATGCCGCTGATGAAAATGAGCATGTAATAGCCAACCGCGCCGAACACGAAGGCAAAGAGCATGGCCCAGAACTTCATATCGGTTCCCAGCCATCTGACGCCCTCCAGCCCCGCCATTTCGAGCATGGTGTTCAGAAGGCCGTAATCCTGATTATAAACATACTGAATCCACATGGTGGCCAGGGCGACGGCGCTGATCACGTTAGGCAGATAAATGGCCGCCCGGAAAAACTTCTTGAACCGGATCCCGCTGGTCAGGATAACCGCGAACAGAAGCGCGATGGTCAGGGTAAGAACACCGCCGACCAGCCATATCCACAGCATGTTTTTAAGGGATGTCAGATACGTCGCGCTGTGGAAAATCCTCATATAGTTGCCCAGCCCGTTAAAGCTCCATGTACTCATATCCGCCGTCACGCTGTCGATGGCGAAGAAACTCATTATAATGGTTCTTAAGACCGGATACAGATACATGATGAGAAGGGACAGCGTACAGGGAAGCACAAATCCCACGATCATGGCTTTATTTTTCTTCATATCACGTTACCTCTTCTGACAATAAGAGGCGGCACCTCAACAGTGCCGCCTCTTCAATTCATTCGCCTTTATCAGTATAAAGCATCCATCGCAGCGGCGAATTCCTCACCGGTGGCATATCTGCCCTCATACAGGCCGATGATCACGTCCTTCAGGCTGGTCTTCAGGTCAGCGTTGTCACCAAGACCTGCGTTCCAAACCAGAGGATTCACAGTCGCCTGCAGAGTCTCGATGGTTCCATCCAGCATCGCAGGAGCGGTGTTGCTGGGATCCGCAGGAATCTGGGAAGCGGTGTCAGCCATCTTCTGGTCAAATTCGCCGGTTACCAGGAACATTGCGAAATCGAATGCAGCCTGAGCGTTCTCAGTGTAGGAGGTGATGCCGATCGCGTTGGATCCTGCATATGCGTTGGACGGATCCGCGCCGCCTTCTACTTCAGGATAGTTGAACATTCCCCAGTTGATCTCGGTACCGGTATTGTTGTTTACCTCAGATGCCACGTAGTTCGCGCATACGACCATGGCAACCTCGCCGGTCAGACCGATCTTGTTCTGGCTGGCAGGATACTCATCCGGAGCGCCGTCCGCAAGATATCCGGCGTTCACGAAATCGATCTGCTGCTGTGCCGCCTGGATCACGCCGTCGTTCTCAGCCCATCCGCCGTTTACTGCGAGGTCGGAGATCGCTTCGGTTCCGATCACTCTGTCAAGATGATAGGTGAACAGGAAATCCGCATAGGTGCTGTCCAGAGCCAGAGGCTGATAGCCATTGTCAACCATGGTCTGGCAGGCTGCAAGATACTCTTCCCAGGTAGCGGGAACTTCGGTGATTCCGCATGCCTCAAAGATGTCCTTGTTGTAGAACACGCCGCCTACCTGAGGCTGCTCAGGGATCGCGCACAGGAAGCCTGCCTTGTTCACCAGATAATCGGTGAGGCACTTGAAGCTGTGGCTCTCATAATCTGCAGCGGCCGCCATGTCGGTCAGGTCATACAGATAATCCTTGTAAACCGTAGCCATGTTGGCATCGCCGTCTTCAAACATATCGATCTTCTCGCCGGACTCCAGAGCTGCCATCACGATGGTCTTGATGTCGCGGCCCTTCCACTCGATGTTGATGGTGGCGCCGGTCTGTGCGGAGAACGCGTCAGCCGCCTCCTGAAGCACCTGTCCCTGAGGCTCCGTGTTGTTCCACATGGACCAGTATGTAAGCTCTACGCCGCTGTAATCAGCCGCGCCGTCCGTGCTTTCCGCAGCGGTCTCTTCCGTGGTCTCTTCCGTGGTCTCCGCTACAGACTCGGCAGGAGCTTCTTCCGCAGCTTCAGTGCTCGCCGCGGGAGCTTCGGAACTCGGGGTCTCAGTAGATGAGGAGCTGCCGCAGCCGGCAACCATTGCCGCCGTCATGACAGCTGTCAACAACAAACTGACAATTTTCTTCTTCATAAATTTCCTCCTTGTCTATGTACCTGTTAAGGGTAACCTTTGTTGTAAGCCCAGTATATCCATATTGGACATGTTAAACAATCCATATCTTGCTTCATTTTTTATATTTCTTGCTTTTTTAGTGCTAGTCTGCTACTATATTTTTAGGCAATTAATCAGGTATGCCTCTCCTTTTCGCAATGTTATCTATCAATTTGACCAATTAATTTTAAAAATTTTGTTACATTTTTTTATTTTTCACATTTTTTGTCTTTTTCTGTATCATTTTGCACCCGGCATCCATTTTTGATGCGCAGCATTTCTAAAAATGTACATTTCGGGAGGATGTTTATGCCAATAACAAGATATCCGTTGAATAATGACGAAAATAATTCCATCAGCGCAAGACTGCTGTATGTTACCTATTCCAAATTTGAGAACGACTGGCCCAGCCTTGTCCATACCCACTACTTTACGGAACTGTGCTATATCAAGGGCGGACAGGGCATCTATCTGATCGAGGACAGCCGGTACCCGGTCCGCAGGGACGATTTCATCATCATCAACGCCAACGTGGCCCACACGGAAATGTCGGACGGGGATTCCCCGCTGGAATATATCATCCTGGGAGTGGAAGGCATCTCCTTTACGTTTGGGGGGGGCAGCCGGGATCACATTATCTTCAACTGCGGAAAGGATCATGCGGATTTTCTTTTCTATATGAATGCGCTGCTGGAGGAAATGGAAAATAAGAGCAGAGATTACGAACTGGTCTGCCAGAATCTCCTGGAGGTGTTGATCGTCAAGCTGCTGAGACGCTCCAATCTGTCCTTTGAGTATGAAACCTCGGTCAAGTCCAGCCGGGAATGTCTGAAGCTGAAGCAGTACATCGAAGCCAATTATACGCAGGACATCACGCTGGATACGCTGGCGGAGATCTCCCACCTGAACAAATTTTATCTGGTGCACGCCTTTACCCGGTATTTCGGCTGCTCTCCCATGAACTATCTCTGCGAGGTCAGAATAAAGGCCAGCAAGGAGCTGCTGGCCAGTACGGATTACAGTATTACGGAGGTTGCGCAGTCCTCCGGCTTTTCTTCGCAGAGCTATTTCGCCCAGTGCTTCCGGAAATACTGCCGCATGACCGCATCAGCCTACCGGAAAAGCTGCCGCGCTGAGGGAAAGGAGCCGCCGGCCGGCGGAGAGGATGCCTGAAAGCGTCCCCGCAAAAAGAAGGGCTCACTCCCCGCTCAGATGTTTTACCACCTCTTCAAATCCCATACCGTGAGAGGCCTTGATCAGAACCGTGTCTCCCGGAAGGAGCAGCTTTTCCAGATGCGCAAGCAGGCTCTCCCTGTCCGGGAAGTGGTGGATGCCGCCGGCGGGCATGCGTCCCTGCTCCTCTGCGGCCGAAAGTGCCTCTTCATACATGGCTTCGGACAGCGATCCCGTACAGATCAGGCAGTCTGCGCCCTTCTGCACGCAGTAACGTCCCACCTGCGCATGAAGCTCCTTTTCTTCCTCGCCAAGCTCGAGCATGTCTCCCAGCACGGCCACGCTGCGGCCCTGCGCCTGAACCAGAAGATCGATGGCGGCCTTCATGGAAACGGGATTGGCGTTGTAGCAGTCGTCGATCAGCGTCCGGTCTCCTGCCTGAACGATGCGGCTCCTGCCTCTGACGCTCTGCACGGCGGCGATCCCTTCCGCGATCTCCTCGCCGGTCAGGCCCAGCCGGAAGCCCACCGCCGCGGCGGCCAGGGCGTTATAGACCATGTGCGCCCCCGGAACCGGGATATGCACCGGGAATTTCTCCCCGTTATGGCAGAATACGGCCTCGCTTCCCAGGATTCCCTTTTCCCTGACGTCTTCCGCAGAAACCTCGTACTGCGCGGCGCGTTCTGAGGAAATGCCGAAAAAGAGCGGCTTTTTCCCTTTTACCTGCTCTACCGTGGACAGCAGATCGTCGTCCCCGTTCAGAACGGCGCAGCCGTCCTCCTGCATAAAGTCGAAGATCTCGGACTTGGCCTTCAGGATTCCCTCCCGGCTTCCCAGAAATTCCAGATGGCACTGCCCGATATTCGTCATCAGGCAGACGTCAGGCCGCGCGATGCGGCTTAAGCGGTGCATTTCTCCGAAATGGTTGATCCCCATTTCCAGCACGGCCGCCTCCGCATCCTCCGGCATGGCGAGAACGGTGAGGGGCACGCCGATCTCGTTGTTGTAGTTGCCCTGCGTCTTGTGCGTCCGGTATTTCCGGGCGAGCACCGCCGCGACAAATTCCTTGGTGCTGGTCTTTCCCACGCTTCCCGTGATGCCGACCACCTTCACGGGGATCTGCTTTCTGTAAAATTCGGCGATCTGACGCAGAGCCTTCAGGCTGTCCTCCACCAGGATGCAGGCTCCCGCCGGCTTCTCCGGCAGGTTTTCGCAGACCACGCCCAGAGCGCCTTTTGCAAACACGTCGGGGATGAAGCGGTGGCCGTCCACCCGCTCCCCCTTCACCGCGATAAAAATGCTGTCCCGTCCCGCCTGTCTGGAATCGATCACCACGGCAGACGCTTCCGCAGGGGAAGGCTGCCCCTGGCACACCAGTTTCCCGCCGCAGGCCGCGGCCAGATTCTCAAGCGTCATATTTTTCATAGTCTTTTCCTTTCTTACAGCCATTTCCCTTCTTACAGCCTTTTCCCTTATTCCGCGCGCTTCCCCTTCCCGCCGGGTTTTCAGCGAAGCGCCAGCTTCAGGATCCATTCGCACAGCTCCTCAAAGCCCACGCCCATGGCCTGCGCCTCCTGGGGGATCAGCGAGGTGGGTGTCATGCCCGGCAGCGTATTGGCCTCCAGACAGTATATGCTCCCGTCCTTCCCCATCATGAAGTCCATTCTGGCATAATTTTTCAGGCGGAGCACCTCGAACACCCGCTCCGAAAGCCTCTGAATCTCAGAAGTTTTCTCAGGGGAAAGGCTGGCGGGACAGGTTTCCACCGTGCTTCCGGCCTGATATTTGTTCTTATAATCATAAAAACCGCTCAGAGGGGCGATCTCGATGACCGGAAGCGCCTTCCCGTCGATGACCGCGCAGGAAAACTCCCTTCCCTCAATGTACTGCTCCACCACAGCCTCATCGTCGTAGGCAAAAGCCTCCTGAAGGGCCTTCTCATATTCCGCCTCGTCATGGGCGATACACACGCCCACGCTTGAGCCCCCGCGGCAGGCCTTCACCACGCAGGGGAAGGGAACCTGACTCACCCCGGAAGCCTCCGCGCCATCCTGCTTTCTGATATGTATGCCCGCCGGGGTCGGGATCCCGTGGAACGCGAACAGCTCCTTCGCCAGGCTCTTATCCATGGAAAGAGCGGAGCTGACATAATCCGTCCCCGTATAGCGGATGCCCAGCAGATCAAAGGCCGCCTGCACCTTGCCGTTCTCTCCGTCCTCCCCGTGCAGCCCCAGGAAAACCGCGTCCGCCATGCCGCAGACGGTCAGAACATTGGGGCCAAAATAGCTTTTCCCCCCATCCTTTCTCATGGCCCTGATCTTCCCGATATCCGGATTGCTCTCCTGAATGCCGCCGATGTTCTCCGCCCAGTCGCAGTCCTTTTCAAAAATATGGGCGATCTCCTCTTCGCTTCCCTCGTATCCCAGATAAACGTCCAGAAGCACCGCCTGGTGTCCGTTTTTCTTCAAAGCCCGGTAGATCATCCGGCTGGAGCTTAACGAAACGTCCCTCTCCGTGCTGATTCCGCCGCCTAATACCACGATTTTCATATCCTGCTTTCCTTCCTGCATCCTGCTTTTTATTATGCCCTAAGAGCCCTGCCTGAAACCGCCGTCTGTTTTTTGATCTGCTTCCTGATCTGCTTTTCCTCTGCTTTTTGAAGCTCTTAAAACGGAAAGACGGCGGAACGAAAGGCACAGCGCCCTTCGGCCTGTGCCTTTTATTGTAGCATATCCTGGCGGAGAGGGGAACGCAGAAAATGCTTCTTTTCTGGTGCATTGTGCTCTCCGCATTGTTCCGTTCGCCGGTCTGTCAATGAACGCCAGCCTTTCCGCCGCTCATTTTTGCAGTCCGGCATGTCAAACACTTATCCCAGCCTGCTCATCGGATCCACCGGAACGCCGTCCTTGGTGAGCTTAAAATAAACGTTGGTGCCCTCCACGCTGTAATACATGGTAGGGGCGGCCACCTTTCCGATCGGATCCCCGGTCACCACCATATCTCCCTCGGCCACGGCAAGGTCGGTGAGCTGTCCATAGGTCAGCTCATAGCCGTCCCCCAGGTTCATGACCACGGTTGTTCCGGTTTCGGGATCCTGAAAAACGTCCGTTACCTGTCCGTCAGCGGCGGCGGTGATCTCCTCGCCTTCTGTGGCGGCGATCACGATGGCCGGACTATATTTATACTGATCCAGCGTAGCAAAATATACGGTCTTGTCCATGCTGTAATTGACGAGCACATTTCCCACGATGGGCCACACCAGCGCGTCGGAATCCGAAAAATCCAGAAGCGTTGAGGCGCTCATGGCGTCCGCATCCTCCTCGTCCGCATTGTCAGACCTCGCTATGGCGTCAGAGGCATTGGCGGCAAGCGCCTCCTCTCCTCCGGTCTCCGCCAGCTCCTCCTCACGGAGAGCTGCACCGCCGTCCTCCTGAAGTCCGTCCTGCGGCACGTTTCCCTCCGTCCCGTTGTTTTGATCATTCTGGCGCCCGACATCCTCCTGTGTTCCATCTCCCCCCGCTACGCCGTCCTGCGGTGTCCCGCTGTCCTGCAGCACCTCGTCCGTCAGCGCCGCCTCTCCGGCCGACGGGCTGTCCGAATCTACGACCTCCCCTTCCGCAGAGCTTCCGTCCACGAAGCCCTCGCCTTCAGCTGCCTGTCCGTCTTCGCCAGTCTGGCTTCCCAGCATGGTCAGACTCTCTTCCTCATCCTCGAGCGCGGTGAAATCCACCACGTTTTCCTCCGGTTCCTCTTCCCTCAGATTTCTCACATACAGTCCTGTAACAGTCAACGCCGTCAGAACGAGGCAGCTTGACGCCAGCATGATTGCTTTTTCTTTCCTAAAGCTTGATCTCCTTCTTCTCATAGGTCCTTCCTTCTCTTTCCTATTACATTTGGCCAGCTTAACGCATCTGCCAGTTGAATTCCTTCAAGCTTAGTTTTTCCGTTTCTTTCCCCTTTATTCAATTTTTGCAAGTAAACGATTTATTGAAAATCATGTACAATTCTTGCATCTCGATGCCAGATATGCTATAGTGATAACAGAAAAGGGAAAGCCGGAGATACACGGCCCACCCTGCTAATAACAAACCAAACCTTTGCTAAAGGTCAGCCGTCAACTATTTGGGGTAGTTGGCGGCTATTTCTTTCCCCCGAAGATTGCATGACACAATCCCTACTCTCCCTTCTGCACCTGTGCGCCTTCAAAAAAACAGGTCAAAAGCGCCAGGAAATCCTCTCCCTCCGCCGCTCTTCTGTCCGCCTCATACTGGCAGAAGCCCAGGCCGTGGCCGATTCCTCTGCTGGTGAGCAGGATGTCCTCTCCCTTCTCCTCCAGCGTAAAGCAGGAGGAAGCAAGTCCGAACAGGCTTCGGAAGCTTTCCCCCGACATCCGCCCTGCCTGGGTATCCACGTAAAGGACATAATCCGCGCTGTCCCTCGTCAGCGTGATCTTTCCGGAGCTGTCGCAGTCCAGAAGCTTCCAGAAACGCTCCTTGCTCACCACAACGCTTCCGATATAATCCTCCGCCTCGATATCGTGGCTGCAGTCCACGCTCACCAGATATTCATAGCCCTCCCCAAGCACCTCCGCTCCGTCCCTTGTTTTCCCCGCGCTCAGCTGAAAATAGGAGGGCTCCAGGATCCTGCCGTCAAACGTCAGGTATATCCCCTTCGTCTGCCGCGCCGCTTCCTCTATTCTGGCCTGATTTTCTTCATAATCCGCTCCCCAGAGCTGCCTGCGCTGCGATGCATCCAGATATTTCTGCCCCACCTGCTCCGCCGTCACGGCCCGTTTTTCCGTATCTCCTTCTTCCTCCCACGCCTTCAGGCAGAGGGTGCGCAGGATAACGGCCTGTGCCTTGAGCGTTTCCATCTGGCTCTGCGGGGAAATGCTCGCGGCCAGCGCCCCTTCCACATACTCCTCCAGCCCGATCAAAAGCATGCCCGCCTCTCCCTCACAGGCCACGGAAAGCCCCTCTCTGTCGGAAAGAACCACCGTTTCCCGGGCTGTCTCCGATCTGCCGAACAGCAGAGAGCAGGCGTAAGGCAGCAGAAATAGAAAAAGAAATACCGCACAAAGGTCTCTGGCTTTCTGCCTCCGTGCGGTATTCTGCATTCTGTTCATTCTGCCTGCCCCGTGAAATCTGTCCATATCCGCTGCTCCTGTCCCATCAGCACATGATCGGCCTGATATTCCATTTTATTGCAGGCAGCCGGAAATTATTCGGCGTTCTGTATCATATCCTCCACCTGCGCTCTTTCCGGGATGGAGACAGCGGCTCCCTGCCGGGAAACCGCGAGGGAGGCGGCTGCGGCGGCAAGCTTCAGCGCTTCGCCGTTTTTCTTTCCCTCCGCCGCAGCCGCAATGAAATAGCCCGTAAAGGTATCGCCCGCGGCCGTGGTATCCACGGCCCTGACCGGGAATGCGGGCTGTCTCAGATATTCTCCGCGGTCGCGGTATACGGCCCCCTTTTCTCCCAGCGTCAGGACTACCCGCATGTCCGGATAGCGCTGAAGCAGACAGTCCGTGATCCGGTCAGGCTCAGACTCTCCCGTGATCTCACGGCCCTCCGTTTCATTCAGCATCAGCCAGGTGACCGCGGACAGATCCATCCCTTTCAGCCTCTCCTCCATCGGAGAGGGGTTCAGCATGATCCGCAGCCCCTTTTCTCTTCCTTTTCTCAAAAGCTGTTCCAGGCCGTTTATCTCATTTTGAAGGAGCAGGATATCCGGGCCTTCAAAGTCACGAAGCACCTCGTCAACATATTCCTCTTCATTTTCAAAATTGCTCCCGGGATATAAAATGATGCAGTTTTCTCCGGCGTCGTCCACCTGGATCAGCGCATGTCCGGTAATGCTCCCGGAGGTTCTCACATAGCGGGTATCCACGCCCCCTTTCCGGAGGGTGTCCAGAAGGAAGAGGCCGTCCTCTCCCACAGTTCCGGCGTGGAATACCTTCTGTCCGGCCCTCGCCGCCGCGATCGACTGATTCAGCCCCTTTCCGCCGGGAAAGCACTGATATCCCGCAGACGCAACGGTTTCTCCGGCCCGGACAAAATGCGCTACCCGGTATACCTTGTCAATATTCAGGGAACCAAAATTCAGGATCTTCATTGGGGGCCTCCTGACCGTTCACTCCGCCACCCGATTATAATTGATCAGGCACCCATCCAGAATGATCTGTCTCTCTTCGTCCGTCAGATCACCCAACGTGAGGATAAACGGCACAAGCCCGTCCTCCTTCACCACGTAGGCCGTAATGGAAAGCGCCTTCTCCTGCACCGCTCTGCGGATCTCAGGGAAGAACAGGTAATCGTGGTTTTTGAAGGGAAGCTCACCCTCTCCGATCACGAAGGGAAGCATGCCCCAGTTGATCAGATTGGAACGGTATCTCTTGGTCGCGTACTCGTTGGCGATATTCGCCCAGCCTCCGAGCACCTTCTGGCAGCTCGCCGCCTGCTCTCTGGCGGATCCGTCTCCGGGCTTCACCGCGAAGATGGTGGAGCCGAAGCCCATAGCCTTCTCATCCACGCTGCCGTCCGCCTTCACTGCGGCCGCGGCCTGCGGGAACTGCTTCTTTACCGCGTCAAGCACGCCGGCAAGCTCCGGCTTCGCTTCCAGGGCGGAGTTTCCTTCCATCACCGCCGTCTGGGCCTTCTGGATGTCCTTTGCCAGGCCCACGTATGCGGGATCCTTTCTGGAAAGGGTGAATTCCGCGAGTCCCAGAGGATTGGAACGGTAGGAGGACGTCTCCCCGGAGGGGATCAGCTCGTCCGTGGTGGTGACGGGATCGTGGATCTCGGAAACCACGCGCAGCACAAGGTTCTCCGGAAGTGCGCACATGGCGGGCCAGTCCTTGATATTGGGGCCGAAGTGGATCTCCACATCCGGATCGGCCGCGCCGTGGGAATCGAATACCCGGTTGGCGTAGATGTTGGCGTCAAAATGGTATTTATATTTTCCAAAGTCTCCGTCAAACTCCGTGGCGGGCGTCAGCACGCCCTTGTTGGCCGCAGTTGCGGCGATGGAACGGGCATCCATCAGGGCGACGGACGCGATCTGGCCGCTCTGCAGCTTGCTTCCCTCTCGGTTAGGGAAGTTTCTGGTGGAGTGACGGATGCTGAAGGCGTTATTGGCAGGCGTATCTCCCGCACCGAAGCAGGGGCCGCAGAACGCCGTCTTCATCACCGCGCCCGTCTCCAGGATCGTGGCCGCGGCGCCGTTTTTGATCAGCTCCATGTATACGGGCATGGAGGCAGGGTATACGCTTAAGGTGAAGGCGTCCGAACCGATGTAATGGCCCTTCAGGATATCCGCCGCAGCGCAGATATTCTCAAAGCCGCCGCCCGCGCAGCCGGCGATGATCCCCTGATCCACATGGAATTTTCCGTCGCGCACCTTGTCCGCCAGGGAATATTCCACCGCGCCGTCCAGGCTGACCAGCGCCTTCTGCTCCACGTCATGAAGGATGTCGGTCAGATTCGCGTTCAGCTCCTCGATGGTATAGGTGTTGCTGGGATGGAAAGGCATGGCGATCATGGGACGGATCTTTGACAGATCGATCAGGATCATGCCGTCATAGTATGCCACCTTTCCGGGCGCAAGCTTTCTGTACTCGTCCTTCCTTCCATGGATCTCATAGAAGTCCTCGATCTCCTCGTCCGTCGCCCAGATGGAGGACAGGCAGGTGGTCTCCGTGGTCATCACATCGATGCCGATACGGAAATCGGCGCTTAAGGAGGCCACGCCGGGGCCGACAAACTCCATCACCTTATTTTTCACATAGCCGTTCTTAAACACAGCGCCGATGATGGCAAGAGCAACGTCCTGCGGGCCGACGCCCTTCGCCGGCTCGCCGGTCAGATATACGCCAACCACGCCGGGCATTTTGATATCGTAGGTCTGATTGAGAAGCTGCTTGACCAGCTCCGGGCCGCCCTCACCCATGGCCATGGTTCCCAGCGCTCCGTAGCGGGTATGGGAATCCGAGCCAAGAATCATTTTTCCCCCGCCCGCAAGCATTTCTCTGGCAAACTGGTGGATGACCGCCTGATGAGGGGGAACATACACGCCGCCGTATTTCTTTGCACAGGTGAGGCCGAACATGTGGTCATCCTCGTTGATGGTGCCGCCCACCGCGCAAAGGGAATTGTGGCAGTTGGTCAGCACGTAGGGGATGGGGAATTTCGTCAGCCCTGACGCTCTCGCGGTCTGGATGATCCCAACAAAGGTGATGTCATGCGAGGTCAGCTTGTCAAACCGGATCTTCAGGTTTTCCATATTTCCGGAGGTATTGTGGCTCTGAAGGATCCCGTAACTGATGGTTTCCTTTTTTGCCTCCTCCTTCACAGGCTTCTTTCCCGCCGCGGCCTCCACCGCCGCAGAAGCCTCCGGGCCGTCGGGTATCACATGAACTCCGTCAACCAGCCAGGCTCCGCCTTCCAATAATTGAATCATGTCTTCCTCCTTTTTCCGACGCAGACGGCATTCCGTTCATACACATATCCTGTCCGCGCACATTTTCTGTATATCAGTTGATGTATCACGCAGCTATCATACTTTTTTATTATAGAGGAAAGGAAAAGCGGATGCAATCCTTTTCCGATCCGGATTTTTTATGCCAATTTTTATTCTTTTTTCACGATTCCCAAACATTACGGAAACAATTTGCTGTTATGATGAAAATAGAAAAAGACCGTATAAATGGAAGCGAAAACAGGAACCTGTCCTGACAGCGGAGGCTCCGCCCCATGATCCCGCGCGGAACCGGAAAGGAGACTTGCTTGAAAAACAGAACGAATGAAAAAACAGCCTGGATCGTCACCGGAGCGTCCGGGCATCTTGGCAATGTGCTGGTACGGAAGCTTTTGAAACAAAAGGAGCAGGTCACGGGCCTTCTGCTTCCGGGAGAAAAGCCGCCCGTGAAGGGCATGCGGACGGTTTACGGGAATCTCTGCGAAAAGGAAAGCCTGCGCCCGCTTTTTTCTTCCGGGGAAAAAACCGTGGTCATCCACTGCGCGGGCTGTGTGAGCATATCCTCCTACGACGGCCTGAAGCTCTGGAATACCAACGTGCTCGGCACCCGCAATTTGGTGGAGCTGGCGGAGGAATACGGCGCGGCAAAATTCATTTACGTCAGCAGCGTTCACGCCATTCCCGAGCGGGAGGGCGGAGCGCAGATCACGGAAATCCGGAATTTTAACGAGGATCTGGTCGTCGGAGACTACGCGAAGACAAAAGCTGTCGCCACCCGCTATGTGCTTCGCGAGGCGGCCTCCGGCTTTCCTGCCTGCATCGTACAGCCTTCCGGTCTTCTCGGCCCCTACGACATGGGCGCGGGCCAGATGACCCGGATGCTGCGGCTTTTTCTGAAGCGCCTGCTACCCGCCGCGGTGGAAGGCGGCTATGATTTTGCCGACGTCCGCGACGTGGCGGACGGTATCCTCGCCTGCTGCGAACGGGGCGAGGCAGGGGAAAGCTACATTCTGTCCGGCTGCTATTATTCCATAAAGCGAGTGAGTGCCTGGGATATCAGACCAGGAGCAAAGAGGAGACGGTGCGGGATATGGTAGGCTGGACGGTAAGAAGACTGAGGCAGGTCTGACGCGTGCCAGACCTGCCTCAGCCTTCTTTTTACAGGTATTTCTCCACGATTTTCGCCATCTCGTCCCACTTCTTTTCCATGTCCGCCACCAGCTTAAACTGGGTGCGGGCACGATCCAGATTGTGCTCCGGACGGTGGATCTTAAAGTATACGTCGCCCTGCAGATAGTCTGCGAGGAAGCGCATGCCGCATTCCAGCGTCATCAGCTTTGCGCCCATGGGAAGCATGCGGATCTCCTTCTCCGTCAGGCTTCCGCCGCAGCCCTCCACATAGCCCTTCGTATAGATCTCAAACAGGCCCATGTCGCAGTTTACCAGCTCCAGGTTCTTTTCGTCCTCCGCTCCCGTGCTGGCGCCAAAGCGGATGGAATCGCCATAATCGTACAGGGCGGAGCCGGGCATCACCGTATCCAGGTCGATAACGCAGATTCCCTTTCCCGTCTCGTTGTCGATCATGATGTTATTCAGCTTGGTATCGTTATGGGTTACGCGAAGCGGGATCTCACCCTTTGCGAGGGCGTCGCAGATCACGTGAGTGTCCGCCTCACGCTCCAGCACAAAACGGATCTCCTCCTGCACGTCCTTTGCCCGTCCGCATACATCCTCCTCCACCGCCTTCTTAAAATCCGCGAAGCGGCTCACGGTGTTATGGAAGTTGGGGATCGTCTCATGCAGCGTCGCCGCCGGATAATCCTGCAGAAGAAGCTGGAAATTGCCAAAGGATACCGCGCTGTTATAGAAGTCATCCGGAGTTCTCACCATGTCAAAGGAGGTGGCGTTTTCAATGAAAATATAAGTTCTCCAGAAGTCGCCGTTCTCATCCTCCAGGTAATTCCTTCCGTCCACCGTGGGGATCACGTTCAGCGTCTCTCTGTCCGGATCGCCGCCTCTTTCAATGATCTTTTTTCTCAGGAAGGAGGTCACGTTCATGACGTTCTCCATCAGCTCCGCGGGCTGTCTGAAAATATCGTCGTTCATGCGCTGCAGGATGTAGCGCTTCTGTCCGCCGTCCTCCAGAACGCAGGTCAGCCTCACGGTGTCGTTGATATGACCGCTTCCATAGGGAACCGCCTCCGTCAGCGTCCCCTCAATGGCAAATTTCGGAGCGATCTCCTTATAGATTCTTTCCATGCTCAGTTCTTCCATTTCCATCCCTTTCTGCCGCAGACGGCGGCCTTCACCCGCAGAAAACCGGACGACTCCCGGCTTTCCTGTATTTTTCCGCTTATGATCTGTTTCTATTATAGCATTCTTCACCGGTAATTCTTTGCACAATATATCCGGTTTTTTATCTTTTTTGAAAAAAGATGCATTCGGCCCGGAAATTTGTTAAGATAAGAATACAAGTATCCCGGGAAATATCCCAGGAAGTATCCTGGGAAGTATCCCGGTATCCCGGGAAAATGACATGCGGATCGGAAGGGGGCATTTTGCCATGGAACCCATAACCAACAATAGCTTTGAAAAAAATGACGCGTCCGAAGCCTATAGCTTTGTCCCGCTTTCGTCCTCTATCCGGATCGATCGGATTTATACCATCCACTACTTTGAATATATGAACGATTTTTCCTTCCCCGGAGAGCGCCATGATTTCTGGGAGTTTTTGTGTGTGGATAAGGGAGAGGCCGTGGTGACGGCCGAAGAACGCAGATTTGCGTTGGAAAAGGATGAAATCGTCTTCCATCAGCCGAATGAATTTCACGCGGTGGAATCAAACGGGGAAATCGCTCCGAATCTTGTCGTGGTTTCCTTTGCCTGCGACAGCCCCGCCATGGATTTTTTCCGTTCCAGGACGCTTCGTATCGGCGAGCCGGAGCGCGGCCTGATCGCCAGCATTCTGGCTGAGGCCTGCCGCTGCTTCTCCACGCCTCTGGATGATCCGTATACAAAACGGATGGAATTATCCGCCGACGCCCCTTTCGGAAGTCTGCAGATGATCCAGCTTTATCTGGAGCAGCTTCTCATCCGGCTCATACGCCAGAAGGAAACGCCCGCCAGACACCGGGGGCGAGCGGACGGAGATGTGTACGAACGGCTGCTTTCCTATCTGGAAAGCCATCTGACCAGCCAGCTTTCCATCGAGCAGATCTGCCGCGACAACCTGATCGGCCGCTCCCAGATGCAGAAGCTGTTCCGAGAGCGCAGCGGCTGCGGGATCATCGACTATTTTTCCCGTATGAAGATTGACGCGGCAAAGCAGCTCATCCGCAGCCAGCGGCTGAATTTCACCCAGATCGCGGATGAGCTCGGCTATACCTCCGTCCATTATTTTTCCAGACAGTTCAAAAAGGTGACCGGAATGACGCCCTCCGAGTATTCCGTTTCCATTAAGAGGCTGTCGGAGGAGCCGCGGTTTCGGAAGTAGATGCCCTGTCCCTTACAGCACCTTCTCCAGCTCCTCGATGACGATCCGAAGCGCCTTGATACGTGCGTATTTTTTGTCCACGGATTCCAGCACGTGCCAGGGCGCGTAGGCGGTGCTCGTTTTCTGCATCATTTCGTCGATGGCCGACTCATATTCGTCCCATTTCTCCCGGTTGCGCCAGTCCTCGTCGGTGATCTTCCAGCGCTTCTCCGGCGTGTTTTCCCGCTCCTTAAACCGGGCGAGCTGGGTGTCCTTATCGATCTGCACCCAGAATTTTATCACCACAGCGCCCCAGTCCACAAGCTCCTTTTCAAATTCGTTGATCTCATTGTAGGCGCGCTGCCAGTCGTTGGTGCTGCAGAAGCCCTCAATGCGCTCTACCATCACACGGCCGTACCAGGTCCGGTCAAAGATGGCGATGTGGCCTGTTTTGGGAAGCCTTGTCCAGAACCTCCAAAGATAATGGCGGGCTTTTTCCTTCGGCTCCGGGCTTGCGATCGGATGCACCTCGAAGCCTCTTGGATCCAGTGCCCCGGTGATGCGCTTGATGTTGCCGCCTTTGCCTGCCGCGTCCCAGCCCTCATAGGCGATGATCAGCGGGATCCTCTTACGGTACAGCCGGTTGTGCAGCTCGCCCAGCTTTTTCTGCAGGCGGTCCAGCTCCTCCTCATATTCTGCATCCTCCATATATTTGTCCAGCGGGATTTCCGCAAGCTTCGGCATTTTCTGAAGGGGATAGGTGTTCTGCAGAAGCGGCACCGCAAGGCTGCTGTTCTGGAGCGCCACGTCGATGCCCTGAACCAGCATTTCCAGCACCTGAAGCTGTGCCCACTTGCGGGAATGGGCGTCGATCAGGTACCAGGGCGCCGTGGACGCGTTGGTGTCGTTCAGATAGCGGTCGAACACCTTCAGACATTTGTCATAGTGCTTATTCTGCCAGCGGTCATATCCGCTGACCCGCCACTGCGTGTCTTTCTCGTCAAGCAGGGCCTCGAGCCGCTTCTTCTGCTCCTTTTCACTGATATGGAAGAAAAATTTGAGCACCAGATAACCGTTGTCGGTCAGCTGTCTTTCAAACCGCTTCACGCTGTCGATCCTCTGAGCGTATTCCTTTTCCGACAGTTTTCCGTCCAGCACCTCCTTCGTGATCTCCTCCATCCAGCCTCCGTCCAGAAAGGTAAATTTTCCCGCCTCCGGGATCTGGACAAAATAGCGGTACAGAAACGGTCTCCTCAGCTCCTCCTCCGTGGGCGCGGACATGGTCGCCACCTTGAAAAACCGGGGATCGATGTTTTTTATGATCTTTCCGATGGTGCTTCCCTTTCCGGCCGCGCCCCATCCCTCAAACAACACCAGCACGGGCAGCTTATGCTCCTTAAGCTGCATCTGCTGCGCAAAAAGCTTTTTTCGCGCCTCCTCCAGCCTCGCCTGAAGCTCTTCTTCCTGCGGCTTTGCCGCCGCGTTCATCTCTTTCAGCATGTTTACCTCTTTTCCGCCGCCGAAAGGCGGCATTTTAATCCCGGGATTCGAGGATTCATATTCCTTTTCCCGCTGCCGTCCAAGCGGCAGCTGTTCTCTGTCTATATTTCAGATTATACTTTATATTCAGATAATTTTCCATTCTATTCCACTTTTTCCAACCATTTTGTTTCGTATTTCGGAGTAGTCTATTTTTAGAATAATATGATATAATCTTGTTCATAAGGAACGGGAAATATTCTCTCCGGGAGGTTCGAAGTGAGAAGAACGGTTGCGATCGGCGTACGGCATCGCCTTCCTTGGAAAAACCGTTCTGATCGGGCAGGGATGATGTCAGAAAAAAGCCGGAGGCGTCCTCTTTAAACGGGCATATCAGAAGCGATATGCGCAAGGGACAGCCCCGGCTTTTCTTATTTCCCTATTATTTCGCGATCTCAAATTCCTGGATGCCCATGAATCCGGGAGCAACCTCATATTCTCCGAAGCAGACCACGGGATTGCCCTGTGCGTTGATATAGAAATCCGTTTCGTCGTCCACGCTCACAAAGCCATCGATCAGGCCCTCATTCTCCGTCACACCCCAGTAGACCAGGTTTTCATCTGCGGCGGCCCGCTCCTTCATCTGCCGCCGGATGCTTTCGTTGGCGATATTCACATAGTCGTCGCCAAGCAGATCCTTTAAGGACAGCTCTCTGTTCTGCGCCACATCGATGTTGTAGTAATAGCGAAGCTCCTGCGCGGAAACCCAGGCCTCGCTGGTGGAGAGCACCAGAGACAGGATGCTGCCTTCCTGATATTTTACCTCGTAATCCACGTTGATATCCATGGTGCGGCCGCCCCATTCCTCTTCGGTTCCTCCGGTTGCGAAGAAGGCTTCCTTGTATTCCGCGAATTTTTCCTTTGCCTGGGCTACATGCTCGTCCACGATCTGCTGGATCTGCGCGTTGACCGCTTCCTCAATATCCGCGTCCGACATGTTTTCCCCTCCTGCGGCGTTCCCGCTCTCCGGAGAGGCTTCCGTCCCGCCGTTTTCCGCTGCAGCTCCGTTTTCCGGAATCCCGCTATTCTGCTGCGCGTCGGAGCCTTCCGTTGTGCCGCCCGTTTCCTCCACGGTGATCTCCGGCACGTTCACTGTGATATTATGGTCTCCGTCCTCCTCGTGCCAGGAGGTGATGGTGAGTACCCGCACCAGGGAGCCGATCACGGGAAGCTCTCCCAGCTCCTTCGCCAGCACCTCGTTGGTGTTGACTCCAACCGTCATGCATACCAGCACAGCCGCCGCCGCGATGCCGATGTTTTTCGCCGCTGTCACAAGCCTGCGCTGGCGATAGCGTGCGGCGGATCTTCTTTTATCCACGGACTGAACGGCCCTGTCTACGGTTTCCTTCAGCTCATCCGGGATCTCGATCTGTTCATATTCGCGTTTTCCGTTTTCAGGCTCTCTCATATTCCATTTCCTCCAGACTCTTTCTCAGCTTTTTCAGCGCCGCGTACAATCTTGATTTCACAGTATTCAGGTTGGCGCCCGTCACCGCCGCGATCTCCCCGAGGCTCATCTGCTCGTAAAACCGCAGGATCACCACCGTCTTCATATCAGGCGGGAGCTTCAGCACCCGGGCAAAAACCGTTTCGTCCCCGTCCGCCCTGTCATAGCCCTCCTCCAGATAGACCTCCTCCTTCATATCCTCCGGCTGAGTGCTGATCTCCCTGCGGTTTTTACGAAGGTATTGGAGCGCTTCGTTTACTACTATTCTGTAGTACCAGGTTTTCAGCGCTGTTTTATTTTTCAGGCCCCAGCACTTTTCCAGCGCCTGACAGACCGCGTTCTGCACCACGTCCAGCGCCGCGTCCCTGTCCTGCACATAGCTGTATGCCAGCCGATAGGCTTTTTCCTGATTTTCCAGAATATGTGCCACAGTCAGGTCGTAGATATCCTGTTTCATTTTCGTACCATGCCTTTCCGATCCGGCTGTGCGGCAAAGCCGCCTTCCGTATCCATTCTGCCCGCGCGGGCTTTTTTCTTTCCGTATGCCGCCTCCGGCATCAGAAACCGTCCGGTATGGGAGACGCTGCCGGCAGCGCCTCTTTCCTTATGTAAAGCTTTTTCTGCTTTCATCTTATAGATGGCTGAGGGAAATGAAAAGTTTGAGAAGTTCAGAAGAATTTTTTAAAAGTATTTTATATGGAATAGTTTCCTTTTGATGTGATGTAAATATGGCCTGTCCCAAAGAAAACCGCGCCTATCACAAGGAGCCAGTGGCGCAGGAGCAGTCCTGACAGCAGAAATATGCAGGTCGGTATGACCGCCAGCGCGATGGCGGCGGTTTTCCCTCCATAGTATGATGATCGCTCCACCCATTAGATTGATCCATCCAAATTCCACTGCGTTTTTTCCTCTTTCTGCCTGAAGCAGTATGCGTAATCTCAGGCTGCTGGCAAGCCTTCGGATTTTTACGAAAATCAGGTATTCAGGAAATCAAATTTGCCTTTCAGAAAATATCTGTATTCCTCCGAAGCGGTCTCATATTCTTTGATCACCGAATCATGAATCCACTTATGGGCCGCTTCGGACAGATCTTCATATTTCCGCAGGATGATCTCTCCCCTTTCCACCGCTTCCATAATGGAATCATAGGCATCCGGGATATACTCCGCATCCTCGACTTTTACCCTGCTTTTTGAAACAAAGCCAAATGGGATATCGGACATTTTTTCCATATCTTCCGCCGCGGCCGCGGAATAGATATAGCCCGATACCCCTTTGTATGTGTCAACGGTCGCATTTGGATAGTATTCTTCCAGCCGGAGGATTCCCTCTTTCATAAATCCATAGCTCGCCCATTTCTGCCATTTTCCATGGTGGATATATCCGGTCTCCTTGCAATACTTTTCAACCGCATTGCTTAAATACACCAGCGTATTTTCTCTTTTTGCAGAAAAATAAATGAGGGGAATCCCATGATTCGATACTCTCGGCTCCAGATATTCTATATCTGGCGTCTGTGAAGCATGAAAAAATTGATTTTTATGGGAGATCATGTTTTCCTCCATTCTGAAGCGTTCTCTCTGAGGGCCGGGGCCGTTACAGCCCCATCCCCTCCAATACCTGTACCGCCCGCCGCGCATTTATGTCCGCCACATAGATTTCCTCGCCGCAGCCGGAATTCGCGCCGTACAGATTCAGCACCTCTGCGTTGACCAGATCCCTTTTCAACGCGGGAATGCCGTTCTTTTTCAGAGTCTCCAGGATCATCTCCGCCTGCAGATTATCCTGCGCCGTACAGATCTTCACCATATCGTATGCCATCGTCCGCCTCCTTCCGGCTTCGGGAACTATTTCCCAAACTGCCTGTCAAACTCCAGCACCTCGTCGCGGTGCTTTTTTTCATCATAGATATCGGAGTCAAAAAAACGCCCGCCTCTGGCCGCGGAAAGATATCCTTCCTTCAGCTCCTTACACAGAAATGCCGGAGAGATCTCTCCAAAGCGGTCTGAAACGCCGTATCCGGCGGCTTGCACAAAGCCGAGCCGCGGGCAGTATTCAGGCCTTCCAAAAAACATGACCGCCCCGTATCCGGCCTCCGCCGCCCTTTGCAGCACCGCATGAAACAGAGCCTTTCCGATGCCTTTTCTCTGGTATACGGGCAGAACGCCGATGGGGCCGATGTCCGTCACAGAAAGCGCGTCCATATCTCCTACCAGGATCTGCGCCCGGCTGCAGATCACATATCCGGCGGGCACGCCGTCCGCCTCCGCCACCAGGCTGATCCCGGCCCCGTCCCGTTTCCGCAGCTCATGCACCATCCAGTGCTCATAGGGGCAGCCGATGCCGCCCCGCTCTATCCGTCCGGGATAGGAAAAAGCCTCCCTGATAATTTCCTCGCTTCGTCTGTAGTCCCGTTCCTCTTCCTGCCTGATCGTGATTCTCATGCTTCCCTCCCGCTGTATTTTCACCGTTATTGTGCGCCGATGGCTTTCTTTATACTGATTTTACCATATTCCGGGAGGAAACGCACCCTCTGACTGAGACTCCTGCGTCCGAAGCATCCTCCAGCCGGTCCCTCGGTCAGAGCCTTCAGCCGGAGCCTGTCATTCTCCAGCGCCGCGTCTGTCGAACAGCGCGCTGTACCAGCAGTAAACTCCTGTATGAACGGCCCAGAGGATCGTGACCAGGATGATCGGGAAATTTCCGGTGTCAAACATCATTTTTCCAAGAAGCGCCACAGCCTCCATGAGCGGGCAGAATGCGTTCAAGACCTGAAAGCTTTTCCAGGAAGCCTTATAAATGCCAAGCCGCTCCGCCTCGTCGCAGCTTTCCAGCCATTCCTTGTTGAACCGCAGGCTTCCCACCTCTCCCTTTTTCATGGGATCGGCCCGCTGAACCTGCCGGACCACCACGCCTTCCAGAAGCATGCTGGAGGCGCAGGAAACCAGAAACAGCGCCACACTGAGGAGCATTTTCGGGTTATCGCCATCCGCCGCAAGCCCAAAAAGCAGAAACTGCAGGATCATATCGGCCATATTGGCTATCTGCGCCGTATTCTGGTATTCCCCCGCCCGGTCAAGTTCCTCCTCCCCGCCCTTACGGAGCAAAGCCGCCGCCCTGCGCAGGCAGATCAGGCAGACCGCCGTCAGCGCGGCAAAAAACGCGATCTGAAAGATCCACGCATTCTCCTGAAACATCCGGTTTAATACCTCCGCCGTTTCCGCGATCCCGCCGCGAACCGCAAAGGTCGCGTATGACAGAACAAAGCCCACAGCTCCTCCCGCCGCAAGGCCCGCAAACAGCCGAAGCACCACTCTGCCCATTCCTTTTTTTCGTTCACTCTGTTTCATTTCCGTGTTCATTCTTTTCTCCTCATTTTTCCTGTTCTTCGTATTGAAAAATATCCTCCACGGTCACACCGCAGACTGCGGCAAGCTTCAATGCCAGTGTGACGGAGGGCGAATAATCCCCCCGCTCGATCAGGCTGATCGTCTGCCTGGATACGCCCACAAGCTGTCCCATTTCCGCCTGATTCACCCCCAGCTTGGCCCTGTGCTCCTTCAATCGGTTATACAGAGGCATCCTTTTCTCCTTTCCGGGCCTGACGTCCGGCCCGCTTTTCCTTTTCTTCTGTTGTACAACATTGTTTTAAAACTGTATATGACAATTATTTTTGTCATCCTCATACTAACATTGACAAAGATAGTTGTCAATATGAATGACAAGAAAATTTGTCATTTCTTTAAGCTTTCCTTAATCCGCATGAATCCGCACGCAGCCGCCCGTGAAATATGCTATGATAAAAAAAAGAATACCGCGCGCGTTTTTTCCGCAGGATTTTATGCTGCTTTTGGCAGATAGGAAGCGGAAGACGGCATGGCCGTCTTCCTTCTAAAGTAATTCCGCCGTGCGGCGGCAGGATAAGGAGGAATGCCCTTTGAAAAAGCATGATGAAAAAAGAAGGATGCTGCAGAAATATTTGATGAAGCTATCCGCCGTAACCGCCGCCCTTCTGCTCCTATTTCTGACCGGAGCCTGCTCCCGGGAGCCCTCCGGCCAGACGGAAACCGGCCCCCGGGTTGGGCAGGAGGCAGATTCTGAGGCTATACAGGAAACAGGCTCCGAAGCCGGGCTAACGGCAGGCCCGGAAGCTGTAGAGGAGACGCTTTCCGAAGCCGGACAGGAAACAGGTTCGGAAGTCGGACAGGAGACATTTTCTGAGACCGGTCAGGCAACGGCCTCTGGAACCGGGCAGGAGCCTGCCTCTCCCGCCGCAATGCCATCAGATGCGCCTCACGCGGATATACTCCTCACCGCCCCTCCCGAAATCAGCCTCACAGATTCTCTCTCCAGCCTGTATGAGCCTTTTTCTCTGGGCTTCGGGGTCGGGGAATGGTGCTGGCTGGAAAACGGGCAGACGGTCGCCTCCATTTCCTGCGGCGCTTCTCCGCTCGACATGGATCCGGAAAAAGCGGAAAAGCTGAAGGTTCCAAATTACAACGGCATGGACAGCGTGCCCTGGCTTCTTTCCTGTCAGGTGCTTCCGGACAGCGTCCTTCTCCGGGAATGGGATATTCAGTCGCTGGGAGACATGGAAGCGGAGCCGCTCAGCGAAACCGAATATTCAGAAATTCTTCCCATCGGGCTGAAAAAGGATCGGGTATATGAGCTGGTTGCGACCTGGGACGAGGAAAAGCTGGAGGAGCGCTTCTTTTCCGGCGTGGTCTCCTATCATTTTCTCACGGAATAAAAAGGCGTGCGCTTTAGCCGCGCATGTTGGAAATGTTGGAAGGGAAAAAATTCATGTATTCAGAAATTAAGATTGCAAAAAACATCCGGGATGACGCCGCATTAAGAGAAAGCTTCAACAGCCTTGCCGAAAAGACCTTCGGCCTGAATTTTGAAGGCTGGTATCAGAACGGTTACTGGAAGGACAACTATATTCCCTATTCCGCCGTCCTGGGCGGCCGGGTGATCGCAAACGTATCCGTCAATCCCATGACCTTTTCGGAAAACGGGAAGCTGCATCATTATATCCAGCTCGGCACCGTGATGACCGATCCCGCCTTCCGCAGCCAGGGCCTGAGCCGCCTTCTGATGGACGCGGTGGAGAAGGACTGGAAGGAGCGAACGGAGGCCTTCTATCTGTTCGCCAACGACACGGTCTTGGACTTTTATCCCCGTTTCGGCTTCCGCCGCGCGCAGGAATACCGGTTCTTCTCGCCGCTCCCCGTCCTGTGCAGACCTGCACAGGACAAAGGGCCGTCCGACAAATCTCTGCCCGGCAAATCCGCACCGGACAGTCAAAACGCAGTTTCCGTCTCCATGGCCGATCCTCAAAACCGGGCCGCTCTGGAACGGGCGGTTTCCTCCTGCGTGCCGCAGGGCAGCTTTGATATGGTTCAGAATCCGGGGCTCATCCTTTTTTCTGCCTCTCAGTTTCTGGCAGAAAATGTCTTTTTCCTTCCGGCCCGGAACGCTTATGTGATCGCTGAGGCGGAAGGAGATACCCTTCTGCTCGATGCCATCCTCGCTCCCCGGCCTCTTGATCCGAGGGATGCGGCTGAAGTGCTGCTTTCCGGCCCCGCCGGGAGCCTGCTGTGCGACGATCCCGGCGCCCTTTCCCGGCTGGAATGCGGCTTCGCTCCGTCGGATACCCGGGGCTTTGAAGTCTGCCCCCTGGACAATGACGACGACGCTCTTTTTGTGAAGGGCCGGCTGACAGACACCCTGTTTCACGGACAGAAACGTTTTCCCGTACTGTCCCACGCCTGATCGAAAGGCTTTGCCCCTCACTCCTTCTGCGCGGCGATCACCCTCACATTTTTCTCCCGGAAGCCCTGCGCCACGCTTTCCGGGATATGCCAGTCCGTGATCAGCACATCGATCCCATCCGGCGGAGCGATCTGCACCATGGAATCATCCCCGTATTTCGTATAGTCCATCAGCAGGAATCTCTCCTTGGAAGCCGCAAGCACCTGCCGCTTTAACTGGGCCTCGCCCAGCGTGGGCGTGGTAAATCCGCGCTCCAGTGTAAAATGGTTGCCGCTGAGAAAGCCCTTGTCAAAAAACAGGCCCGCAAGCGCCTGCTGCGCCAGGCTTCCCACGCAGGAATAGATGTTGGTGCGCAGCTCTCCTCCGATGATGATGCTGCGCATATCCCGGGCCTTCGCCAGCTCGGCGGCGATGAAAATGTTGTTGGTGCAGGCGACGATCTTTCTTTTCTCCTCGGCAACGATCAGCCTCGCCAGCTCAAGCGTGGTCGTCCCGCTGTCCAGAAAAACCGCCTCGCCGTCGCTGATGCAGGCATAGGCATCCCTGGCGATCGCCCGCTTCTCTTCCAGCTGTCTGGCTTCATTCTCCTGATGAGAAAATTCCCGCAGAGAGCCGTAGGCGCTCACCGCCCCGCCCCAGGTCCGCTTCAGCGTCCCCTCCTGCTCCATTCCCGAAAGGAGCTTTCTGACCGAAACCTCCGAAAGGCCGAAGGCCTCGCTCAGCTCCGCCACGGAGACCGAGGAGCTTATTTTCAGGCGCTCCAGTATATAATTTTTTCGTTCTTCCTGATTCATGAAGCTTTATTTCTCCCATTCCTCAATCTCACAGGCGTGCGTTCTGGTCCTTTTGTCATAATTTACGCCCACCAGAAGCAGCTTTCCCCGATATTCCGACAGGCTTTCGCAGTAATTCTTTTCCCGGATCTGCCCGATCGCTCCCTGCGCGCTTTGATTCCATTTCAGCTCTATCACCAGAGCAGGCTTTTCAGGAAAACGTTTTTTAGGCAGAAATACCATGTCGGAAAAGCCTTTCCCCGACGGCATTTCCCGGATCACCGTATAAAAATTCCGCGCGGCATAAAGCGCCAGAGAAATCGTATAACTAAGGGCGTTTTCATCATTATACTGCAGATGTGACGTTTCCAGGTGTGCCTCCTCTATTCCGGCCGCCACCTGCTCCGCCTGCTTCTGCCAGATGGCGTTCAGCAGCCTGGCCGACTGGCGCAGCGCTTTTGAAGCCTCCCCCCACTCCGATACGGAAACCGCGTTCGCAAACTCTCCCCTTATCTCATGATTGGGGATAAATACGCATTTATGGTCAAAATCATATCCCAGATATCCCAGATGGATCAAAAGCGTCAGCACATCGTCCTTCGTATGGAAAGTGGTCATATCATTGGAAAAGCTCCCCGTATTCACAGGAACCTGCTCTCCCGCCATCATGCTGAGCACATCGTCCCGCAGCCCCTCAAAATTCATATCAATATACATACGCAGGGCTTCAAAGGTCTCCGTCTGGTTCCAGTAGGAATCGCAGATCCCGGAGGTGACCGCTTCGACCACTGACCGGGGATTGTATACAGCCGGAACGGATTCAAACCGGTAACCGTTATACCACTCCCTCAGCTCCTGCAGATCCATCCCGTATCTGTCGCAGAGCGCCCCGACCTCTTCCTCCGTGAATCCCACAAATTCGGAAAGCTGCCTGGGATTGATCATGGAAAATTCAGAAAACATATTGAGCGCGGAATGCGTTCCATACTTTTTGATGGGCAGGATGCCCGTCATATAAGCGAGGTAAATATACTCCTTATCCTTCAGCATGTCCCGCAGAAAATCCAGATAGCCTTCCTGCGCTCTGTGATCTTCTCTGTACTCGCGGAAAATACAATCCCACTCATCAATGATCATCACAAAGGGCCTGCCCGTAAAACGGTACACATCCTGCATGGTCCGCATCATATTTTCCGGATCAAAATATCGGAAATCCGGATATTCCTCCATGATCTCCCACAGAACCGTCCGCCGGATCAGACCGATCATCTGTTCCATGCTTCCGCTTTGGCTCAAAAACTCCTGCATGTTCAGGAAAATCACATGATATTGGTTCAAATGCTCCTCAAAATCCTCTGCATCCGCAATATTCAGTCCGGAAAAAAGCTGCGCGGAATCGCATCCGCAGCTGTAATAGGCCGTCAGCATGGCCGCGGTAATGGACTTTCCGAAACGCCTGGGACGGCTGACGCAGATATATTTCTGATTGGTCTGAAGGACAGCGTTTGTACAGGCGATCAGCCCCGTTTTATCCACATACACCTGGGAATTCAGCGCTTCCCGAAATCTCCCGTTTCCCGGATTCAGATAACTTCCCATCTTTTTCCCTCCATGTCGGAGCGTCCTTTGCTCCATTCCGGCGTTTTCATCTGTATTTATCATAGCATCCGCCTCCGCCGCTGTCCACTTTTTCTCCCTGTCATCGAACGCTTTTCGTAACTATTCGTTACTGTTCAGACCCGTGCCGGTTACATCGCTGACCAACGCGGAGGATGCGTGTTCCGCCCTGAATCCGGTCCGTCCATCGCCGTAGGCGATCCGGAATGGCGGGCCGGATCACTGTTCTTTCATTTTATTTACGAATTAATTTCGTTTTATATGGACATCGAAACCTTTTTGTCTTATACTTACAGTAAACCAAAAGCATTATTCACTCAGCAGCTTGCGTCGGAGCGCCACGAACCTGCGCAGCGCCGGATGGAACGTTCGGCGCGCGTGCCTCAGCCTAAAGCGCTTCGGCATGGAGGATGGCGTGAGTCTGAGGTTCACGCCGATGACACTGCCGCCCTCGGCGGCAAACCAGGAGGTAGCTATGATCATCGACAGCACAAAGCTCAACGGTCCCTGCTCCTGCGGCAGGGAGCACAGCATGGTAACAAAGGAAGCCGTCATCGAGGCCGGCTGCATGGAAAAGATTGATCTTTATACGGAAAAGTACGGGCTTACCGGACGCCGCGCCGTGGTATACGACGAGAATACCCGGCATGCCAAAAATCTGATACGCCCGACGGCGGATCAGGAGATCGTCCTCGATCCGGAAAACCTGCACGCCAACGAGATCGCCGTAGGCATGCTCCGGGAAAAGCTGGCACCCGGAATCGGCTATCTGGTGGCTGTCGGAAGCGGCACCATCCACGACACGACGAGATACTGCGCAAATGAGCTCGGCATCCCTTTCGTCTCCTGTCCCACCGCCGCCAGCGTGGACGGCTTCTGCTCCACCGTTTCAGCCATGACCTGGAAGGGCTATAAGAAAACCATGCCTGGCGTGGCTCCTGTCTTCGTCCTGGCCGATATCGACGTGATCCGGGAGGCTCCCCTCTATCTTGCCTTAAGCGGCGCGGGGGACATTTTCGGCAAATATACGGCGCTGGCGGACTGGAAGATCGCGCATGCGCTCACAGGGGAATATTTCTGTCCCGTCATCGAAAGGATGACCCGCCAGGCGGTGGAGGCGGTTCATTCCTGCTGCCGGGGATTGAAATGCGGCGATCCGAACGCCTTCGAGCAGCTTACCTATGCTCTCATCCTTTCCGGCCTTGCCATGCAGCTCATGGGAAATTCCCGTCCCGCCTCCGGCTGTGAGCACCATATTTCCCATCTGATCGAGATGGGCCCCGCCGCCTTTTCCTTCCGCTCCGACGCCCTGCACGGAGAAAAGGTGGGCGTGGGAACCATTCTGGCTTCCGGAGCCTATCACAGGCTGGCGCAGCTAACAGATATTTCCTCCCTGGTATCCGGCTACGCCTTTCCGGATGAGGCCGTCATCCGGCAGTTTTACGGGGAAAAGCTGGCCCCTTCTATTTTGGAGGAGAACAGCAAGGACTGCATGGCAGGCGTGACTCCCGACGCGCTGATCCGGGCCTGGCCCGAAATCCGGAAGATCATCTTGGAGATTCCCACGGCGGACAGCCTGTCCGCCCTCTATGGAGAAATCGGCGCGAAGAAAACCCTTTCCGACATCCGGGTGCCCGAGGAAGCCCTCTCCGACCTGCTGCGCTTCTCTCCATCAGCCCGAAACCGCCTGACCCTGATGAGAACGCGCTGGATGTTACGGGAGGAATGAATTTCTCCCCTTCCTTCATGCAATCATAAACCGGATCAGTTGCGCCCGGCTCACTGGGACACCGTATACAGAGAGTAGAAATATCCCTTACGCTCCATCAGCTCCTCAAATCGGCCGCATTCCGCCAGCGTCCCGTCCTTCAGCACCAGGATGCCGTCATAGCGGCGCAGCAGCGCCTCGTCCAGAGCGTGCGTTACCACGATGCGGGTCAGCCCTTCCAGATCCAGGATGGAGCCGGCCACCCGGAAAGCCGTCTCCCTGTCCAGCGCCGCCGTGGCCTCGTCCACCAGAAGCACAGATGACTGGCGCAGCAGGCTGCGGGCGATGGAAATGCGCTGCCGCTCGCCGCCGGAGAGATTCTTCCCGTTTTCTCCGCACCGGTAGCCCTCTCCCTTTTCCTCCACCAGCCCCCGTAAACCGGACAGACGCTCAGCCCGCTCCACCTTTTCTTCCAGGAAGGTGCGGAACATGGTGATATTGTCCCGCACGGAGCTGTCAAACACGAAAACATTCTGCTCCACCAGCGATACCAGATCGTAAAGCGAGTCCGGGCTGATCTGACGAAGCTCTACGCCGTCATAACGGATCTCTCCCTCATAGCCGGTGCCGCCCGCCATCAGACACTTCAGCAGCGTGGATTTTCCGGAGCCGGATCCTCCCACGACCGCATAGCTTTTTCCTGCCTCAAAGCGGGCCGAGAGCCCGCGCAGCACCTCCTCCCCCGCTTTGTAGGAAAAGGAAAGCTCCTGTATCGTGATCCCCTCCTCCAGCTTTCCCGGAACAGCCCTGCCCTGCTTCTGTACGTTGACGGCCAGAGCGTCAGCCAGCTTATCGATCAGCGCGCCCGCTGCCGCCCGGTTGGCCAGAAAATCCGGAAGGGCCGAGATGAACAGATTGAAGTAGCCCATCAGATTGACGAAAACCACCATCTCTCCCGCTGTAACGCCCCACCCGGAAAGCGCCATCCAGCAGCCGGCCAGGAAAACGCCAAGCTGCGCCGCCGCGGCTGCCGTGGAGCCCACGGAGCTAAGAACGGAGCCCCGGCGCAGACGATGGCATTTCGCCGCCTGCAGACTGCGGCTGTGACCGGAAAACAGGGCGAAGGCCTCTTTCTCCGCCTGAAAGCTCTTGACCACTGAAAATCCGTTCAGCCCCTCCTTCAGGGAAGCCACGAATCCCTCATTCTCCCGGGAAACCTCCTCTTCCGCCTCGGCAAGTCCCGGGCCTGCAAGCAGGGACGCCGCCAGCGGCAGGGCGGAAAGAACCAGCGCCACCGCGGTCAGCGGAGGACTGTACCAGAACATCAGTGCCAGAGAGCCGGCAAAGAGAAGGGCATTTCCCAGAAAGGAAAACAGTTTCTGCAGATAATTGGTCTCTATGCTGTTGGCGTCATTGGACAGTGCCGAAAGATAGACGGCTGTGTTTTCTTCCGTGAAGGTAGCGAGATTTTTCTTCAGCAGCTCCCCATAGGCATATTCCCGGTATTGCCCCATCGCCCGGGATAAAAAACGCGGCAGGGCGACGGCCTCCGACGCATCCAGAACCACGCAGACCGCAAGCAGGCCCGCCGTCGCCCATCCCAGCTGCGCCAGATTCAGGCCGGCCGCAGCTCCGGTGGCCAGATCGATGGTCTGCTGCAGCAGCCAGGATATCGCCAGATTCAGAACGGCCGCCAATACCGTATTCAACAAAGTCAGCGCCAGATTCAGACGGTTGTTCCTGTAAAACTGGCCGGAAAACTGCCTGCGGCGGGCGCAGGCGGATCTATTCTTTTTCATCGCAGTATCCCTCCCATACCTTCAGCAGCCGGGGATATTCTTTGACGTTTTCCCGCAGCATCTTTTCCGCTCCTTCCCGTGCGCTCTGTCCAAAGTCATCGTAAGAGGACGCCGTTTTCAGCACGCCCGGCCGCAGCAGTCGGATATTTTCCATTCCCGGCTCCGGGGAAGCATCATACAGGCCGGCCAGAGAATGGGCCCTTCCAAGATAGGCGTCCGCCTCCCCGCAAAGCCCCTGTTTTTCCGCCAGAACAGCGTTTCCGATCAGCATCGCCGTCTGAAATTTATCCAGCACGGAGACCGTTCCGGGGCGCTTGATCTCATCGAACAGGCGGCAGACCGACAGCGTCAGCTCCCGGACCGCAGAAAGCTCCTCCTCGTCCTCTCCCTCCGCTCCCTCCGCGAAGTTCACATAACCGTTACACAGCATCACCAGCGATGCCAGAGTGTCCAGAAGCCCTTTTCCCAGATAGATGTCCGCCTCTTTTCTCCGTTCCGGAATCTGGGCCAGCGTCTGACCGATCCTGGCATTATTCAGCCCTTCCACGTTATTCTGCTTCAGCAGCTCGATCCCCCGGTCCATCTCGCCCAGCACGATCGCAATACAGGCGATGCTGTTTCGGATGGATACCTGGCTGATATCGGGATCCGTATTCTGCCCGAACAGCTCCAAAGCCCGATTGTACAGCTCCTCCGCCCGCCTGGACGCCGCAGGATCGTTCTGCTCCAGCCCCGCGACCTGCAGAAGCGACGCGCTTTGAAACACCGCGTCAAAGTTGTTCGGGAACCGCTTTACGGCCTTTTGGGCCTCCTTTTTCCCCTCTTCATACTCTTTTGCCTTGCGCAGCCTGCTTAGGTTTTTCAGCGTATCCGCCAGACTGCCGCTCTGCTGCCGGTATCCCAGCAGCACATCCACCGACGTACAGAAAAAATCCGCCAGCTCCATGATCACTGACACATCCGGCGTAGAAGCGGCGCTTTCCCATTTCGAGACCGCTCCCACTGTCACGCCCATCGCCTCGGCCAGCTGCTCCTGCGTCAGATTTTTCTCCCTCCGGAATTTCCGGATCATTTCAGCAAGTTGTACCTGCATCGCTTTGCGCTCCTTTCGTTTGTGCCTACAGTATACCATCGGCTTCGAAATCGAAACAGAGCGTTATTTTCCGATTTGGAATAAAAATATTTTCCCATCAGGAAAATCCTTTTTCTGCAGCAAAAAAGCGGATACACGAAAAACATCCTGCTTCCGGATGTTTTTCGTGTATCCGCTTCCCTCTGGTTATTCACTTGCTTCCGCTTATCCGCGCGTCCCCGGCCTCGCGCAGCCAATCCGGCCCTTCCTTTCGGCGGGCGGTTCAGCCCTCAATGGAAATGTACCTGTTTTCTTCCACCGTAGGCTTTTCTACCTTTTTCGGAATGGTCAGCTTCAGGATTCCGTGCCGGAAGCACGCCTTAATATCCGACTGCTCCAGATTTTCACCCACGTAGAAGGTCCTGCGGCAGGAACCGCTGAACCGCTCTCTGCGGATATATCTGCTTCCCCGATCCTCGTCCTTATCCAGACCCTTTTCCGCACTGATGGTCAGATAGCCGTTTTCCAGGCTGACCTGAATCTGCTCCTTCTTAAAGCCGGGCAGATCCACATCCACCTCATAGCTGTCCTTTTTCTCCCTCACATCCGTCTTCATGATGCGTGCGGCATTCTTTCCAAACACAGGATTCTTTCTTCCGTACAGCTCCTTATTCAGTCTCTTGTCAAACTTGTCGTCAAACGGAAAATCCATCCAGTCGTCAAATAAATCCTCACCAAAAATGCTGGGCAGTAACATAAGTCATTCCTCCATTCCATCTATATCAAAGCCTGCGGCTGTTTTCTGTTTTCTTTTGTCAGCCCTCAATGGAAATGTACCTGTTTTCTTCCACAGCCGGCTTTTCTTCCTTCTTCGGGATCGTTACCTTCAGAATTCCGTTTTCAAATTTCGCTTTGATCTCCTCCTGCTTCACATCCTCGCCCACATAAAAGCTTCTGCTGCAGGAGCCAGAATAACGCTCCCTTCTGATATACCTGCCGTCGCTGTCCTTCTCGTCATTGTTTCTGTGAGAGGAGGCGCTGATGGTCAGATAGCCATTCTTCAGCTCAGCCTTCACATCTTCCTTTTCCACTCCGGGCATATCCATGTCCAGCTCATAGCCTCCGTCGGTCTCCCTCACATCGGTTTTCATCAGTCCCGCGGAGCTTCTTCCTCTGAACGGGAAATCCGTCATCCATTCATCAAATAAATCTTCTCCAAAAAACCCAGGCAGTAACATAAGTCATCTCTCCTTTTTATATCAGTCTGTTGTTGTTTGTTTTCTCAAAACTCCGGCGGTGATGCGGATTGGGAAGGTCTTTTACGATTCTTTCCTTTTCGTATCCCTCTCCTTTGTTCTAGTTGTAATATAACACTTATTATTAGCCACGTCAAGAGGTGAGTGCTAACAAATTTGTGAAAAAAGTATGAAAAAAGCAGGAAACCGTTTCTGATCTCCTGCCTCAAAACGCCGCCGAAGGCGGCTGATATTCAGTCTTTTCCAGCCCTTTGGGCTGCCATTACCGGGATGCGCCCTCCAGCCATTCCTCCACCTCTTTGGCGGAAATGCTCAGGATATCGGCAATGTCTTCGATTGAATTCCCCTTCTGGTACAGCTTTCCGGCAATCCGCCGCGCGTTCTGTTTAGCGTTCTGTTTTGCTTCTTCCGCCGCTGCCTCTGCCGCTGCCTCTGCGGCTTCCCGCCGTTCGCTCTCAATATAGGTTTTCAGGATGTATTCTTCATCAAATAATGTCATCATAATGCTCACGACCTCCTTTTCTCTGGATTCCAGATATTCCTTCAGAACGTCCCTGTCCTTGCAGACCCGTATGGTTTCAAGAACCGCCTCTCTGGTCCTTCCATGAAGCCTTACCTGCTCATTGTATATTCTGGTAAAAGCAACGTACTGGGAAATGATATCCCCCTTTTCTCCATCATAAATCATTTTAATCCTGACGTATGTGTCAAGTAATCGTTGGCACTTTTTCTTCTTTTTTTGATGTCAGTTTATTTGTTGATTTTTCTGATAATTCAAATCCTATTTTCTCGGTTTCATATAAGGTCTATTTTTAACTGAACGCTTTCATAAACGCTTTTCTTGATGCTGTTCGCATTGCATCCAACAATGGCATATGGTGGGTGATCCGATCTACGTATGCGCTCCCTTTCCCGTCTTTTTTCGGTGCTTTCGCTGCGCTCAATGTCTGGAGGACTTCTTCCATCCCCATGGTAAGGATCAGACCGTCTGTGTACCTTTCTATCGTTTCGATCAGCTCCCGGTTTTCCTTTCGGTACAGCGCTTTTG
>DWWS01000027.1 GCA_019119595.1 Candidatus Eisenbergiella merdavium | reverse complement strand
GGATTCTCCGCATCCAGAGGAAACTCCAGATTCAGAAGATTCTTTCCCAGCGTACCGGAAAGGGTCTGCTTGAAAATATTGAAATATTTGAACGTCTCCTCCTCGGGAAGGGAAAGAAAGGCCTCCTTCATGGTGGTCTTTATGTTCTTTTCCCCATCCACATAGCAGGTGCAGATGCGTGAAATGCTGCATCTTTCGTGTGTATACTGCTTCCTGATCTCCAGGATCTCTTTTTTATTCATGGTATTCTCCGTTCTTAATCGTCAAAGGAAAAGTCCCCGTCGGCAAGCCGGCCGAGGAAGTTTTCAAAGCATACGCCCTCCGATTCCGGAATGCCGAGCCGGATGGAAGCGCTGATGCAGGCGCGCACAAAGGAAGCGGCCTTCTCCACCGAATCGGCGAAGGGAACGCCGTTCACCGCGTCCGCGGCGATGATGGAGGCGAAGATATCCCCGGTGCCGTGCCAGGAGTGGCCCGCGGTGGGCGTCCTGCTGATCCGTGTCGCCAGGCCGTCCGCCCGCTCGGAGATGAGGTTGATATAGTCCTCCCCTTCCCGAAGCCCCGTGATCACCACCTGATCGGGCCCCATGGCGTGAAGCTGTCTGGCGAGCAGACTCAGCTCGTCCGCCTCCCAGCCGCTTTCCCGGTATGGCGTGCCCGTAAGCAGACAGGCCTCCGTGATGTTCGGAGTGATGATGGACGCGCGGGACAGAAGGGCCTTCAGCCCCTCGCAGTGCTCCGGCGTGACCGTCCGGTAGGCCCTGCCGTGATCGCCCATCACCGGATCCAGAATGAAGGGAACGTCCGGCCACTGGGCCAGAAACTCCCTTACAATATCCACCTGGGCCGCGCTCCCCAGAAAGCCGCAGTAGACCGCGTCGAACCGGAAGCCCAGCTCCTTCCATTTTGCCAGATATTCCCCAAGCCAGGGCGTGCAGTCGTGCATGAAGTGGACGGGAAATCCGGTGTGATTGGAAAAAATGGAGGTGGGCACCGGGCAGACCTGAACCTTCATGGCGCTGATGATGGGGATCGACTCGGTGGCGGAGCAGCGCCCGTAGCCGGCGATATCGTTGATCATGGCTATTTTTTTCGGAATACGAAGGCTTTTGTCCCTTCCTTCCGTTTGCGTTTGTTGCCGCATGTGAAAGGCTCCTTTTTTACCTGATACTTTCGTTGCAATTATAGCAGAATGAACGGCTTTCTTCCATAGGCATTTTCTCCACAGTAAAGGATAAAGATCCGGATAAAAAATTCCGGCGCTGTCATGGAAGGCATGCGCCGGATCTGCGGGATTTTTTCTTCCTTTTATAATTGCATTATTGCTCCGAATGCTCCGCATCCTTCCCGATCTTCCAGAAAAATCCGGTCTTCTGCAGGGCGGGACGCAGGGCCATGTAGACCGCAACGGATACGATGGCCGAAAGGACGGCGTTGATGGAGGTGGAAGCGATGTTCCAGGCCAGGGTAATGTCGGCGGCGGGCTTGCCCAGGATGAGCAGCTTGTAGTAATAGCCCACCAGCGGATCCGCGATCATGTTGAAGACCAGCCCGCCCACAGCGGCCAGGATCGTCCACAGCAGGATCTTCTTTTTATCCGACGTATGGGTGATGCGCCCCAGACGGTGCGCGATGAGCCCGGTGATCAGGCCGATGCACAGCTTCAGGATAAAGGTCTTCGGCGCGTAGACCACATAGACGGGATCGAACAGATCGCCGATGGTCATGCCGATGGAGCCGCCGATGCCGCCGTACAGCCCGCCAAGGATCAGCGCGCCCAGCACGCAGACCGCGTTCCCAAGGTGGATGGACGTGGCGTCGCCGCCGGGCAGACTGATCTTGATCTGCAGAAAGGTGAATACCACATAGGAAAGGGCGGCAAAGACGCCCGTCATAACCAGCTTCTGAATCTTTTCATTTCTCATAACAATCTCCTCCAAATTTATGAATGAAGCATTCCGGCTCTGGAAGCTCCGGCACGCGCGGCGGTCCATATTCGGAACGGCTCCGGAATCCGTCCGCCCCGCTTACGTGTATGCATCTTATTATACGGAAAAGTGGTATGATAAAAAGTACCATTTTATATCTTTTTGACCATACCAGTTTAGAGGCATTCTTTTTTCAGAAAAATTGACAGGCTCTGTCCACCCTGATAAAATAATTAACCAGATAAGTATTTTTATCCTGCGGCCCGTCCGCTGCGGGATACGGGAGGAAAAATGGACAGGAAATGGGTTATGCGTGATACCATAGCGCTTCTTGGGAAAACGGAGGGGCTGTTCCACCGCTATCTGGAACGGGTCGTTTCGCACACGGGCGTGTTCCCGACGCAGCATCGTCTTTTGATGGAGCTGGACCGGAACCACGCTTGTTCCCAGATGGAGCTTGCGGGAAAATTCGGGGTTTCCGCCGCGGCCATCGCGGTTTCCCTGAAAAAGCTGGAGAAGGGCGGATACATTGAACGCCAGACGGACCGGCTGGACAGCCGTGTGAACCATGTGCGGATCACGGAAAAGGGGAAAGCGGTGGTCAGCCGGAGCCTCCTTCTTTTCGCGGAGACGGACGAGCTGTTCTTCGAGGGCTTCAGCGACGGGGAGCTGGAGCAGTTTGCCGGATTTTTAAGACGGGCGAAGGAAAATATGGAACGGGCGGAGCAGAAGATGGATAAGACGGAAAAAACGGAGAAAAAGGAGGGGATGAAGGAATGAAACGGTACTGGAAATATGTAAAGCCCTATCTTTATGCGTTCATACTCGGACCGATCCTGATGATCACCGAGGTGGTGGGAGAGGTGGTCCTGCCCGCGCTGATGGCGCAGATCATCAACGTGGGGGCGGCGAATCATGATGTGGCCTATATCATCCGGACAGGCGGCATCATGATCGCCACCGCCTTTATCATGATGGGCGGCGGGATCGGAGGAGCCTGGTTTGCGTCCAAAGCCTCCATCAGCTTCGGGGCGGATCTGAGAAACGACTGCTTTAAACAGGTGCAGAAATTTTCTTTTCACAACATCGACAGCTTTTCTACGGGCTCCCTGGTGACCCGCCTCACCAACGATATCACTCAGGTGCAGAACCTGATCATGATGGGGCTTCGCATGATGCTGCGCGCGCCGGGCATGCTGATCGGGGCGATCATCATGGCGGTGACCATGAATCCGGGGCTTGCGCGCATTTTTCTGGTCATTCTTCCCGTTATGGTCGTTACCATCGCAGGGATCATGCGGGTGGCCTTCCCCAGATTTACCACCATGCAGAAAAAGCTGGACCGGGTCAATTCCAATATTCAGGAATGCCTGCAGAACGTGCGCGTGATCAAGTCCTTCGTGCGGGGGGATTATGAGGAGGAACGGTTCTTAAGCTCCAACGGGGATCTGAAGGAGTCCAGCCTGAAGGCTTTTAAGGTGGTGATCCTGCAGATGCCTCTCATGGCCTTTTTCATGAATGTGACCACTCTGGCCGTGGTATGGCTTGGGGGACAGGAAGTGCTCGTGGGAGATATGCCGGTGGGCAATCTGACCGCGTTCACCACCTATATCGTGCAGGTGCTCATGTCTCTGATGATGCTGGCCATGGTGTTCCTGCAGAGCTCCCGCGCCATCGCCAGCGCGAAGCGCATCAACGAGGTTCTGGATACGCAGGTGGATCTGACGGACGACGACGCGCGGCAGAAGGAAAAAAAGGTGGAGCGGGGACGCATCGAATTTCAGCATGTGTCCTTCCGGTATTATAAGGACAGCCGGGAAAAGGTGCTGGACGACGTCAGCCTGACCATAGAGCCGGGGCAGACGGTGGGGATCATCGGCTCAACGGGCTGCGGAAAGACTACCCTGGTGTCCATGATCCCGCGGCTGTATGACGCGGACGAGGGGCAGATCCTGGTGGACGGCGTCAATGTGCGGGACTATTCCCTGAAGCATCTGCGCGAGGGCGTGGGAATGGTGCTTCAGAAAAATGTGCTGTTTTCCGGTACGGTGGAGGAAAATCTGCTCTGGGGAGACGAGAACGCCACCCATGAGGAGATCCGGCAGGCGGCGCAGGCCGCCCAGGCCGACGCCTTTTTATCCACCTTCCCGGACGGCTATGAGACCAGTCTGGGACAGGGCGGCGTGAATGTTTCCGGCGGACAGAAGCAGCGCCTGTGCATCGCCAGAGCCCTTTTGAAAAAGCCCCGGATCCTGATCCTGGACGATTCCACCAGCGCGGTGGACACGGCGACGGAGGCGAAGATCCGGGAGAGCTTTTCCACGACGCTGAAGGAAACCACGAAGCTGATCATCGCACAGCGCATCAGCTCCGTCATGGAGGCCGACCTGATCGTGGTCATGGACGAGGGAAGGATCGTTGGAAAGGGAAGCCACGACGAGCTTCTGATAAGCTGCGAGGCATACCGGGAGATCTGCTATTCCCAGATGGACAGGGAGGAGAGTGCATCATGAATGAGGCGAGAAAAGAGGCCCTGATCAGAAAATATTCCTATGCGGCAAAACAGGCGCAGGCTCAGGGACGAGGCCCAGGCGGGCCGGGAAGGCCGGGCGGCGGGCCTGGCGGGCCGCGGGGAGGAAGAGGAAGAGCGGGCGGAAGGCCGAAGGATACGGGAAAGACGGTGAGAAGACTTCTTTCCTATATAGAAAAGGATCGCATTGGGCTTGCGGTGGTGTTTTTCTGCGTGATCCTCAATACGGTTTCTTCCCTGGCAGGCTCCTATATGCTGCGTCCCATCATCAACAGCCTGACCTCGGCGGAGGGAAGTGTGCAGACCCTGTTTTCCTCCCTCCTGCTGATGGCCTGCATCTATGCGGTGGGGATCGCGGCCCAGTATTTCCAGTCCCGGATCATGATCGGCATCTCGCAGGGAGCCATTTTCCGGCTGAGGAACGATCTGTTTTCCCGGATCCAGAAGCTGCCGGTGCGCTTTTATGATACCAATAACCATGGCGACATCATGAGCCGCTTCACCAACGATGTGGACGCGGTGGGAGAAATGCTGAACAACACGGTGGTTCAGATCATTTCCAGCTCCATCAACGTGGTGGGAACCTTCTGCCTGATGGTTTATACCAATGTGTGGCTGACGCTCATCACCGTGGTGATGGTCCCCTTCATGATGCTGGCGGCCAGGGCCGTCACCATGCGCAGTCGCCGCTTCTACAAGGCGCAGCAGGCGGCGCTTGGAACCCTGAACGGCTACATCGAGGAGACGGTGACGGGGCAGAAGGTGGTCAAGGTGTTCTGCCACGAGGAAACCGCACAGGAGGAATTTTCCTTCCTGAATTACGACCTGCGCGACAAGCAGATCAAAGCTCAGTTTTTCGGAGGCATCATGGGACCCGTCATGGGAAATCTGGGCCAGGTGGGCTATTCCCTCACCGCCTGCATCGGCGGCCTTCTGTGCGTGCTCCGCGGCTTTGATATCGGCGGACTGACCGTATTCGTCAACTATTCCAGACAGTTCAGCCGCCCCATCAACGAGCTTTCCATGCAGATGAACACCATTTTTTCCGCCCTCGCGGGCGCGGAGCGGGTGTTTGCCGTCATGGACGAAGCGCCGGAGCCGGAGGATAAGCCGGACGCGGTCACGCTTTCCCCCTGCCGGGGCTATGTGCGCCTGACCGATGTGACCTTCGGCTATGCTCCTGAAAAGGTGGTGCTGAAAAAGGTGAGCCTGTACGCCAAGCCGGGACAGAAGATCGCCTTCGTCGGCTCCACCGGAGCGGGCAAGACCACCATCACCAACCTGATCAACCGTTTTTACGATATCAGCGAGGGAACGATCACCATTGACGACGTGGACATCCGGGACATGAAGCGGGACGAGCTTCGCAGAAACATCGCGATGGTGCTCCAGGACACCCATCTTTTCACCGGGACGGTACGGGAAAACATCCGCTACGGAAGGCTGGATGCCACGGATGAGGAGGTGGAGCAGGCGGCGAGGACCGCGAGCGCCCATTCCTTCATCATGCGCCTGGAAAATGGCTATGATACCATGATCGAGGGTGACGGTGCAAACTTAAGCCAGGGCCAGAGGCAGCTTCTCAACATCGCGAGGGCGGCCATCTCAAAGGCCCCCATCCTGATCCTGGACGAGGCCACCTCCTCCGTGGATACCCGCACGGAAAAACACATCGAGGAGGGCATGGACCGTCTGATGGCCGACCGCACCACGCTGGTGATCGCCCACCGGCTTTCCACGGTACGCAACGCCAACGCTATCATGGTGCTGGAGCAGGGAGAGATCATCGAGCGCGGAGACCACGAGCAGCTCCTTGCGATGAAGGGAAGATATTACGAGCTGTATACGGGAAAACGGGAGCTGGAGTGAGGGTGTGGCTGGAATGCCTCCGGCGGATTCCCGGAAATGAAACGGCGTGGACAGCCGGAAAGAGAGGAATGTCTGAGCGATGAAGATAATGACAAACAGGGCGGAGGCGCCGTTGGAACAGTCCGCGGGAGAAAAAGCGGCCTGCCGCCCCCGAAAAAGGGCTTTGTATGAGCTTTTGAAGGAAAACTGGCTGTTCGCGCTTTTTTTCTGCGGGGTGACGGGATACTATGTGTGGAGACTTTTTCGCATCCCGCCCTGGTACGATGAGCTGTATACCTATGAAAATTTCATCGACAGGGGCATGATCTATTCCATGATCCACTGGCCCCTGCCCAATAACCATGTGTTTTTCTCCGCCCTTTCCGCGCTGGTAAACTACCTTGGAAGCCCTTATCTCGGACTGCGCGGCGTTTCCCTTCTGGCCTCCGCCGGAAGCCTGCTGCTTTTGTACCGCCTTCTGAAAAAGGTGACTCCCGCCGCCGCCGCGGTCACTGGCTGCGCTCTTTTTGCGGCCATGTACAATGTGACCCAGCAGGCGGCGCAGGGAAGGGGCTATGCCCTGTCCGGCTTTTTCCTGATCGCGGCGGCGAACCTGCTCTATGAAATCTGCGTGCCGCAGGAAGGGAAAGCCCATGCTTCCCCGGAAAATCGGGCCTTCTGGAAAAACAGCCGCTTCTGGCTCTATGTCGGCTTTGCTGCCTGCCTTGCGGGAGGGCTTTACGCCATTCCCAGCAATCTGTACTGGGTGGTGTCCGTCTGCCTCGCGGGTGGCCTCTTCCTCCTTGTGTGCAGAAAATACGGCAGGCTGATCCGGCTGATCGCGGCATCCGCCTGTGCAGCCGCAGTGACCTTCGGCCTCTATACCATCATCTGGCTTGCCATCGGCTCCAATTTTCTCGTGAAGGAGGAGGGCGGCCCCTTCTATGGAATGAGCCACTTTCAGATGCTCCTTTCCGATCCTGCCGCCGCTTTTGGGCGCGGCCTGAACGCCATGCTTTCCGATCCGAACATCCAGAGTGTGGACAGGGCGCAGTTTATGGAGGGGATCGGCGGATATCTGCTGCGGGTGCTGAATCAGGTGTATCCCGGCGGCGGGTATGTCCTTGCGGTTCTGATCCCCGTCTGCCTGATCGTCCTTCTGCTTCTGACCCTGGCCTCTTTCCGTAAGCGGGAGCGCGGATTTGCCTACTGCGGCCTGTACTGCCTGATCCTGACGGTGATGGTTCCCGTATTTCTCTTCGTTCAGTGCGTGTTTCCCTATCTGCGCGTTTTTACCTATATGGGAAGCGTGCTCGCCATGCTGTTCGTGCTGACAGCATGGGGGACCCTCCGCTGCCTGTCCGCCCGCCTCTGTGCCAGCGGCGGGGAAGGAAAAAAGGAAACCGCAGGTGAAAGGAAGAAACCGGCCGGGAGGAAATGGGCTGGGAAAAAGCGGGCCGCAGGCTTTGCCGTATCTGCCGCTTCTGTCTGCTTCATGGCCGCCTGCTTTCTTTCGGACGGCTACAACGCCGGATATGACAGCAGGGATAACCATATCTATGCGGCCCTGAGCTGCCTGGACGAGACGCAGGTGGATACCATCCTGACCGGGGATGTGTACGCCAGCCAGAACGTGTATTTCCATATCACCCGCTGCCGGGGAAAGGAGCTTGCGGTAGATGAGATCCGGCCGGACTATGTGCTGATGGACAAGGTTCAGACAGGGCCGGAGGGCACCGGGCTGGTCTGGCCCTACGAGCGGGATACAGACGATTTTCCCTGGGACTGGATCCATGAAAATATGGAAGTGGTATTCGAGGATGATATGTATATCGCCTGGCAGGTGAGGGAATAAACGGTGGAGATAAAGAGAAACGGAAGCAGTGTAAGTGCGCCGTAATATGCACTGTAGAAGGCGGTGCAAAGTACGCCGTAAAAAAAACTTCAAAAAATATAAAATTTTGTTGACAGACCTTACCGACCGTGCTATACTAATCATCGTTGACAGCGCAAAAAGCTGAAAACAAGAAACGCTGCTGTGGCTCAGTCGGTAGAGCGTCGCCTTGGTAAGGCGGAGGTCACGGGTTCGATTCCCGTCAGCAGCTTTGGAAAGTGATGCCAAAATCCAGTACGTAAGCGGGTTTTGGCGTTTTTCTTTTGCAAAACTGCCTGTTACACATGGTTATTTTGAGGTTACACTCCCTTAAAAGGAGATTGCCTTCAGGATGAGGTTCTTTTTATATTCATCCTCCAGATTATCATAGTAGTAATATTTTCTGGTGGTGTCGATGGATGAATGTCCCATCTGAGAGGTGACGAGAGAATCTTCCAAATGACTGTTGATCAACTGGGTTCCATAGGTGCGGCGCAGTTTGTGCATGCTTCTGACCGGGATATTCAGCTCCGTACAGATCTTTCGGAGCGCCCTGTCATAATAGAAGGTCTGCATCCAATGACCGTTCACCTCAAAAACGTAGTCTGTCACATGAGGCCGCAGACGCATCTGCCGGATGGTTTCCATCACTTTATCGGTCACATAGATATAACGGTCTCCGGCTTCCGTTTTCGGCATTTCACGGACTTCCCAGACAGTTTTTCCATTTTCATCCTTGTGTTTGATCTCCGTTCTTTGAATATGGATCCGGTTAGGGCTCACATCGGAAAAACGGATTGCCGCAAGCTCGCCTATCCTGACGCCCGTTCTGGCGGCAACGGATACGGCCATGTTCTGGGTGGAAGGGTTCTGGTCGCAGTAGCGAAGAATCGCTTCCAGCTCATTCACGGAAAAAATCTGTCTCTCATGGCTTTTATCCGGCCTTTTAAAGCTTTTTCTTGACACCTCGATATCGTTCACAACGGAAGTAATGCTCAGCGTGGTAAGCCTAAGCTTTTTCGCGTAGCGGAAAATACCGAACAGAACCGTTCTCGTATTGGAAAACGTTTTTTGTGTCAGATTAAGCATTAACAGCTCGTCAATGAAGTTTTCAATATCCTCACTGTTGATCTCACAGATCGGTTTATCGCTCAAAATGCTGTCCTTGAAATAGGTGTTAAAATCATTTTGATAGCGGTCAGCCGTATTCTGTATGATGGAATGAATGGCCAGCTTATACGTAATCCATTGTTCAAACACGGTGGAAATGGTTGGAATCTGCCTCCTGTAGTTTTCTATGATCGAATCTTCGACTTTTTTCAAGGTGCTTTTGGCAATCAGAATACGGTTGTTGTCCGGGCCGATCACGCGGGTTCGCCAACGTCCGTCTTTCCCCTGCCAGATTTTGAATGGATGGTTTGATAAGATTTCTTTTCGCGTCAATTCTGTTACCTCGTCAGGAAATAGGTTAGATGATATTCATAGAGTCAAAAAAGAGGGCCGATAAACCGGATAACCGGTTCGTCGGCCCCTTAAAAGGCTGAAAAACTTTTTTTCTTTTTCGAGGGGGAAAGCACAGTCTTTGCCAGAGCGTTACTGCGTCCCCTCCGCCGTTCCCTGAGCGGCCTGCTGTGCCTGCTGCGCAGCATAGGCGTTCTGCAGGGCGGTGATCTGCTCAGTCAGGCTGTCAATCTCCTGCTGCGCCTGAGCGATAGCGGCCTGCGCTGCTGCCTGTGACGCTTCGTCGGCGGCGGAAGCAGCCTGCTGCTGTGCGGCGGTGAGAGCCGCCTGTGCGTTCTGGAGGGCCGCCTGCCAGGTCGCCATCTGCATGTCGTAATTGTTCAGCAGGTTTCGCGCGTTGATTTCCTGCTGCTGCTGTTCTATGACTGCGGCTGCGGCGTTGGGATCCGCAAAGAATTCCGCGTTATGCGGGCATTCATTGGCAGCCTGCGTCACGTTTCCGGAAAGGGTGGCGTCCATGGAGGGCGTAAGCTCCAGGGTTCCCGGAACCTTGAACGGGCACTGATCTGTGGCCTTCAGGCCGGAATACTCACATACAAAGCCCTGATAGTGAACGTCGCAGGTTTCCGTGGGAACCGTTCCCTGGGCGAAATATTCCGTTTTCAGCTCGGAGCACAGCCCTTCGATGGGGAGCTTGCCGCTCTTTGAGCATACAGTGGCGGTAACGATGTCGCCGGGAACCTCAAAGGCCTTATTTTCCAGATTCTCATGGATCTTGCTCATGGCCGCGCGCCAGAGGGTTTTGGCCAGGTTCCGTTCGCCGCCGGCGGCCAGCTTTGCGTTGTTGTCATAGCCGGTCCAGGTGGTGCAGGTATAGTAGGGCGAATAGCCGGAAAACCATACATCGTTATAATCTGAGGTGGTTCCGGTCTTTCCGGCGATGGACATGCCGCCGAAGTTGACAGACGCTCCGGTTCCGGTGGTAACCACGTCCACCATGGCATCCGTCAGCAGGAAGGCGGTGCTTTCCTTGATGACCTGACGGGAGGCCGGCTGGGTGTTGTCCAGGATCACGTTTCCGTCATGATCCACCACCTTGGTATACAGCGTGGGCTCGATGTAGGTTCCTTTGTTGGCAATAGCCGCATACGCGGCGTTCAGCTCCAGATTGGTCACGCCGTGGGTGATGCCGCCAAGGGCAAGGGGCTGCGCCACATCCGAAAAGATCTGGCCGTTGATCTCTTCCCCGTCCGTCAGCGTGGTAAAGCCGAAATTCATCAGATAGTCATAGCCCGTGCGCGGACTGATGTAGGTCAGCGTTTTGACGGCGATGATGTTCAGGGAATCGGCGATACCCTCTCGCAGAGAGCAGATGCCTCTGTAGCCGGAGCTGTACCAGTTGGAAACCGGCCGCCCGCTGTCATAATTGAACGGCGCGTCCACAAACACATCCGCAAGCGTCAGTCCCGCGCTGTCCAGAGCGGGCGCGTAGGTGGAAACGATCTTGAACGTGGAGCCGGGCTGTCTCGGCGTGGAGGTGGCCCGGTTCAGCGTCCGGTTTGCCTCCTTCGCGCCGCGTCCGCCCACGATGGCGACCACGTAGCCCGTGGACTGATCCTCAATGGTCATGGAGATCTGAGGCTGAGGGGTCATGGAAATTTTCTCCGCGATCACCTCTCCGCCGCTCTCAAGCAGATGCGTCTTGTACTGCTCGATCGTGGCGTTTGCATCATCCTGGGAGGAAAAGAGCAGAGGATACTTGCTGGTATTCCCGTTTTCCTCCATCCAGGTCTCCAGCATTTCCTTGCTGAAGTTTTCCGTTTCCCCATTGTCGCGCTCGATGGTGAGCTGATAATCCAGATACCAGGTGGTGCCGTCCGGATAATTCTCCTCGTTGGAGCACACCTCGTCCGCAATTGCCTGGATATTGGGATCCTGTGTGGTGTAGATCTTCAGACCGCCTGCGTAGAGCAGGGAATAGGCCTGGGTTTCCGAATATCCGGCCGCCTGCAGATCCTCCATTACCTCCTCCGTAACGGCGTCCACAAAATAGGAATTGACCTGCGTCTCTCCGGTTTCCTGGTTGACGGTCTGGATACGGGAATATACATCGTCGGCCAGCGCCTCGTTGTACTCGCCCTGCGTGATCCAGCCCTGCTCCAGCATTTTGTCAAGCACGTCTTCGCGCCGGTTGGCATTGTCCTCCGGATGGGAAATGGGATTATAGCGGGAGGGATTCTGTGTGATGGCCGCGATGACGGTGCACTCGGAAAGGCTCAGATCCCATACGTTCTTCCCGAAATAGCGGCGGGATGCGGCCTGCACGCCCAGCGTATTCTGTCCCAGGTTGATGGTGTTCATGTAGTTTTCCAGGATCTTGTCCTTGTCCATCTCCTGTTCCAGCATGACGGCCAGATACTGCTCCTGGATCTTACGCTTTAATTTGTATGCGAAGCCCCGTTCGCTCTCACTTGTCCATGTGGTCAGCACGTTATTCTTAATGAGCTGCTGGGTGATGGTGCTCGCTCCTTCGGAAAAATTTCCGCTGGTCAGACCCACATAAGCCGCGCGCAGGATACCTCTCAGATCGATCCCGTTATGTTCATAAAAACGCTCGTCCTCAATGGCCACAAACGCGTGGGCCAGATCCTCGGGAATATCCTCCATGCTTACCGGAACCCGGTTGGAGCCCTCCGCATCCAGCTTGGCAGTCTGATTGCCCTGTGAATCATAGATGAAAGTGGAAAAGCCGGAGGGCGAAACATCAATGTTCGACATGTCCGGAACCGAGGAAAGGATCCCCTTCACAAAACCCAGTCCGCCGCAGATGCCGAGTACGCCCACGGCGATCACACAGCACAGAAATACCTTAAAAAAACTAAGGGCAAACCGGTTGCCCCACTTTTTTGACTTGGAACGCAGTGCCTTTTTTTTCCTGGCGGCACCTCTTTTGCCATAGTTCATGAAATTGCCTCCTCTAAGCTGAAAGCTTGCCCAAAAGGGCATTACCTGACTCATTATAGCAAAGTTGCCCCGGTAAATAAAGGTTTTTCATAATTATTAAGAATTGTTCACAATTCATTTCCGTTTTATGCCCGCCTGTGGTAAGATAAAGCTGCCGGACAAATCCTGTGATCGCAGCAGAGAAATCACATGCGCAATTTCTCTGCGCGTGCCTCAGCAAGGCTTCGGCATGGAGGAAAATATGGAAAAAAAAGAGAGCTTTCCGCCCTGGAAATGCGTGTCGGAGGGCGGGTGCGGCGAGCTTGTGGAAAAGAAATCCCGGTTCATCGCCACGCTTCGCCCGGTGGAAACGGAAGGCGAAGCCGCTGCTTTTATTGAGGAAATGAAGAAAAAATACTGGGACGCCACCCACAACTGCTCCGCCTTTGTGATCGGACGCAGAGGAGAGCTGACCCGCTGCAGCGACGACGGGGAGCCCTCGGGAACAGCCGGACGGCCCATGCTTGAGGTGCTTTTAAAGGAAGGGATCTGCAACACGGCAGTGGTCGTGACCCGGTATTTCGGCGGCACCCTTCTGGGGACGGGCGGACTGGTGCGCGCCTACGGCGCGGCGGTGAAGGAAGGGCTTTTAAACTGCACCGTGGTCACCATGCGCTATGGGACAAGGCTTCAGGTGACGGTGGACTATCCGGACGTGGGCAGGCTCCAGCATCTGATGGCAAGAGAAGGGATTACCCAGGAGAGCGCCGAATACGGCGTAAACGTCCGATTTGTGCTGGCCTTTGACGCCGAAAGGCAGGAGCAGATCTGCAAAAGCATCACCGAAGCCACGGACGCAAGGGCGGAGCTGGAAATTCTTTCGCACGGCTATTATGCGGACAAGGGCTGAATAAAGAAACGGAGGAAGATTGAAAAATGTGCCAGGTAGCACATTTTTCAATCGGGATTTGTGCCGAAGCGTCACAAATCCCTGGATCGCAGCAGAGAAATCGCATCCGCGATTTCTCTGCGCGTTCCTCAGCGCTAAAGCGCTTCGGAACGGAGGAAGCAATGAAACTGATATCATGGAACGTAAACGGGCTTCGCGCATGTATGGGTAAGGGCTTTCCGGAATTTTTCCGGGAGGCGGACGCGGATATTTTCTGCATCCAGGAAAGCAAGCTGCAGGAGGGGCAGATAGACCTTGATCTGCCCGGCTATCATCAGTATTGGAATTACGCGGAGAAAAAAGGCTATTCCGGTACCGCGGTTTTCTGTAAACAGGAGCCGCTGTCCGTCGCCTACGGCATCGGCAAGGAGGAGCATGATAAGGAAGGCCGCGTGATCACGCTGGAGCTTGCGGATTTTTACCTGGTCACGGTCTATACCCCCAATTCCCAGGACGGCCTTGCGAGGCTTTCCTACCGGATGGAATGGGAGGATGAATTTCTTTCTTATTTAAAAGGACTGGAAAAAAAGAAGCCCGTCATATTCTGCGGGGATCTGAACGTGGCCCATCGGGAGATCGACCTGAAAAATCCCAAAACCAACCGGAAGAACGCGGGCTTTACCGATGAGGAGCGGGCCAAATTTTCCCAGCTTCTGGACAACGGCTTTATCGACACATTCCGATACTTTTATCCCGAGCTTGAGGGAGCCTATTCCTGGTGGTCCTACCGCTTCCGCGCGCGGGAGAAGAACGCGGGATGGCGCATCGACTATTTCCTGGTGTCGCCCCAGTTGAAGGACCGGCTGGAGGATGCCCTGATCTATAAGGATGTGTACGGCTCGGATCACTGCCCCGTCGGCCTTCTTCTGAAGGACTGAAAATTGGGAAAAAGGGAGAAAGGATCGGGAAGATGAGAAAAAAAGGAAAGGGAACGAAAGCGGCAGGGGCGGCGCTCCTGCTCTGCACCCTGCTTGCGGCTCTGCCGGGGCTTGCGGGCTGCGGCGCTTTTGGAGGACAGGCGCGGGAAAGCTCCGCTTCGGACGCGGGGATGACAGAAGGCGCGGAGGCGGGAAACGGCTCGCCGGATACGCAGGCCGGAGCTGAAGCGGCCGAAACGGATCTGCAGGCCGGAGCTGAAGCGACCGAAACGGATCTGCAGGAAGGCGCTCCCGGAACAGAAGAAATCCAGACCGGCCCGCTGGGCGCGCGGGAGGAAAATATGATTATGGAGGCCACAGGCTCCTTTGAAGGGATCGTGGTGGACGCATCCATGAACAGCCTGGTCATCGACACAAAGGACGGGCTCATGTACAGTTTTTCTTATCCGGAAAGCGGCGTGGAAATGAAGCTTGCGGATGGCCTTCTCCTTGGGATGTCCGTCCTGGTGAAAAGTGAGGACGGCATCGCGTCAGACGTGCAGGACGGCCCGACACAGCCCGCCGCGGACAGGGACGCGCTGGCCTTTGCGGCGGATATTCTCTTCGCCTTCCGCTACGCGAGCATGGATTCCCTCGCAAACCTGGCAGTGTTCCCTCTCTACGTAAGACTGGAGGACGGAGACGTGACGGTTCAGGACGCGGAGGAATTTCTTGCGCTTCCCGCGCAGCAGATCTTTTCACAGGAACGAATGGAGGCCGTGCTTTCCACGAACCTGTATGCCGTGACGGAGCTGTCCGGCGGAAAATATGTGCTTGGCTCTGAGGAAGGAACGCCAAACATCATCTTCCGCAGGGACGACGGCAGAGACAGCGGCTTTGCCATTGCGGGGATCAACTGACCCTGCCTCTGCCCGGCTGCAGGCTGAAGCGGTAAATGAACAGGGAAAAGACGGCGGCGGCCAGCTCCGTGATCCAGAACGCATGCCAGACGCCCTCTGCCCCGAACAGAAGGCTGAGCCCGAAGGCGGCGGGGATGATCAGAAGCAGATAACGGCACAGGGAGATCAAAAGAGACGGAACGCCCTTTCCCAGCCCCTCCAGCGCGCCGGAGGAAGCGACGGAAAGCGCCGATGGCAGAAAACCGATGCTGATGATCCGAAGCGCCCTTGCCCCGATCTGGATGGTGGAGGCGCTGGAGGTGAACAGCCCCATGAGCGGCGCGGGCATTACCTGGCACAGAATGGTTCCCGCCAGCATGATGACGGCGGCAGAACCCAGCGTGGCGGTATAGATCGACCGCACGCGCCTGTGCTCCCCCGCGCCGTAATTGTAGCCGATCAGCGGACGCATGCCCTGCACGATGCCGTTGGCAGGCAGGTAAAGGAAGGTCTGAAGCTTATAATAAACCCCGAGCACCAGCACATAAGCCTGGGAATATCCGGCAAGGATGGAATTCAGCGCGGAGATCAGCAGAGAGGGGAGCGCCAGATTCAATATGGCCGGGATACCGATGCCGTACAGCCTGCCGCACATTTCTTTTCTGAACGAAAAGCCCCGCAGGGAAATGCGCACGGGAAGCAGAGCGCCGCGGAAATAGAACGCCAGATAAACGCCCAGCGTCAGCACCTGCCCCAGCCCGGTGGCAAGAGCCGCGCCGCTGATGCCCATTTCCGGAAACGGCCCGAGCCCGAAGATCAGCACCGGATCCAGGATGATGTTGCAGATGCACCCTGCCAGCATGGCGGCCATGGAAACCGCCATTTTTCCCACCGCCTGAAAAAGCTTCTCAAAGGCAAGTCCCAACGCGATCACAACGGAAAAAGAAAATACGATCCTCGAATAGGTCAGCCCCAGCGAAACAAACGCCTCATCCGCGGTAAAAAGCCGCAGAAACGCGGGCATGATCAGAATGCAGACGACGGTCAGGAGCACGCCGTGCAGCAGGTTCAGCACCGTTCCCTGCGCAGCGGCCTCATCCGCTTTTTTCTGATCCTGCGCCCCCAGGTGAAAGGCAATCACAGCGTTGATCCCGATGCCGAAGCCGATGGTGACTGCGTTGACCACATTCTGCACCGGAAACACCAGCGAAAGCGCGGTCATGGCTTCCTCGCTGATCTGCGCCACGAAAAAGCTGTCCACGATATTGTACAGCGAATTGACCAGCATGGAGATCACCATGGGCAGCGACATGCGCGCCATGAGCTTCCATACCGGCTGTTCCTTCATATAAGTCTGTTCCATTATATCCTCCATTCCGAAGCGCGTGATCGGGGCACGCTGTCCTCCATTCTGAAACTGAAAAACACAAAAATGCGCAAAAAAATACACAGCCGCAGGCAAAGCGGTTGTGTGGCGAAAAGTGGAACGCTATTCCAGAAAAATCCACGCCCTTTCGGGTTTTAGGGCTTTATTTTAGCATTCGGATGGGGGAATGTCAAATGTATTTCCGGAAAACATAAGGGCGAGCGGAGATGTACAGAAAAGTGCGGGAAAAATAAAAAGGTATTTTTGGTGATAGTATATTGACAAAAAGCCATCATCGAGTTATTCTGACGATAGAAAAAAACGAATCATAGGTTCTGCGGAGGATAAATTATTGAGCATAACCAAAGAAGACATAGAGCATTATCTTTCAGAGGTGAAGGATGCTGTCGAGAATGACAGATATCGGATTGACCGGAATGCCAAACGGCAGGATAATATGAATCTGTTTCTGGATTATGTTATTGATACAGCAACAGCAAAGAAAATCATATTGAGTCTTACTGTAATGGATTTTTCAGATATCCTGCAGAATGAGCACAAAGGCTTTGAGCATGAGAAATTATATGTATTTGGCAAGGACGTCACTCTTTTGGAGAAAACCGGAGGTGGCAGTTATGACAGAAAAGGGAAGAAGAGATTTCTGCATAGAGTGCAGAAAAGAGACTGAGTACCATTTACAGAAAAGGAACATCATAAAGAAGATAAGGGATAAAGATTACACATTTGGGATCACTGTGGCTGTATGTGCAGAGTGTGGTGAGGAAATGAGTATTCCCGGACTGATCGATAAGAATGTCCAGGAAATTGATGAACAGTATAGGGCAGCAGAAGGCCTTGTGACGATTGACGACATTGAAAAACTCATGAAGATTTATAAGATCGGTAAGGCTCCGCTTTCTCTTGCTCTTGGATTTGGAGAGGTAACGATACCGAGATATCTGGAAGGACAGGTTCCATCCAAAGAGTATTCCAATATTGTTAAAGCGGCACTGGCTTCCCCGGCTTACATGAAACAGAAACTGACAGAGAACAGAGAGAAGCTGACGGATGCGGCATATAAAAAGGTAATGGCGGCAGCGGAGAGTATGGAGAACCTTTTCTCCGTTTCAGATAAGATGCTCAGGGTGATCGCATACGTCTTTGAAAAGCTGGAGGAAGTAACCCCGCTCATGCTGCAGAAACTGCTATATTTTGTCCAGGGCGTTCATTCCGCTTTGTATGGAAAGCCCGCTTTCACAGAGGATTGCAGTGCATGGGTTCATGGCCCGGTTTATCCTGAGGTGTATGAGTTGTTCAGAGATTTTAAATATAATCCGATCGATGATGCGCGTTTCGCATTGCTGGAAGGAACGGAAGATGCGCTGACGGACGATGAAAAACGGGTGATCGATCTTGTTGTAAATACATTTGGAATGTACGGCGGGAAGGCACTGGAGAAGATCACGCATAACGAGGAGCCATGGATGGAGGCGAGAAAGGGCTATGAAGACAGTATTCCTTCCAGTGAGCTGCTGCCGAAAGACCGTATCATGAAATATTTTATTGCAGTAAACCGGAAATATGGTATAGATACAGAGTCTGGTCTGCGGGCATATATTTGCGACATGCTTGACAGAGCATCATGAGTCAGGAATAAATGGCTCTCATTGACAAATACTAGAGTGGCGTATATTATATTAATAAGTGGGATATCCCACTCGGCGCTATGGAGGTGAGAATCATGACAGCAGTGAAGGATTATACAGTTCATATTGACAGCAAAAAGAGAATAACACTGAGGGGGGCATTATATCAGTATTATAATGTCAGGGAATATGACAATGGGTGTATTATATTGGAGCCAAGAGAGCTGACAGTTCCGGACGGCATATCTGCACGAACCTTAGAAGATATGGACAGAGCGATCAGCAATTTCAAAAAGGGAGAAGTGTCTCCTGTTGTTGATCTGTCTGATTTCTGAAAAGCTGGCGGAGAGTACGAATGGCATATAATATACGAATGGGAATCCCCGAGATGGCAGACTTATGGAACAGACTGCAAACAGGCGATCGAGATGGCACGATAAACAAAAAAGATGGCGAGCTTTATAAGAAATGGGGTGCCGCATTAAAGAAATTAGCACAGAACCCACATTACCCGGGTCTTAATACACATGATATTGAGCCTTTATCAAAAAGATATGGCTTAAAGGTGTGGGAATCCTATCTGGAAAACAGAAAAGGTGGAGCCAGAAGGATGTTCTGGGTATATGGCCCGGATAAGATGGAAATAACCATTATCGGTCTGGAGCCGCATCCCGAAAACGCTAAAAATGGAGCATACGACAGGATTAATCTGTCAGAGTTAAGCTAAAAACAGAATATGAAATCTGACAGAAAGCCGCCGCATGCTTTAGAAAAATTGTTGAAGGCCCGATATATATAGGAGTATAATAAACACGATCAAACGATAATCGAGGTGACTGTCATGGTAAAACGTCGTTTTTCCTTCTAAACCGATAGAAGGAAAATCCCAAACATCCTTCTATCGCTGAAACAGCATAGGAGGTTATATATGAATCAATATCACAGAAAAAACCGCGCCTGTTATGCAGGGGCGTTGATCTGCATTCTGATCAGCACGCTTTTTGCGGTTGGTCTGCAGTTTTTTAAGGGGGCTGTACTGGACTACGCCGTGGCGGGACAGCAGCGGGAGACGTATCGCTCCGCCGCGTTTCTGATCCTGTTCATTCTCTGTGAAGTCCTGTTTTACTTTTTCTACAGACGATTCGGCGCAGGATATGCCGTTGGATGTACGAAGGGTCTGAAGCATGACATTTTTGCGGGTATTCTGCGTAAAAATTATGTGGATTATAAGACGCGGCAGCAGGGGGAGTACATTTCAATATATAACAACGAGGCCGACATGATACGGTCGCGCAGGTTTGAAATGCTGCCACTGCTTTGGGAGATTCTGTTCAAGATCATTCTGGTCAGCGCGGCTCTTTTCCTTTTGGACTGGCGGATCGCGCTTATTACCATTACACTGCTTACCACGCCGCTGTACATTCCGAAGCTGATTGAAAAAACACTTCAGCGGGTGCAGGGCGAATACCTGTCGGCGCTGGAGCAAAATCTGGCGAAGGTCAACGACTGGCTGTCCGGCTTTGAAATCATCAAAAATTTTTCCGTTGAGAGAAAAATCCTCACACTGTTTGATGAGGAAAATGATACGTCCATGGAAAAGCTGCTGAAGGATAAGCAACTGGGCGCGGTTTCTCAGCTGATTACGGCGCTGATTTCCTATCTGTCCTATTTTATCGTGCTGGCATGCGCTGCCTGGCTCGTTCTGAACGGCGCTTTTTCCGCAGGCGATTTCTTTGTCGCGATCGGCATGATCGACCAGCTTTCCTATCCGCTGATCTCTCTGGCGGAGATCATCCGGCAGCTGGTCGCCATACAGCCTGCGTGCAGAGCGATGGAAAAATTTGTGGAGCCGGCCGGGGAACAGAGGAAAAGCGTTCTTTCCGGAGTGGATTACGATATCAGCTTTCAAAATGTCACCTTTGGTTATGACGCACAGCATCCTGTTCTGAAGGACTTTTCTTTTCGTATTCAGAAGGGGGGACGCTGTCTGCTTCAGGGACCGAGCGGCTGCGGAAAAACAACGGCGGTCAATCTTCTGCTGAGATACTATAATGTATCGAATGGCAGCATCACGGTGGACGATACGCCGATTGAACAATATGACAGTGTCTATGATTGTATGACCGTGGTTCGGCAGGAGGCTGTTTTGTTCCATGACACTCTGCGCAGCAATCTGACGATGTACCGGGATATCCCGGATAAGCGGCTTTTGGATATGCTGAATAAGCTGGGATTGGAAAAATTCTCTTCCAAAGCCTCGCTGGATGCGGTCATTTCCGAAAATGGCGCCAATCTCTCCGGCGGTGAGAAAAAGCGCATTTGTCTGGCAAGAGCCCTCCTTCGTGATACGGAGGTGTTGATCCTGGATGAGCCGCTGGCGAATCTGGATGATAAGACTGCCGGAAAAATTGAGGATCTGCTCTTGTCCATTACCGGAAAGACGATGATCGTCGTATCCCATCAGTTTACGGAGAGTAAGGTCGGCGCTTTTGACCAGGTACTTCGCTTCGCAGGTGGATCATAAATAAACCGGAATCAATCAATAACCTGGAATTGCCATTCCATACAGATTGTGCTACCTTTAATAGCAGGAGAAAGGAGCGCGAAGAGAAAACGCATTGCGCAGCTTCTCTTCGCGTTTCTCTGCGTGAAAACGCTTCGGCATGAGAACATGGAGGAAAACATGGAAAATCGAAAAATTCACTACATCTGCTTTCCCGGCGGAAAGCACAAGGTACTCACCTTAAGCTATGACGACGGCCGCCTGGAGGACCGCCGCCTGGTTCAGATCATGAATGAAAACGGCGTTAGGGGGACCTTTCATCTGAATTCGGGCCTGAAGGACTGGCCTGACCGGGTTCCGGCTTCGGAGTGGAGGGAGCTGTATCAGGGGCATGAGATTTCCTGTCATACGGTGCTCCACCCCACCATCAGCCGCTGCCCGCTGGAGCAGGTGGCGCTGCAGATTCTGGAGGACAGAAGACAGCTGGAGCGGATCGCCGGATATCCGGTGCGCGGCCTTTCCTATCCCAACGGCTCCTACACGAAGGAGATCGTGCAGCTGCTTCCCGGACTTGGCATCGAATACGCCAGAACTGTGGGCGGGACGGGAGAGTTCGGAATACCGGAGAATTTCCTGACCTGGACGGCGACCTGCCACCACAAGAGAAATCTGATGGAGCACGCCAGAACCTTTGCCGACCTGCACAAGACCCAGTACCTTTATATGATGTACGTCTGGGGCCACAGCTATGAGTTTACCGCGGACGACAACTGGGAGCTGATCGAGGAATTTTGCCGCTTCATCGGCGGAAGGGATGATATCTGGTACGCCACCAACATTGAGATCGTGGACTACATGAAGGCCGCCCGGAACCTGAAATTTACCGTGGACGGCGACCTGGTCTACAATCCCGGCGCGTTTTCCGTCTGGGTCAGCGTGGAAGAAAACGGGGAGAAAAAAATGGTCGAGGTCGGCGCAGGACAGACCGTGCGCCTGTGAGCCTGCTTGCCGGGCGCGTCTTTCGCCGCCAGCGCTTCGTGGCACCCTGGAACGAAAAGAGGGTGCCTCAGGGAGAAAGGGGAGCAGGAGCAGGAAAGCAGGCGGAAAAGCGCGAAACACGGATAAGTCATGCAGATTAAGAGAAAGAAACGGGAAGGAAGCCAGTATTATGGATTACAGCATTCTGGATTATGGCGCCGTTGGCGACGGCATAAAAAAATGTACGCAGGCTATTCAGGCGGCGGTGGACGCCTGCAGCAAAACCGGCGGAAGGGTGGTGGTCCCGGCGGGAAAATATCTGTCCGGCGGCATCCGCCTGTGTTCAAACGTGGAGCTTCATCTGGAAAACGGGGCGGAGCTTGTATCCACTCTGGAAAAGGAGGACATGATCGACTTCGCCAGGGAGTTTGAGGGCGAGGGGATGGACGGCATGGACGGCGGCTGCTTCCTGTTCGCCCGTCATGAGAAAAACATCGTCATCTCCGGCTATGGAAAGATCGACGGCAGAGGACGGGAGGTATTTTACGACGGCGACGTGGACAACGGCTTCCACGAGTGCCCCCTGTTCGTGAAGGGCTTCCGTCCCCGCACCACCTACCTGGAGGATGTGGAAAATCTGACCGTGCGGGACGTTACCTTTTATGACGCCGCCTTCTGGACCCTGCACATGGCCGGCTGCAGGAACGTGCTGGTGGACGGCATCCGGATCCTCAACGACGACCGGGGCCCCAACAACGACGGCGTCGATCCGGACTGCTGCAAGAACGTGGTGATCCGGGGCTGCATCATCGAATCCGGCGACGACGCCATCGTGGTCAAGGCCACCGGGCCCATGCATGAAAAATACGGCGACTGCGAGAACATCGTGATCCAGGGCTGCACCATGCATTCCCGTGATTCCGCCCTGAAGATCGGTACGGAAACCTGGGGAAACATCCGAAACATCGTCTTAAGCGACTGCGTGGTGTGGGACTGCTCCCGCGCCGTGAGCATCTGGTCCAGGGACGGCGGGACTATTTCAGACATCACCATCCACCATGTGACGGGAAATACCAGACGCTATGCGGACGGCGTCACCCCCGGCCCCGGCGCGCCCAGATGGTGGGGGAAGGGGGAGCCTGTCTTTTTCTCCTCCACAAAAAGACGGGGAAGCGACCGGATCCCCGGAAAGATCAGCAACGTGGTCATGGATCACATCCGCCTCAGATCGGAGTCCTGCATCTTTCTGGGCGGAGAGTCCTACGCCCCGATTGAGGATATCCGCCTGGAAAGCATGGACATCCTGTGGACACAGCAGGGCCCGCATACCCCGGGCGTGTTTGACGAGCAGCCCTCACAGCGGGACGTTTATGAGCACGAGATTCCCTGCGTGTATGCCAGAAGCGTGAACGGACTGACCGTTTCCGGCCGCCTTCGCGTGGACGGCTCTTTAAGCGGCGTGATCCGAAAAAAGCAGATCCTGGAGGACTGTGAGGACGTACAGGTTAAGGGATAAAACGCAAAACAGCGGGAAGCTGCCGGGAATGAAACGGACGGGAAGTTATGGAGGGCTTCCCGCCCGTTTCACTCCTGGCTGGCTTTCCTGCGCATATGTTTATTGAGCCTCGTCCTTTACGCCATATTTTTCCTTTTGCCGCATGACATAATTGCTGATCTTTCCATCGTATGGAGGATATTGATAATCCAGGCGGCGGGCTGCATCTTTCGAAACCTCCCGGAATAACGCCATACATTCCTCCAAGGATTCCCACATATGGGAATAGGAATCCATTTGGTAGGTGGACATGAGCCGTTTCCACAGCCCTTCCGAAACATACCGCCTGAGAAATTTATAGTTTTTCCCCAGACTGAGATCAAAGCCCTGTTCCATACCGACCAACCAGGATATCATGCGAAGCAGTTCTTTTCGCACGATATCATTAAGATGGTCAATGGCAAAAAGGATTTCTCGGCGGCACAGACCCTTTACGACATATGTTGCAGTATTCCAGAATTCATTGCAGCAGTCGTCAAACATTCTTTCTGTGGGCCTCTTCAAATGGTAGTCCTGATCCGTCGGCACCGGAGGATGTTTAATGCGGTTATCCTTATCCAGCAGTAATTTCACCAGCTTATCCCATGTGAAATACTCGTCCAGCAGGTCCAGCGGAAGCAGAGTCAAATCTATTTTGACATCATCTGTGAACAGCATCAGATAGGAATATCCCTTTTCTACCGCTGGAAACAGCTCCATATCTTCAGGCTTTTGAAGGATCAGTCTCTCGCCGAACACATTCAGCCAGCCGTCGTCATGGATGAAGCCCTGCATATCCGTAACAAAAAAGGTGATATCATAATCCTGAAAATCATCCGGAGGAATATTGCTGTTTGTTCTGGAACCCTCCAGCGTAACCACGCGGATACGTTCCTCCATGGCCGCAAAATTCAGTATGGTATCATAAACCTGTTTTTCTGATCTCATTGCCCTCTCTCCAGTGATCGTTTTTGCCGGCCTGTGAAACAGCCCACGGCTTTCTCATCCGCCAACGTAAACCGTCCGGTCTGTCCGACAGGCAAGGCCGTTACCCTCTGCCTCCATCATACAGCAAAATCGCAAAAAAGCAATTTCTAAAAGGGAAGCTTCATCAAAATCAAAATCCCGCCTGCAGCACTCCTGCTGCAGACGGGATTCTGATTTAGGGGGGATTTGTCGCCGGAACATCTGCAAGGGTATCCCGGCCTTTTTTATTTTATCATCAAAGGAGGGGGTTTTTGATGATATTAACAGAATTCCCCGCTCTGCCGTTTTTATACATGCGAAATGAAACTTTTATGGACTTTGCCGTGATTTTGTTATATACTTGGGAAGAAAAAATACGGCCTGCACGCAGGCTTCAAACGAGGTGATACTATGGCATTACTGGAACAGTGGAGAGCAATGGCTTATTCGGAGAAGGCCAATAAGGGCGACCTTCAGAGACTCTGGGCTTCTTATTTTCAAAAGGAAAAGGAGATCTACGCGCAGCTTCTGAAGAATCCGGATGAAGTGGTACGCGGCACCGTGAAGGAGCTGGCGGAAAAATATGACGTTGATATCATGACGATGACGGGCTTTCTGGACGGCATCGACGACAGCCTGGTGGAGGCCAATCCCATCGAGGAGATGGAGGAGGATACGCAGGTAAATCTGGGCTTTGACAAGGAGCGCCTGTACAAGAACATGGTCGCCGCCGGTGCGGACTGGCTGTATGGGCTGGAGGAGTGGAACGACATCTACGACGAGGAGACGCGCAAGGCCCTGTACAAGGAGCAGAAGTCTTCCACCACCATCGTGAAGGACAAGAAGGTTTATCCCAACGATCCCTGCCCCTGCGGAAGCGGCAAAAAGTACAAGAAATGCTGCGGCAGAAATCAGTAAGACGATGAAAAGCAGAATCGACGAGGCGGTGAACATGTTTGAATCCGGCTATGCCTGTGCCCAGTCCGTTTTTACCACCTATGCCGACCTGTTCGGGATAGGCAGGGAAACGGCCCTAAAGTTATCCGGCCCTTTAAGCGCCGGAGTGGGGAGGATGCGGGAGGTCTGCGGGACCGTTTCCGCGATGGCCATGCTTTCCGGCCTGAAAAAGGGCTTCACCGACCCGGAGGATCTGGCGGGAAAGGAGGAGTCCTACGCTCTGGTGCGCCGGATGAGCGATGCGCTTAAGAGTCAGCACGGCACCATCCTCTGCCGGGAGCTTCTCGGCCTGCCGGAGGGCGTGGAGCGTGAGGAGAGCGCAAAGCCGCAGGAGAGGACGCCGGAATATTACGCGTCAAGACCCTGCAGCGGGATTGTCAGAACCGCTGCCCGGATCGTGGAGACGCAGCTTCTCGCGGAGCTTTTTTCCGGATCGGAGGAAGCGTAGATTTCGGAAAAAACGAAATCAAAACAGATGCGAGTATATGGGGCGCTGCCGAAAGCCCCGGCACCCAGGCCGGGCTTTTGGCAGCGCCCGTTTTTTATTGCTCTCGCGCGGCCAGTCTGATGCTACGACGCAGCCAGCCAGATTGTCCCGGCGCAGCCAGCCAGATCGCCCGGCCCGGCCAGCCTCACTGCCCCGGCGCGGCCTGCCTGACGGCCTCGAGGAAGGCGTTTTCCGTCCGGCTCAGCCTGGCGTCCTGGGGATAGATGAGCATGTCGGTCATTTTCCGCGGCGGGCCCTGATATTTTTTCTGAACCAGGTGATACTCCCGCAGCACAGCTTCGGGGAGGGGCGGCGCGAAGGCGAAGGCGGCGGTCATGTGAGAAAGAAGGCCGCACAGGCCGCCGCCCTCATGGAGGCGGATGCTGCTCGGAAAATGTTCCGGCTCCGCCGCTTCGTTCAGATAATCGGCCAGGGAGGTATCCTCGCAGATCACTTCCACCGACTGCTCCAGCAGATCGGCGGTGAGCAGGGAAGCCGCGGCCAGGGAATGGCGCTCCGACATGAGCACGGAAAGCTCGAAGCGGCATATGATCTCCGAGGCGAGCTCCTTTCTTTTCAAAAGAGAGAGCAGGGAGCGCTCATACCGGTCGGGAAAGCGCAGGATGGCCAGGGAGGCGCTGCGCAGGCACACATCCCGGATAGCGTCCATGGCGTCGGCCTCCCGGTAATCCACGGACAGCGCCCGCCCCTTCGCCTGCCTGGAAAGGAAGGAGGCGAAGGCCGCGTGGATATAGCCGGCCTTCGGCACGCAGACCTGCAGGGAGAGGCTCCCGTGCTCCTCCCTCGCGCAGTAATGCTCCAGCGCCTGGAACTGCTTCACGGCTTTTTTTGCGAGCTGGAGGAATTCCCGCCCCCTGTCCGTCGGGATGACCCCCCTGGAGCTTCTGGTGAAGATGGAAAAGCCGATCTCCTCCTCCAGCTCCCGGATGTCCCGGCTTAAGTTGGGCTGGCTGATGAAAAGCTGCTTTGCCGCTCCCGTGATGGAGCGGCTTTTTTCCACCTCTATGGCATAACGCAGTACGTTCAGATTCATTTTGCAGGCTCCTTTCCATTTTCTGCATATCCATGCAGAGCGGGACTTTTGAACGTGTATCTCATTTTGTACATTGTATACAAAATGCACAGGATCGGGGACAATCCCCGCAAACCCGCTTTCAGCATAGCTTTTCCGGCGCGAAAATGCAAGTGAAAATATCAAAAAATACATGAAAAGCATATAAAAAAGGTATGCCCATAAAAACGGTGCAGGATGTATAATATTGAGTATCAATAAGATAAATTTTTTGCAGCTCTTAAGGGGGGACCTGAAGGGCTGAAAAAATTGAGTATCTTTAAGGATAAGAAAGGAAGGTTTTTATGGCTAGGAAAATGAAAACCATGGATGGTAACCATGCAGCGGCTCATGCGTCCTACGCGTTTACCGATGTAGCGGCTATCTATCCGATCACCCCTTCATCCCCGATGGCAGAAGCCACTGATGAATGGGCCACAGCAGACAGAAAGAACATGTTCGGACAGACCGTAAAAATTACGGAGATGCAGTCCGAAGCCGGAGCGGCAGGCGCCGTTCACGGATCCCTTGCGGCAGGCGCTCTTACGACCACCTACACCGCTTCTCAGGGTCTGCTTCTGATGATCCCCAACCTTTACAAGATCGCGGGCGAACAGCTTCCGGGCGTGTTCAACGTTTCCGCGAGAGCGATCGCGTCCCACGCGCTGAGCATCTTCGGAGATCACTCCGACGTATATGCCTGCCGTCAGACCGGATGCGCGATGCTGTGCGAAAGCAGCGTGCAGGAGGTTATGGACCTGACTCCCGTGGCACACCTTGCTGCGATCAAGGGAAGCCTTCCCTTCATCAATTTCTTTGATGGCTTCCGTACTTCCCATGAGATCCAGAAGATCGAGACCTGGGATTACGAGGATCTGAAGGAGATGGCTGATCTGGATGCGATCGACGCGTTCCGCAAGCATGCGCTGAACCCCAACCATCCCTGCCAGAGAGGCTCCGCTCAGAACCCGGATATCTTCTTCCAGGCAAGAGAGGCGAGCAACCCGTACTATGACGCTCTTCCTGGAATCGTTCAGATGTACATGGACAAGGTAAACGAGAAGATCGGTACGGACTACAAGCTGTTCAACTACTACGGAGCGGCCGATGCGGAGCACGTGATCGTTGCCATGGGTTCCGTAAACGACACCATCGAAGAGACCATCGATTATCTGGTAAACACCCAGAACGCGAAGGTCGGCGTTGTGAAGGTTCGTCTGTACAGACCTTTCAGCGCGCAGGCTCTGATCGACGCGATCCCTGAGACCGTGAAGAAGATCACCGTTCTTGACAGGACCAAGGAGCCCGGAGCACAGGGCGAGCCTCTGTATCTGGACGTTGTCGCTGCTCTCAAGGGCACCAAGTTTGATGCGGTTCCGATCTTTACCGGACGTTACGGACTTGGCTCCAAGGATACCACTCCCGCTCAGATCGTTGCCGTTTACAACAACGACGAGAAGCAGAAATTCACCATCGGTATCGAAGACGACGTTACCAACCTGTCCCTGAAGCTTGGGCCGGAGCTGGTGACCACCCCCGAAGGAACCACCAACTGCAAATTCTGGGGACTTGGCGCTGACGGTACGGTTGGAGCGAACAAGAACTCCATCAAGATCATCGGCGACAATACCGATATGTATGCGCAGGCATACTTTGATTATGACTCCAAGAAGTCCGGCGGTGTGACCATGTCCCACCTGCGTTTCGGACATAAGAAGATCAAATCCACCTACCTGATCCGTCAGGCGAATTTCGTTGCCTGCCACAATCCTGCCTATGTGCGCAAGTACAACATGGTTCAGGAGCTGGTTGACGGCGGAACCTTCCTCTTAAACTGCGCGTGGTCGCATGAGGAGCTGGACAAGCACCTGCCGGGCCAGATGAAGAAGTACATTGCGGATCACAATATCAACTTCTACACCATCGACGGCGTGAAGATCGGTATTGAGACCGGCATGGGACCGACCCGTATCAACACGATCCTGCAGTCCGCTTTCTTCGAGCTGACCGGAATCATTCCCGCCGAGAAGGCAAACGAGCTGATGAAGGCCGCCGCACAGGCTACCTACGGACGCAAGGGCCAGGATGTGGTTGAGAAGAACTGGGCGGCCATCGACGCAGGCGCGAAGGGAATCGTGAAGGTTGAGGTTCCCGAGAGCTGGAAGAGCTGCGAGGACGAGGGCCTGGATTACGCGGTTGTTACCGAGGGAAGAAAGGACGTTGTGGACTTCGTCAACAACATCCAGACCAAGGTAAGCGCGCAGGAAGGAAACACCCTGCCCGTATCCGCATTCAAGGATTATGTGGACGGCTCCACCCCTTCCGGAAGCTCCGCTTACGAGAAGAGAGGCATCGCCGTAAACGTTCCTTCCTGGGATGCTACGAAGTGTATCCAGTGTAACTTCTGCTCCTATGTATGTCCTCATGCGGTTATCCGCCCTGTTGCAATGACCGAGGAAGAGGCTGCAAAGGCTCCGGAAGGAACCACTGCTCTGAATATGACCGGAATGCCCGGCATGAAATTCGCGGTTTCCGTATCCGTTCTTGACTGTACCGGATGCGGCTCCTGCGCAAATGTATGTCCCGGCATGAAGGGTGAGAAGGCTCTGACCATGATGCCTCTTGATACTCAGCTCGATAAGGAAGCTCTGTTCACCTACGGACGTTCCCTTCCTGAGAAGCCTGAGATCCTTGAGAAATTCAAAGAGACCACCGTTAAGGGCTCTCAGTTCAAACAGCCTCTGCTTGAGTTCTCCGGAGCGTGCGCAGGCTGCGGCGAGACCCCTTATGCGAAGCTGATCACTCAGCTCTTCGGTGACAGAATGTACATCGCGAACGCGACCGGATGCTCCTCCATCTGGGGCAACTCCTCACCGAGCACCCCTTATACCGTGAACAACGCGGGCAAGGGCCCTGCATGGGACAACTCCCTGTTCGAGGACAACGCCGAGTTCGGTATGGGTATGCTGCTGGCTCAGAACGCTCTGAGAGGCGGACTGAAGGAGAAGGTGGAAAGCGTTCTTGCCAACACCTCCGACGACGCGGTCAAGGCTGCCTGCCAGGAATACCTGGATACCTACAACAGCGGCGTGACCAACGGAGCGGCCACCGATAAGCTGGTTGCGGCTCTGGAAGGTCAGGACTGCGAAGTATGCAAGGACATTGTTAAGAATAAAGACTTCCTTTCCAAGAAATCCCAGTGGATCTTCGGCGGAGACGGATGGGCTTATGATATCGGCTTTGGCGGCGTGGATCACGTTCTTGCCAGCGGCCAGGATATCAACGTAATGGTATTCAATACCGAGGTTTACTCCAATACGGGCGGACAGGCTTCCAAGGCTACTCCTACCGGCGCGGTCGCTCAGTTTGCCGCGGGCGGTAAGGAAGTGAAGCAGAAGGATCTTGCCAGCATCGCAATGAGCTATGGTTATGTATATGTGGCTCAGATCGCAATGGGCGCTGACTACAACCAGACCGTTAAGGCCATCGCAGAGGCTGAGGCTTATCCGGGACCTTCCCTGATCATCGCTTACGCTCCTTGTATCAACCATGGTATCAAGAAGGGCATGAGCAAGGCTCAGACCGAAGAGAAGCTGGCTGTTGAGTCCGGATACTGGCACATGTTCCGTTTCAATCCTGCTGCAGAGAAGAAATTCGTTGTGGACAGCAAGGCTCCTACGAAGGACTTCAAGGAATTCATCGGCGGCGAGGTAAGATATGCTTCCCTTGCTCTGAAGGATAAGGAAAAGGCTGCAAGACTGCAGGATCAGGCGGAAGTGAACGCTAAGGAAAGATATGATTATCTGCAGAAGCTGCAGGTTCTCTACGGAGATAACTAATCAAACTACGCCGGGTAAGGCCGGATGCCCTTCGGGGCGTTCCGGTTTTGCGGCTGGCGCCGTGTATGATGCGAAAGCTCCTTTCGCATATGGCTGAAGGCCGGCTGGTGGGACTGACTCAACGCCGGCCTTTTCCATAGAAAAAAACGGAAATAGAAGAAGCGGAAACCAAAAACATATTTTTTTACCAAACAGGAAAGAGGATAAACAAGGAAATATGGGCAGAGTATCCGATGATGCTACCATTTTAAAAATCAAGCACGAGGTGCTTACGGAAGTGGCGAAGCTGGCGTTTGCCGGCGAGCTGGAAGAGAAAAAAGATAATATCCCCTTTGACATGATTCCCGGGCCTACTGCACGCTTCCGCTGCTGTATTTACAAAGAGCGCGAGATCATCAGACAGAGAGTAAGGCTGGCGGAGGGAAAGTGCCCCGGAACCAAAGAAAGCGAAAACGTCGTTCAGGTGATCAACTCGGCCTGCGAGGAATGTCCGATTTCCTCCGGCTATGTTGTGACGGATCTGTGCCAGGGCTGTCTGGCAAAGTCCTGTAAGCAGGCATGTAATTTTGGAGCGATCACCATCAGCAACGGCCGTTCCTATATCGAGCCGGATAAGTGTAAAGCCTGCGGCAAGTGCGCGGATGCCTGCGCTTATTCCGCGATCCTGAAGATTCAGAGACCCTGCATGAAGAGCTGCCCCGTCGGCGCCATGGAAATGGACGAGAACGGCGTATGCCAGATCGACGATGAGAAGTGCATCCGCTGCGGACAGTGTATCCATGCCTGCCCGTTCGGAGCCGTGGCATCCAAGTCGGATGTGGCGGATGTGGTGAATGCAATCCGCGACGGCAAAAAGGTGATCGCCATGCTCGCTCCTGCCGGAGAAGGACAGTTCGGTCCCAACGTCACCATGGCGAGCTGGAGAACGGCCATGAAGAAGGTCGGCTTTACCGACTTCGTTGAGGTCGGACTTGGCGGAGATCTGACCGCTGCCTTTGAGGCTGAGGAATGGGCGGAGGGCTTCAAAGAAGGCAAGAAGATGACCACCTCCTGCTGCCCTGCGTTCGTAAACTACATCCGCAAGCATTTCCCGGAGGTTGTCGGAAATGTTTCCACAACTGTATCCCCCATGTGTGCGGTGTCCAGACTTCTGAAGGCAAAGGATCCCGAGACAGTCACCGTTTTCATTGGGCCCTGCACGGCGAAAAAGTCGGAGGCTCATGAGCATGGCATCGAAGGTAACGCTGATTTCGTGCTGACCTTCGGAGAGATCCGCGCTATCATGCGCGCGAAGGACGTTGAACTGGAGCCGGAGGAGAATACCAGCCAGGAGGCGAGCGTGTTCGGAAAACGCTTCGGAAACGGCGGCGGCGTGACGGAGGCTGTTCTCGAGTGCCTCAAGGAGACCGGAGAGAACACCGATATCAAGGTCGCAAGATGCAGCGGCATTGCGGAATGCAAGAAGGCGCTGACCCTGCTCAAGATCGGCAGACTGCCTGAGGACTTCATCGAAGGCATGATCTGTGAAGGCGGCTGCGTGGGCGGCCCCAGCCATCATAAATCCGCTCAGGCTGCCAAAAAGGACAGAGACAAACTGATCGGAGAGGCCGATAAGAGAGGCGTCCATGAGAACCTGAGCAATTACGATCTGGATTCCTTCTCCATGCATCGCTGATGCATTTCGCCGCTGGCGCATTGCATCGCTGACGGATCATATGAAAAAAACAGGAATATGACAGCGGGTGCGCTCCCTGTGGAAGCGCCTGTTGTATGAGCGGGAGCCGCCGCGGGAATCAGACCGATTTTCGCGGCGGTTCTTCTCTGGAAAGAAAAAGCCGCAGAGGAAGAATCCGGTCCGGCGGAGGAAGCATCAGCCCCAAAAGGGCTTTACATCGAAAGAGAAATATTTTAGAATACTGCTAAAAAGCGCCGTGTGCCAGTGGCGCTTTTGAAAGCGTCTGCGCTGGGCCAGGTGTCCTCGCCCCGACATGGAGGGAAAGCTGTGAAAACAGTGAAAGAGAAAATTATCAGGGAAAAACGGCAGACAGAGCCGTGTGATACGGAAAGGACAAAGAGCAGGCCGGTATCGGTTTCCGATGCGGCGGGAATCCTGCTTTTTCTTCTTGCGGCGGGCATGGCCATTTGCAGCCTCTATCTGTGCGGATCGGCCGATATCTGGTATGATGAGCTGTTTACCATGGGCTTCCTGGAGCAGCCGGTGGGAAGGCTTCTTTCCCTTGCGGCAAGGGACGTGCACCCGCCCCTTTACTATCTGATCGGGAAGGCTGTTGTGGACGTGGTCTCTTTCTTCGCGCCGGGGGTGAACCCGGTGACCGCCGCCAAGGCTGCGTCGGTGCTTCCTTATCTGGGACTGCTCTGCTATGCCGGCTTTCCGGTGCGGAAACGGGACGGCTGGCTGTGTGCGGGGCTGTTTGCCTTCTGCCTTCTTGCCATGCCGCAGATGTCCAATTACACCACGGAGGTGCGGATGTACGGCTGGGCGCTTTTTTTTCTGACGGCGGCGTTTCTGCACATGCGGGAGATCCTTCTGACCGGAATGAGAAGACACTGGGCGGCATTCTGGATCTTTGGAGTCTGTGCGGCCTACTGCCATTATTTTGCGGCGGTTTCGGCGGCCTGCCTCTATGCGGCGCTGGCGGCCCTGCTTTTCTGGAAAAGGAAGGAAAGGATCCGGAAAAATATCGCACTCTGGCTGCTGTGCGCGGCTTTGTCCGTGCTGGCCTATCTGCCCTGGCTTCCCAGCGCGATCAGCCAGGTGTCGGCGGTGCGTGAGGATTACTGGATCCTGCCGCTGACCTTGAGCTGCTTCGGCGGCTGCGTGAAATTTGTTCTGAAGCCCTCGACGGGGTATCAGCTTCCGGATTACGCGCTGGCGGTGCTTCTGTTCCTCTGCCTGCTCCTGCTTCTGCTCCGGGCCTTCCGGAACCGGAAAAGGGACAGCGGAGAATGGACGGAGGCGGTTTACGCCTCCTGCGGGATCTGGGTGCTTGCGGGAACGGCTCTGTTCGGGATCGCGGTGTCCTTTCTGATGCGCCCGGTTTTCATTTACCGCTATATGCTGCCCGCGCTGGGCGGCTTCTGGTACTGCTTCGCATATTTTGCTGCGAAAAAAAGGCCGCTTCCGGACGGAACGCGACAGGAGGCAGAGGCGCGTCAGAAGACAGAGGCGCGGCAGGAGGCAGAGCAACGGCAGGCGGCAGAGGCACGGCAGGATGCGACAAAACTCCGGCAGGCCGGGCGGCTTGGGGCGGTGGGCCGGATGTTTCTATGGAGAATCCTTCCGTTGGCGCTCCTGATCGTCGTCGGACTGGTGGATTACCGTTCCTTCGCGCAGGGCGAGCTGGTAAAAAAGGAGCAGATGGAACGTACCCTGGAAGCCTTTGACGGATTAGGAGAGGACAGCGTGATCCTGTTCAATTTCGACCAGATGCAGGCGGTGGCGGGGTATTATCTGAACCGGGAAACCTGGCTGTACGGCGATGAGCCGGAGGCGCTGATCGCGGAAATGTTCCCGGAGGCGAAGGCGGCCGGAGACGCGGCCTGGGTAAAGAGCCTTCTGGAGGAGGGCCGGACGGTCTGGTTCGCGGGAAGCAATCTTGCCAGGGAAGCCGTTCTGGCAGAGTGGCAGGAGCTGGGGGTCGTCCCCGCGGAAACGGTGGACAGCCTTCTGCTGGAACGCTACTGGTTCAATCTGTACCGGCTGACCCTGGCAGATAGCCCTGGCTGATCTTGGCAGATAGCCCTGGCTGACCCTGGCAGGATAACCCGGCTGATCCTCGCGGCAGTCGCCAAATAGCCATGCCTGCATGGCTATTTGGCTCGCCGCCCGTGGGAATAAAAAGTGTTCATTTTGGAGGAATATTATGAAAAAGAAAAAGATTATGTCCCTTTGCGCGGCAGTTTTGCTCGCGTTTGTCATGACGGCCTGCCAGGGCGGCGCTTCCGGAAGCGCGGGAGAAAATGAGGCGGGCGCGGAAGGCACGGCGGCTGTGGAGGAAAGCACGGCGGCGGGAACGGAAAGCGCGTCCTCAGAAACAGCGGCCTCCGGTGCGGCTGGTGTGACTGGCGAGGATGGAGCCGCGGATGAAACGGCTGCCGCAGAGGCGGAAACGGAAGCGGCCTGGGAGGCAGCGGCGCAGGACCGGGCGGGAAATCCCATCACGGTGCCGGACGAGGCGGAGCGGATCATTTCTCTTGCTCCCGCTACCACGCAGATCCTGTGCGATCTTGGCCTCGCGGAAAAGATCGTCGCCGTGGACAGCAACTCTCCCATGTATGCGGAGGGACTGAGCGGGGACGTGCTTCAGTTCAACATGATGGAGCCGGATCTGGAGCAGATCATGAATGCGGAGGCGGATATCGTGTTCGTCAGCAGCATGAGCAGCCAGGGCGGGGATGATATTTTCAAATCCGTGCGGGACGCCGGCGTCTGCGTGGCGGAGATTCCCACCTCCAATTCCATCGCGGATGTGGAAGCGGACGTGCAGTTCGTGGCGGACTGCGTGGGAATGCCGGAGGAAGGAAAGGCCCTGGTAGAAGGGATGGAGACAGTGATCGAGCAGGTGCGCGCCATCGGTGAGACCATCGGGGAGAAAAAGACCGTCCTGTTTGAGATCTCTCCGGTTCCCTATCTGTACAGCTTCGGCACCGGCGTATATCTGAATGAAATGATCGAGCTGATCGGAGCCGAAAACGTGCTCGCCGATCAGGAGGGCTGGATCTCCGTGACGGAGGAGAGCGCCGTCGCAGCCGATCCGGACGTGATCCTGACCAGCGACAATTTTTCCAATGAGGATCCGGTGGCGGAGATCCTTGGACGTGAGGGCTGGCAGAATGTGACGGCGGTTGCCGAGGGACAGGCCTACTATATCGATAACGCGGCGAGCAGCCTTCCCAACCATCATATCGTAGATGCACTGATCGAAATGGCAAAGGCGGTTTATCCGGATGAATATGCTTCGCTGGAGTAAAAAAAGAAAGCTGGCCGTGCTGCTCCTTCTCTGCCTGCTTTCGCTGATGGCGGGAGCGGGCGTGGGGAGTGTGCGGATGTCTCCGGGTGATATTCTGGCGATCCTGGGGAACCGGTTTTTCTCCCGGCCTCTTCCGGAAGGGATCTCACAGAATCAGGCGGCGATCCTTCTTTCGCTGCGTCTTCCCCGCTGTCTGTGCGCCTTTCTGGTGGGAGGGGCGCTTGCAGCCAGCGGCACGGTGATGCAGTCGGTGCTGCGCAATCCCCTTGCCAGCAGCTACACGCTTGGAGTGTCCTCCGGCGCTTCCCTGGGAGCGGCGCTGGTGATCGTGAGCGGCTTTGTCTTTCCTGTGGCAGGCTTTCTGACCCTTCCTGCGGCGGGCTTCCTGTTCGGCCTTGGGACGGTGCTTGCGGTGATCGCCTTTGCCGCGCGGATGGACCGGGGACTGAAAAACCAGACCATCATCCTGACGGGCATGGTTTTTTCCCTGTTCGTCAACGCATTGCTCACGCTGCTGAGCGTTTTAAAGCAGAATTACATGCAGCAGCTTCTTCTGTGGCAGATGGGAAGCTTTTCCGGGCGGAGTTGGCAGCAGGCGGCGATCCTCGCCGCGGTTCTGATCCCGGGAACGCTGTATCTGTGGCTGTTTTCTTCGCAGATGGACATGATGACCTTCGGGGAGGAAGCGGCGCAGACCATGGGCGTGGATACGAAGAGGGTCAAGCTGAAGCTGATCGTGGCGGCATCCCTTCTGACGGGTACGGCGGTCTGCTTCACCGGCACCATCGGCTTCATCGATCTGATCGCTCCCCATGTGGCGAGGAAGATTTTCGGACCGGCGCACAGGTATGCGCTTCCGGTTTCCGTGCTGTTCGGCGGCGCTTTCATGGTGCTTGCCGACCTCGCGGCAAGGACTCTGCTCGCCCCGACGGAGCTTCCCGTGGGAGCGGTGACTGCTCTCATCGGCGCGCCCTTTTTTGCCTGGATCTATTTTAAGGAAAAATAGCTTTGTGCCGGACAGCCGATCCGGATTTTGCAGGAAGGAATGCAGGGCCGGTGCTGAGGCTTCAGACTGAGGTGGAAATGGAAAAGGACGGAAGGAAAAAAAAGAATGACGCCGGGACAGCGCTGGAGCTTGTTCATGTCAGCGCGGGCTATGGACGGGATCCGGTTTTAAAGGATATTTCCTTTTCCCTGCGGGAGGGACAGCGGCTCGCCATACTTGGCCGCAACGGAAGCGGGAAGACCACGCTCCTGCGGGTGATCGCGGGCCTTCTTCCCTATAGCGGCACGGTGCGCCTTTGCGGAGCGGATGTGCAGAGGCTGAAGCGGGAGGAGCTGGCGAAAAGGGTGGCCATGATGAGCCAGTTTGCCGGGGCCTCCCTGTCCTATACGGTGGAGGAAACGGTGAGGATGGGGCGCTATGTCCACCGCGCCTCCGGCCTTTTTGGCGGGATGCTTTCCGGAAACGAGGAGAAGGAGCGGGAGGCGGTGAACGCCTGCCTGCGGGCGGCGGGCCTGGAGGACAAGAAGGACAGGCCGGTGACGGAGCTTTCCGGCGGCCAGCTTCAGCGGGTCTTTCTGGCAAGGGCGCTGGCGCAGGAGCCTTCGGTCATGCTGCTGGATGAGCCCACGAGCCACATGGATCTGAAATACCAGACCGAGCTTGTGGACTATCTGAGGGACTGGGGAGCGCAGCCGGGCCACGCCGTTGTGGGCGTCCTGCATGATATCAGCCTGGCGCTCCGGCTTGCGGACGTGTTCTGCTTCCTGAAGGACGGGCGCGTGCTGGCCTTTGGGGATGCGGGCGTCATCTCCCCGCAGCTTCTGGAGGAAACCTGGGAAATGGATGTGGCGGGCTGGATGGAGCAGTCCGCCCGGAGAATGGAGGAGATCCTGAATGGAGAACATATACCGCAGCGCTGACGAGGCCTATCCCTTTCTGGCGGATGAGCCGCAGGATCTGCGCTGTGACTTTGAGCTTTTGACGGACGAGCTGGCGAGCCTGACGGGGCTTCTTGCGGCGAAGGTGGAGGAGCCTGCGCTCAGGGCGGAGCTTCTGTGGCTGGACGAGATGATCTATCATGCCAATCCCACGCTTCGCACCGCTTTCAGCCTGAAGTCGGAGGAGGTGAACGCTCTCAGGGACAGAACTCGGCTTTTGATGCGGGAGGCGGCCGGAAGCGTTCACCGGTTTGTGCTTCCCCAGGGCTGTGAGACGGCGGCCCTCGCCCACGTGCTTCGTGTAAAGAGCAAGCAGCTGGTGCGGCTTCTTTACCGCCACGCCCATCAGGGACACGAGACGCCGGATGCCCTGTTTGATTTCTGCAACCTTCTTTCCGGCTATTTTTTCGGGCTTGCTCTGAAGCTGAACCGCAGCGCGAGAGTGGAGGAAATGGATTTCGTCAGCCGGAATTATTAAAAATTTTTTTCAAAAGGCCGCGCATATTCTGCCTCGGAACAAGAAAGAATAATTCTGTACCCGGACGTTTGAACAGATTCGGGCAGAATTTTAAGAAGGAGGCAGAAGGAAATATGGCGGAATTGAAATGTGCGGTGGAAAACTGTACCTATAACAGCGACAGACTGTGCTGTAAGGGAGATATCCTCGTGGGCGGCAAAAATGCCCGGAAGGAGGAGGATACCTGCTGCGAGAGCTTCCGGCAGAGAAAAGAGGGACAGGCATCCAATTCCATGAATCCCGGAAGGACGATCTCCATTGATTGTCAGGCCGTAAAGTGCGTCTACAATAAGGACTACAAGTGCTCCGCGGAGCACGTGGACATCAAAGGCTGCGGGGCCTGCGACTGCGGCGAGACCAACTGTGCGACCTTTAAGGAAAGGTAAAAAACCCCGGTTTTTCGGAAAAAGGAGAGAGGCGCGTCCTCTCTCCCCTTCTGAGGATGGCAGTATTTGGAAAAGCTTTTTTGAAGATATGGCTTTTTTTGAATAAAGGGATTGACAGAAAAAGCCTGCTGTGTTAAAGTACAAAGGTACGCAGGTGCAGAACATTTGCAGTTTTATGTTTTCAATATGACAAAAAGCAGAGTATCCGCTCTCACCCTATGGCTATCGTGCTTATAGGCGTTCATGTCCGACAGTCCGGAAGATGGGTTCCGGCTGGTGATTTATGATTGGCGGAGAGCGATGCTGTCCGTTTTTTTGTGTGTAAAAGCGGTGTTTATGAGGGGTTCTCATCGGCGGAACGGGAGTTATTGTCTCGGAAACGGATGCAGGAGGCGATATCCGGCGCGGGAGATATGTCCGGATTCCAGGTTTCTTAGGAGGGTAAAACAATTAGCGATTTATTTATCAATGAACAGATCAGGGACAGAGAGGTACGTTTGATTGGAGAGGACGGCGCGCAGCTTGGCATCATGTCTTCCAGAGATGCCATGAAGATCGCGGAGGAAGCCGGACTGGATCTGGTGAAGATCGCCCCTACGGCGAAGCCCCCGGTCTGCAAGATCGTGGACTACGGCAAGTACAGATATGAGCTTGCCCGCAAGGAAAAGGAAGCGAAGAAGAAGCAGAGGACCATCGAGATCAAGGAAATCCGCATGTCTCCGAACATCGATACCAACGACCTGAACACGAAGGTCGGGGCGGCGAGAAAATTCCTGACGAAGGGAAACAAGGTGAAGGTGACCTTACGTTTCCGCGGCCGTGAGATGGCTCACATGCAGACCACCAAGCACATCCTGGACGATTTCGCCCAGATGCTTTCCGATGTGGCGGTGGTTGAGAAGGCCCCCAAGGTGGAGGGCCGTACAATGACCATGTTTTTAACTGAAAAGCGTTAACACGTGCAGTTAAAATAGATTTTGAGGAATGAATACAGGAGGATTTTGTTATGCCGAAAATGAAGACAAGCAAGTCAGCAGCAAAACGTTTCAAGGTTACCGGAACGGGCAAGTTAAAGAGAGCGAAAGCTTATAAGAGCCATATCTTAACGAAGAAATCCACGAAGAGAAAGAGAAACCTCAGACAGGCAGCGATCACCGACGCTACCAATGTTAAGAATATGAAGAAGATTTTACCGTATTTATAATTCGTAAGGAGGAGTTAAAGAGATGGCAAGAATCAAAGGCGGCATGAATGCCAGAAGAAAACATAATAAAGTATTAAAGCTCGCAAAGGGCTACAGAGGAGCGAGATCCAAGCAGTACAGGATTGCGAAGCAGTCCGTTATGAGAGCGCTCACCTCCTCCTATGCAGGACGTAAGGAGAGAAAGCGTCAGTTCAGACAGCTCTGGATCGCACGTATCAATGCTGCGGCAAGGATCAACGGCCTTTCCTACAGCAAGTTCATGCATGGTCTGAAGCTGGCCGGCGTGGACATCAACAGAAAGATGCTTGCCGAGATGGCAGTAAACGATGCGGAAGGATTTGCTACGCTGGCTGAGGTCGCAAAGTCCAAGATCGCATAAAAAGCAGGATATTTAAGAAACAGAAGGAGTTCCGTAAGACGGAGCTCCTTTTTTGCCATGAAGGAAAGGGCATTGTTAGATGGACACTCAAACCAGCACACAAAGAAAAAACGGCTCAATCCGCTGGTGCGCGATCGGGGATTCATTCACCTATCTGAACGATCATCCGGACGAAACAGGAGGCCGGGTGAAGGAAGGTTACGTCAGCAGAACCGCCAGGAAGGTGGGAGGGCTGACCGTGATCAATCTTGGAAGAAACGGTTCCGCGACACCGGACTGGCTGGAGGCGGAGCTTCCGGAGGCAGAGCTGTATACGGTTCTTCTGGGAACCAACGACTGGCACGGAGGGGTTCCGCTTGGAACAGAAGAGGATTTTAGAACAATGAGAGAGGGCACCATTCTGGGAAACCTGGGCGTCCTTCTTTCCCATATCAGACAGGCGGGTCCGAATGGAAAAGTCATCGTGATGAATCCGGTGGAGCGGGGAGATTTTGTCTATATCCTGGATCCGATGAACCATGCGCATGGAAGCTATGTGCCGGATCAGGGGCAGAGGCTCTGCGATATCGCAAAGGGTATTTTTGAAACCTGTAGAAACGAGGGTATTCCGGTATTGGATCTGCACGGTCTTTCCGGCTTTTCCCCGGAGACGGCAGTGCGCTTTAAGCGGGTAAAGACGGCAGAGGGGTATCGGGATCTTGTGTGGCCGGAATATGTGGGCGTTCCTGTGGATCATGAGAGAGACGAATACCCTTATCCGCCGGAGGCCGCCGACTATACCTATGACGGCCTTCATCCTTCGGATAAGGGAAACGAGGTGATCGCCTGTCTGCTGGCTGAAAAGATCAGAGAGGTTCTGCGGCAGGATCAGGCATGAGGAATGTCCGTAAATTCGCTGATCTCCCTGCTGACGGTGCACAGATCCTCCACGGAAAGGTCATGCAGATCGGCGTGGCCGGTGATGCGGGCGAACATTTTCAGCTCGGATAAGGAGACGTTCAGGAAATTTGCCACCCTTGCCGCCGCAGCGTCCTGGTTCAGCCGCGCGCGCAGCTCTTCGTCCTGTGTTGCGATGCCCATGGGACACATGCCCGTTCCGCAGATCCGGTACTGCTGGCAGGCCATGGCAATGAGGGGGGCGGAGGCTACTGCTACGGCGTCCGCGCCCATGGCGATGGCCTTCGCAAAATCAGAGGAAACCCGAAGGCCTCCGGTAATGATGAGGCTGATGTCCGATCCGATGCTGTCCAGATACTTCCGGGCGCGGTGGAGCGCATAGACGGTGGGAACGCTGGCCGAATCCCGAAGCAGCATGGGGGAGGAGCCCGTCGCGCCGCCGCGGCCGTCGATGGTGATGAAATCCGGCTCGGCGTATACGCAGAAGGCCAGATCCCGTTCAATGCGTCCTGCGGCGATCTTGATGCCGATGGGGCGTCCCTCGGAGGCCATTCTAAGCTGGCTGACGAGGGCCTTCATATCTTCCTTCGTTTCGATTCCCGGGAAGCGGGAGGGAGCGATGACATCCTTTCCCATAGGTTTGTTGCGGATCCGGCTGATCTCCTCCGTCACCTTTTCACCGGGAAGATGACCGCCCATGCCGGGCTTGGTGCCCTGGCCGATCTTGATCTCGATGGCGTCCGCGCCTCGCAGGTTTTCCGGCGTCACGCTGTAAAGATTTCCCACATATTCAAAGATATATTTGTCCGCCGCCTGCATTTCCTCCGGGAGGATTCCGCCCTCGCCGGAGCACATGGCGCTGTGTGCCATGGCTGAGCCGCGGGCCAGGGATACCTTGGCCTCTCTGGAGAGAGCGCCGAAGGACATATGCGATATGTAGACGGGGTTCTCCAGGATGAGCGGCTTCGCCGCATTGGGGCCGATCACCGTGGTGGTACGGACCTCCGCGTTTTCCTCCAGCGGCATGGGATCGAGCTGCGCTCCCAGGATGAGGATATCGTCCCAGTTCGGCATGGGAAGAAGCGTTCCCATGGCGGCGGAGATACTCTTTCCAGTTACCGCCATTTCATGGATCTCCTTCATATAACGGCAGGAATGATCGGTGCGGACAAATTCCTTCGGATAGTCCAGCTTCAGCTCCCTTGCGGGCCGTTCCTCCTTTGTCTGTTCCTCCTGCCAGAGCGCGAATCTGTCCGCGCTCTGATGGCAGACGGGACATTCCTTCAGCCCGGAAAACGGAGCTCCCTCCTGCTCCTCGTCGTAGATGTAGCCGCAGACGCTGCAGCGGTATTTTGCCATATTCCCCTTCCTTTCTGCCGCCGTGAGGCGGCCTTTGTCTGCTGTTTCGGTCTTTCTGGCTTCAGTATAGCATGGAAGAAAGGGCGGCGCAATCCGTTTACCTTCCGATAAAAACCAGACAAAAACAGGGCGTTTGTCCGGTTTTTGGATATTGAGCCTCATTTGTCCATTTTCAGGCGCAGAAAACAGGTGTAAAGTACAAAAATAAAAACATTTGACAAAATGAGCTCATTCATCCAAAGGAGGTTCTCTTATGAACGAAATGTTTACGTCACTTTTGGGCAGCGGAATCTGGGCGGTTATCAAAGCCGTGCTGATCCTGCTGCTTGCATTTATCACGGCGGCTATTGTCAGGTCGCTGGTCGTAAAGCTTTTTACCAAAACAAAGTGGAGCGCCATGCTCCGTCAGAGGCCGTCCGCTTCAGGGGAAAATGAAAAAAACGCGGAGTTTATCGGAAAACTCGCCCACCTGTTTGTTTTTCTTCTCTTTGTTCCGGGAATCTTTGAAAGCCTTGGCCTGGGGGAGGCAGCTTCCCCGATCCTGAAGCTTCTGGATACCCTGTGGGGCTACCTGCCAAACATCCTTGCGGCAGTGCTTGTGGTATGGGTAGGGTTCTTTATCGCAAGGCTGGTACGTGAGCTTCTGATTCCGGTATTTGACCGCCTGAAAGTGAATACCCTGCAGGAAAAAGCGGGAATCCGGGTTACGGATACGGGCAGGCTGTCCGATACGCTGGCATACATCGTATATGTGCTGATCCTGATCCCGGTCCTCATAGCAGCCCTCCAGGTGCTGAACATTCAGGCGGTTTCCGATCCGGCCATTCAAATGCTTGATGAGATCTTTGCCTTTATCCCCAATATCCTTGCCGCTCTGGTCATTATCATCATCGGCTGCATGGCGGCCAGATTTTCGGGAAATATCGTGGAAAACCTGATCGCTTCTGCCGGCTTTGACGCAAAGCTTTCCGAGCATCTGGATGAGAGGGGAAGGGCCTTTATTTTGTCAAAGGCCGTCGGAACCATTGTACGGATCATCATGGTGATATTCTTTATCGTAGAGAGCTTCGGCGTGCTGCATCTGGATGTCCTTACCGGTATCGGGAACGCGGTGATCGGTTATATGCCCTCTGTCCTGGCAGCCGCTCTGATCCTGCTCATATGTTATATATGTAACGGGCTGATCGGGAAAGCGTTATCCGGAAACGGCCACACCGTACTGGCGCTTGTCTGCAGGACGGCGGTTTCCGTCGTCGGCGTCTTTATGATACTGAATGAGCTTGGGATTGCAAAGGAGCTGGTGAATACTGCGTTTATCCTGATCCTTGCGGCTCTTGCGACAGCGTTTGCCATTTCCTTCGGCACAGGCGGCAGGGACTTTGCGGGAAAAGTCCTGAAAAAACTGGAGGATACCTGCCTGACAGAGGATGAAGGCGATAAATGAGATACGGCAAAAGAGGAGATAAGATACATGAACGCATCAACAACATTGAAAAAATTTGGTCTGGAACAGGCGTTCCATTATATTTACAGGGATCCGGAGAAGAATATGCTCAGGATCATGGACTGGGCGGATAAATTTGCCGGAGATGAGTTTGTTTCTCAGAGAAAGATCATTCGGGAAGTCATCACAAACCCGGAGCATCCTTATTATTCCTACGTGCGCCGGCTTTTTACGGATGTTGACCCGAATGTGACAAGAACGCTGGCGGTAAACTTTTTTATCAATGCCGGGCTGATCGGATGGCCGAAGGAGGAAGAGCTGCGCAGAAAATATGACTGCAATATCCCCTGGGCGATCCTGCTTGATCCCACCTCCGCCTGCAACCTCCACTGTACCGGCTGCTGGGCCGCGGAATATGGGAACAGGCTGAATCTGACCTGTGATGAGATCGACGATATCATCCGTCAGGGCAAGGAGCTTGGCGTCTATATGTACATCTATACCGGCGGGGAGCCGTTAGTCCGCAAAAAGGATCTGATCCGGCTGTGTGAGAAGCACTCGGACTGCGTGTTCCTGTGCTTTACAAACGCAACACTGATCGATGAGGATTTTGCGGATGAAATGCTCCGGGTGGGGAATTTTGTTCCCGCGATCTCCCTGGAGGGCTTTGAGGAGGCCACAGACGGAAGGCGCGGCAGCGGCGTTTACCGGAAGGTGATCCGGGCGCTTGAGCTGCTTCGGAGCAAAAAACTGATATACGGGATTTCTTCCTGCTATACCAGCGCAAATTATGAATCCATCACCTCCGAGGAATATCTGGACAGGCTGATCGAGATGGGCGCGTGGTTCATCTGGTATTTCCATTACATGCCCGTAGGAAATGACGCTGTCCCGGAGCTGATGCCTTCGCCTGACCAGCGTAAGGGCACTTATGACAAAATCCGCAGCTATCGTGCCAGAAAGCCCCTGTTTGCCATGGATTTCCAGAATGACGCTGAGTATGTGGGCGGCTGTATCGCGGGAGGGCACCGGTATCTTCATATCAATGCGAACGGAGATATTGACCCCTGCGTATTTATCCATTATTCGGATTCCAATATCCGGGAAAAAACACTGCTGGAGGCGCTGCGATCCCCCATGATGATGGCTTACCACAAGGGCCAGCCCTTTAATGAGAACATGCTGCGCCCCTGCCCGATGCTTGAAAACCCGGAAAAGCTTCGTGAAATGGTTTCCTGCGCCGGAGCGCATTCCACGGATCTGCAATCCCCGGAAAGCGTGGAGCACCTCTGCGCCAAATGCGACCGCTATGCGGAAAACTGGAAGCCCGTGGCGGACGAGCTTTGGGATAAGAGCGACAGAAACAAAAAGCAAAACACGGTGATCTAACAGCCGCAGGATTCTTCTGACTGGCCAAGGAGCGCCCTTTTGCCCGCCCCCGCGAAAGAGACACACATCTTTTCACAGAAATCGGGGAGGTCATAAGAAGCTCCTGCATCCAGCCAGTCCAGAATAATACCGGCAAAGGTACATTTGTAGACTTTGGCAACGATAGAGCTGTTCTCTGACGGGAGGCCGTTTTTATGGATCGCGGTGTCTATGTATGACTGCACGATATAAGAACTGATCTCATTCAGATAACGGATCGCCGCTTCCCGATGGGCGGAACGGTAAATATGGATGAACGCAGTCCTGCGCTTCATAAGCTCCTGTGCGATAGGGGTAACACAGCTTATGAGAGTGCCAAATTCGCAGTTGTTCTGGATCACCTGGTCCGTCCATGCCTTAATGGAATACTCGGCAAGATCAGGGATATCTTTAAAATGGTAGTAAAATGTATTCCGGTTTACCTGGCAGCGTTCTACGATATTCTGCACTGTGATTTTGCTGTAGGGTTTTTCCTCCAGAAGCTGCCAGAATACGTCGCTCATGGCTTTTTTCGTCCGATTCAAAAAAGCTACCTCCAAGATCATATTGGAGTCATTATACAAAAATCCGACATTGTTTTCAATATACGCAGATATTCCATTTTTTCATTTTTTGAGACTGGTCGATCATATACGGGGAATGATTCTATGGAACCTCATAAGCATAAAAAATCACATACGGTTCTGAAATTCCTGCCGTTGGCGGTCTGTGCCATATTGATCATTCTGCTTTTTGCATCCGGGAAAGAGATAACCGTACAGACGGTTCTGGATTATACGCCGGAATCTCCACTTGCAGCGGCTGTGGTCATTCTGCTTTTATATGCTTTGAAAAGCGCGTCCTTTGTATTCCCGATCGCTGTCCTCCAGATCGCGACGGGGCATCTGTTCCGGACGCCTCTGGCTTTGCTGGTAAATTTTATGGGCCGGGCTGTTACCCTTATGATCCCTTATTGGATCGGACGCTTTTCCGGCTCCGGCCTGATAGACAGCCTGTCAGAGAAATATCCGAAATTGAAGGATATTTGTTCGGGCCAGAGAGAAAATCCTGTTTTTCTTTCCTTTCTTTTGCGCACGTTCTGTTTCCTGCCCGGGGATGTCGTAAGCCTTTATCTTGGCGCTGTGAAAATTCCTTTTTCCTGTTACCTGGCAGGAGGCATCCTGGGAACAACGCCGGGCGTTGTGTTGTCTACGATTTTTGGAGCAAGCATAAAAGATCCCGGTTCTCCTGCCTTCTGGATCTCAGGAATGCTTATGGCGCTTATGGCTGTTGTTTCGTTTGGAATGTATGTATATAACAGGAAACGGAAGATTTCTTATTCCAATCATCAGGAAAAGTGATATACTGAATGAAAACGAAACGGAGGAAGAGAGCATGAGCAAAATTTTAGTCGCGTATTTTTCTGCCAGCGGCGTGACCGCACGGCTGGCGGACACACTGGCGCAGGCGGGGTCGGAGGAGAGCTGTATGAGATCAGGCCCGCCGTTTCTTATACCGATGCGGATCTGGACTGGAACGACCGGCAGAGCCGGAGCAGCAGGGAGATGAACGACAAGGCGTCCCGGCCGGCCATCGCGGGCGCTGTGGAGGATATGGCCCGGTATGATGTGGTATTCATTGGTTTTCCTATCTGGTGGTACGAAGCGCCCCGGATCGTTCAGACTTTTTTGGAGAGCTATGATCTTTCCGGCAAAACGGTGGTTCCCTTTGCTACCTCCGGCGGCAGCGGAATGGGGAAAACGGCCTCCATTCTGCAGAAAAGCTGTCCGGCGGCAAGGGTGCTGCCCGGAAAGAGGCTGAGCGGCGCAGCGTCCGCGCAGGAGGTTTCCTCCTGGGTTGAGGGGATGAACCTGTAAGTCCGCCGCCGGTTAAAGAGGCGCATGAGCTTTCCGGAATGTTGCGGGGAAAACTTATTTATGAGAACAGGAAAGAAAATGGCGGCAGCCCTTTCTTTTTTTCGTGATTTTTTTCATGGTGCTTCCTCCTGTATCAGATGCGGCGCAGAGCGATGGCGGCAATATCCTTGCTGTACCGGTACTGGCTTTCGTCCGCCTGCGAATGGATAGCAAGAAGGGGGATCCGCCGTAATATAAATCTGCCGTTGCGGCTCCAGCTCATGGATCCTGCGTACATATTCGTTGACATAGGCGATCTGCTGCTTCGCCTGCGGCGTTCCGGGCGCGTAGTGATGAAAAATGAAATCATTATTGGTGCAGTACATAAGATCCGGGGAGTATTTTTCCATGCAGGAAAGGGCCGCCTGCAGAATCCATTCCGTGCTCCGGGCGGAGTGGATGGGGGGAGCGGGGGGAAGGCTGAGGGCTTTTACCAGCTCTTCATCCGGATCCTGGGCACTGAGCCCGATATCCGCCCCCTCGCCGTATACGCCGAGAACCTTTCCCTTGACGGTGAAAAGCGCAGTGCTTCCGCCGGCCTTCCGATATGCCTGAAGAATGGTTTCGGCCTGCATGAATCCGCGCTCTTCTATAAAGCCCTCTCCGCCGGTAGCCGGATCATAGTAATAATTTCCCACAACCCCGGTATCCTTCGGGCAGAGCCCGGAAAGGATGCAGGCATGGTTTACATTGGTGACGGAAGGCATCTGGCTTTCCACGATTTTAGCGAAGCCATTCTCCCGGGCCAGACGGAAAAGATCCGGAGCCGTCTCCTCGGTCAGATACTCCGGCGCGCAGCCGTCCACAACAAGAATCATCATTTTTCCATAAAAACCTCCGTTTGAAATGTTCTTTTATGCTTTCTCATGCTTCTTCGTACAGATCTGTATATCAAGCCTAACACAGAAAAAGATCATTGAAAAATATAAAAAGCGCGCAGCAGCTCAGGAAAAGGATGGAAGGAGCGGAGTGCAGGAATACCCTGAGACTCGGGGTATGCACGACGATCGGGAGCTGTCTGGCCTACCCGATGACCGCCGCCTGCCGAAGGGAGCTTGGGATCGAGTTCAGCGTGGAGGTGGGTAACAGCAGGTCTCTGGAAAAGCGTCTGCTGAACGCCCGGCTGGATCTTGCGGTGGTTAAGGCGGGAAAACTGTCCCAATATCTGGAATGGATCCCGCTTCCTGGTACAGGAAGAGCTGCGGGAGGGAAGGCTGGTTCAGATCAGCGTAAGGGAAAAGCTCTTCGGCAGACAGTTTGTGCTGGCCTACCACAAGGATAAACTGCAGGATGAATGCTTCCGGGGTTTTACGGAATTCTGCCGGGAAAAAGGGATGGACGGGATGCGGGAGCTGCTTCTTATCAAAAAATGAATGACACCTGTGTGAGAAAATTAATGAAAAACATGCAGATGGGGAGCCTTGTTGCTGCTATGATCATATAGAAAATTACACAACGGAGACTACTCATGAGAGAAAAAATCATCCGGTGATGTGTGGAAATGTATCCATACATCATCGGATTTTTTGTGTTTCGGGATTTGATTCCCGATCGCGTTTCATGGCTTCATCGATTGCTCTATTGATAAAGGCAGTGGCACTTTCACCCATCTTTTCTGCGTGGTCTTTAATGATGGCACGCTTCTCTGGGGTGACACGAACCTTGATTTCAACGAAACGATCATTATATTTTTTGTTCGCTCTTCGACGAGCTTCGGTTAAGCCCTTATAGGAACCATTTTTCTCTTTACTCATGACAGCCTCCAGCATGTGTATTGTCAGATATGCCTGTAAAAAGTATAGCACAGATTGATACATAAGACTATGTAAGATTTCCCCAAAATAGGGGAATTTGAATCTCTACAGGTCTTAGGTTCCAGGACCGGTGCCACCTCTTCTGTGCAAAATCGCGAAATGGAAGATGGGGTATGAGGTTGACAAGTCGACAAATTGGATGTATTGTATAGGTATCAATTGATACGATAAAGAAAGGCGAGAAATTGACTGAAGAAACAAAATCACGTATAGAGAGTGAAATTGAAGTAAAAGCATATATTCAGGATTTAAAATTTGCACTCAATAATGGGGCTAAGATTGATTTTCAAGTAAAGCGCCTCGTTGATGAAAAGCGCGATGAAAAATATACTAACCAATACACTGTTAATATATTATTTCCTGATGAAAATCCTGTTGATGCCTTAAAACGCGAATTACTGACACTATCTGTGGAAGACTATATGCAGACAGTAAAAGACATTAGATTTCCCAAAAGAAGTGAAATGAGAGAATTTGGTAAGGTATATAACGGTACAGATGACGTATATATTAAAATAAGAGTGGAACTTTTAGGAATGTATGGAAACACAACTACTTTTGTTATGTCATTTCATTTTGCTGAAAAGGCATTTACACCAGAAATATTTCCTTATAAAAAGAATCAGGGGGTGTTTTCATGGATATGAAGATTCTGAAAAGTGAAAAAAGGCTTTGTACATGTTGCATGGAAGAACATGAAGTGAAAACAGTTCTTGTTATGGATAAGGCCACTTTTAAGAATACAGAAGTAGATTATGAAGCCTGTTATTTGTATTGCGATTTGGCAAAAGAACTGTATATGGATGAAAAACAGATGCAGGATAATGATACCAGAATGAAGGATTCATATAGAGAAAAGAAGGGTCTTTTGACATCAACTCAGATAAGCGGAATAAGAGCAAAATATGGTATTAGCCAGAGTGATTTATGCGTATTGCTTGGGTGGGGCGGTAAAACCATTACCAGATATGAGAGCCATCAGGTTCAAGATAAAGCTCATGACACAATTTTAAAGAAAATTGATCAGGATCCAGAATGGTTCTTGTCTTTACTAAATGATGCAAAAGACAGCTTATCAGCTGAATCTTATCAAAAATATATGGAGGCAGCAACTTCATTATTTGAAGAGGATCAAGATGCATATTTGAGAAAAGCTATTGAGGCAAGTTATGCAAGATTTCAGGGTAATAAGATGTTTCATGGGAATACTCCGCTTTCACTTGATAAGGTTGTTGATGTGATAAGATATTTTGCTGTTTCTTCTAAAGTTACAAGTCTTTACAAAGTCAAGTTGATGAAGCTTATGTGGTATGCAGATGCGTTGGCTTATAAAAGAAGAGGACGTGCAATTACAGGATTGGTTTATCAGGCACTACCAATGGGAGCAGTTCCTGTAGGGCATAATTCAATCATTGACTTAAAGGATGTTCCTTGCGAGGAAGTTGATATGGACGAAACAAATGCTTATCATTTCGCCTTAAGTGGAGAATGCAAGTTTTCAGCATTATCAAAAGATGATAAGGAAATACTGGATTTAGTCATAGATAAACTGGGTAAAATGAGTAAAAATGACATTATTGCATTTATGCATAAAGAGCAGGCATATATTGAAACTGCCCCCAGGGATGTCATTCAGTTTAAATATACAGAAAGCCTGCAAATTTAATTAATGGAAATGAATGACGGCTGGTGGAGATTTGGTTCTCTGCCAGTTGTTATTTTTTGCCTTTTTGTCATTCGCCGGAATTATCCTGGCAACAGAGCGCTGATTAAGTGTGAGCAGTTTGAGAAGGATACGGACAGTCAGATGAATGTGATTTGGTTCAAAGAAGTTTTTTATTTTCTTGTGGAAAAAGCGTCTTGTCTGTGGTACACTATCAATACATAGTCGGATACATGGTATATGAATAAAGCAGAAAGGTACGGATAGTATCCCAGCCAGAAAAAGAGATAATGCACCTTTACGAGAGCAGGAGAAAGTAATCAACAGGGATTTGGCTGATATGGGAAGGCGCTGACCCAGTATCAGTGCATGCAGTATGCGCTTGACCGTCCGGGGGCCTGACTGTGCTTCCGGGCATGAGCAACGTAAAACAGGTGGAGCAGCTGCTGGGCTTTTTTGATGCTCCGGAGGAAGAACGGGGTTATTCTGTCCTCGGCTCCTTCAGCCCCGCCGACGCCATGGCGGCGGAGCATTATCAGGGCCTTGGACTTCACGCCGGCGACTGCGTGCAGTGCGGCCATTGCGACAGCCGCTGCCCGTTTTCGGTAGCGCAGTCCGCGCGGATGCAGGAGATCGCGGCATATTTTGGACGATGAACCGGATCGTGAGAAAGCGGCGGGAGTAAAAACATGGAATTACGCGTATTAAACTATTTCCTGGCGATTGCCAGAGAGGAAAATATAACAAAGGCGGCGCAGATGCTCCACGTCAGCCAGCCAGCGCTGTCCCGCCAGATGATGCAGCTGGAGGAAGAGCTCGGGGTGAAGCTTTTTCTCAGGAGCAATCGAAATATCGTGCTGACGGAAGATGGCCTGCTGTTAAAACGTCGGGCCCAGGAGCTGCTTTCCCTTGCGGAGAAAACAAGGCGCGATTTTCTGCATAAGGAAACGGAGCTTGCCGGGGAGATCATGATCGGAAGCGGGGAGTTTCGCAGCACCAGCGAGCTTGCCGGGATCATGGTGGAATTCCGTAAGAAGCATCCGCTGGTGCAGTTTCGGATCTACAGCGGGAACGCGGACAACATTCAGGATTATATCGAGCGTGGCCACCTGGATCTTGGCGTGATGGGAGAGCCGGTGGATATCCGGAAATACGATTTCGTTTCCATGCGGATGAAGGAGGAGTGGGGTGTCCTGGTGCGGAAGGATTCGCCCCTGGCGGGGAGGGAGAGTATCCGGGCCGAGGATCTTCTGGACATTCCTCTGGTCACGGCATCCCGCGACATCGGGGGCGAGCTTGCGGGCTGGCTCGGCGGGCTGAACGACAGGCTGGAGATCGCGGCGGTGGGCAACCTGCTTTACAACGAAGCCATGCTGGTGGAGAGCGGGATGGGCGCGGTGCTTTGTATCCGTTTAAACTGCACCTATGACAATCTCCAGTTTATTCCCCTGTTCCCCGTCGTTGAGTCGCGCACGGCTCTGGTCTGGAAAAAGGACTCCGTTTTTTCCCCAGCGACCGCGGCCTTCATCGAGTTCGCCTCACAATGCCTCAGGGCTATTCCTGAGAATAAGAGATAAGCATTTTACAAAAAAAGATAAAGTGCGTTACAATGAAGGTGTTCCGGTAAGGGGGCGCCTTTTTTGCACGACGTTATGGAAAGGAGAGAATCAGATGGAATATACGAAGTTTGGGAGATCAGAGCTGCGGGTATCCCGCATCTGCATGGGCTGCATGGGCTTTGGAGAGGCCGGAAACGGGCAGCATACCTGGACGGTGGACGAGGCCCGTTCCCGCGAGATCATAAAAAGAGGGCTGGAGCTTGGCATCAATTTTTTTGATACGGCCATTTCCTACCAGAACGGCACCAGCGAGCAGTATGTGGGCCGCGCCCTGCGGGATTTTACCAGACGGGAGGATGTGGTGGTGGCCACCAAATTTCTGCCCCGGACACAGGAGGAGATCGAGGCCGGGATCACCGGGCAGCGGCATATCGAACGGATGCTGGATAAGAGCCTTGAGAACCTGGGACTGGATCATGTGGATCTTTATATTTATCACATGTGGGATTATCAGACCCCGCTGTACGATATCATGGAGGGCTTAAGCCGTGCGGTGAAGGCAGGAAAGGTCCGCTACATCGGTATTTCCAACTGCTTTGCCTGGCAGCTCGCGAAGGCGAACGCGCTGGCGGAGAAGGAGGGCTTTCCGCGCTTTGTTTCTGTGCAGGGGCATTATAACCTGATCTTCCGGGAAGAGGAGCGGGAAATGGCAAGGCTGTGCGCCGAGGATCAGATCGCGATGACGCCATACAGCGCCCTTGCGGGAGGGCGGCTGTCCCGGCATCCCGGAGAAACCACGAAGCGGTATGAGCAGGACAGCTACGCCCGCCTGAAATACGGAGCTACGCAGGAACAGGACGAGCTCATCATCCGCCGCGTGGCGGAGGTTGCAGAAAAGCACGGCGTCACCATGACGGAGGTATCCCTGGCCTGGCTTCTTCAGAAGGTGACGGCTCCCGTTGTTGGCGCGACGAAGCTTTCCCATATCGAGGGAGCGGCAAAAGCGGCGCAGCTTCATCTGACGCCGGAGGAAACGGCGTACCTGGAGGAGCCCTATGTGCCCCATGCGCTGGTGGGCGTGATGGCGCAGAACACCAGAGAAACCGCGAAGGAAAAGCATGTCTGGTCGGCGAAGGTCTGAACGGCGAAAGCCTGAACAGCGAAGGCCTGAGGCGGAAGGGATGATGCGTGCAGGATTGCTTTGCTCGGCTTCCTATAGTATACTACAAAATAACAGAAATCTATTTTTTCTACAAAATAGCAGCAGGCGGCCTTTCACAGGAAGGCCGTCCGGAAAGAGAGGAAAAGCATGAGTGCAGAAGCAACAGTAAAAGAACCGCTGTTTTACGCAAAGGCGTCCGTGGAAACCATGATGCGCAAATTTCAGGCACAGGAGCTGCCGCCGAAGGGACACTTCCACTATCATCAGGGCGTGTTCCTATCCGGCGTATACCAGACGTACCGGCTGTGCGGCGACAGACGGTATTTTGACTATGTGAAAAACTGGGTAGATTCCTGCGTGAACGAGAAGGGCGAGATCCACGAATGTGATCTTGGAGAACTGGACGATATCCAGCCCGGCATCCTGCTCTATCCGCTCCTTGCGGAAACGGGGGAGGAAAGATACAAGAAGGCGCTGGATACCCTGCTTGCGGCGATATGGGATTTCCCGAGAAACGAGATCGGCGGCTTCTGGCACAAGGAAGGGTGTCCTGAGCAGATGTGGCTGGACGGCCTTTATATGGGAGGGCCGATCGCGGCGGAGTATGGGAGCCGCTTTGACAGACCGGAGTTTCTGGACCTGGTGGTACAGCAGGCGCTCCTGATGCAGGAAAAGACCCGGGATGATAAAACGGGCCTGTGGTATCACGCCTGGGACTGCGCGAAGAAGCAGGAATGGGCGGATCCGGAAACGGGGCTGTCTCCGGAATTCTGGGGAAGAAGCATCGGCTGGGTTCCCGTCGCGGTGCTGGACGATCTGGATTTCCTGCCGGAAAGCCATTCGGGATATGGGAAGCTCTGTGAGCTGGTAAAAAATCTTCTGGATGCGGTCTGCCGGTATCAGTCGGAGGACGGTCGCTGGTATCAGGTGGTGGATAAGGGCGGCATGGAAGGAAACTGGCTGGAAAATTCCTGCAGCTGCCTGTTCGTCGCGGCCATCTGCAAGGCGGTGGAGAAGGGCATCCTGCCCACGGAGTATCTGGAAAAGGCGAAAAGAGGCTATGAGGGCGTGATCCGTTCGCTGGAATGGGACGGAGACGACCTGCTGGTGGGCAACGTGTGCATCGGAACCGGGGTGGGAGATTACAGGCACTACTGCGAACGCCCGGTTTCCGTCAACGACCTGCACGGCGTCGGAGCGTTTCTTTTGATGTGCGCGCAGATGGAGCGATGCGCGCAGGCAGAGAAGATGCTCACGCAGATGAAGTGATGCGCGCAGGTTCAGCAGTTCCAGCGGATGGAAACGGGATGGGGTTCATCCGGCACCGCGGCTTCCTGAAGAGAAAGGAGAGCTCGGTGCAGCTCATCCTCCGCAAGCCGGTCGCAGACCTCCGGCGGGGCAGAGAGTCCCGCGTCGTGATAGACGCGGGCTGCGGCTCCGTAAAACAGGAAGCCCAGGGCGTTGGAGGGCGTCTGAGCCGCGGCGCAGGCGGTGGAAACCGCTCTTGCCGCGGCAAGAATGACAGGATCGGCCGTCCGGCTGTCGGCAAGAGCCTTTGCCGCGGTTCTCGCGTCGGCGAGAAAAGGTTTTAGCTCCTTTAAAGACGATTCTTTATTCAAAAAGCGTTTCACAGCGGACAGGGCCTGTTCCATCCGGTCAAAAAGCTCCGTTTCCGTCTGAAGAAGCGGAAAATAGTGCTCTCCGGCGTACTTTGCGGCCCAGCGGGCAAGCGTTTCCTTACTTTGTGTTTCGATCAGAGACATCAGGGCCTTGACCGAAGGGCCGTTGATGTCTCCCAGCATTTTTCTAAGGGCAGGCATGGATGAATCCTCCTGAAATCAAAGTCTGGTTTTGCGTTCTTGCGCAACTCACTGAAACTGCATTTCATAGTAATGCGCGTAAATCCCTTTTTTCTCAAGCAGCTCCTGATGGGTTCCCCGCTCCGCGATACCGTTGTCCGCGACCACCAGGATCTCGTCCGCCCCGTGGATGGTGGACAGCCGGTGGGCGATGGTGATGGTGGTCCGGTCCCTTGCCAGCTCATCCAGGCTCTGCTGGATCCAGCGCTCGCTTTCGTTGTCCAGGGCGCTGGTGGCCTCGTCCAGGATCAGGATGGGCGGATTCTTTAAGAAAACGCGGGCGATGGAGATGCGCTGCTTCTGGCCGCCGGAAAGCCGGGTTCCCCGTTCTCCAACGAAGGTGTCGTAGCCGTCCGGGAGGGACTGGATGAAGTCGTGGATGTTGGCCTTTTTGGCGGCGTCGATGATCTCCTCCATGGAGGCGCCGGGCTTGCCGTAGGCGATATTTTCCCGGACGGTGTCGCAGAACAGATAAACGTCCTGCTGGACGATGCCGATCTGGCGGCGCAGGGTCTGAAGCGTCAGGGTGCGCACGTCTTTCCCGTCAATGGTGACGCGGCCGCCCGTCACGTCATAGAAACGGGGCAGCAGGCTGCAGATGGTGGTCTTTCCGCTCCCGGAGGGGCCGACGAGGGCGATGGATTTGCCCGCCGGAATCTGGAAGGATACGCTGGAAAGCACCGGGGTATCGTCGTCGCTGTAGTGGAAGGACACATTTTCATAGGAAACAAGACCCTTCACATCCTCCAGGGGCTTTGCGTCGGGGGCGTCCTCGATATCCGGCTCGGTTTCCATGACCGCGATGAAGCGTTTAAAGCCGGACAGGCCCTTCTGGATCATTTCCGTCAGCTCCACCAGGATCTGGATCGGGCTGATGAAAATGCCGATATAGAGGGCATACATGGCAAGGTCGCCGACCTCCATCTGCCCTTTGGCGATCAGGTAGCCGCCGAACACCAGGGTGACCAGATACATCATGCCCTGGAAAAAGAGGTTGCTGCCCATGAAGGTTCCCATGCATTTATAATTGGCGTCCTTGGAGAGCAGGAAGCCGTGATTGCTCTTCTGAAATTTTTCCCGTTCCACATCCTCGTTGGCGAAGGACTGCACCACGCGGATCCCGGCCAGCGTATCCTGCAGGCTTGCGTTCACGTCTCCGATCTTTCGGCGGTTATCCATGAAGGTGAGCTGCATTTTCTGATTCTGGCTCAGAGAAAACAGGAGCATGCAGACCACCAGCACGGCCATGGGGATGGCGAGCCTCCAGTTGATGAGGAAAAGAAAAGCGAAGGAGCCGACCACCTTGATCAGGGAAATGAACAGGTTTTCCGGGCCGTGGTGGGCAAATTCCGCGATATCGAACAGATCGGAGACCAGCTTGCTCATCATCTGGCCGGAATTGTTCTGATCGTAATAGGAAAAGGAAAGCTTCTCGTAATGGTCAAAAAGCTGCTGGCGCATGTCCCTCTCCATGTTCGCGCCCATCATGTGGCCCTGGTAGCTCACATAATATTTGCACAGGCTCTGAATGACATACATAAGAAAAAGCCCGGCGGCCAGCGGAAGAAGCGCCCGCATGATGGTCTGGCCGTCAAGAGTGAACAGCGTTCCGGTCAGGCTGCGCAGAAGCTGCGGATAGACCAGATCCACCACGCTGATGACGGTCGCGCAGATCAGATCCAGAAAGAAAACGGTTTTATAGGGTGCATAGTATCGGATGAATTTTTTCAGTGTTCCTGATGTGCTCATGATTCCTCCCCGTGCGGGCACACGGCCCCTTCTTTTGCTTACGCCTGCCTTCCGGCGAAGGATCGGAGAGCCGTGCGGCAGGCCTTTGCCGGATGGAGCGTGACAGAACCATACTAACACAAACCGGCCCGGGAAACAAGCCTGGCGCTGCTCTAAGCGGTTGAAAAAAACATCCCTCTAATGCTATAATAAAAACGTTGTTTTACATGCAGAAGCAGGAGGATCTGTGACGGGAATCCTGTTTTTATTACAACGGACGGAACATGTCCGCCTGACTGCTTGTGCCGGAGCGTCACAGGCAGCCGTCAGGGAAGAAGCGAGATTGTATATCCGGTTTCGCTTCGCCCGGTCGTACGCTCCGAAATGGGGAATTTTTATGAAGGTGAAAAAATGCAACGCGATTCTTGGCCTGGCGATCATTGCCGCCGTGCTCTGCCATGCGGGTACGATGACGTATTCGCTGATCACCTCCTGGTACAGCCTTGCCGTATGCAAGGCTCTCGCCCATACGGCGGTGTCGCTCCTGTTCGTACATATATTGACGAGTCTGTGCATATTTTTCTTTTCGCACGACGGAAGCAGTCTGCGTTATCCGCGGATGAACAGCCGCGCGGTCATCCAGCGCGTGACGGCTCTTTTGATGATCGTTCTTGTGCACCTGCATATCGGCGCATATTCGCACATGGCTACGGGCGAGACGCTGAGCCGGTCACAGGCTGTCGTTACCTGTCTGACGGAATGTCTCTATCTGATCTCCGTGTTTCTGCACATCTCGGTATCCTTCAGCAAGGCCTTTATCACCCTCGGCCTGGCCGGCTCGTCAAAAACGGCGAGGCGCCTTGATATCGCCGCCTATACCGTCTGCACAGCGGCGGGACTTGCGGCGCTCTTTGCGGTGATCCGTTTCTTTTTGGGAGGACTGGCGTAAGCGGTCAGCCCGATGGCTGATCGTTTATGCGGCTGTTTGTGCCGGAGCGTCACAAGTAGCCGTTATGGCGGAATCGAAATCACATCCGCGATTTCGATTCACCCCGTCGCACGCTCCGGAATGGAGATTAGTATGAATCGGGTGTTGATCATTGGCAGCGGAATTTCAGGGCTCACCTGTGCCATTGAAACGGCAAAAAGAGGCGGCACAGCCGTGCTGGTATCCCCTTACCCCTCCGAGCGTTCGCAGTCGGTCATGGCGGCGGGCGGCATCAATGCCGTTCTTGCGGGCTGCGAGGAGGGGGACAGCGTGGAGCTTCATATCAGCGAGACGATAAAGAGCGGGTGCGACATTGCGGGAACAGGGACCGTCACGGCTCTATGCGAGGACGCGCCCGCATTGATCGAGTGGCTGGAAAGCATCGGCGTGGTATTTACAAGAGAAGCGGGCGGAGGCGTGGCGCGCCGGGCCTTTGGCGGACAATCCCGAAAACGCACGGTGTATGCGGGAGCCTCTACGGGAAAGCAGATCGTAACGGCTCTGGTGCAGGAGGCCCGCAGATGGGAGTGCGAGGGCAGGATCGTAAGACGCCTCGGGCTGACGTTTCACTCCGCGCTCATAAACGACGGCGTCTGTTTCGGCGCTCTGTTTTACTGTGAAAAGACAAAAAGCCTTGTGCCGCTGTATGCCGACGCGACGGTGTTTGCCGTGGGCGGACAAAACTGCCTGTTCGGAAAGACCACAGGCTCTGCGCTCTGCGACGGCTATGCGGCGGGCAGGCTGTTTCTGCAGGGAGCAAAGCTTAAGAATCTGGAATTTATTCAATACCATCCGACCACCATCGAAACGCCGCAGAAGCGCATGCTGATCACCGAGGGCGCGCGCGGCGACGGCGGCAGGCTCTATTATGTGGACGGCGGAGGGAAGCGGGTTTATTTTATGGAGGATATGTATGGGGAACGGGGAAACCTCATGCCCCGCGATATCGTGTCCAAATGCATTTACGACGCGCCGTTGCAGGTTTACCTCGACATTTCCTTCCTGGGCGAGAAAAAAATAAAGGAAAATCTGAAGGAGGTATACGACCTCTGCGGGGAATATCTGGGACTGGACGTGACGAAGGAGAGCATTCCCGTGGCTCCGTCTGTGCATTTTTTTATGGGAGGTCTTGCGGTTGATATCCGTCACCGCACCAATATTAAAAACATGTACGCCGTGGGCGAATGCGCGTCCATCTATCACGGCGCGAACCGCCTGGGGGGAAATTCGCTCCTTGCGGCCGTGCACGGAGGAAAGGCCGCGGCCCGTTCCATCTGCGAGGACGGAAGCCCTGTGCCCTCCCCCGGCTTTGACAGCTACATCAGGGAGCAGAGCGACGGACTGAACCGGCGGCTGGAATCCCAAAGCCCCTTTTCCGCGGTATACATACGAAACAGCCTTTCCCAGATCATGAACGAGGATCTTGGCATCCTTCGGACGGGGGAAAAGCTGAAGGAAGGGCTTGAGAGCGTGGATTATTACCTGTCCGTCTGCGACAAGATCATCTACGACAGCGAGGTTTCCCCGTATCAGGGCTACAGCCTCAGCGCCATGCTGACGCTGGGAAGGGCGATCCTGGCCTGCGCCGAACGCCGCAGGGAAACACGCGGCGCCCATATCCGGGCCGATTATCCCTTACGCAGCGACGCGTATGAAAAATGCTCCGTGATCAGCTACAGCGGCGGTAAGTACGACATAACCTATGAGAGCGAGGATGAGATATGCTTATAAAGATCAAACGCCAGCGGGACGCGGACAGCGAGCCCTATTGGCAGTCCTTTGCGTGCGACGCCGACCCCGAAATGACTATAAGTGCCCTGCTCGACAAGCTGAACTATACCGACGACCTGTATGATACGGAAGGAAAGCCGGCGCCCCGGATCCGCTGGGAATGCAGCTGTCAGCAAAAAATGTGCGGTGCCTGCGCCATGGTGATCAACGGCATCCCGCGTCTTGCCTGCGCGACGTTTCTGCGCGATATAAAAGGCGGTGAGCTCACGCTGGAGCCGCTGTCAAAATTTCCCGTGATAGCGGATCTGATCGTTGACCGCAGCATCATCGAGGAGAATCTGCACAGGGCGAGGGCATACCTGGGCGAATACAAAGGGATTGGGGAAAAGAGCTTCCCGCAGCTATATTCCGTCGCAAAATGCCTGAAATGCGGGCTTTGCCTGGAAGCCTGTCCCAACTATATCAGGGGGGAGAATTTCTTCGGCGCGCTTTTTGCGAATGAGATGTATCTGCTTTCCCTCCAGAGCGCAGATCGGGGCGAGGAGCTGAGAAAAGAATATGCAAGACATTTCGCGGGCGGCTGCTCGAAGGTGCTTTCCTGTGTGGAGGTCTGCCCTATGGGCATCGACACCCTGGCCTCGATGGCGAAGCTGAACCGCCCTGGCAGAGCAGGCAGACGATGAGACAAAAAAGCAGCAGCGGCTCAACCAAAGCCGCTGCTTTTCGCAGTCAGAGAATCACTCCTTTACCGCGCTTTTGGCGTTTTGCAGCGTCCGGCGGCTGGAGGGAGCGATGCGGAATTTGTGCCCGTCCGTCATGGTAAGGTCAAAAAAGCCGATTTTGCTCACGTCCTTCAGGCTGACGGCATAGATACAGCCGATCATGGCAAGGCGGCCGGAGGGACTGATCCGGATATAACCGATATCCGCCTTAACGATGCCGCGGTTGGAGCTGTCCACGTCGAAGCCCAGGTTTGCGCAGAAATTCAGGAGCGTGGACACGGCGGTTCTTTCACTCCCGTCCATAAGGCGGATGCGGACCATTTGTTCATCCTCCTGCCAGGCGTACATGATGTCTTTTTCCTCCAGATAAAAGGTTTCCGTAAGGGAGCGGAACTCATACCTTTTGACCTGGCTGTTTTTGATGGAAAGAAGCTGGTCGCACATGGCTGAAAGCTCGGAGGGATTCACCGGTTTGTCCAAAAAGAAACAGTTGTCCGGAAGGGACGGGGACTTCCTGTAATCAATTTTGGAGCAGCAGAACACGATGGGAAGAACGGCACCGTCCGCCCGGAGCATGTTTGCGATCTCCACGGCGTCGCTTCCCTCCTCCGTCATGTCGATAAAAAGCCCGTCGTAGATCATGGGCGTCGTCAGAATGGCTTCTTTGTTTCCGTAGGAATCCACGTACAGCACGCCGGTGGTGTTCAGCCGCCGGTCGGATTCCCGGCCCAGAAGCCGTTCCATCTGTTTTCTGTCCGCGATGTTATCGTCACAAACCGCAAGATGCATAAGTACCTCAGCTTTCTGCCGCCCAAGGCGGCATTCAAATCCAAAGGAATTGGCCGCCAGGACAATTCCCAGGATGAAATCCGTAAGGATTTCATCCGTCTCAGCTTTCCGCCGCCGAAGGCGGCATATAAATCAACTTACATAAATGTAAAGCGGATCGGAGCGGCAAAAAGGAGATAGCCCAGGATTGCCGCCTGCGCCACCAGGATTGCGGGCATGCCGAGGACGAAGCTCATATGTCTGGTTTTGTGACGGAAGGTATACATTCCGGCGATACAGCCGATGCTTCCGCCGATGATGGCCGTGAGAAACAGATTGGCTTCCGGAATCCGGTAAGCGCCCTTTCTTGCACGGCGCTTGTCAATCCCCATTTCGGCAAATCCCACTATATTCACTATTATAACATAAAGCGCCAGAATGAAAATAACATTCATATGGAAATTCTCCTCTTTTAAACCAGGAAAGCGGATGGCGCATTTTCCGCGTCATCCGCTGAAGATTCTGTAAATGTAAGCCTGGAAGCCTACGGCAGGGCATTATTTGTCTGTGTTTTCCAGCTCCTGATGCTTCATGGCGCGCACCTTGGAGGAAAGACCGAACAGATTGATAAAGCCTTCCGCATCGTGGTGATCGTACAGGTCTCCGGTGGTGAAGGAGGCGATGGACTCATTGTACAGGGTGTAGGGAGAGGTGGTTCCGGCTTTGATGATGTTGCCCTTGTAAAGCTTGAACTTCACTTCTCCGGTCACATATTCCTGCGTTTTCTCAATGAAGGCCTGAACTGCCTCACGCAGAGGGGTGAACCATTTTCCTTCGTATACGATCTGAGCGAACTTGTTGCCCATATCCAGCTTCAGGGTAGTGGTTTCGCGGTCGAGGATCAGCTCCTCAAGCTGCTGATGAGCCTCGTACAGGATGGTTCCTCCGGGAGTCTCGTAAACGCCGCGGGACTTCATGCCCACAACGCGGTTTTCCACGATATCCACGATACCGATGCCGTGCTTTCCGCCAAGGGCGTTGAGCTTGCGGATGATGTCGGAAACCTTCAGCTTCTCACCGTTGACGGCGACGGGTGTGCCCTTTTCAAAAGAAATGGTCACATATTCCGCTTCGTCGGGAGCCTTTTCCGGAGTGGTTCCCAGAACCAGCAGATGCTCATAATTAGGCTCGTTGGCAGGATCCTCAAGCTCCAGTCCTTCATGGCTGATATGCCACAGGTTACGGTCGCGGCTGTAGCTGGAATCCGCGGAGAAGGGAAGATTGATGCCGTGGGCCTTGCAGTATTCGATCTCGGATTCGCGGGAATCCAGAGTCCACTTGTCGTTTCTCCAGGCGGCAATGATCTTGATATCCGGAGCCAGTGCCTTGATGCCGAGCTCGAAACGGATCTGATCGTTTCCCTTGCCGGTCGCGCCGTGGCAGATGGCGGTCGCGCCCTCCTTGCGGGCGATCTCCACCAGCTTCTTAGCGATCAGCGGTCTCGCCATGGAGGTGCCCAGCAGATACTTGTTTTCATAAACGGCGTGAGCCTTCACGCAGGGCATTACATACTCGTCGCAGAATTCGTCAACAACATCCAGTATGTAAAGCTTGGAAGCGCCGCAGAATTTCGCGCGCTCCTCAAGGCCGTCAAGCTCCTCCTCCTGACCGCAGTCGATGCAGACGCAGACGACCTCATAATCAAAATTTTCCTTCAGCCACGGGATGATCGCGGTGGTGTCCAGTCCGCCGGAATAGGCGAGAATCACTTTTTCCTTCATAATCTTTGTTTCCTCCATTTATTATCGTAGAAGAATGACGCAGGCCATTCTCCGGTATGAATCGGCGGCTTGTGCCGTCTCCTGGTTTAGAGAGGCTGTGCGGATATGCAGAGCGCGCATCCGTTCCATCCTCTGCCGCATGAGCGGCTCTCAGCTCTCAACTAATATACAACAAATGCTTCTGCATTGCAAGTGAAAAAATATGCATAAAATGAGTGGGTTTTCCGTCATTTTATACAGCATGCCACAAAAGGGGAATTTCAGAAAATACAGAAATTGGGCGGAATAAGCAGCGAAAAACGGGGAAACAGGAGGAACCGGGAAAAGGGGAGGAAAAAAGAAAGTATAAAAGGGTATTGCATAATATGCTTATAAGACGTATAATTATGCGAAGTAATGCCGGATGTATGCATCAGCTTCCCTCACACGGCGGGAAGGAAAACTTCCGTATCACGGCCTGCGCTTTCTGCGGCAGGGAAAACAGGAAATAAAGATTGTCAGCAGAGGATTTTCTGATTATACTGAAAACAGGCTGCGGACGCCTGAAAGAAAGAGCCGGTCAGCCGGAAAAACAAATATGGAAGAAGGAAAGGAAGGACATAAGGATGATAAAGGCGGGCATTATCGGAGCGACGGGATATGCGGGAGGCGAGCTGGTAAGGCTGCTTCTTGCCCACCCGCAGGCGGAGATCGTCTGGTACGGCTCCAGAAGCTATATCGATCAGAAATATGCACAGGTTTACCAGAACATGTTTGAGCTGGTGGACGCGGCCTGCATGGATGATAATATGGAAGAGCTTGCGTCGAAGGCGGACGTGATCTTTACGGCCACGCCGCAGGGGCTGTGCGCCTCTCTGGTAAACGACGAAATTTTGTCTCAGACGAAGATCGTGGATCTGAGCGCGGATTTCCGCCTGAAGGACGTGGGAATCTATGAAAAATGGTACGGCATCACGCATGCTGCTCCCCAGTATCTGGACGAGGCGGTTTACGGCCTCTGCGAGATCAACAGGGAGGCGGTGAAGGGCGCGCGGCTGGTCGCCAATCCCGGCTGCTATCCCACCTGTTCCACGCTGTCTATTTATCCTTTATTAAAGGAAGGGCTGATCGAGCCGTCCACCATCATCATCGACGCCAAGAGCGGCACCTCCGGAGCGGGAAGAGGAGCGAAGGTGAACAACCTGTTCTGCGAGGTGAACGAGAATATCAAGGCTTATGGCGTGGCGAATCACAGACATACGCCGGAGATCGAGGAGCAGCTTACCTATGCAGCGGGCGAGCCGGTGGTGCTGAATTTCACCCCCCATCTGGTGCCCATGAACCGGGGAATCCTGATCACGGCCTACGCTTCCTTAAAGAAAAAGGACGGCCACCTGCCTTCTAGTGAGGAGGTGCGCGCAGCCTATGAGAAATACTACGCCTCCGAGAGGTTCGTGCGCGTCCTCGACGCCGGCGTCTGTCCGGAAACCCGCTGGGTGGAGGGGAGCAACTATGTGGACGTGAATTTTAAGATCGACGAACGCACGGGACGCGTCATCATGATGGGCGCAATGGACAATCTGGTGAAGGGAGCCGCCGGGCAGGCCGTCCAGAACATGAACCTGATGTTCGGCCTTCCCGAGACGATGGGCCTGGAGCTGGTTCCCCTGTTCCCGTAGGAAGGATCGATGCGCATGGCGGAACCCTAACGATATATGATACCATTGATCTGCAGCTTGCAAGAAAGCACTGATATAAGGCGCTTTGGAATGTTTACAATAAGATGAATACCAGCAGAAAAAAAGAAAAAGCCGCGGGCGCACCCGGCCCGGAAGCCGTCGTGCATGAATTTCCGCCGGTCTATGACGCGGATTCCAGAATTTTGATCCTGGGAACCTTCCCTTCTGTGAAATCCAGAGAGCAGCATTTTTATTACGGCCATCCCCAGAACCGGTTTTGGCAGGTGATCGCGGCACTGACCGGCAGCGGGACGCCGGAAAGCATCGAGGAGAAGAAGACGATGCTTCTGAAAAACGGGATCGCCGTCTGGGATGTGATCGCCTCCTGCCGGATCACCGGCTCAAGCGACAGCTCCATCCGTGACGTGAAGGCCAACGATATCGCGGGGCTCCTGCAAAAAAGCCGGATCCGGGCCGTATACGCGAATGGAACGACGGCCTTCCGGCTTTATGAGAAATACTGCTTTCCTCAGACCGGGCTGAAGGCGGTCTGCCTCCCCTCCACCAGCCCTGCAAACGCGGCCTGGACGCTTCCGAAGCTGCTGGAGGCATGGAAGGTTATTTTGAAGGATTGACAGACGAAAGCCAAGGGCGTAAACTGCAAAGGGTCTGACGAAAGGAAAAAGCCGCCTGAAGGCGGCAGAAATCGAGGCTGGCACGAACCAACGGTTCGTGCCGGAGAACGCCTGACGTCGTTCTCCTTTGAAATAAGGTGCCGCCCTACGGCGGCAGAAATCGAGGAAACGCTGATGCTGCGAAAGATGACGATAGAAGATTATGAAAATGTGAGCGCGCTCTGGCATAAGATACGGGGCTTTTCCATCCGGAGCATTGACGACTCCAGAGAAGGGGTGGAGCGGTTCCTGAACAGGAACCCGGATACCAGTGTGGTCGCCATAGAGGACGGCAAAGTGGTGGGCGCGATCCTGTGCGGACACGACGGCCGTAGAGGCTGCCTGTATCATGTGTGCGTGGACCCGGAATACCGCATGCGCGGCATCGGAAAGTCCATGGCGGTGTTCTGCATGAACGCGCTGAAGCAGGAGAACATCAGCAAGGTTTCCCTGATCGCCTTTACCAAAAACGACGTGGGAAACATGTTCTGGCGCACCATCGGCTGGACGAAGCGCGAGGATCTGAACTATTACGATTTTGTCCTCAATGAAAAAAACATAGAGCGGTTTAATGAATGATATGCTGCCCCTTGGGCAGCGAGAAAGGCGGTAACAATGCAGCACATCACAGGCGGGGTGACCGCGGCGAAGGGATTTGAAGCGGCAGGCGCCGAGGCGCAGGTCAAATATCAGAACAGGAAGGATATGGCGATGGTGTTCAGCCGCACGCCTTGCCGGGCGGCGGGCGTGTTCACCAGCAACGTGGTGAAGGCGGCTCCGGTGGTGTGGGACCGGGAGATCGTGGAAAGCGCTCCTGCGGTTCACGCCGTTGTGGTCAATTCGGGGATTGCCAACGCCTGCACGGGCGAACAGGGACGGGAATACTGCAGGCAGACGGCGCAGACGGCGGCCGGAGAGCTTGGGATCCCGGAAAACAGCGTGCTGGTCGCCTCCACGGGCGTGATCGGGATGCAGCTTCCCATGGATCGGATCACGGCCGGAGTGAAGGCGCTTGCCGGAATCCTCTCTGATACAGAAGAGGGCGGCCAGGCGGCGGCGGAGGCCATCATGACCACGGACACCCATTCCAAACAGGTGGCGGTCACCATTGAGCTGTCCGGAAAGACGGTCACCATCGGCGGCATGGCAAAGGGAAGCGGGATGATCCATCCCAATATGTGCACCATGCTCGCGTTCGTGACCACGGACGCCGCCATTTCCAAAGAGCTTCTGCAGGAAGCGCTGAGCGCGGACGTTCAGGATACCTTCAATATGATCTCCGTGGACGGGGATACCTCCACCAACGACACCCTTCTGGTGCTTGCCAACGGCTGCGCGGGCAATCCGGAGATCACAGAGAAAAATGAAGATTACCGCATTTTCTGCGAGGCCCTTCATGAGGTGAACGTGACGCTGGCGAAGATGCTGGCGGGAGACGGGGAAGGGGCAACCGCCCTGTTTGAATGCCGGGTGGTTCATGCGGCAACCAAGGAGGATGCGAGAACGCTGGCCAAGTCCGTCATCTGCTCCAGCCTGACCAAGGCGGCTGTTTTCGGGCATGACGCCAACTGGGGACGGATCCTCTGCGCCCTGGGCTATTCCGGCGCGAATTTCGATCCGGAGGCCATCGAGCTTTACATCGAAAGCGAGGCGGGAAGGATTCTGATCTATCAGAACGGAAGCGCGGCGGACTACAGTGAGGAGGAAGCCACCCGCATCCTGTCCTGCCCGGCGGTAACGGCTTTTGTGGATATGAAGATGGGAGAAGCGGAGGCGGCCGCATGGGGCTGCGATCTTTCCTATGATTATGTGAAAATAAATGCGGATTACCGGTCGTGAGACGGCCGGGGTGAAAGGAAACGAACATGGAACAGAGAGAAATGGATCAGGTGATGCAGAAGGCGTCGGTGCTCATCGAGGCGCTGCCTTACATCCAGAAATTCAACAGAAAGATCATTGTGGTAAAATACGGCGGCAGCGCAATGAGCAACGAGGAGCTGCAGAAAAACGTGATCAAGGACGTGACGCTCCTGAAGCTGGTGGGTTTTAAGCCCATCATCGTGCACGGCGGCGGAAAGGCCATCAGCAGATGGGTGGAAAAGGTTGGAAAGGAGCCTTCCTTTATCAACGGGCTGCGGGTCACGGACGAGGAGACCATGGAGATCGCGGAAATGGTCCTCGGCAGGGTCAACAAGAATCTGGTGACCATGGTGGAGGAGCTTGGCGTGAAGGCCGTCGGCATCAGCGGCAAGGACGGCGGGCTTCTGAAGGTGGAGAAAAAATATTCGGACGGAAAGGACATCGGCTTTGTGGGGAATATCACGGATGTGGATCCCAAGGTGATCTATGACCTTCTGGAAAAGGATTTTCTTCCCATCATCGCGCCCATCGGCCTGGATGAAAATTTCCAGACCTACAACATCAACGCGGACGACGCGGCCTGCGCCATCGCAAAGGCGGTGGGAGCCGACAAGCTGGTATTTCTGACGGACATCGAGGGCCTGTACCGGGACATCAACGATAAATCCACTTTCATTTCCAGGCTTACGGCCAGCCAGGCGGAATCGCTGATCTCGGAGGGCGTGATCGGAGGAGGCATGCTTCCCAAGCTTGGGAACTGTACCTCCGCGGTCAGAAACGGCGTCAACCGGGTGCATATCCTGGATGGGCGGATCCCTCACTGCATGCTGCTTGAGATTTTTACGAACCAGGGAATCGGAACGGCCATCATACAGGACGGAGACATGGTATAAGAGACTGCATGAGTGCGGGGCGGCGGGAGCGCCGCAGAAGCAGGCGGCGCTGATGACGCGCCGTTTGCGCATGATAAAAAAGGAGCGGATGAGCATGAGCGAGACGATGAAGCGGGTGATCGACGAGGCGGAGGCGGCCCTTTTACATACCTATAACCGGTACCAGGTGGTGCTGGATCACGGGGACGGGGTCTATCTCTATGACATGGACGGAAAACGCTATCTGGATTTTGTGGCGGGGATCGCGGTGTTCGCGCTGGGCTACAATAACAGGGAGTACAACGACGCGCTGAAGGCGCAGATCGATAAGGTGATCCACACCTCCAACTACTATTACAATGTGCCTGCAATCGAGGCGGCAAAGCAGATCAAAAAAGCTTCCGGCATGGACCGGGTATTTTTCACCAACAGCGGAGCGGAGGCGGTGGAAGGCGCTCTGAAGGCCGCGAGAAAATACGCCTATTTGAAGGACGGGCGAAAGGATCATGAGATCATCGCCATGAACCATTCCTTTCACGGAAGGACCTTCGGCGCTCTGTCCGTGACGGGTAATCCCCATTACCGGGAGGCCTTTGAGCCCATGATCGGCAACATCCGCTTCGCGGAAATGAACGATTATGACAGCGTGCTTTCCCAGGTAAATGACCGCACCTGCGCCATCATCCTGGAAACGGTGCAGGGAGAGGGGGGCATCCATCCCGCGGACGGGGAGTTTTTGCGGAAGCTGCGCGCTCTCTGCGACGAGAGGGATATCCTGCTGATCCTGGACGAGATCCAGTGCGGCATGGGCCGGACGGGAACCATGTTTGCCTGGCAGCGCTACGGCGTGAAGCCGGATATCATGACCACGGCCAAGGCGCTGGGCTGCGGAGTTCCGGTGGGAGCCTTCGTGATGACGGAAAAGGTGGGAGCGAACTCCCTCACCAGCGGCGACCACGGCACCACCTATGGGGGAAATCCCCTTGCGGCTGCGGCCATCTGTAAGGTGTTCGAGCTGTTTGAACAGGAAAATATCCTGGAACATGTGAACCGGGTGGGCGCATATCTGGGAGAAAAGCTGGAGGAGCTTGCGGCAAAATACGACTTTATCGAGGAAAGCCGGGGTGTGGGGCTGATGCGCGGGCTTGCCTGCTCCATTCCTGTGGGGGATATCATCAACCGGGCGCTGGAAAAGGGGCTGATCCTGATCAACGCCGGAACCAGCATCATCCGTTTCGTTCCGCCCCTCATCATTTCGGAGCAGAACGTGGACGACATGATCCGTATCCTTACGGAATGCCTGGATGAGACGGAGCAAGGGAGAACTGAATGAAAAATAAAAAGGCAAAGGAAAACCGAACGCACAGAGTCTCTCTGCGCTCCAGAATATCAGCCGTGGCCGCCCTTCTTGCGGCCGCGGCGCTTCTGCTTTATTTCGGGATAGGGAGCGATCGTCTGGAAAGCCTTTCTCCGATACCGGAAAATGCGCTGGTGGATAAGCCGACCCTGAACCTCTGGTATACGGACGAGTCACTTTCCGATTTTCTCGCGGCCGCGGCGCTGGATTTTTCGGAGGGAAGCGAGGTGCGCGTGATCCCCAGACTGGTTTCCGGTCTGGAGTATCTGGAGAGCATCAATGAGGCTTCCCTGAACACAAATATGGTTCCGGATGTGTATATCCTCGGAAATGAGAGCCTGGAAAAAGCCTGGCTGTCCGGGCTCGCGTGTGAGATCCGCAACGGTGAGGGCTATGTATCCACGGAGCATTTCCCGGAGGCCGCGATCCGTGCCGTTACCTATCAGAACCGCCTGATCGGGTATCCTTTTTATTATGAAACCAGCGCCCTGGTCTACAATCTGTCCTATCTGGAGACGGCTGCGGCCGACCAGCTCCAGGCGGAGGCCGACGCGCTTGCCGGACAGGAGGCGATGGCGGCTCTGGATGAAAACGGAGAGCCGGTGCAGGCAGAGAACGCCGGAAGTGCGGACGGGGAAGATGCGGACGGCAGCAGTACGAGCGGCGGGAGCACGAACGGCGAAGGCACGGACGGCAGCGGTACGAGCGTCGGAGATGCAGATAATGACGGCACGGACAGCCAAGACGCTCAGAACGGAGGGCCAGACAGCCAGATCGCTCAGAGGACGCAGGAGCTGATCCCGGCGGATATCGACGATATCCTTTCCTTCGCGGACAGCTATAACGCGCCGGAGCAGGTGGAGGCGGTATTCCGCTGGGATGTTTCGGACGTTTTCTACAACTATTTCTTCATCGGGAATTATGTGGATGTGGGCGGAACGTATGGGGATGACGAGGAGCAGATCGATATTTACAATCTGGACGCCATACGCTGTCTGAGCGCCTACCAGGAGCTGACCCAGTATTTCTCCATCGATCCGGAGGAGGTGAGCTATGAATCCGTGGCTCAGGAGTTTCTGGACGGGAAGCTGGTTTTCACCATAGCGACCACGGACATCCTCTCCAGGCTGGAGCAGGCCGCGGCTGACGGAAGCTTTCCCTATGCGTATGGTGTGGCACGCGTGCCGGATATCGGCGGGCTGGAGGCCAGAAGCCTGTCCGTGACGAGCGCAGTAGTGGTGAACGGCTACAGTGAAAAGAAGGACGTTGCGAACGAGTTTGCCCGCTATCTGACGGAAAGCGCGGCTGAAAGGCTGTATGAAAGCTCCGGAAAGCTGCCCGCGGATACGCAGGTCACTCTTCCCAGTGAACAGGCTGCCGTTTTCGCGGAGGAATACGCCGCATCCGTTCCTATCCCCAAAATGATGACGACCAGCAATTACTGGGTGCAGATGGAGATCGCCTTCACCCGTGTCTGGAACGGGGAGGAGGTATCCGCCGTTTTGAAGGATATCTCCGAGCAGATCATGACACAGGTGACGGGAGAAGCCTATACGGAGGAATACATCGAGCCGCCTGTGGAGGAGACGCAGGCGGAGGAGAACCAGGAAGGAGAAGCGGATTTTTGAGGCTTCTGCATAAAATTCATGCCTTCCGGACAGAATGAGCTTATGACAGCAGGATTCTGACGGGAAAGGCAGGTACATTTATGTGGGGTCTGATCATCGCGCTCGTTTCCGGCGCACTGATGAGCGTGCAGGGAGTTTTCAATACGCAGGTTACCAAGGCGTCGAGCATCTGGGCGGCCAACTGCTTCGTGCAGTTTACGGCCCTGCTGGTATGCATCGCGGCCTGGGCTGTGACGGATCGAAGCTCGCTTCTGGGCGTTTTTCAGGTGCAGCCCAAATATATGCTCCTCGGCGGCGCAATCGGCGCGTTCATCACCTATACGGTGATTAAGAGCATGGATATGCTGGGCCCGGCGAGGGCCGTCATGCTCATCGTGGTGGCGCAGCTTCTTGTGGCCTATCTGATCGAGCTGTTCGGCATGTTCGGCGTGGAAAAAGCGGCCTGGGACTGGAGAAAGGCGATCGGGATGGCGCTGGCCATCGCCGGGATCGTGGTTTTCAAGTGGGAGTCGCAGGGGTGAGAAAAAATTTTATCTGGAAGAAGCCAGAAAAGAGGATTTCAAACCGAATGGTTGACAAACAGCTATTGCCAAAAAGAACCTGCGTGTTATTTCGTAACGAAATGACGTATGGGTTCTTTTTTGGGTCTGTTCAAAGATTTACGTATCCGTCCAGCTTTTGCGTCGAAAAAACTGCCGATCTTTCCGCAGGTGTTACTTTTGTAAAATCCGGATCCTAAGTATCTTTTCCATTTTCTCTGATTTCGTTTCCTTCCAGATCGATTTCATCGTTCCAGCTGATTCCATATCCTCCGGCATCAACTCGGACTTGTTTATATAAACCCGGAATCTCTTTCAAATTCCTGAAAACCGGCCACTTGTCAAAAAGAAGCTTTATATCATACTCTTTTTTTACTCCGTCTGTAAACAAAACAGATAATATAAAATCATCTTTTGGCGTTACACTCTGCACTTTGTAAAACATTTTCCCGCCTCCTTAATCACTGCCTGCCAGATTACTCCAGCGGTGGCAGCTCTGCAAAATTCTGAGTGTTCCAAATATTTAAAAGTGCCTCTTTGTGCTGTTCCGTCCACTCCTGAACCATCTTTAAGGCTCTTTTGGGGAGATCCCCTTCTAACATTTCTCCGGTCTGTATATCAATGGTACCGATATACTCACCGTAGATTGCATGGAAATGCGGTGGGTTATGTTCCGCCTGTCTGAAATACATTTTAATAATTATACCGTAAAATCTTGATATGACTGGCATCGTGCATCCTCCTACTACAATATCAACTTGGTCACATCGTGGTCAGTATCTTGGGCACCATTTTAGCACCACAAATGAGGCAATACACAGAGGCATAGGCGATGTTATCACGCCCAAAAAGGTAATCCCTTCTGTTCCTTTATAAAAAGTTCCGTAGCAAGCATAGGAAAGGGGTACCCTTTCCGTAAAAATCACTCGTTTTCGTCCGCGAAAGAATGAGAGTTATTGGCTTGTTGGGAGTATCCCAAACCCACATCAAACTGGAATTTTGCGCATTATGTCATTGTTCAAATCTGGTCTCCAACTGGCCGCAAAGCATGGTGCAAAAACCAAATTTCTCATAAAAACAGCGTAGTTTTTCTTCTCCATATATTACAGAAATCATATAGATGCTTCTGGCCCTGATTTCTGATATCGCCCTGTTCATAAGCTCTGTACCTATGCCTTTTCCCTGGAATTCAGGTGCAACCATAACATCCTGAATGTAAGCATCAGTCACATTGTTGCTTACAACATTCAAAAATCCTATCATTTTTCCGTTTTCCGTACATATGATACTAAAAAGATTTTCCATTTGGGGATTTGACATCATTGCTTTTAACTCATTCCATCCAACACTTTTTCGAAGATGGCACATTTGGTCTACGTCAAATTTTTTACATACGGAGTACTGCATATAAATGTCCTCCAACTTCAAATTTGCCACTTTGTATGTTTATATTATAGCACCTATATATGAATTTTTCTATTATTCCCTTGCATTTGTATGAAGTAGCAGAGCCAGCCGCCCCCGTCAACAGCCAATATGAACGTCGCATAAATGCGCCGCCGTTGACAAGTACGCCTGCCCCTGCTTGCGTGGGTAACCAAAAGAGCAAAAGCAACGAGTGCTTTCGCTCTCGAACAGTATGTTTTTCTTATATCTGCCCGTATCGTTTTATATCGCTATAGGAAATTCGGGTACCATTTGGACACTTTAAAAGTCACGAAAAATTCATTGTAAAAACCAGACTGACCCCACAAATAGGGAGCTTCAGTCTGGTTTTTGTTGTGTTGTAGTCAGATTCCGTCAGCCTTCTGCGGCCTTCGCGCCGTTTCCTGCCGCTGCGCCATTTCCTACCGAGGCCGTCAGCATGGTCACAATGGTTTTTTCCGCATAAGCGTTGTTTTCAATGCTCTGTACGGTGAGCGTTACGCTCTGGCCCGCGCTGTAATACTGAAGCAGATCCTGAAGCTGGGATACGTCCGTCACGCTCCTGCCGTCCAGTGCGGTGATCACGTCGCCCCTGCGCAGGCCTGCCGCCTCCGCGTTGCTGCCGGAAGGGACTTCAGATACATATACGCCGGTGGGGATGCCGTAGGCCTGCGTAACGCTGGCGGGAACCGTGGTCACGGTGATGCCGATACTGCCCTGAGCCTCCTGGGCCACTCTCGTCAGGGTGGTTTCGTTCATCAGCGTGCTGATGATGGAGGAAACCCTGGTGATCGGGATGGCATAGCCCATGCCCTCAACCTCGGTGCTGGCAAGCTTGGCGGAGTTGATGCCGATGACCTCGCCCTGCATGTTCACCAGCGCCCCGCCGGAGTTGCCGGGATTGATGGCAGCATCCGTCTGGATATAGGCTGCAGTCGAGCTGTCGGTGCTGTTATCCGCCGCGGTGGTCAGGGTGCGGTTGGTGGCGCTCACAATGCCTGTGGTAACGGACTGGCCGTAGCCAAGCGCGTTGCCGATGGCCACTACCTGCTCGCCAACACGGAGCGAATCGGAATCACCGAGCGTCGCGGTCTTGATCTGGGACATGGTGTCGGCGGAAAGATCAGCGAGGGGCACCGCGATAACGGCCAGATCATTGCCGGAATCGGTTCCCTTCAGGTTGGCTTCGTACGCCTGATTGTCGATGAAGGAAACGGTCAGGGAATCGGCTCCCTCCACCACATGATTGTTTGTAACGATCAGAAGCTCGGAATCATTCTGTCCGATGATGATACCGGAGCCGACGCTTTCCGTCTCCTGCTCCATGGGCTGACTGCCGTAATAGCCGAACATGCTGAAATAATTCTGTACCTCCTGCACGGAGCGATTGGTGATGGAAACGATGGAGGGCATGACGGCTTCCGCGATGTCCGCCACGCTGGCCTCTCCCGATGAAGCGGATGCGGTGGTCTGCAGGATCGGACTGCTTTCCGTGCTTCCTGCCGCAGAAGCGGATTCGCCCGTTTGTCCGCCCGTCCCGGTCTGTGCCTGTTCCTGAGAGGTCTGATACCCGGTCAGATAGTTGACCGTCTGGAAGGTGCCCGCCGCAACGCCGCCGAACAGGACGGCGCTTAAGGTGATCGCTCCGATTTTCTTCGCGGTCCGCGCGGCTCTGCCGGAGGATTTCCGCTTTCTCGGCGGCTGCTGCGGTGCGGGCGCGCCGTTTCCGTAAGCATTTCCCATATCCTGATTCTGCATGTAAGGATTCTGATCGTAATTATTATAAGAATATTCTGACATTGTAAAAATCTCCTTTCGCTGAAAACTGTCTTTTATCTTCGGCCATCGTCGCCGGGCGGCTTCTGCCGCAGGCCCTCTGGCTCTTGTTTTTGTTTCTATGCTTTGCAGTATAGGGGAGATTTGTGATGAAAAAGTTGAGATTGTGGGGAGTAATTGTGAAAAAAGTGAGGAGAAATTGTGAACGGGAGGGAATAGAAGACGGATAAAATCCTTCCGCCAGTGTTCTTACGGCGATAGAAGCGATCTCCTGTTCTCACCCTCTTGACACAGCATGAAATAGTTGTTATATTACAAATAGAACAAAAACAGAAACCGACAACAGCAAATGATCTGCAGGATGCGGCAGAGCGACGCGCCCCGCAGAAGGGAGGCTGGATAGAATGAGCAAGAGAGATTATTATGAGGTACTTGGTGTGGAACGCAGTGCGGACGCTGCGGCGATCAAGAAGGCATACAGGAAGCTGGCAAAGAAATATCATCCCGATACGAATGCGGGAGATCAGCATGCGGAGCAGATGTTTAAGGAAGCGACGGAGGCCTACGAGGTGCTGAGCGATCCCGAGAAGAGGAAGCTTTACGACCGCTTCGGCCACGCGGCCTTTGACGGAAGCTCCTGGCAGGATGCATCCGGCGGAGCCGGAAACACGGGCGGCTTCCGGGGAGCGGGGAGCTATCAGGGCTTCCATGGCTTTGACGGCTTTCAGGATTCCGGGAGCTATCAGGGCTTCCATAACTTCCGCGGTTTTGGCGGAAATGGCGGCTATCAGGAGTTTCATTTTGAAGGCGGCGATATGGACGATCTGTTCGGAGACCTGTTCGGCGGTGGGTTCCGCGGAAGCGGCAGCCGCAGGGGAGCCGATCTGCGGGCGGAGGTATCCGTCAGCTTTGAGGAAGCGGCCTTTGGCTGCGACAAGGTGATCCGTCTGCAGGGAGAGGACGGAAGGCTGCAGTCCCTGCAGGTTCATATCCCCGCCGGGATCGAGTCGGGAAAGAGCATCCGCCTGAGAGGAAAGGGCGCGCCCGGAACCGGCGGCGGGCAGGCCGGGGATCTGCTCCTTCAGGTGACGGTGGGAGATAAGCCCGGCTTTGAGCGGAAGGGATTGGACGTATATACCACCGTTTCCATCCCCTTCACCACAGCCGTTTTCGGCGGGGAGGCGACGGTTCCCACCCTGACAGGGCACGTGATCTGCAGGATCAAAGAAGGGACACAGTCCGGCTCCAGGATCCGGCTTCGGGGAAAGGGCATCGTTTCCATATCCGATCCGAACGTCCATGGGGATCAGTACGTGACGGTGCAGATCCAGGTGCCCACGCACTTAAGCCGGGAGGCAAAGCAGAAGCTGAAGGAATATGAGGAGGCCTGCGGCGGGCGCGGGCAGAACGGGGGCAGAAGGAACCGCAATCCCGCTGCATGACGAGTTGCAAAATGTGACAGTTCAGCCTTCGTTTAAACTGTTACTGCATCCCGCCATTCCAATCGCTTCGCGAGGCCGGATGCTCCCCGCTGAATCATTTTCGTACGGTCTGCGCAGGAAATGCGCAGATCTGGCTGAATAGTTACTGCAAAATTCTTTCGAGAAAGAAAAAGGATTTTGAAAGAAAACGCAGAATAATAAAATAGCAGGGTTTCGGGAATCGGTGGATTCCGGGCTGCTGTTTACGGGATCGTCCGCAGACAGGAACGACTCCGGTTCCCGGAACGGATGGAATAAAACGGGAAGGAAGAAACGCCTTTCCTTTTTTCACTTAAAAACGCAGGCCTACGGTATGCCGGAGGCGGCAGCTGCATGGGGCGGGAGAACGTCGGATGACAACGATTCGGGAAAATCTGGAAAAATGGGAAGAAAAATATCTGAGTCCCTATGCGACCTTAAGCAAAAATTCCCTGGGGCGGCTGAAGGACGAGGAGCCCTGTGATATCCGGCCGGTTTTTCAGAGGGACCGGGACCGGATCCTGCACTGCAAGGCATTCCGAAGGCTGAAGGATAAGACCCAGGTATTCCTGGCGCCGGAGGGAGATCATTATCGCACGAGGCTGACGCATACGCTGGAGGTTTCCCAGAACGCAAGGACCATCGCGAAGGCGCTGAGGCTGAATGAGGAGCTGGTGGAGGCCATCGCGCTGGGCCACGACCTGGGCCATACGCCCTTTGGCCATGCGGGAGAACGGGCGCTTGACCGGGTCTGCCCCTACGGCTTCGAACACAGCGAGCAGAGCGTGCGCACGGTTGATGTGCTGGAGAAGGACGGACAGGGGCTGAACCTGACCTTTGAAGTGAGGGACGGCATCCGCAACCATCAGACGAAGGGAAATCCCGCCACGCTGGAGGGGAAGATCGTCCGGCTTTCCGACAAGATTGCCTATATCCATCACGACTGCGACGACGCCATCAGGGCCGGGATCCTGAAGGAGGAGGACATCCCGAAGGAGATCCAGGAGGTGGCAGGGAAGACAACGGGAGAGCGGCTGGATCATTTTATCCATGATATCGTGACGAACAGCTTTGGAAAAAATGAAATCTGCATGTCTCCTCCGGTTGGAGAGGCGATGAAAAAGCTGAGGGCTTTTTTGTACACAAATGTCTATATCAATCCGTATGCGAAGGCGGAAGAGGGAAAGGCGGAGCTTCTCATAGAGACCCTGTATGAGTATTATCTGCACCATCTGGAGAAATTATCCCCGGAGCTGATCGCGCTCATGGAGAAGGGCGAGCCAAGGGAGCGGGTGGTCTGCGATCATATCAGCGCGATGACCGACCGTTTTGCCATCGCTACATATGAAGAGATCTATATTCCAAAATGCTGGCCCAATAAATAAAACCAATGGATCAGGGAAGAAGGAGGTGTGAGCGGCGTGTTTTATCCGGACGAGCTGATCGAGGAGGTCAGGTCGAGAAATGATATCGTGGACGTGATCTCGGGTTATGTCCACCTGCAGAAAAAGGGCGCCAATTATTTCGGGCTGTGCCCGTTTCATAATGAAAAATCTCCCTCCTTTTCCGTTTCCCGTTCCAAGCAGATGTATTACTGCTTCGGATGCGGGGCCGGAGGAAACGTTTTCACCTTTCTGATGGAATACGAAAACGCCACCTTCCCGGAGGCGGTGAAGACGCTGGCGGACAGGGCGGGCATCAGCCTGCCGCAGGCGGACGAATCGGAGGAGGCAAAAAAAGAGCAGAGCAGAAGGAGCAGGCTGCTTTCCATCAATAAAGAGGCGGCGAAGTATTTTTATTTTCAGCTCCGGGCGAAGCAGGGAGAGCAGGGGCTTGCCTACCTGCGTCAGCGTCAGCTGACGGACGAGACGATCCACCGCTTCGGCCTGGGCTACGCGAACAAGACGGCGGACGATCTGGTGCGCTATCTGAAGGGCAAGGGCTTTTCCGAGGATCTGATCCGGGAAGCCGGGCTGTGCCATACGGATGAAAAGCACGGCATGTACGATAAATTCTGGAACCGGGTGATGTTTCCCATTGAGGATATCAACCACAGAGTCATCGGCTTCGGCGGCAGGGTGATGGGCGACGGGAAGCCGAAGTACCTGAATTCACCGGAGACGCCCGTTTTTGACAAAAGCAGGAACCTGTACGGGCTGAATTTCGCCCGTTCCTCGCGCAAAGGGAACATCATTCTCTGCGAGGGCTACATGGACGTGATCGCCATGCATCAGGCGGGCTTCAATCAGGCTGTTGCCTCCCTTGGAACCGCTTTTACGCCGGGACAGGCCGGGCTTTTAAAGCGGTATACGAAGGAGGTGCTCCTGTCCTACGACAGCGACGGAGCGGGCGTGCGAGCGGCGCTTCGGGCCATCGGGATCCTGAAGGAGGCAGGGCTTTCCGGCCGGATCATCAATCTGGAGCCCTATAAGGATCCGGATGAATTTATCAAGAATCTGGGCGCCGAGGCTTTTCAGGAGAGGATCGACAACGCGGAGAACAGCTTTCTGTTTGAGATCCGCATGCTCCAGCGGGAATATGACCTGAACGATCCGGAGAAAAAAACGGAATTCCACCGGGCCGTGGCGAAGAAGCTCTGCGAATTTCCGGAGGAGGTGGAGCGGGAAAACTATCTGTCGGCCGTGGCGGAAACGTACCATATCGGCTATGAAAGCCTCAGGAAGCTGGTGGCATCCACCGCTGCGAGCACGGGCTTTGCCAGACCGGTGGAGCGGCCGAAGTCCGGGATCCAGAAGAAGGCCACGGCGGAGGATCACGGAAAAAAGACCCAGCGGCTGCTTCTGACCTGGATCGTGGAGGAGCCGCAGATCTATCCGAAGATCGCTCCGTTTCTTTCGCCGGAGGATTTTACCGAGGAGCTGTACCGGAAGGTGGCGGACAGGCTGTTTTCGGATCTGTCACGGGGCGAGCTGAACGCGGCGGCCATCGTGAGCATGTTTCCGGAGGAAGAGGAGCAGAGAGAGGTGGCGGCCATTTTCAACACCAGCCTGGTGGAGCCGGAGACAAAAAAGGAAAAGGAAAAGGCCCTGCACGATATTCTGGTCGCCGTCAAACGGATCAGCTATGAATACAACAGCGGGCGGCTCGGCAGCGACGTGGAGGCGCTAAACCGCGTCATTGCGGGGAAAAAGGCACTGGAAGAACTTAGCAAAACGCATATTTCCCTTGATTAAGGATAACAATAGTAACATGCGCAGGAAGGATGGACGTAAAGATGGGTAAAAAGACACAGGAAAAAGCGGAAGAAGGAAAGAAGACGACTCCCGTCTCTGAAATGACCCCGGAAGAGCGGGCGGCGGCAGAGGCGAAGTTTCTTGAAAGAGTGCGCGGCCTGATCACGGTCGCCAGAAAAAAGAAGAATATCCTGGAATATCAGGAGGTAAACGACTACTTTGCAGATATGCAGCTCAATGAGGAGCAGTTTGACAAGCTGCTGGAGCTGCTGGAGCAGAGCGGCGTTGACGTGCTGCGCATCACCGGCGAGGAGGACGATATCCCGGATGAGGAGATTCTTCTGTCCGAGGAGGATGAGGTGGATATGGAAAATATCGACCTCTCCGTTCCCGACGGCATCAGCATCGAGGATCCGGTGCGCATGTATCTGAAGGAGATCGGAAAGGTGCCGCTTCTGTCCGCAGAGGAGGAGATCGAGCTGGCGCAGCGCATGGAGGAGGGCGACGAGGACGCCAAGAAGCGCCTGGCTGAGGCCAACCTGCGTCTGGTAGTCAGCATCGCCAAGCGCTACGTGGGCCGCGGCATGCTGTTTTTGGATCTGATCCAGGAAGGAAATCTGGGCCTGATCAAGGCAGTGGAAAAATTCGATTACCGCAAGGGCTATAAGTTTTCCACCTACGCTACCTGGTGGATCCGTCAGGCCATCACCAGAGCCATTGCGGACCAGGCTAGGACCATCCGTATTCCGGTTCATATGGTGGAGACCATCAATAAGCTGATCCGCGTCAGCAGACAGCTTCTGCAGGAGCTGGGACGGGAGCCTGCCCCGGAGGAGATCGCGGAAGAAATGAACATGCCCGTGGAGCGGGTGCGCGAGATCCTCAAGATCTCCCAGGAGCCGGTTTCTCTGGAAACGCCCATCGGCGAGGAGGAGGACAGCCATCTCGGAGATTTCATCCAGGACGACAACGTTCCCGTTCCCGCGGACGCTGCTGCGTTTTCTCTGCTGAAGGAGCAGCTCAACGAGGTGCTCGGAACGCTGACCGAGAGAGAGCAGAAGGTGCTGCGCCTGCGCTTCGGTTTGGACGACGGACGCGCCAGGACGCTGGAGGAAGTGGGCAAGGAATTCAACGTAACCCGTGAGCGTATCCGCCAGATTGAGGCGAAGGCGCTGCGCAAGCTCCGCCATCCCAGCCGCAGCCGCAAGCTGAAGGATTATCTGGATTAAACGCTGCGAAAGGATCAGGAAGAAATGGAGCTGTCAAAACGGCTTTTCATGACCGCGTCCATGGTGGAGCGGGGCAGCATCGTGGCCGACGTGGGCTGCGATCACGGCTATACGGCCATATATCTGGTGCAAAACGGCATCTGTCCCCGCGTGCTCGCGATGGATGTGAACGAAGGCCCTCTGGCGGCAGCCAGGGAGCATATCCGGGAAGCGGGACTGACCGCTTACATAGAAACGAGGCTTTCCGACGGCCTTTCCGCCATGAGATGGACGGAGGCCGCCGCTCCCTCTGGGATAGAGCCTGGCCGGAAGCCGGAGGCCGCCGCTCCCTCCGGGGCGGGGACTTGCCGGAGGCCGGAGGCGGATACCCTTCTCATGGCGGGGATCGGCGGAAGGCTTGCGGCGCGCATCCTGCAGGACGGGGCCGACAAGCTTGCCTGCATGCGGACGGTCATCGTACAGCCCCAGTCGGAGCTGTGGCTGGTCCGGCAAACGCTTATGCGGCTGGGTTATCGGATCACGGCCGAGGATATGGTGAAGGAGGACGGCAAATTCTATACCGCCATCCGGGCGCAGCAGGCCGCCTGCTTTCGTACCTGCGGGGAGGGCGGAGCAGAAGCGTTGAAAGTATCCGAAGCATCAAAAACGTCCGTAGCATCGAAAGCGCCGGAAGACTCCGCAATGCCGGAGGACCTTCCCCTGACCCGGGAGGAATGGCAGGAGGCGGGGGAACGCTGGGGACATCCGCTGATCGAGGGTCGGCATCCGGTGCTTTTGGAATATCTGAAGGACGCGCTTTTAAAAAACCGCGCCGCGCAGGAGGCCATCCGCTCGGGGGCCATCCGCACGGGGGGTATCAGCGCGGACGCCATCCGCACGGGGGCCATCTGCGTGGGCGCAGAGGAAAACGGAAGCCCGGAGGAACTCCCGGAGAGAAGCCGGGAGAGGCTTGAACAGCTTGAGAAGGAGGCGTTCCTTGCCGGAAGGCTTGTCGGCTGGCTTGAGAAGGGAAGAACGAAATGGTGAAGGTGACAGTGAACGGCGTGTGCAGACAGTACAGATCGCCCGTGACCTATGAACAGCTTGCCGCGGAGCATCAGAAGGAATATGATCACAAAATCGTGCTGGCGGTGGCGAACAACAAGATCAAAGAGCTGTATAAAAACGTGGCGAAGGACGTGACGGTGACCTTTCAGACCACGGCGGACCGGATCGGCCATGATACCTATGTGAGAAGCGCCTGCATGCTCATGCTGAAGGCTGTCAGCGATGTGGCGGGCTCCCCGCAGGAAGGAAAGGCTTCGGTGGAATTTTCCATTGGACGGGGGTATTTTTGCATGCCAAGAGGGGCTCTGGCGCAAAAGCTGGTTTCAGGAGAAGGAGCGGGACGGATCGATCCTTCTTTTGTCCAAAAGGTAAAGGAGCGGATGCAGGAGCTGGTGCGGGAGGACATTCCCGTCATGAAGCGGGCTTATCCCACGGATGAAGCCATCGAGCTGTTCGTCGCCCAGGGAATGGACGACAAGGTGCGGCTGTTCCGTTACAGAAGAGGCTCCTATATCAACGTCTACTGTCTGGACGGCTACTATGATTATAATTATGGCTATATGGTGCCCTCCACCGGCTATCTGCAGTATTTTGACCTGGTGCCCTACCGGAACGGGATGATGCTGATGCTGCCGGACCGGCAGGAGCCGGAGCGGGTTCCGGCTCTGGAGACGAGAGAAAAGCTGTTTCAGGTGCTGGAGCGTTCCAATGACTGGGGCGCGGAAATGGGGATCGAGACGGTGGGGGATCTGAACGACAAGATCTGCGGGGGCGATCTGGCGGAGCTGGTGCTGGTGCAGGAGGCCCTGCAGGAGCGGCGGATCGGGGAGATCGCCAGCGATATCGCTCATCGGGGAAACGTGAAATTCGTCATGATCGCGGGCCCCTCCTCCTCCGGAAAGACCACATTTTCCCACCGCCTTTCCATCCAGTTAAAGACCCACGGCCTGACGCCCCATCCCATCGCCGTGGACGATTATTTCGTCAACCGGAAGGACACGCCGCTGGATGAGGACGGCAATTATAACTTTGAATGCCTGGAGGCCATCGACGTGGAGGGCTTCAACCGGGATATGTGCGATCTGCTCGCCGGAAAGCGGGTGGAAATGCCCCGGTTCAATTTCAAGACCGGACTGCGGGAATATAAGGGGGATTTTCTGAAGCTGGGAGAGGACGATATCCTGGTCATCGAGGGAATCCACGGGCTGAACGACAGGCTCTCCCATTCCCTGCCGCTGGAAAGCAAGTATAAGATTTATATCAGCGCCCTGACCAGCCTGAACGTGGACTACCACAACCGGATCGCCACCACGGACGGCAGACTGATCCGCCGCCTGGTGCGGGATGCCAGAACCCGGGGAGCCAGCGCCACACATACTCTGCGGATGTGGAATTCCGTCAGAAGAGGGGAGGAGGAAAATATTTTCCCCTTCCAGGAGAGCGCCGACGCCATGTTCAATTCCGCTCTGATCTACGAGCTTTCCGTGCTCAAGCAGTACGCGGAGCCGCTTCTGTACAGCGTGGAAAGGGACACTCCCGAGTTTTTTGAGGCCAAACGGCTGCTGAAATTTCTGGAATATTTCCTCGGCGTCAGCAGTGAGAACATCCCTCAGAATTCCATCGTCAGGGAATTTGTGGGAGGGAGCTGCTTCAGGGTGTAAGGCTGAAGCAGGAAAGACCCCGGGCCTCCAGCAGGTTCCGGGCGTCCTCCAGCGCCATTCCTTCCACGTCCGGGACAGTCTGGCTTTCGGAACGCGCATCGGAACAGGTAAAAAACGACGGGATCAAAAGAAACGCCATCAGAAGAAAAGTGCAGAGGGTGATTTTTTTCAGGGGAAGCAGGTGCCCGGCAGATTTGCCGCCTGCTTCCTTTAAGATTGCCCGAATGCGCTTTTCCAGCCTGCGGCCCCCGGAGCTTTGGCACAGGCCCGCCCTTATGTGGGAAGGCTGGGAAAAGGACAAAAGCAGTCTGGCATATTCCGCCTTTTCCGCGCGGTTCATTTTTGCGGCGACGGTTTCGTCACAGGCGAATTCGATATCCTGATCGATGATGAAAAAAAGGATCCAGCAGAGCGGATTGAACCAGTGGACGCACAGCGCCATTCCCGCCAGGTATTTCAGGCAGATATCCCGGTGAAGGATGTGGGTATACTCATGCTCAAGCAGACAGAAAAGGCAGGGATCGTCCTTCCTCATTCCGGCCGGAAGAAGGATGACCGGATGGAACAGCCCATAGACGAAGGGAACGGCGGCCTGCCCGGATGCTTTCACGGTAAAGGGAACGGCGGCCTGCCCGGATACTTTCCCGGTAAAGGTAACAGCGCCTTTTTTCCCCGCAAGCCATTCCTGAATAAGGGGATCGCTGGCCGGAAGCGCGTCGTCATATTTTTTCAGAAAAATAAAGTGCCGGATGAACAGGAAGAAAAACAGAACGGCACATATCGTCAGATAGCCGGGCAGCCAAAACCGGAAGGACGCAAACCGCTCCGGGCTTCCGGCCGCAAGGCCGTCAAGCGGCGGCAGGCAGGGGATGGAAACGGGAAGCAGGAGCCGGAGAACCGGGAAAAAAGACAGCCTCCTGCAGAGATTCCGGCTGCGGTCCTTCAAAAAAAGCCGCAGAAGCAGATAGCAAATGGTCAGCAGACTTCCGCCTGCGGTCATGGAAAGCAGCATGGGAGACTCCCTTCAGAAGCTTTTTATTTTGCCTCGTAATCCTCAATGATCTTCTTCAGATTCTCGATCTCATCCGCTGTGATGGAGTTTTCGCTGGCAAGGGAAGCCACCAGACAGTCTATCTTCCCGTTAAACAGACGGCCAAGCAGCGTCTGCGCCTCGTCTGCCTGCACCTGATGCCTGGTGACGAGAGGTTGGCAGAGAAAGCCCGGATCCTCGCGCCTGACCAGCTTTTTGGAAATACACTTCTTGATCACGGTATAAGTGGTCGTTACGCTCCAGCCGTATTCCGCCTCCGCCCTTTTGGCCGTTTCCGATGCGGAAAGGGGGCCGAAACGCCAGAGTATGTCGAGAATGCGAAGCTCGCTTTCAAAAATCTTCATGATATTCCTCATTTCGGAGCATGCGGTCGGGGCATGCCATCCGCATCAATCCTCATTTCGGAGCCTGACCGGTGATATATGCGGTATGCACCACATGATAACCGGCCTCTGACAGAACCCTTACGGCGTCTTCACAGCTCATGCCGACCACGTCCATAGTGATATTATGGCTTTCGTAATGCGTTGGCTTCTCCCGTGAAAAAGGGAAAAGGAGGGAAAGGATACAGAGAAAAAGCATTGTGCGCATGTTTTGATATCTCCTTTCTATTGGAGTAGAATATTGTGGTTTCATTCTATCGTAGTAGAATAAAAAAGTCAATCTCAAAAATAAGCCGTCAAAAAACAAGCTTGCCAAAATCAGCATAAAAAGGTATATTATATGGAAGAAAAATGAGCAGGATGAATGATCGCGGCTGTCCGTCCTCCCATGGAGGCGGCAGGTGAGGAAAGTCCGGGCTTCACAGGGCAGGATGCCGGATAACGTCCGGTGGAGGCGACTCCAAGGCCAGTGCAACAGAAATAAACCGCCCCGGAGCTTTCGGAAACGAAAGCCCCGGAAAGGGCCTTCGGGCCTGGTAAGGGTGGAAAGGCAGAGTAAGAGACTACCGCCCGTCTGGTAACAGGCGGGGCACATGTAAACCCCATCCGAAGCAAGACCAAACAGAAAGCTACAGGCTTGCCCGGCCTGCTTTCAGGTAGGTTGCTTGAGGCTGCCGGCAACGGCAGTCCTGGATAGATGATCATTCACGACATAACCCGGCTTACAGTCCTGCTCATTTTTCTTTTTAAAAAAAGAGAAAAGGACTCCCGAAGCCGGATGAAGGATTGAAAATGAAGGAAAAGCACAGATTCCGCGCCGTCCGTTCTCTGCTCATGAAAGGTTTCAAATGTCTGACGGCGGGGACGGTTTTGTTTTCCCTGCTTTTGTCTGCCGGCTGCGCGCAGGTCTTTCCGGTTCTGAAGGCGCTGGACGGAGAACGGACGCAGGAAGCGAAGCAGATGGTTCCGCGCTGCTGTGTCCGGCTGGATGTGGCGGGAAAAGAGGCGGAATATTATGGAAGCGGCGTCGTGTGGGATCAGCAGGACGGCCGGCTGATCATAGCGACCGCAGGACATCTTCTGGAAGAGGGAGAGGTTCTGCGCGTTGTTTTTTATGACGGAACCATTGCGCAGGGAAACAACGTCGGCGTCAGTGATTCATTGGATGTAGGCTTTGTGGAAGCCGTCTGGAAGCCTGCTTTGGCAGATTCTGCCGAAGCGCCGTCTGGCAGACCACAGCCTGCGGAGGAGCTGCCTGCCCTTGTGAACCTGCATCAGCGCAGATTTGATACAATGGATGAAGCCAGCGTCCTGTTTGCGGCCATATCCACCCAGGATGGCTGCGCGGACCTGATTCTGGACGCCTCCCTTCTGGAAAGGGCCTGGTACCGGGAGGAATTCGGCAGTGACGTGATGATCCTTGCCTGTGACGCACAGGCGGGCGCCTCCGGCGCCGGGGTCTTTGACGGCTGCGGCAGCTTTGTGGGGCTGGTGCTCGGAGGGACCGGGGAGCAGACGGCGGCCCTGTCCATGGAGCTGGTAAACGATGCCTGCGAGGAGGTCTGCGGGATACGCCGCGAGACGGATGCCTATGGCGGCCAGCCATAAAATATAACAGCCCGACAAACAGTCCGGCATGCAGCCGGCCAGTTTGCCGGTTGGTCACAGAACGTATCAGTTCGGCCAGGCCTGCGCATTTACTGCTCAGTCGTACGAAAAGTGCTTCGGCAGAACGGAAAATACGGGCTCCAGGCGGTTGACAAGAGCGGAAAAACGGGGCAAAATAAGAGGAGTGCCGGAAAACAGACGTTTGTGTTTTGATTTAGATGCCGCCTTCGGCGGCGGAAAGGTAATGGAAATGACAAAGATTGATATTGTATCGGGCTTTCTGGGAGCGGGAAAGACCACGCTGATCCGGAAGCTTCTGAAGGATGCGCTGGCGGGAAGCCGGGTGGTCCTGATCGAGAATGAGTTTGGAGAGATCGGCATTGACGGCGGCTTTCTGAAGGAATCCGGGATCGAGATCAAGGAAATGAATTCGGGCTGTATCTGCTGCTCCCTGGTGGGAGATTTCGGAACCTCACTGAAGGAGGTCATGGAGACCTACCATCCGGACCGCGTGCTGATCGAGCCCTCCGGCGTGGGCAAGCTTTCGGACGTGATGAAGGCGGTTGAAAATGTGGACATGGGAGAGGAGATCACCTTAAACAGCGCCGTTGCGGTGGTGGATGCTTCCAAGTGCAAAATGTATATCAAAAACTTCGGAGAATTTTTCCTCAATCAGATCGAGCATGCGGGAACGATCATTTTGAGCAGGACGGATGTGGCGAGCCCGGAGAAGGTGCAGCAGGCCGTGGAGCTGATCCGCGAGCACAACAGCAGAGCCGCGCTGATCACCACCCCTCTTGCCCAGCTTGACGGAAAGGAGATCCTGAAAACCATCGAAAACGGCTCCGAGCTGGAGAAGGAGCTGATGAGGGAAGTGCTGGCTGCGCAGGAAGGGGAGCATGAGCATCACCATGATCACGACCATCATCATGATGACGAGCACTATCACGAGCATGAGCACCATCATGACCATGATCACGGAGAAGCCTGCTGCTGCGAGCACCATCACGATGATGACCACCATGAGCATCATCATCACGACCACGAGGAGACCTGCGGCTGTGAGCATCACCATGATCATGACCATCATCACGAGCATGAGCACCATCATGACCACGAGCACGGAGAAGTCTGCAGCTGCGGCCATCACCACGATCATGATCATCACGGCCATCATCATGCGGATGAGGTGTTCACGAGCTGGGGCATGGAAACGCCCGCATCCTATTCCAGAGAAAAGGTGGAGAGCATCCTGAAAGCGCTGGAGGACGAGAAAACCTACGGCTTTGTGCTCCGGGCGAAGGGAATGGTTCCCGCCGGAGACGGCACCTGGGTATACTTCGACTATGTGCCGGAGGAAAGCAATGTGCGGGAAGGCAAGCCGGATGTGACCGGAAAATTCTGCGTCATCGGCTCCGGACTGAAGGAGGATGCCCTGAAGGAGCTGTTCACTGTCTGATCGGAGCAATGCCCCGATATGGAAACGCTTCGGTATGGAGGTAGATATGAAACCTGTATATATCATCAACGGCTTTCTGGAGAGCGGAAAGACGGAGTTTATCACCTATACGCTGGATCAGCCCTATTTTCAGATCAAGGGAAAAACGCTGATCGTGCTGTGCGAGGACGGCGAAAACGAATATTCGCCCGCGCTTTTAAAAAGGAGCAATTCCGTGCTGGAGCCGGTGGAGCGGGAGGAGGATTTCACGCCCGAGCATCTGCTGGAGCTGGAAAAAAAGCATAAACCGGAGCGGATCATCATCGAGTACAACGGCATGTGGAATTTTAAAAATATGAAGCTGCCCTGGCACTGGAGGGTGGAGCAGCAGATCACGACCATCGACGCTTCCACCTTCGCGGCCTATTTCACCAATATGAAATCTCTTCTGGCCGAGATGCTCCGCAAGTCCGAGATGATCATTTTCAACCGCTGCGACGGATTGGACGAGCAGGCGCTGGCGGGCTACCGCAGGAATGTGAAGGCGGTGAACCAGCAGGGAGAGATCATTTTTGAGGATGAAAACGGCGAGATCAATCAGATGTTTGAGGAGGATCTGCCGTTTGATCTAAACAGCGATCCCATCGTGCTGGACGATATGGGCTACGGAATCTGGTATATCGATTCCCTGGACAATCTGGACCGCTACGTGGGAAAAAATATCCAGTTCACCGCCATGGTGATGAAGCCGGACGGCTATCCGAAGGATCATTTCATTCCGGGACGGATGGCGATGACCTGCTGTGCGGACGACATGGCTTTCCTCGGGTATGTCTGCGTCTATAAGGGCGCGGAGGCGTTTAAGGAGCAGGACTGGGTAAAGGTGACGGCCCGGGTGGAAAAGGAATACTGGGCGGAGTACGGCGGAGAAGGCCCCGTGCTGCACGCCAGCAGCGTGGTGAAGACGAAGGCGCCGAAGGATGCGGTCATCAGCTTTGTGTAACTTTGTTCTGACGGAAGAAAACACAGGAGCGGCGCGGAAGAGGCGGTAAGAAAGGCTGAAGGGAAGATGGCGGCGGAAACGCAGAAGGAACTGGAACAGCTGAAAAAAAGATTTCTGGAGCTTTCGGATAAATCCTACAGGCAGAACGTGTTCGCCTTCACCGGCTTTCTGTCCTTGGCGGAGCAGGACGCGCTGCAGGAGGCGATGGGAAAAAATGCCTGGCCCTGGAAGCTGTGGGGCGGAAACGAGGACTGCGAGAGGCGGATGGCCCGCTTCGGTTCCCCGGACGAGCTTGGCTATGAGGAGGATTTTCCCATTGCGGCGGTGCGGGTCAGTCCGCTTTCGGAGAAATTTGCGGAGGATTTTTCCCACCGGGATTTTCTGGGCGCGGTGATGAACCTTGGGATAGACCGGAGCACGGTGGGCGACATTTTTCTGGAGGGAAAGCACGCCTGGATCTTCTGTACGGAAACCATCGCCCCTTTTATCTGTGAAAATCTGGACCGGGTGCGGCACACCAGCGTGCGCTGCGAGCGGATCGAAAAAAACGGGGCGGTAGATTCCTGGCCTGCGGCGAGGCAGCCGGAGGCCGTCCGCCTGGTGGTGAGCGCGAACCGGGCGGATGCGGTGGCGGCGAAGGTGTTCAGCCTGTCCCGGAGCCGCAGCCTGGAGCTGTTCCGTGCGGGAAAGGTCTATGTGAACGGCAGGCTGTGCGAGAACAACAGCCAGGCCCTGAAGGTGCAGGATCGGGTGAGCGTCCGGGGCTTTGGCCGCTTTGTTTTTCTGGAGGAAGGGGCGGAGACGAAAAAGGGAAGGCTCGGCGTGACGGTGGGGATCTATCGCTGACGCAGAGGGCCGTTTCCTCTCTGCTGCGGCATTTTTGCGGACCTCCCGTCAGGGTGCGGAAAGGAAAAGGGTGAGGAAATGTATCATTATACGGCTGTTCAATGGCTTTTCTTTTTCTTCTTTTACTGCTTCTTCGGCTGGTGCTTTGAATCCGCCTATGTTTCCATCTGTAAAGGAAAATTTGTGAACCGGGGGTTCATCCGGGGGCCCTTCCTGCCGCTGTACGGCTCCGGGGCGATCATGATGCTTCTGGTGTCCGCCCCTGTTCGGGATAACCTGGTTCTGGTCTATGCGGCAGGCTGCATTGGAGCCACGGCGCTGGAATATGTGACGGGCGTGGTGATGGAGGCCCTTTTCAAGGTGCGGTACTGGGATTATTCCCACAAACGCTTTAATTTTCAGGGGCAGATCTGCTTAAGCTCCACGCTCTGCTGGGGAGCGCTCACGGTCCTGATGTCCCGTTTCCTGCATCCGGCGGTGGAGAGGCTTGTGTTCCGGATCCCTCCCGCAGCGCTCGCGGTCATCGTGACGGTGGTGCTGGTCTGGTTTTCCGTGGACTTCGCGTTTTCCTTCCAGGCGGCCATGGATCTGCGGGATATCCTGGTGCGCGCCGAGCAGGCGAAAAAGGAGCTGGAGCGCATGCAGAAGCGGCTGGATGTGCTCATTGCGGTTACGGGAGAGGAGCTTGACAGCAGAAAAGAGGCGCTTGCCCAGCGCAATGCGCAGATGCGGGAGGAGCTTCTTTTCAGAAAGGAAGAGTTTGTTTCCGGAAAGGATGATCTGCTGTCCGGCATTGAGGAGCGGTTTGAACGGCTGAGGAGAGATATGCCCGGTTCCGAGCTGCTGAAAGAAAAGAGAGAAGAGCTTATGGAGCTGTGGGAAGGCTTTGTGGGTAGCCGCAGAGTGGGAGAGGAAAAGCGGGAGACCTTCCTGAAGGGGATCAACCGGAGAAGGCTGTTACGAAGCAATCCCACCATGACGTCGAAGCGGTTCCAGGAGGCTCTGGAGGAGCTGAAAAAAGCGGCGGACGGCTACCGGAAGGGAGCTTCCGGGAAGGATCCCGGAAAACATTCCGGGGAAAATGCTCCTTCCGGAGAGGCAGAGAAAGACAGGAGAGACGAGGATTGAGAAAACTGCAGCTTGGGATGCTTATGATTCTGTTTACAGCCGGCCTGCTTCTGACCGGCTGTTCGGCTTTGCAGGAGGAAACGGGGCCTGCGCCGGACGGCGGGGAAAAGGTACGTGTTGTGACCACCATTTTTCCGCCCTGTGATTTCGCGCGGCAGATCGGCGGGGAATATGTGGAGGTGACGCAGCTTTTAAAGCCGGGGATGGAGGCCCATTCCTACGAGCCTTCACCGGCGGACATCATCCGGATCACGGACAGCGACCTGTTTCTGTATGCGGGCGGCGAATCCGACGTCTGGGTGGAGGAGATCCTGGACGGCAGCGACGCGCCGGTGACGGCCTGCAGCCTGCTTGACTGGGTGGAGCCTCTGGAGGAGGAAACGGCGGAGGGCATGCAGGTGACCGGCCACCACCATGAGCACGGGGAAGGAGAGACGGACGGCGTCCATCTGGAAGAGGCGGAGTATGACGAACATGTGTGGACCTCTCCGGTGAACGCGCAGCTTCTTGTGGAAAACATCCGGAACATGCTGGTTTCCATCGATCCGGACAGAGCGCAGATCTATGAGGAGAAGGCGGCGGCCTATCTGGAAGAGCTGCGCGCGCTGGATGCGGACTACCGGCGGATGGCGGAAAACGCGCGGAGAAAAACGCTGGTGTTCGGGGATCGTTTCCCTTTTCTGTACCTGGTTCGGACCTACGGGCTGGAATATTACGCCGCCTTTCCAGGCTGTAGCGGAGAAACGGAGCCGAGCGCGGCCACCATCGCCTTTCTGACAGGAAAAGTCCGGGAGGAGCAGATCCCGGTGGTATTTTCCCTGGAGCTGTCAAACGGCAGGGTGGCGGACGCCATTGCGGAGGCGGCAGGAGCGGGGACGGCCATGCTTCACTCCTGCCATACCCTGACCCGGCAGGAGGCAGAACGGGGAGAAACCTACCTGTCCCTGATGCGGCAGAACCTGGAAACGCTGGAGAGGGCGCTGAACGACTGAGGCGGCCCGGCTCTGAAATAGCAGCTCAGCCTGAATGTGCTTCGTTTTGGAAAGGAGAAAACGGATGTCTTTGATCGCATGCAGCAACCTTGCCTTTTCCTATGAAAATCAGACCGTGGTTTCCGGCCTGAGCTTTCAGGTGAACGAGGGGGATTATCTGTGCATCGTGGGAGAAAACGGGACGGGAAAGACCACCCTGATCCGGGGGCTTCTCGGCCTGAAACGGCCCTCCTTTGGCAGTCTTGTTTTTGGTGAGGGGCTCAGATCCACCCAGATCGGCTATGTGCCCCAGCAGGATGCGGTGCAGAAGGATTTTCCCGCCTCCGTACAGGAGGTGGTGCTTTCCGGCTGCCTGAACGCGAGAGGGCTGCTTCCCGGCTACAGTGCGGCGCAGAAAAAGAGGGCCGCGCAGAATCTGGAGCTTCTTGGCATCGGAGAGCTGAAAAATAAAAGCTTTCAGGAGCTTTCCGGCGGCCAGCGACAGAGAGTGCTTCTTGCCCGCTCTCTGTGCGCCGCAGAGCGTCTGCTCCTTCTGGATGAGCCGACTACCGGCCTGGATCCTCTTGCCATTGAGGAGTTTTACGCGCTGATGGACAGCCTGAACAGGGAGCATCATATGACGCTGATCATGGTGTCGCACGCGATCCGGGAGGCGGTGGAGCATGCGGATCATATCCTGCACCTGTCCCAGGACGGAAGCTTTTTCGGGACGACGCAGGAATATGAGAACAGCGGCTTCGGAAGGAGATTTCTGGGAGAGGAGGAAACGGGACGATGACGGAACTGCTTATATATTTGAGTGAAATGTTTTCCTATCCCTTCATGCAGCGGGCCTTCCTTGCGGGAATCCTCATTTCCGTCTGCGCTTCCCTGCTCGGCGTGAGCCTGGTCCTGAAGCGCTACTCCATGATCGGGGACGGCCTTTCCCACGTGGGCTTCGGCGCGCTCGCCGTGGCCTCCGCCCTGCATCTTGCGCCCCTGGCGGTGGCGGTTCCGGTGGTGATCCTTGCGGCCTTCGTGCTCCTTCGCCTCAGTGAAAACGGAAAGCTGAAGGGAGACGCGGCAGTGGCCCTGTTTTCCACCGGGGCGCTGGCCATCGGCGTCATGGTGGTTTCTGTGACCAGCGGGATGAATGCGGATCTGAACAGCTATCTTTTCGGCTCCATCCTCGCCATGAGCCGCAGCGATGTGGTTCTGAGCGTGGTGCTTGCCGTTCTGGTGCTGATTCTGTATCTGGTGTTCTACAACCAGCTTTTCGCCGTCACCTTTGATCCTGTTTTTGCAAGGGCAACGGGAGTGAAAACCGGCTTTTTCAACGTGCTGCTCGCTGTTCTGACAGCGGTGACGGTGGTGCTCGGCATGCGCATGATGGGGGCGCTTCTGATCTCCAGCCTGATCATCTTTCCCGCCCTGACCGCCATGCGCGTCTGCAGGCGCTACCGCTCTGTCATGCTCACTGCCGCAGTGCTTTCCGTGTCCGGCTTTGCGTTGGGGATGACGGTATCCTTCCTGTTCGCAACTCCGGCGGGGGCGAGCATCGTGGTCGTTGACATCATTTTTTACTGTATTTTCGTGGCTTTCGGGGCAATTCGGGCCCATTAGTTAGAACATCTACTGTGCAAATGTGACATAAAAAAACATTACCAAAAAGACAAAAAAACGACACAAACTGCCATAAGAACCATTGAAAATCCCACTACATTTCAGTGGTTTTTTCTATTGAAAAAACGGGAAAAATCCGTTATTGTATCTGCAAGCAGATCGATCTGAAAAAATAGAGACACAGCGAACGGGTACGGCGGCTGTCAGTGCCGGAGCGTTACAGACAACGTTCAGCGCCGTCCCGTCACCGCAAAACGTCGCCGCAGTACATTGCTGCGGCACTCTGGAAGGGAGGATGGAATGAGCGAAGATGCAGAAAGAAGAATACTGGAAGCGATCAACGGCGTCAGCGCAGAGGTGAAGGAGATCCGGGTGGATGTGTCCGGACTGAAATCCGATGTAGCCGGTCTGAAGATGGATGTAGCCGGTCTGAAGACGGATGTTGCGGAGCTGAAGACGGACGTGGCGGTACTGAAGACGGATGTCGCGGAGTTGAAGACGGATGTAGCCGGTCTGAAGACGGACGTGGAGGTACTGAAAACAGATGTCGCGGAACTGAAGACGGACGTGGCGGAGCTGAAAACAGATGTCGCAGTACTGAAGACGGATGTCGCGGAGCTGAAAACAGATGTTGCAGAGCTGAAGACGGACGTGGAGGTACTGAAAACAGATGTTGCAGAACTGAAGACGGACGTTGCAGGATTGAAAGAGGACGTGACCGTTCTGCAGTCGGATGTCGCGGGGCTGAAAGCGGATATGTCTGTGATGCAGGAAAACATGGATACCATGCAGGGAGAGATCACGGAGCTGAAGCAGAACATGGAAGCCGTGCAGAGCGACGTGGCGGGTCTGAAGCAGAACATGGAAGCCGTGCAGACAGACGTGGCGGGCCTGAAGCAGAACATGGAAGCCGTGCGGACAGACGTATCCGGTCTGAAACAGAATGTGTCGGAAATGCAGGAAAGGATGACGGGAATGCAGGAGGATATCTCCGGCATGAAGGAGGATATCTCTGATCTGAAGAAGCATGTTGCCGGGCTGGATGCCGGGTATGAGAACCTCAGCCGGGAGATGCATCATGTCAGTACAGTGGTGGATTCCATGGATGAGGCGATCGTGGGGCAGTTTCAGCTGGAGATCCGCAGGCTCAGAAAGGATCTGAGAGGTACGCTGATTGACTGGTCGGATATGGGCACCCATGTGCTGGAATATGCGCTGCGTCTGATGGGGGATTACAGAGACAGGTATGACCTGTACCACAGACCGGTACCGTGCAGCTGAGGAAAGAGATGCGGCTCGCCGGGAGACGGTTCAGAAAAAACTGACTGATGTGGAGAAAGATATGCCGTCAGGCGTATAAAAAAGGCGGCAGGAAACTGCGATCATCACAGAACCTGCCGCCTTTTTGCTCAAATCGGAAAGCGTCCGAAGGCCGCTTTCCGGTGCCGATATGCCTGGAATACATGTTCTGCCTGTGGACGATTAAATCAGGCAGAGGCGAAAACTGGCCGGCCGTTTAAGCTCAGGCAATATATTTCCCCGCAAGCTCTTCCAGTTTTCCGGGATTCGCATCCCTCCACGCGAAGAAAGAAAGTCCGCTTTCAGCCACGGTTTTGCCGAGCTCAACAAGGAAGGCGGGGATATCTTTTTCGAGCATGACGCCGAGCTGTGTACCGATGCAGGCGTCGGCCTGTCCCTCCCTGCCGTTCACATGGAGGAAGAAGGCAGGATGGGCGACCTTGTCGATCATTTTCACCGTTCCGTTAAAGCCGATGGCGCCGGTCTGATGGGTTCCGCAGGAGGAGGTGCAGCCGGAAATGTGGATCTGCGGAAGCGCGTCGGCGGGAAGGTTCGCCTCACGCACCGCCTGTACGCAGGAGGCGAGGAGTCCTTGGGAATCTCTGGGGCCTACCTGGCAGGTGGTGCCTCCGATACAGCTGACGGAGGTTTCAAACAGAGTCTCCGCGCCGCCTTCCGTGGCTTTCAGAACGGCCTGCGCCTCCTTCCCGGTCAGGTTGATGATATAGACGGTTTCATCCGGGGAAAGGCGCAGCTCCACATCCTGCATGTCCCTGATCACTTCATAAATGGAAGCGAACCATTCAACCGGGGGCTGACCGCCGACGGGATGGTACAGGACGATATAAAGGCCTTCCTGCTTCTGGGGAATGACACGGAAGCCTTCCGCCGTGCTTCCGTCGCCTTTTTTCATAAGAGGCGTTTCCGAAACGGAGAGCTTCAGATCCTCACCGGAGGCATAAACCTCATCAAGCTTTTCCCGATATGCCTTCGCATAGGCCTCCGGCCCGCCAAGCGCCTCCTGCATGTAGCGCGTGCGCGCCTTTGCGCGGGATTCATAATTCCCGTAGGCGAGGAAGGTGAGCCACATGGCCTTGATATGATACAGGATATCGGTGGGCTCCACAGCCTCCGCTACCAGCACGCCGAGACGGGGATTGTTTCCAAGGCCGCCGGCGCTGTAAACGTCGAATTTCCCATCAGGGCGGGCCGTAAAGCCAAGGTCACGGTAGGTGGCGTGGGTGATGTTTTTGGGGGAATTGGAAAAAGCAACCTTCAGCTTGCGCGGCATTTTCTGCGCATGGATAAAGGTCATCAGGTATTCGCCCGCCGCTTCCGCCCAGGGGAGAGGATTGAAGCACTCGTCCTGTTCCACGCCGGATAAGGGAGAGCACATGACGTTTCTGGGAAAATCTCCGCCGCCGCCCAGGGTAACGATTCCCGCATCCAGTGCGGCGGACATGATCTCATACGCATCCTCGCCGCTCAGATCGTGAAGCTGGATGGTCTGGCAGGTGGTGAAGTGCGCCCGTTTCACCTGATGCGCGGCGATGGAGTCCGCAACAAATCTGAGCTTTTCCTTCGTGATCCGTCCCGCGGGCATGCGCAGGCGCAGCATGCTGGCCTTTCCGCCCTTCTGCGCGTAGCTTCCGAATCTGCCGGAGAAGGATTTGTAAGCGCCCTTATCCATTTCTCCCGCGTAAAAAGCGTCCGTTTTTTCCTTGAATTCCTTCATTTCCTCGCGGATGGAAGAAATCTCAAGCTGTTTCATGTCTGCTGCCATTTTTGTTACCTCTCTTCCTTTTGACATGGAAAATATAAGGGCCTGTAAGGGCCCGTGTGATCGTACTGATTATATTAATGATACGTGATAGGGGGAGGTTATGCAAGCTTTTTTGCTTTTGGGGGAGAAAAAAAGAGGGAGCTGTGGCGCTGTGCGGGAATGCAGGTGCCGGCAGGCTGAAATGAGTGGATTTGCCTTTGACCCTGTGTTAGTATATTTATGAAGCGAGGGGTTTTTGTTTTCATGTCTGTTATGGATCGCTGAAAATGGACGGGAGGCCTGTGGTATGAAAAAGAAGAGCCTGATCATTGCAGCACTGAGCATCGCCCTTTTGGCTGTGCTTGCGGCGGCATTCTTTTTTCCAAAGGGGAAAAAGCCATACAAAGATCTGGACGCGGCGCAGATCGCGTCGGCCAGAGTGTTATTAACTCCGCCGGGCGAAACGGTTGAAATAGAAGATATTCAGGAACTGCTGGATATCCTGCGGGATGTGGTCATTTACAGGGAAGATGATTCCTATACGGACTATGCCGGACAGGGTGTTGTTTTTACGCTGATCATGACGGACGGCACGCGGACAGAGATCATGGCGTATAATCCGTTTCTTGTCATTGACGGTATTGGTTACCGGACAGAATATGAGCCCTGCGAAGCGCTCAGCAGGTATGCGAACGCATTGCTGGATTCCGAGCCAGCCGGATGACGCTGACGCATCATCCGGCTGCGGCTGTCGCCGTATGCTCATTCAGCCAAAATCCGTTCTGCAAACAAGCTTGCAGAGGGAGTTGTCCACGCGGAATCCGCCATGCCAGCCGGAAAACGCTGACGCATTTTCCGGCTGCGGCTGTCGCCGTATGTCCATACAACCCAAGCTCCTTCACCAGGCAAGCCTGCTTCAGGAGAAGGGAGTCGTCCACGCGGAATCCGCCATGCCAGCCGGATGACGCTGACGCATCATCCGGCTGCGGCTGTCGCCGTATGTCCACAAAAACGAACCCCCTCCTGTGAGCAAGCTCACGTCGGGGGTTTGTTTTTATGGACGCATGGCTCGTAGCTAGACATTTTCCCGTATCCTGATATCTATAGAGGTATAGTTATATTCACGGGCGGGTTTTTGGCCGGTGGCGAGGTGGGTGAAGAGAAGCTCGAGGGGGAGGCTTCCCTGAACGGCGGGCTGCTGGCAGATGGTGGCGTCGATGACGCCGTTCAGGAGCATTTCCCGGGTGGTGGGAACCTTGTCGCAGGAAATGACGGTGATGTCGCTGCGGCCGGATGCGAGGATGGCCCGGCAGCCGCCGTAAACGCCGCCGGCGGCGAAATAGAGGGCGTTGAGGTCCGGGCGCTCCTGCAGCATGGCGAGGGTGTTGGAATAGCTTTCAAATTCGTCGTCGCTGTTTTCCCTGGTGTCCAGAATGCGGATGTCGGGATAGTGGGAGCGGATCTGATCCTGAAAGCCGGCGATCCGGTCGGTGTGGCAGAGGACATGGGAGGAGCCGGTGATGATCCCGACGCGGACAGGCGGCTTTCCGATCAGGTGCATGAGGCCGGCGGCAGTCTGGCCGGAGCGGTAAAAATCGCAGCCGACATAGGCCAGTCGGGCGGAGTTTTCGATATCCGTGTTGGTGGTGATGACAGGGATTCCCCTGGCGTCCAGCTCGTTGATCTTTTCCCGGATCCCGGGATCGTTGCAGGGGGAGAGGATGAGGCCGGAGGCGCCGTCGGCAGCCATTTCCTCCATGGCGGCAAGCTGGGCATCCGGATTGAAGCCCACGCGGCGTACGCTGACGCAGCAGTTGTAGTCCTCCAGCTCACGGGCCTTTTTCTGCACGCCGTCCAGCACCTCGTCAAAAAAAGGATTGCCGTTGTCGAAAAGAATGATGCCGATCTTCAGATTTCTTTTGCGGGCGGCGAGAACGATGCCGGCCCGATTGGGACGGTATTGGAGCGCGCGGGCGATATCCAGCACCTTGCGGGCGGTCTGTTCGCTGACCGCGCCGCGGTTATTGAGGACGCGGTCCACGGTGCCTCTGGAAACACCGGCAAGTTCTGCGATTTCTTTGATGGTAGCCAATCCGACCCCTCCCGTCTGTGTCAGATCGCAGCAGCCGGCATTCGGCCGGACTGCCGCGTCAGTTTTTTCTTTTACCCTAACATAAACCGGAAGCAAAGTCAATTTGAAACCGCGTACAAAATGTGTCCGGGCACTGCACGCCGGTCAGACGGCGTAAAACAGAGGGAAAGCAGAGAGATAACAGAGAGAAAACACAGGGGAAAAAGCAGAAAGTGCAGTCAAATACAGCAAAAATCAGTAAAAAGTAACAAAGAAACAGAAAAATGGAAAAAGTGGAAAATCGGATTGATTTTTTAATGAAAATCAATTATGATAAAGATAACGTGCACGGGCACGAAACAGGATAACAGGTGATGAAAACGGAAGGGAGGCGCAGCATGCTGTACATAGGAGTGGACCTTGGAACCTCTGCGGTAAAGCTGCTTCTGATGGATGAAAGGGGAGTCATACACAGGGTGGTATCGAAGGAATACCCTCTGTTTTTTCCGCAGCCGGGCTGGTCGGAGCAGCGTCCGGAGGACTGGTTTGAGCAGACGATGGCGGGATTAAAGGAGCTGCTTTCGGACTGCGACCGGTCGCAGGTGGAGGGCATCAGCTTCGGCGGGCAGATGCACGGGCTGGTGATCCTGAATGAAAGGGATGAGGTGATCCGTCCGGCCATTTTGTGGAACGACGGCAGGACCGGGGAGGAAACGGATTATCTGAATCAGGTGATCGGAAAGGAAAAGCTTTCCGAATATACGGGGAACATCGCGTTTGCGGGCTTTACCGCGCCGAAGCTTCTCTGGGTGAAAAAGCATGAGCCGGAGCATTTTGACGCGATCGCGAAGATCATGCTGCCCAAGGATTATCTGGCCTACCGGCTGTCGGGCGCGCACTGCACCGACGTTTCGGACGCTTCGGGAATGCTTCTGTTCGATGTGAAGAACCGCTGCTGGTCGAAGGAAATGTGTGAGATCTGCGGCGTCCGCCCGGAGCAGCTTGCGAAGGTATACGAAAGCTATGAGGCGGTGGGCTGCGTGCTTCCGCAGATCGCGAAGGAGCTTGGGATATCTGAGAATGTGAAGGTGATCGCCGGAGCCGGGGATAATGCGGCGGCAGCCGTGGGAACGGGAACCGTGGGCGACGGAAAATGCAACATTTCCCTGGGAACCAGCGGGACGATCTTCATTTCCTCAGAGCATTTCTGCGTGGATGAAAACAATGCGCTGCATGCCTTCGCGCACGCGGACGGGAGCTGGCACCTGATGGGCTGCATGCTCAGCGCTGCTTCCTGCAACAAATGGTGGATGGACGACATCCTGAAAACCTCCGATTATGCGGGAGAGCAGGCCCGGATCGGGGAGCTGGGAGAAAACCGGGTATTTTTCCTTCCTTATCTGATGGGAGAGCGCTCGCCCCACAACAATCCGAACGCGAGAGGCACCTTCATCGGCATGACGATGGATACCACGCGCGCCGACATGACGCAGGCGGTGCTGGAGGGCGTTGCCTTTGCTCTGCGGGATTCCTTTGAGGTGGCAAAGTCACAGGGGATCCGGATCGAGAAAACGAGGATCTGCGGAGGCGGGGCCAGGAGTCCGCTCTGGAGAAAGATCATGGCCAACGTACTGAACATTCCGGTGGAGCAGATCGAGAGCGAGGAAGGCCCCGGTCTTGGCGGCGCGATCCTCGCGGCGGTGGGCTGCGGCGCGTTCGCGAGCGTGGAGGACGCGGCGGATCGGCTGGTGAAGGCGGCCGGAACGGAGATGCCGGACGCGGCTCTCGCGGCAAAATATGAGGCAAGATATCAGCAGTTTAAGCAGATTTATCCGGCCTGCAGGCAGCTGTTTGACCAACTTGTGTTTTAACAACCAATGAGCTTTGAAACGGAGGGAAAAGAAGATGAAGCTGCAGAAAGTGACAGACCCGTCTTTTAAAAAGTACGGGAGGGTAGTGGAAAATGTGGATTTTTCAGAGCTGGTGGAGGAGCTGAAGAAGACGCCCTGCCCGCAGGATGTAGTGTATGAGCCCAGCGTGGAGCAGCTTGAGGCGCTTCCGGTCTACCAGGCGCTGCAGGATGTGACCTATGGAGAGATGCCCATTCAGATCGGCTACTGCAACGGGAACAATGTGTATCTGAACGCGCTGGAATACCACAGAACATCTGAGATCGACGTGGCGGCGAACGACCTGATCCTGCTCCTGGGACAGCAGCAGGATATCGAAGAGGGAGATACCTACGATACCGCGAAAGTGGAAGCGTTCCTTCTTCCTGCGGGCGTTGGCGTGGAGCTGTATGCCACCAGCCTGCATTATGCGCCCTGCAACGCTTCGGACGAGGGCTTCCGCTGCGTGATCGTGCTTCCAGACGGAACCAATCAGGCGCTGGATGAAAACCACTATGCCGGAGGAGAGGACAGGCTGCTCACCGCGAAGAACAAGTGGCTAATCGGCCACCCGGAGGGCGGGCTCCCCGAGGGAACCCACCTGGGCCTTGTGGGAGAAAATATCTGCGTGAACGATCTGGAGCGCTGAAAAGCTGAAAGAGGATGAACGCCTGCGCCCGCAGGCTGTTTCAATAAGGAAAGGGCGGCTGTGACTGCCGCGGAAAGGAAGAAACCTATGAACAACATGCCGAAAGAAAAAATTGCAATTGTGGCCGTAAGCCGTGACTGCTTCCCCATGGATCTGTCCGTATCCAGAAGGAAGGCCGTTGTCGCCGCTTACGAAAAGAAGTACGGAGAGGGTCTGTATGAATGCCCTGTCTGCATCGAGAATGAGATCGATATGAGAAAAGCCCTTGCGGACGTGAAGACCGCCGGCTGCAACGCGATCGTGGTCTATCTTGGAAACTTCGGCCCTGAAACGCCGGAAACCCTGCTGATCAAGGAATTTGACGGCCCCGCCATGGTGGTGGCCGCCGCGGAGGAAACCGGAGACAATCTGATCGGGGGAAGAGGAGACGCCTACTGCGGCGTGCTGAATGCCAGCTATAACCTGAAGCTGAGAAATCTGAAGGCCTATATTCCGGAATATCCGGTGGGAACGGCGGAGGAGTGCGCGGATATGATCGCGGAATTCGCTCCCATCGCAAGAGCGGTGGTCGGCCTGCACAGCCTGAAGATCATCTCCTTCGGCCCCCGTCCCAGAGATTTCATGGCCTGCAACGCTCCGATCAAGCAGCTGTTCAACCTGGGCGTTGAGATCGAGGAAAATTCCGAGCTGGATCTGTTCGAGGCCTTCAACAATCATGCGGGCGACGAGAGGATCCCTTCCGTGGTAGCCGATATGGAAGCGGAGCTTGGTGCTGGAAACAAAAAGCCTGAGATCCTTTCCAGACTGGCTCAGTATGAGCTTACCCTGCTTGACTGGATCGAAGAGCATAAGGGCAGCAGAGAACATGTAGTCATCGCAGGAAAGTGCTGGCCCGCCTTCCAGACCCAGTTCGGCTGCGTTCCCTGCTATGTGAACAGCCGCCTGACCAAACGTGGCATCCCGGTATCCTGCGAGGTGGATATCTACGGCGCGCTGAGCGAGTTCATCGGAACCGTGATCAGCCAGGATGCGGTCACCCTGCTTGATATCAACAACACCGTTCCGGCGGACATGTATCAGAGCGAGATCGCCGGAAAATACGGCTACACCCAGAAGGATACCTTTATGGGCTTCCACTGCGGAAACACTCCTTCCAGCAAGCTTTCCTTCTGCGAGATGAAATATCAGTTCATCATGGCAAGAAGCCTGCCCGAAGAGGTGACCCAGGGTACGCTGGAGGGCGATATCGTTCCCGGCTCCATCACCTTCTACCGCCTGCAGAGCACGTCCGACAGCAAGCTTCGTGCTTACATCGCGCAGGGCGAGGTGCTCCCTGTGGCCACCCGTTCCTTCGGCGGCATCGGCATTTTCGCTATCCCGGAGATGGGACGCTTCTACCGTCATGTGCTCATTGAGAAAAACTATCCTCATCACGGCGCGGTGGCCTTCGGCCATTATGGAAAGGCTTTGTACGAGGTGTTCAAGTATATCGGCGTAGAGCTTGATGAGATCAACTTCAATCAGCCCAAGGGCATGCTTTATCCTTCCGAGAATCCCTTTGCCTGATAGAAACGGAAATGCAATAACACAGCAAAAGAAGCAGGAGCGCGCACCGGCGGTTTTCCGGTGCAGCGCTCCTGCTTTCCGATTAGGAAAAGACGGAAGGTGTTTCCAAAACGGAAGGCCTCTTGACTTTATTTTGAGACAAATATATACTATAACCACAAATAGATAGATTGAAAGCAATTGTAAAAGATGTTCATTTCGGAACGGGACCTTTCCGATTAATGAATATAAAAATCTTAGACTCAAGGAGGAAGCTGTAATGATCAAGAACAAGTCTATGAAAATGCTGGTCGCAGCAATGGCTCTGAGCCTGGTGATGGCTCCTGTTGTTGGGGCAAACGCCAGATCTGTATCCGGTAATACGAGCGCGCCTGACAATTCCGTATCCGGCAATACAAGTGCGCCTGACAATTCCGGAGATGAGGAGGGAGGCTCTGAGGAAAGAGAGAGAGAAGAGGAAGTGGCTGAAATCCCTTCCACAAGCATGATAAAATTTAACGGCGAGTTCCGTACATCTACGTTAAAAGGGGCTTATATGTCCGAGACGTTCCAGGGAACTATTGTCGGTACGGACAAAGACGTTCTGGCAGAGGCATATGGCGTAGGGGATTCCGCGCAGCCCTATATTAAGATTTATGATATAACTGAAAAAAATACGCCTGCGGCAATGGAGAGCATTGAAGCTGCGGCAGAGGCGGTCGGCGGCTCTGTGATCGGAGCTGTAAATATGGAAATCGGCAGCCTTGAGGAAGGAAAATTCACCCTGTTTGCTCAGGATGGAAGAAAGATTACCATGATTTTCAGCATACCCGTCAATCAGGTGAAGGACGGATATACCTATGAAATGGTAAGCGTGCGGCCTGGCGGAACAGTGGAGATCCTTCCGGATCTGGATCAGGATTTAAACACTGTATCTTTCCAGACGACAGGCGGACTTGGCGCATATGCTATGATCATGCATCCTGCTGATTAAGCTTTAAAAAAGTAAAAAAGAGAATCTGAGAAAATGGAGAAACGGCTGCAGGACAGGGCTGTTTCTCCGTTTTTATTTTAAAGCGGATCAGACTATTTCCGGCTAAAGTCTCTCCCCCCAATGTCAATAACTTTTGAAAATGTCACTTTTTAATTTAAAGTTTCACTTGGGAAAATGTCAGTTTCATAAAAGGGCTTTTGCCCTTTTATGAAGCTGATTGCTGCTTCTCAAAAAACAGTTCGTACAAAAAT